>NZ_JBIAWG010000017.1:78977-151346 GCF_042895285.1 Streptomyces sp. NPDC001406
CTTCTTCTGCTGCTTCGCCGCGCGGGCCCGGCTCACCGGCGCGCCTCCACCAGCCGGGGCATGTCCCGGGCCGCCTCGATCAGGAACCAGGCGGGCAGCACGCGATCACCGTCGGCGTCGGCACGCACGAGTCCCTCGCGCGGCGCGAGACCGCAGTCCGGATGGCGGCAGACGCTGAACTCCACCGCGCGCAGCGCCGGGTTGGCCCGCAGCAGCGCCACACCCGCCGCGAACTCCTCAGCGGCCGGGTCCTTCTTCTTCTGCTGCTTCGCCGCGCGGGCCCGGCTCACCGGCGCGCCTCCACCAGCCGGGGCATGTCCCGGGCCGCCTCGATCAGGAACCAGGCGGGCAGGACGGGGTTGCCGTCGGCGTCGGCGGCCATGACGCTCTGCGCGACCTCGACGGAGATCTCGGCGAGCTGCACGAGCAGGGACTTGGCGCGGTACGCGGTCTGGCGCCCGTTCGCCGACATGTGCTCCTTGCTGACGGGCAGTTCCTTGACCAGGCGGCCGCGGAACGACTCCGCGAGGTGGTACAGCAGGTCGCGGTCCTCGACGCGGTGCGGCCAGCGGGCGTCGCCCTTGAGGATCGCCTCGATGCCGAAGCGGCTGCGGACGATCTTGACGTAGCCGCAGAAGGCGGTCGCGTGGGCGGGCGTCAGGGTGCCGTGGGCGAGGACCTTGAGGGTCTCCTCGTCGAGGTCCCGGCCGAAGGAGTGCAGCGCGTCGGAGAGCATGTGCCAGGAGCGCGGGGTGGAGAACGGCTCCTCGGTCTTCGGCGGTTTGGACCACAGATGGTCGGGCCGGTCGGTGACGTGGTCCACGATCCAGGGGTGGATGCCGTTGCCCGCGGCCCAGGCGAGCCAGTCCCGGGCGGAGGCCTCCAGGTGGACGTGGGCGAGGCGGTTGACGAGGGCGGAGGCGATGGGGCGGGCGAGGGCGTTGTCGGTGGCCCGGTTGCCGGCGCCGACGACGATCGAGCCCTTGGGCAGCTCGTAGGCGCCGATACGGCGGTCCAGGATCAGCGAGTAGAACGCCTTCTGCACGTCCGGGGTGGCCGCGTTCAGCTCGTCCAGGAACAGGCAGTACGGCTCGTCGCGGGCGATCGCCTCCGGCGGGCAGAACACCGACCGTCCCTCACGGATCTGCGGGACGCCCATCAGGTCCTCGGGGGCGAGCTGGGTGCCGAGCAGACTCACGCACTCCAGGCCCAGCGAGGCGGCGAACTCCCGGACCAGGGAGGACTTTCCGATGCCGGGGGCGCCCCAGATGAAGACGGGGCGGACGGTGGCGAGGCCGAGCAGCAGCTCGGGGAGACGGGCAGGGGTGACCGTGACGGCAGCCTGCAAGACCAAGGCTCCTTGGGGAGGTTCGAGGGTGGGCGACTCGAACAGTGTGGGCGCGTGTCCCCTCGGCCGCAGCCGATTTTCAGGCGGCCCGCTCCTCCTCGGCCTCCGGGGTGAGCGGCACCTGGGGGCCGTTCTCCTCGCGCAACCAGCGGCGCAGCACGTGGTGCACCTGCTCGGCGCCGGCCGGCTCCTGCCCGTCGTCGGCGGGCGCGGACAGGGCGAGGGGCGACAGCAGGAACGGTTTCGCCTGGGCGCCGCCGAGTCCGCCGTGGGAGCCGATCTGCTCCTCGAAGGCGAGGACTTCGCCGTCGGCGGGGTCGTACCAGGAGTTGACCATGATGTCGGCGGTGTGCGGAAAGGAGTGCGTGCGGCGGACGGCGTCGGCGGCGCCGGGGCCGAAGCAGGACAGCGGGCCGGGGTGACCGTCGAGCCGGTCCAGCGGGATCTCCGCGCCGTTCGCACCGAGGACGAGCCCGCCGTGCCGCTCGCTGCGCACCAGCAGGAAGCCGATGCCGGGGTGGTTGGCGAGGGTGGTGAGCAGGGCGGGGTGACGGGCGTCGATCTCCTCCTTGGTCATGCGGTGCGGCACGTCCGGGAAGGAGACCAGACCGAGGTTGCCGGAGGCGAGCACGATCGGTTCCGAGCGGCGGCCGGCGGGGTGGTGGCGTTCGCCGCGCTCCTCGACGGGCCTGCGCAGGGCGGCCCGTACGGCGGCTCGTGCCTCGGCGCCACTGTGGGTGCGCTCGGCCCTGCGCGGTACGGGCAGTCCGCTGCCGGCGCGGACCAGGTCACCGAGGGTGAGGCCGTAGCGGGCGTGGAAGGTCTCGCCGGGGCTCTGGCCGTGGTCGGAGAGCACGACGATCCGATAGGGGCGCGGGGCGTGTTCGGCGACCTTCTCGATGAGGGCGAGGCACCGGTCCAGGCGCTGCAGCACCTTGTCGGCGTCGCGGCTGCGCGGCCCGGAGTGGTGGGCGACCTCGTCGTAGGCGACGAGGTCGGCGTAGACGGCGGTGCGGCCGGCGAGCAGGTCGCCCATCACCGCGGCAACGACCACGTCCCGTTCGACGACGGTCGCGAAGGCGCGGACGAAGGGGTAGAGCCCGCCGCGCTTGACGCGTGGGCGCTGCCCCCGTGCCCGGGCCCGGGTGGACTGGCCGATCTCCCGGCAGACCTCCGCGGCGAAGGAGAGCGCGGTGCGGACGGCGTTGGCCGGGTCGGAGAAGTAGGCGAAGTAGCCGGCCCGGGAGCGGTTCTCGCGGCCGCGTCGGCGGGTGGCGATGGACAGGACCAGGGCCTGTTCGCCGGCGCCGCCGCTGAACAGGTTGCCGCGGCTGGCACCGTCCGCGGAGAGCAGTCCGCCGTCGCGGGTGCGCTCGACGGCGCGGCGCTGGAGCTCGGCGGCGCTGGTCGGGCGGTTGCAGACCATCACCTCGTGGCTGTCCTTCTCGTACCAGCGGAACGCGGGGACGTCGAAGTTGGAGCCGTGCAGGATGCCGAGCTGGCTGGCGCCGGTCTGGCTGGACCAGTCGGTGCGCCAGGGGGTGAGCCGGTGGGTGGGCCGCCGGCCGTCGGCGGCGCCGGTCCAGCGGGCGACGGTGGGCATGAGCCCCTTGCGGACGGCGTCGGTGAGGACGTCGTGGCCGACGCCGTCGAGCTGGACGAGGACGGTGCCGGGGGTGGCCGGGCAGGGCGGGTGGGAGCTGCGGCGGCGGTCGGCGAGCCGGTAGAGCCTGCGCCGGTAGGCGTCGTCGTCGCGTACGGCGAGGGCGGCGCCGGTGGCGGAGGCGACGGCGGACATCACGGCGGCCACGATGACGGCGGTCTCGGGGGCGGCCTCGCTGCTGCCGGAGGGGTTGATGCGCAGCGCGACGAGCAGCAGGGAGCCATTGAGGAAGAAGACCAGCAGGCCGAGGACGAGGGCGGGCACGAGCAGCAGCAGCCGTACCAGGAGCGGCCAGACCACGGCCGACAGGATGCCGAAGGCGCCGGCGCCGAGGGCTGCGGTGACGGCGATGCGGGTGGCGCTGTCGCCGTCGGCCGACTGGAGCTGGAAGTCGGGCAGGATTCCGGCGAGCACGAGCATGGTGAGGGTGGAGACCGCCCACACCGTGACGCTCCGCCCGATCTGACTGGCGATCCGCCGCCAACGCCCGCCACGCACGCCCCGCACACCTCACGTCCCGGCCCGTCACCGGCGCGGGCCTGGCTCCACCTTGTCACAGGGGGCGGGCCGGACATCAGGGACTTCCACGGCAGGACCCGGGGGGGGTCGTTCGGATCATCCCGGCTTCTAGCGGCCGTCGTACCCCGCGGTCGGCATCGACAGGCGCCGGTGGACGCGGGCCTTCATCTGGGCGTCGTACAGCGGTTCCGCGCAGCCGACCGTCTCGACCCGCACCCCGCGCCGGGCGCACTCCGCGGTGAACTCGTCGGCGGAGGACAGGGCGCTCTCCAGCACTCGCCGGCTGGGCGCGACGAACAGGTCCACCCCGGGCAGGACCCCGTCCCACAGCACGCAGTGGTCGGGGCGCAGACCCCGCACCAGCAGCTCCCGCGCCACGACATAGCCACGCTCGGCGGCCCAGCGGGCACACATCGCGTGCTGACTGCGGGAATCCACGAGGAAGGGATCCGCCTCCAGCTCCTCCAGCGGCGTCAGACTGGCGATCGCCGTGACCCGAACCGGTCCCATGGTGGCCCCCTCACCTCCGGGTTTCGCCGCCGACCCTACTCCTGCCCGTAGGCTTCGGGGAGTCGCGCGAAGGAGGCGAAGAGGGTGCCGGTGGAGATCACCTGGTGGGGTCACGCCACCTGCACGGTAGTCGACTCGAACATACGTGTACTCACCGATCCTCTGTTCGTCGGCAGACTCGCGCACCTGCGCCGCCGCCGGGGTGCGCTGCCCGCCCCCGACGCCCGCCGGGCGGACGTGGCACTCGTCTCGCATCTGCACGCCGACCATCTGCACCTGCCCTCGCTGGCCCGGCTCGCCCCGGGCACGCGCCTGCTCGTGCCCCGGGGCGCACCACGGGCGGTACCGGGGCTGCGCCGGCTCGCCCATCTGTGCATCGCCGAGGTGGCCCCCGGGGACGAGACCGTGATCGGTGACCTGGTCGTCAGGGCGGTGTCGGCACGTCACGACGGGCGACGGCTGCCGATCGGCCCGCACCGCTCCCCCGCCCTCGGGTACGTCGTCGAGGGCGAGGCACGGACCTACTTCGCCGGGGACACCGGCCTGTTCGACTCCATGGCCGAGGAGGTCGGGCCGGTGGACGTGGCGCTGCTGCCGGTCGGCGGCTGGGGGCCGTACCTCGGCCCGGGGCATCTGGACGCGGGACGGGCCGCCCAGGCGCTGGCCCGGCTCGCGCCGCGCAGCGCGGTGCCGGTGCACTACGGCACATACTGGCCCATCGGCATGGATGCCGTGCGCCCCCATGAATTCCATGCGCCGGGTGATGAATTCGTGCGCCTGGCCGCCGAGTACGCGCCTCAGGTGACGGTGCACAAACTCGGGCACGGGGAGGGCGTGCGGCTGGAGGTCGCGCGGTGAACTGGCTCGCCGACGCCGCACGGGCGGCCGTGCCACCGGAGTCCACCCAGCAGGCGATCGGCTATCCGTCGCTGTTCCTGCTGGTGCTGATCGGGGCGCTGGTACCGGTGGTGCCGACCGGGGCGCTGGTGAGTTCGGCGGCGGTGGTGGCGTTCCATCAGACCGCGCCCTTCTCGCTGGCGCTGGTGTTCGTGACGGCGTCGCTGGCCGCGTTCCTGGGGGACGCGGCGCTGTATCTGCTGGGGCGGCGCGGGATGGGCTCGAGGAACGGGTCGCGGTGGCTGGCCGCGATCCGCGCGCGGGCGCCCGAGGACCGGCTGACGCAGGCGCAGGGGAAGCTGGCGGAGCACGGTGTGGCGGTGCTCGTGCTGTCCCGGCTGGTGCCGGCGGGCCGTATCCCGGTGATGCTGGCCTGTCTGCTGGCCGACTGGCCGCTGCGCCGCTTCGCCCGCGGCAACCTGCCGGCCTGTCTGGCCTGGGCGGTGACCTACCAGCTGATCGGGATCCTCGGCGGTTCGCTCTTCCCGGAACCGTGGCAGGGCGTGGTCGCGGCCGTTGCGCTGACGCTGCTCATCAGCGTGACGCCCAGCGCCTGGCGGCGCCTGCGGAAGGCTGCGCCGGTCCAGCGGTCGGGGTGAGCGCGCCCCGCCGGCAGGACGGGACCACCCTCCGCCGGACAGGTCCTAGTCCAGTACCCGTGAGCCTCCCACCGGCAGGTCCCACAGGTCCCCGCGGTCCAGTCCCGCCGTCGCCCACGCGGCCTGCACCCGGGTGAGCGGCTCCAGGACCGGCTCGGCGGAGAGCACGAACGTGCCCCAGTGCATGGGCGCCATGCGGCGCGCGCCGAGGTCGCGGGCGGCGCGGACGGCCTCCTCCGGGTCGCAGTGGACGTCGCTCAGCCACCAGCGCGGGTCGTAGGCGCCGATGGGGAGCAGCGCGAGGTCTATGCCCGGGTAGCGGCGGCCGATGCGGGAGAACCAGTGGCCGTATCCCGTGTCGCCGGCGAAGTAGACGCGCTGTCCGTCCGGGGCGGTGAGCACCCAGCCGCCCCACAGGCTGTGACAGGTGTCGGTGAGGGTGCGCTTGGACCAGTGGTGGGCGGGCACGAAGTCGAAGCGGACGCCGGACAGTTCGGCCGCCTCCCACCAGTCGAGCTCGGTGACGACGGTGAACCGGCGGCGGCGGAACCAGTTGCCGAGGCCGGCCGGGACGAACACCGGTGTGTCGCGCGGGAGCCGGCGCAGGGTCGGGGCGTCCAGGTGGTCGTAGTGGTTGTGACTGATCACCACGGCGTCGACGCGCGGCAGCGCCTCCCAGGCGACCCCGACGGGGGTGACCCGGGCCGGGGTGCCGAGGATCCGGCGCGACCAGACCGGGTCGGTGAGGACGGTGAGCCCGCCTATTCGCAGGACCCAACTGGCGTGGCCCGCCCAGGTGACGGCGGTCGTGCGGGCGTCGGTGCGGGGCAGCGGGCCGGGTTCGAAGGGGAGGTGCGGGATGTCGGCGAGGCCGTCGGGTCCGGGCCTTACGGAACCCTCGCGGGCGAAGCGGGCAATGGCCTTGAGGCCGGGCAGGGGGGCGGTGAGCCGGTCGTGGAAGGTCCGCGGCCAGAACCGGAGTTCGCCCAGGGGCCGGGGGTCGGCGAGGGGCGGGAACGGAGGCGCGAAGGAGGTGGGGGCGGGCGGTGCCGCCGGGGCCGGCGGAGCGTCGGCTTCCCTGGTCGTCGTCGTGGTGGTGGACCCGAGCGGCTGCGTCTGCTGCGTCATCGAGGAGGCTCCCATCGCTGAGCGTCGTCGCGGAGATCGTCGAAGACCGACCTCAAGGAGATCAACGCGCGTTGCACGTGTGGCAGTTCCAACGGTGAGGGTGACATGAGGCATTCCGTGCGTTCCTCGTCCGTACCGCCGAGCAGCGGCCCCGTGGACAGCCGCACGCGCAGCGCCCCCAGGTCGTCGCCGAAGCGGTGGCCGCCGGGCGCGGGCATGCCGAGCCCGGCGGTGAGGAAGTCCTCCAACTCCTGTGCGTCGCCGATGTCGTGCGCGCCGAGCGCGGAGCGCAGCTCACCGAGATCGACGTACAGGTGGCGGCCGGCCTGCGGCGGCCGGGACAGGGCGCCCGCGGCGACGACCATGGCGTGCACGGCGGCGGCCACGCGCGCGTGCAGGCGTACGGCGGTGGCGCGGCGTACGGTGACCGGCTCGGGTTCGCCGAGCGCGTACCCGGCGGCGGCCGCGACCGGTCCGGCGACGCGCGCCCCCAGTGCGGTGAGCACGTCCAGCACGCGCGCGTGCAGCGCCTCCCCGGTGTCTCCCTCGGGGAAGCGGGCGACGGCCGCGGGCCAGCCCGGCGGCAGCAGGGCGCCGGCCAGGTCGGTGACGACGGTGACCCGGTCGGGGAGCATCTCGGCGGGGCTGAGCAGCACGGTGTCGTGCGGGTCGTGCAGGGTGTCGCGCCAGGTCTCGTCGCTGACCAGGTGCAGTCCCTCGCCCTCGGCTGCCTCGACGGTCTCGTGCAGCAGCTCGGGCGGTGCGACGGTGGCGGTCGGGTCGTCGGCGACGGAGAGCACGAGCAGCCGTGGGTCGCCGCCCTCGGCGCGGACCCGGCGCACGGTCTCCAGCAGGGCGTACGGGTCCGGTACGCCGCCGCACTCGGCCGGTGTGGCGACGTGGAAGACCGGTCTGCCCAGCAGGCGCGCGTACGGTGCCCACCAGGCCGCGCAGGGCCTGGGCACGAGGACGTCACCGCCGAGCGCGGCGGTCAGGGCGAGCAGCAGCGACGGCGCTCCGGGACCGGCCGCCACGCGGTCCGTTGCGGCGGGCAGTCCGCGCCGCGCCCAGTAGCCGCCGGCCGCCTCCCGGAGCCCGGGGCCACCGCCGACCGGCTCCTCCCCGGGACGGCTCGCCGCCGCCGCGAGCACGGCGGAGAGCTCCGGTAGGACGGGCAGTCCGTCGTCGGGCAGGGGCGGCCCGTAGCGGACGGGGCCGTGGCCTTCGAGGTGCGTCCGCCGCATGTCCGCCTCCGCGCAGTCCGTGGTGCCGTGTGCCGTCCGTACGGTCCGTGCTCTGTCGTCGGCTGCTCCCTCGGCCGGTGTCAGCCGTCCCCGGCCTGCTCCCGGTGCCATACCAGTCGGTGCACGGCCGCACCGAGCGCGCCCGCGATCAGCAGTCCGCCGACGACCAGCGCCGGTACGGACCCGGTGAAGGCGCCGCCCTCCCCAGCGTCCACACCGTGCTGGACGACGGCCGGGCCGCAGGTGGAGTCGCCCCGGGGCGCGGAGCACGTACGGCCGCCGTCGCTACAGGATGCACCCCCGGACTCCCCGCATTCCCGCCCGTCCCCGGAGGGCTTCCAGCCGTCCCCGGAGGATTCCCGGCCGTCACCCGACGACTCACGGCCGTCGCCCGACGTCTCCCGGCCGTCACCTGACGCCTCCCGACCATCGCCCGACGTCTCCCGGGCGTCCGTGGACGTCTCCCGGCCGTCCTGCGCGGGCTGGGACTGCGCGCACTCCCGCCCCTGGTCGTCCCCGCACGACTGCGACGCACCGCAGGCCTTCGCTTCATCGCACGGCCCGGTGCCATCGGCGTCGACGCCGATGTCCGAGCCGGAATCGGCACCCTTGACCGTGCCCGGGCCGACGACGGTGCCGGCGGCGTCGCCATCGGCGTCGGCGGCGACATCGGTTTCGGTGTCGGCGCGGGGCATCGAGAACTCGGCGCTCCAGGACTGCCCCTGCGCACCGGCCGCGGCGGGGCACGTGCCGTCGACCGCCGTCCGCGCGGCGTCCTGCGCGGCCGCATCCGCATCGCTCTGGGTGTCCTCACCGGAGGCAATCCGGGCGGTGCCCCGATAGGCGGTCCCGATGGTCCCGGCGGTCCCGGCGGTCCCGGCGGTCCCGGCCGTACGGCCGTCCGCGGCGGTGACCCGGCGCAGCCGCACCGTTCCCCCCTCGAAGGCCCGTGAGGAGGCGTCGATCGTCTCCGGGGCGGTCCCCTCGACCGCATCGCAGGTGACGGAGACGGTGACGCTGCCACCGGGCCGGACGCTGCCCGGGCTGACCTCCGCGGCGGGGTCGGCCCGGGCGGCCGGTATCACGATGCCGAGGGCGGCCGCGGCCAGGGCGGTCGCGGACAGGGCACGAGCGGTGCGTCGCATGGGACGGGCTCCTCAGACGGACGGCTGCGGGGGCACCTAGGTCGTGCCTCCCGCAGCCATCACAGCCCGCCGGGCCGCACCTCGCGCGCGGCCGGACCCCATTCGCGGGAACCCGACCGGCCTATCGGGTGACGTCCACGTCCCGCATCACCTGGTCGCGCAGCCGCTCGCAGCACCGGCTGATCAGCCGGGACACGTGCATCTGCGAGATGCCCAGCTGCTCGGCGATCCTGCCCTGTGTCATGTCCCCGAAGAACCGCATGTAGAGGATGGCCCGCTCGCGCTCGGGCAGGGCGGCCAGCCGGGGCCTGACGGCCTCCCGGTCCACGACCGTGTCGATCGCGGGGTCGGCCGAACCGAGCGCGTCGGCCAGCGAGTACCCCTCCCCGTTGCCGGGCAGCTCCGCGTCCAGGGACAGCGCGGTGAAGCTGTCCAGCGCCTCCAGTCCGACCCGGACGTCCTCCTCGCTCAGGTGGGCGTACTCGGCGATCTGAGCGACGGCGGGTCGCGGGCCCGCGCCGGTCTGCGAGAGGTCCCGGCAGGCGAAGCGGACCCGGTTGCGCAGGTCCTGGACCCGGCGCGGCACGTGCAGGGTCCACATGTGGTCGCGGAAGTGGCGCTTGATCTCACCGGTGACGGTGGGCACGGCGTAGCTCTCGAAGGCCTTGCCGCGCCCGGGGTCGAACCGGTCCACGGCCTTGACGAGACCGAGGGCGGCGACCTGGCGCAGATCCTCGAAGCTCTCGCCGCGGCTGCGGAACCGTCCCGCGATCCGGTCGGCCATGGGCAGCCAGGCCTCGACGATCTCGTGGCGAAGCCGGTCGCGCCGCGGCCCCGAGGGGAGCGCGGCGAGTTCGCGGAACGCCTGGGCGGTGTCGGGTGCGTCGTCGTGCGGGTGCTGCTTCGTGCTCGCTCGATTCGGCATGGTGCGTCGCAACTCCCCTGGACTGCTGGGTCGGACGGTCACCGTGGGAGCGCCTGAGCGGCCCCGGACGGACACACCCGTGGCGACTGGTTCGCCGCTCCCACGGACGTGCCTCCTGTCCGAAGCACTGACTGTGCGCCTGCCCGTCGCCTCCGGGGGCAAACACCCGTTGCGTGGGGTGTCGGCGCCCGGTGTTCGGGTACGCGGAGCACACTCCCTGAACACGCACCCCCTGTATCCCTGGAGGGAGCCATGCAGCGAGGCAGCGCCCGGCTGAGCGCTCACCGGGACGACGAGATGAAGCGCGAGCTCCAGGACCTGCTCAGGTCGGGGCACCCCACCCGCACCGAGGAGTGGCAGGACCCGGAGCCCCCCGCCGAGGACGACCCCGAGATCTGGCGCGGTCCGGTGGTGCCGGGCAAGAGCGAACGGCCGCCCCTGGCGACGGTACGGCTGGACCTGGCCCGGCATCTGGGGCGCGGCGACTTCCCCGCGGCACCGGGCGAGCTGGCCGGCGCCCTGCACCGGGGGCAGGCCCCCGACGCGCTGATCCAGGCGGTCCGACGGCTGCCACGCGGCGCGCGCTACGCCAACGTCCAACAACTGGCCGAGGCACTGGCGGGCCGTACGTGAGCCGGGAAGGAAAGCGATCGACATGCGCATCGCATTTCTCACGGCGCCCGAGGGCGTCGAGCAGGTGGAGCTGACCGATCCCTGGAAGGCGGTCCTGGACGCGGGTCACGAGCCGGTGCTCGTGTCGACGCGGCACGGTGAGATCCAGGCCTTCGACCACCTCGACCGGGCGGACCGGTTCCCCGTGGACGAGGTGGTGGCCGAGACCTCCGCGGACTCGTTCGGCGCGCTCGTCCTGCCGGGCGGGGTGGCCAATCCGGACTTCCTGCGGATGGACGGCAAGGCAGTGGCGTTCGTGAAGGAGTTCTTCGACCTGGGACGTCCGGTCGCCGCGATCTGTCACGCCCCGTGGACCCTGGTGGAGGCCGATGTCGTGCGCGGGCGGACGCTGACCTCCTGGCCGAGTGTGCGCACGGACATCCGCAACGCGGGCGGCACCTGGGTGGACGAGCGGGTCATGGTCTGCGAGGACGGACCCAACACGCTGGTCACCAGCCGCAGGCCGGGTGATCTGAAGGCATTCTGCGAGGCGTTCCTCGCCGCGTTCGCCGCGGTCTGAGCCTCCGGCGAGAGCGCCTCAGGCGCCGGGAACCGCCGCTCCGCCGCAGCCGCGCTCGCGGGCTCCCTCGCGGGTGCGGCCTGCGATGACCGGGCGGCGCGGATTGCGGCGCAGATACTCGCCCTCCAGTTGCGCCATGCGCTCGTTGTGGGTCCGCAGTGCGTCGTTCGAGCCGTACAGCAGGGTGTCGTGGCGCGTACGGTGGATCGTCTCCAGCTCCTTCATGAGCTGCTGGTCGTCCAGACGGTCCGGGTCGACTCCGGTCATGATGGTGCCCCGCTCGTCGTGGTCGCTTTTCTGCCTCCACTGTACGAACATTCCGGCCCCCCGGCCTCCGTGGCTACCGGACCCGCTCCACCCGGCGCTCGTCCCACACCGGCTCCGGTGTCTCCCGTACCCGGCCGTCGCTGCCGAAGACCAGATAGCGGTCGAACGAGCGCGCGAACCAGCGGTCGTGGGTGACCGCCAGGACCGTTCCGTCGAAGGCCTCAAGACCCTCCTGGAGAGCCTCGGCGGACTCCAGGTCGAGGTTGTCGGTGGGCTCGTCGAGGAGCAGCGCGGTGACGCCCTGGAGTTCCAGCAGCAGGATCTGGAACCGCGCCTGCTGGCCGCCGGAGAGGCGGTCGAAGGGCTGCTCGGCCTGCCCCGTCAGCTCGTAGCGGCGCAGCCGGGACATGGCCGCGCCCCGGTCCTGGGAGTGTTCCTTCCACAGGATGTCCAGGAGGGTGCGGCCCTCCAGTTCGGGATGGGCGTGCGTCTGCGCGAAGTGGCCGGGGACGACCCGGGCGCCGAGCTTCCACTCCCCCGTGTGCGCCACGTCCTCGCCCGCGAGCAGGCGCAGGAAGTGCGATTTGCCGGAGCCGTTGGAGCCGAGGACGGCGACCCGCTCGCCGTAGAAGACCTCCAGGTCGAAGGGTTTCATCAGGCCGGTCAGCTCAAGTCCCTTGCAGGTGACGGCCCGTACGCCGGTGCGGCCGCCCTTCAGGCGCATGGTGATGTCCTGCTCGCGCGGCGGCTCGGGCGGCGGCCCGGCCTCCTCGAACTTGCGCAGCCGGGTCTGGGCGGCCTGGTAGCGGGAGGCCAGCTCATGGCTGATGGACGCGGCCTGACGTAGGTTCAGCACGAGCTTCTTCAGCTGGGCGTGCTTCTCGTCCCAGCGCCTGCGCAACTCCTCGAAGCGGGCGAAGCGTTCACGCCGGGCCTCGTGATAGGTGGCGAAGCCGCCGCCGTGCACCCAGGCGTCGGCGCCGGCCGGACCCGGTTCGACGGAGACGATCTTCTCGGCGGCGCGGGCGAGGAGTTCACGGTCGTGGGAGACGAAGAGGACCGTCTTGCGGGTCTCCTTCAGGCGCTCCTCCAGCCATCGCTTGCCGGGCACGTCGAGGTAGTTGTCCGGCTCGTCGAGCAGCAGCACCTCGTCGGTGCCGCGGAACAGGGACTCCAGGACCAGCCGCTTCTGCTCGCCGCCGGACAGGGTGCGCACCCGCCGCCACTGCGCCCGCTCGTAGGGCACGCCGAGCGCGGCCGTGGTGCACATGTCCCACAGCGTCTCGGCCTCGTAGCCGCGCACCTCGGCCCAGTCGGCGAGGGCCTGCGCGTACTGCAGCTGGGCTGCCTCGTCGTCGACGGTCATGATCGCGTGCTCGGCCTTGTCGACGGCCCGCGCTGCCTCGCGGATACGGGGCGGTGCGACGGACACGAGCAGGTCGCGCACGGTCGTCTCGTCCCGTACGGACCCGACGAACTGACGCATCACGCCCAGGCCGCCACTCACCGTGACCGTGCCGCCGTGCGGCTTCAACTCGCCGGAGATCAGCCGGAGCAGGGTGGTCTTGCCCGCGCCGTTGGGGCCGACCAGGGCGACGGCGGCGCCCTCGCCCACCCGGAAGGACACATCGCCGAGCAGGGCCCTCCCGTCGGGGAGGTAGTACTCGAGGTGCGCGGCTTCCAGATGTCCCATGGGGACGCATTCTGCGGGGCACCCCCCACCTGCGCAAACCGTTATCCGGCCGCGTCCCCTGGCCTGGGCCGGTGCGGCCGAAGGGCGCCGAGGCCGGTCCGGCCCAGCGGCTGCGGCCGCCCCGTCGGGCCGCCCTCCCCCGCCGGCACCACGACCGCTCCCGCCCAGGACAGTGCCTTCCAGCCGTCGGACGGGGAGCCCTCCAGGACCACCACACCGGTGTTCTCCAGCGGGCGGTCCGCGGCGAAGGGGATGTCGACGTTGTCGGCGCGGGCGGCCGTCCACATCCGGATCGCCGCGCCGTGGCTGACCATGGCCACGGTCGAGGCGCCGCTCCCCGCGGCCTCGGCGATCACGGCGTCGTAGCGCCCCAGCACCTCCGCGCCGCTCTCCCCGCCCGGCATCCGCAGCCCGGTGTCGCCGGCCGCCCACGCGAACACGGTCTCCATGTAGAACCGGCCGCGCTCCGAGTCGCCGGGAAGCATCTCCAGGTCCCCGGCGGACACCTCGCGGATGCCGTCCCGGACGAGCACGTCGAGGCGGCGGGCGGCCGCCAGCGGGGCCGCCGTCAGCTGCGTACGGATCAGGGTGGAGGCGTAGACGGCCTCGATGCCCTCGTCCACGAGCGCCCGCGGCAGAGCGGCGGCCTGCCGCTCCCCGAGCGCGGTCAGACCGGGCCCGGGTACGGCGGTGTCCAGCAGGAAGTCGACGTTGGTCGGGGTCTGGCCGTGGCGGACGAGGAGCAGGCGCATTCGGGCTTCCTCTCACTCGTTCGCACCGCCCGCGCACGGAAACGGCGACTTCAGGGTACCCGCCCCTGCATGAGCCCAGACGTCGATCTCACTGTCCCGAAGCCCGGCCGGCACATCCTGCGCGACCTGCTGCTCGGCCTCGACTCCCGTCTCTTCGAGAGCGCCGCCGAGCGGCACTGGCCCGGTGCCGCGCCCGTGCTGCCGCGGCTGAGCCGGAGCGCGAACCACGGGGTGCTGTGGTTCGCGACCGCGGCGGCGATGTCGGCGGTCCGCACACCGCGCGCCCGCCGGGCGGCCGTCCGCGGCATCGCCTCCCTGGGCCTGGCCTCGCTGGCCATCAACACCCTCGGCAAGCGTTCGGTGCGCCGCCCCCGGCCCGTCCTGGACCCGGTCCCGCTGGTGCGGCAGCTGAAGCGGCAGCCGATCACCACGTCGTTCCCGTCCGGGCACTCGGCGTCGGCGGCCGCCTTCGCGACCGGAGTGGCCCTGGAGTCCCCGGCCTGGGGCGCGGTGATCGCGCCGGTGGCGTTCTCGGTCGCCATGTCCCGTATCTACACCGGCGTCCACTTCCCCAGCGACGTCCTCGCGGGAGCCGCCCTCGGCGCGGGCGCCGCGTTCGCCGTACGGGGCCTGGTGCCGACGCGCGCCCAGCTCACCCCGCCGGCCCGGCCGCGCGCGGACGCCCCGGCGCTGCCCGACGGCGACGGCCTGGTGGTCGTCGCCAACCGGGCCTCGGGCACCGCCGACCGGGTGCGCGCGCTGCGGGACACGCTGCCGAGGGCGGAGGTCGTCGAGTGCGAACCGGAGGACATGAGCACCGAGTTGGAGAAGTCGGCCGAGCGGGCCCGGGCCCTCGGGGTGTGCGGCGGCGACGGCACGGTGAACGCGGCCGCGGCGGCCGCCCTGCGCCACGGCCTGCCGCTCGCGGTGCTGCCCGGCGGCACCCTCAACCACTTCGCGTACGACCTCGGCGTGGAGGACGTACGGGACGTGGGGCGGGCGGTGAGCCATGGCGAGGCCGTGCGGGTGGACGTGGGCCGGTTCGTCTCCGGGCACCAGGAGGGCATCTTCCTCAACACCCTCAGTCTGGGCGTCTATCCGGAGCTGGTGCGCGAGCGGGACAAGTGGTCGCACCGCATCGGCGGCTGGCCCGCCGGGGTGCTCGGCGCGCTGCGCGTGCTGCGCGCCGACCGGCATCCGCTGGCGGTCGAACTCGGCGGCCGGAACAGGCCGTTGTGGCTGCTGTTCGTCGGCAACTGCACCTACCACCGCGTAGGTCTCACGCCCGGGCGGCGCGTGGATCTGGCGGACGGCCTGCTGGACGTGCGTGTGGTGCACGGCGGACGCCGGCCCGCGCTACGGCTGCTGGCGGCCGCCGTTGCGGGCCCGCTGACCAGCTCCTCGACCCACCGGGCGGTCAAGCTGCGACGGCTGCGCATCGCCGGTGTCGCACCAGGCACACCCCTCGCGTACGACGGTGAAGTCACCGCGGTGACGGGCGAGGTGGCGGTGGAGAAGCTGCCCGTGGGGCTGACCGTGTACCGCCCGGTGCACCCGGGGTGGCCCTGGACCTGATCAGCCATCAGTCCATATTGCGAAACATAGGTCTCATCATTCGGCACGCGCCCTTACCGTGGTGCGTACCGCAGGACGGGGCCTGCCGCCCCGTGCGCCGGTACGAAGAGAAGGGGTTGCGCCATGCCGAAGCCGCAGGAGACCGCCGTCTACACCCACGGGCACCACGAGTCGGTGCTGCGTTCGCACACCTGGCGGACCGCCGCCAACTCGGCGGCCTATCTGCTGGGTTCGCTCAAGCCCCATATGAAGATCCTGGACATCGGCTGCGGCCCCGGGACCATCACCGCCGACCTGGCGGCGCTGGTCCCCGACGGGCATGTCACCGGCGTCGACCACGCGCCCGGAATCCTCGACCGGGCGCGGGCCACGGCCGCCGGACGAGGCCTGGCGAACGTGGACTTCGCGGTCGCCGACGTACACGCCCTGGACCACCCGGACGACACGTTCTGCGTGGTCCATGCGCACCAGGTGCTGCAGCACGTCGGTGACCCGGTGCAGGCGCTGCGCGAGATGCGCCGGGTCACCAGACCCGGCGGGTTCATCGCCGTACGGGACTCGGACTACGCGGCGATGACCTGGTACCCGCAGGTGCCGGGGCTGGACGACTGGCTGGACCTGTACCGCCGGGTCGCCCGCGCCAACGGCGGTGAGCCGGACGCCGGCCGGCGGCTGAAGTCCTGGGCGCTGGCGGCCGGGCTGACGGACATCACGGCCACCTCCGGCACCTGGACGTTCGCCACGCCACAGGAGCGCGCGTGGTGGAGCGGTCTGTGGGCGGACCGCACCGTCGCCTCCGCGTACGCGGACCGCGCGACCGAGGGCGGTCATGCGACCGCCGGGCAGCTGCGGGCCGTATCGGAGGCCTGGCGGGAATGGGGAAAGCGGGAGGAGGGCTGGTTCGCCGTACTGCACGGAGAGATTCTCTGCCGTAAGGAGGCCTGATTTCCGTATTACGGGCAACTTGGAGAGCAGGAGGTACACATTATGGTTCCCATCCTGCTGGTACTGCTTCTCGTGCTGATTCTCTTCGGTGCTGGCTTCGCGGTGAAACTGCTCTGGTGGATCGCTCTCGTAGTTCTCGTGCTGTGGCTTCTGGGATTCCTGGTACGCGGCACGAGCGCCACAGGGGGCAGGGGCCGCTGGTACCGGTGGTGACTTCACCGCCGCGGAAGCAGCGGTCCGAGCGGCCCGAGGTCCAGGTTCAGGTCCTCGGGCCGCAGTCCGTAGCGGTCGCGCAGTTCGGCCATGCGGTCCTCCAGGAGCATCAGGGTGAGCCCGATCCGCTCCTCCTGTTCCTCTGTCAGCTCGCCGGTGTCGAAGCGGCGCAGTGCCTGCCGTTCCATCAGCTGGCGCAGCAGCTCCACAACGGTCAGGACGAGTTTGACGAGGTCGCGTTCAACCGTGTCGGGATCCAGGTCCATCCGGTTCCGGCGCTCCGTCACGACGTCACCTCCGGCCACGGGGCGGGCACCTGCTCGCTCACCGAGCTGATCAGCGCGTTGAGGTCGATCCGGACGAGGTCCACGTCGGCAATGCGCAGCGTGATGTCCCCGGTGATGACGACGCCCCCGGCGAGCAGCCGGTCGAGCAGGTCCACCAGTGCGACCTCACGGCGTTCGACGGCGGTCACCGTTCCTCCTCCGCCGGATCCGACGGATCACCTGTGAACGAGTACGCCGCCCAGGGGCCGGTGAGTTCCACCCGTATTCCGGGTGCTTCGTCCTTCGTGCGGTCGACCAGTTCCACGAATTCCTCGGACTGCGTGCGCGGCACGAGATAGGCCCCGTTGAGGAGATTGTCTCCCCGGACACCGGAAAGCGTCGAGTTCTGCGGGGCGTGCAGCCGGGAATCCTCCGCGTACCCGGAAAGCGTTTCATGCAGCCGGCTCGCGAATTCCCCGGCTTTTTGGAGCCTGTCCTCCTGCGATCGGGTGCGCAGCCGACGCTGTCGCAGATAGTCCCGGCCGCTGACGGCCTGCCGGGCAGGCCGGGCGGCGGGCTCCTCGGACGGCTCCGGCTCCAGATACACCTTGACACCCCACTCCACCCGGCCCTCCAGCCGGTCGAGGGTGCGCCGGAAGTCCTCCTCGCGCGCCTCCATCATCACGCGTACGCCGCTGTCGTCGCGGAAGACGGTGGCCAGCCGGAGCGGCAGTGGCGTGGTGACGGTGGTGAGCGCGTCGATCACGCCCTGGTGGGCGCGTGCGGTCGCGGTCAGCCAGTCCAGGTCCTCCAGATGGGTGCGAAGCGGCTTCTCCGCGAAGTCCCGCTCCGGGACCGTGCTGACGACCGCGATCAGGTCGTGGTGTCTCAGTAGCCCCGGCGGGGCGCCTGCCACCCCCGTCAGCTGGGATTGCAAGGCCGCGTCGAAGGGGCGGCAGACCGCGTAGACGTACCGCAGACCGGCCATCCCGCTCATGAGGCCTCCTCCTGCCCGCGGCCGGGCTCCAGCTGGGCCAGCCGCTCGCGCAACTCAGCGTTCTCCTGTACGAGTTCGTCGCGGCGGGCGCGCGTCGACAGGGCCGGGTCGCTCTCCCACCAGTCGATGCCCATCTCCTTCGCCTTGTCGACGGAGGCGATGACGAGCCGCAGCTTGATGGTGAGCAGTTCGATGTCGAGCAGATTGATCCGGATGTCGCCGGCGATGACGATGCCCTTGTCGAGCACGCGCTCCAGGATGTCGGCCAGGTTGGCGCTGCCGCCCTGGCCGTACGGCTCCGGGAGCCTGGCGGACGTCGTCATCGACGGCTCCCGCTCTTGGCGTACTCGTCTTCGGACGCCTCTTCGGACGCCTCTTCGGGTTCCTCTTCGGTCTCGGTCTCGTCGTCCTCGTCGTACTCGTCCTCGTACTCGGATTCGCCTTCGTCCTCCGCCTCGTCCTCCGCCTCCGCCTCGTCCTCCGCCTCCTCCTCGTTCTCGGATTCGTACTCCTCGGGCTCCTCGTCGCCCTCGGCCTCGTACTCCTCCGCCTCGTCCTCCGGTTGCTGCTCCTCGTCGGCCCCTTCCTCCTCCTCGGCGACCGCGTCCTCGTGGCTGCCGACCACCTCGCCGTCGCGGATCTCACCGCGCCAGCCGTCCTCGGCCTCGCCCTTGAGGGTGATGAAGCGGGCGAAGTTCTTGAGGTCGAGCCTGGCCCGGCGGCCCTGCGCCCGCCAGATGTTGCCGGTCTTCTCGAACAGCCCGCTGGGGTAGTACTCCATGACCAGCAGGACCCGGGTGAGGTTCTCCTCTAGCTCGTGGAAGGAGACCACGCCCTTCGTGGTGCCCTTGGCACCCTCCGACGTCCACTGGATGCGGTAGTCGGGTATCTGTTCGGTGGTGCGCGCCTTCCAACTGCGGTTGGACCAGAAGACCTTGAGCTGCCAGTCGGAGTTCGTGTCGTCGGCGCGGCTCGCGCTCTTCACGCCCTTCGCGAAGTTACTGAAGTCCTGGTACTGGGTCCACTGGTCGTAGGCGGTGCGCAGCGGTACGCCGACATCGATGTACTCGATGATGACCGTCGGTTTGTGACCCGCGCGGCCTTTGCGCTTGCCCTTGCCGCCGCCGAGGTTCTTCAGGGCGCCGACCACGTTGTCCTTCGCGTGCGAGACACCGAGCTCCAGAGCGGAGCGCATCGGGCCCTTGCCCTCGGCGAGCTTGCGGCCGGCGTCGAGGGCGAGCCGGCCGAAGCCGGGGCTGTTGCCCTCCGCGATGTCGTTGAGCTTGCCGGTGGTCTCGCCCAGCTTGCGGCCGACGCCGACCAGCATGCGCTGGGCCTGAGCGGCGAGGTACTCCTGCACCTCGGCCTTCAGCCGGTCGGCCGCCTCGCTCTCCGCCAGCCGGCCGAGCGGGTTGTCCTTGGCCTTGCCGTTCGCGGACGGCGCGGATCCGAGGGTCTCGGTCATGACTCGCCGCCTCCCTTCGGAAGCCGGGCCCGGGCGCCCCGACCGGCGCTCCCGCCCGTGGACGTCTTCTTCCTGTCCGTCGTCTCCTTCGCTGCGGTCTTCTTCGAGGGGGCCTTCTGGGCGGCCCGCTTCGCCGGTGCCTTCTTCGCCGCCCGCTTGGCGGCGGCGGTGTCCCTGCCGGGGGCCTTCCTGGCCGCCGTCTGCGCCGTGTCCTTCCCGGACGTCCGGGATCCGGCACCTTCGCCTTCGGCGGCTTCGTCGGTCTCTTCCCTGCCCTCGGCCTCTTCGGTGGTCTCCTCCTCGTCCTGGCCGTCCTCGGATTCCTCCGAGCCCTTCTCCGGGCCGATGTCACCGAGCCCCTCGAGCTGATCGCGCACCTCGGCGGTGCGCCCGTGCAGACGGTCGGCCAGGGCCTCCATCTGCCGCTCGACCACGGCGCCGGAGGCGGCCTGGCCGACGCCCCGCAGGTCCTCGCGCAGTTGCTCCCCGATCTCCTTGAACTGCGGGTTGTCCCGCAGCTGCTGGGACACCAGGTCCGTGACCATCCGCGGGCTCAGGTGCAGCCGCTTCCCGGCCACCAGCGAGCCGAGCGCGAGTGCCATCTTCATCTTCTTCGTCCGTCCGAGGACGTATCCGGCCCCTAGGGCGAGGCCCAGCCCCATGCGATTCATGTGAATGTCCCATTGTCGGTCCCCGCGCCGCGGCGCAGGGCGATCTCCAGCCGGTCGAGGAGCTCGTCCTCAAGCCGGTCGAACTCCTCCTCGTCGATCTCGCCCGCCTCCAACCGCTGTTCGAGTGCGGCGAGTTCGGCCCGGACCGTGGCGGGGTCGTAGTACACCCGCTCCGCCTCGTCCACGACCTGCCGGATCACCCACCCGGTACCGCGCGCGGGCGCGAACGGCAGCAGCAGCACCTCTGAGATCAGTCCCATGGCACTACCCCGATCCCGTCTCCGCGCCGTCGCCGGCCGCCGTGGTGCCCGCCGGCTGGGACGGGCCCGGCTCGACGAAGCTGTAGGGCGGCAGCGGCCCGTTGGCGCGCACGTCGAGGTGCGGGTGGGCGGCGCGGAACCGCTGGACGGCCGCCAGGAGCCTCTCGGCGGAGTCGCCGTCCACCAGGAGCGACACGTTGGCCAGCCAGCCGGTGGACTCGGGGCCGGCGCTCACGGCGTCCGCCTCCGTCTCCAGGGCCTGCCGCAGCTCCGCCGCGTCCTGGGCCTCCTGCGCCTGCACCGCGGCCACGACCAGCTCACCGAGCTGCAGCCGCTGCTCGTAGCTGCCGCCGCCCGCCTGCCGGTTGGACTCGGCCAGCGCGCGCAGCTCCGGGTTCTCGGACATCACAAGGTGCAGCACGGCGTCCTCGATGTGCGTGGCCTTGATGTTGTACTCGACCTTCCCGTCCAGGGCCCGCAAGCGTTCCGCGTAGTGATCGGCGCGTTCGGCGAGCACACCGGTGACGCTGTCGTCGTCGGTGGCGACGCTGCCGAACCGCATGGGGAGCACGCAGGCGGCCGCGCCGGTCTCGGCGAGCACGTTCTGGTGGGCGAGCAGCTCCTTGCGTTTGGGGCGCAGCCCTTCGGGGGCGTCGCTGACGACGGCGGCCAGCTCGCCCTCCCGCAGGATGCGCACCGGCCTCGGTGGGTCGCCGACGCCGCCCATGCCCTCGGGGAGGGAAGGGTGCGTGACGGCCGTGATGCCGTAGACGTAGGTGCTCACTCCTGCTCCTCCTTCCTGCGCACGGTGGTCTTGCGGGGCCTCGGCCGCCGCTCGGTCTCACTGGCGGAGCCTTCGTCACGCGCCTGCTTGAAGGCGTCGGAAATGGTCTCGGCGGCACCGGACAGCGCGCCCTTGGACTTGCCGCGCGCGCCCGACTCGGTGATCTCGCCGACCAGGTCGGGCAGGCCGGGACTCTTGCGCGGGCCTGCCTCCAGGTCGAGCCTGTTGCACGCCTCGGCGAAGCGCAGGTAGGTGTCGACGCTGGCCACGACGACCCGTACGTCGATCTTCAGGATCTCGATACCGACCAGGGAGACCCGCACGAACGCGTCGATGACGAGTCCTCGGTCGAGGATGAGCTCCAGTACGTCGTAGAGGCTGCTTCCGCCTCTACCGCCGGTCTGCTGTGCTGGAACGACTGTCATGCCGGCCGCTCCTTCTCTTGCTGGGAAATATCCGTCGCGGGCGGCCTGACTAGCGGCCGCCCGGCCTATGTGCGTCGGATCGCCCCCGCTCGTAGCGGCGGATCCTGCGATATCCGGTGAGCTGACCGCCGGGGTCGAGGTCGACCTGGTAGCTCGCCATCAGGCTCACCGTGTCGGGCACGCGGGCGAGTTCGAGAACCTCCACCTCCAGCGACCAGCCGTCGTCCGTCTGCTCGAAGGACGACACGGACTCGGTGGCCATACCCGTCAGCTCGGCGAGCTGGCCGCGCGCCTGGCGGAGCACCTCGACGGGGCTCGGCCGGTTGTCCTTACGGTGCGTGTCGGTGACTTTGCGCGACTCCTGGGACTCGTGTACGTTCCGTGACGGCTTGGAATGTTGTGTGTCTCTTGTGTTCGTTGTGACCACCTCCTGCACCGGGTGGCCACCGAAGCGTGGACCAAACCTTGACGAGCGCTATCAATCGCGCAGTGCCCGAAGCCGGCGCCGCGCCGGTCCCAGCGCGCGTCCCCGCCTCAGCACGCCCGCCCAGGGGTCGGTCCGTGCCTGGTCGGCGGCGTCCTCGACGGTCCAGCGGCGTGGGCCGAGGTCCGGGTCGTCGAGCTGATCCCAGGAGACTGGCACCGCGACGGGGGCGCCGGGCCGGGCGCGGATGCCGAAGGGGGCGACGGCGGTCTGTGCGTAGGCATTGCGCTGCACGTCGAGGTAGAGCCGGTCTCCGCGGTCCTTCTTGCGGGCCGCGGTGGTGAGCCGGTCGGGGTGCTCGGCGCCGAGCAGCTCGGCGACCTCTCCGGCGAAAGCGCGCACCTCGTCGAAGTCGTGACGTCCGTCGACCGGCACGACGACGTGCAGTCCGCGCGATCCAGTCGTCATGAGAGCCGAGGGGAGCTTCAGCTCGTCGAGCAGTTCGCCGAGCCACCGGGCCGCCTCGCGCACCGCGCCGAAGTCGTCGGCGGCGGGGTCTAGGTCAAAGACCATCCGGTCCGGCCGGTGCGGGCGGCCGGTGCGGGAGAGCCAGCGGTGGAGGGTGGGACAGGCCTGGTCGGCGAGGAAGACGAGGGTGGCGGTGTCGTCGCAGACGAGGTGTGTGACCGTGCCGCCCTCCTTGGCCACCTGGGCGCGGGTGATCCACTCCGGGTAGCTGTCGGGAACGTGCTTCTGCATGAACCGCGGGCCGTCGAGGCCGTGCGGGTACCGCTCCAGCATCAGGGGGCGGCCGCGCAGATGCGGCAGCATGAACCGGGCGACGGCCCGGTGGTACTCGACGATGTCGCCCTTGGTGTACTCCTTCGCGCCCCCGCCGCCGGGAAAGAGGACCTTGCCGGGGCGGTGGACGGGCACCGTACGGCGGCCCGCCCGCACCCTCCGCTCGTCGTCGTCGCTCAGCGTACAACCGCCTCGTCCACCAGCAGCCGGCCGGCCGCCGCGATCGCCTCGGCGTCGATGCCCGCCGCGTGCAGCTGCTGGTCCGGCGCGGCCGAGCCCGGCATCGTACGGACCGCGAGGCGGACCAGGCGCGGCACGGGCCTGCCGTCGGAGAACGCGTCGAGGACGGCGTCCCCGAGGCCGCCCTCCTCGTGGTGGTCCTCGACGGTGAGCAGACAGCCAGTCTCCTCCGCCGCCTGCCGCAGCGTGTGCCGGTCGACCGGCTTGACGGAGTACAGATCGACGACCCTGATCCGGATGTCCTCGGTCTCCAGCAAGTCGGCCGCGGCCAGCGCCTCGTGGACGGTGACCCCGGCCGCGACCACGGTCAGCCGGTCCTCTTCGGAGGAGCGCAGCACCTTGCTGCCGCCGACCGGGAACTCCTCGTCCGGGTGGTAGACGACCGGGCTCTCGCCGCGCGTGGTGCGCAGATAGCGGACGCCGTCCAGGCCCGCCATGGCGCCCACGAGCTTCGCGGTCTGGTTGCCGTCGCACGGGTAGAGCACGGTCGAGCCGTACACCGCCCGGAACATCGCCAGGTCCTCCAGGCCCATCTGGGAGGGCCCGTCCTGACCGATCGCCACGCCCGCGTGCGAGCCGACCAGGTTGATGCCGGCGCCGCTGATCGAGGCCATGCGCACGAAATCGTACGCGCGCGTGAAGAAGGCGGCGAAGGTCGAGGCGAACGGAACCCAGCCGCGCGCGGCGATGCCGACGGCGCAGGCGACCAGCTGCTGTTCGGCGATGTAGCACTCGAAGAAACGGTCGGGGTGCTCCTTGGCGAAGTACTCGGTACGGGTGGAGTCGCCGACCTCGCCGTCCAGGGCGACGACGTCGCCGCGGGCGGTGCCGAGCGCGGCGAGCGCCTTGCCGAAGGCGTCCCGGGTGGCGACCTTGTCGCCCCTGTCGTAGCGCGGGAGTTCGAGCGCCTCGGTGCCGACGGAGTGCAGCATCCGGGCGCCGGGCGGCTCCTGCACCCGGACGTGGAGATCGCGCGGACCGCCCAGCTCGGCGACCGCCTCCTCCGGGTCGGGCAGCGGCTTGCCGTGCAGGCCCTCGCGGTCCTCGACGGAGGCGACGCCCTTGCCCTTGAGGGTGCGGGCGAGGATCACGGTGGGCTGCCCGCTCGTGGACTCGGCCTCGCGGTAGGCGCGGTCGACCGCCTCCAGGTCGTGGCCGTCGATCTTTACGGTGTGCCAGCCGAAGCCCTGGAAGCGCCGTGCGTAGGCGTCCAGGTCGTGGCCGTGCCGGGTGGGGCCGCGCTGGCCGAGCCGGTTCACGTCCACGATCGCGATCAGGTTGTCCAGGTGCTCGTACGACGCCTGCTCGGCGGCCTCCCAGATGGAGCCCTCGGCCAGCTCGCTGTCACCGCACAGCACCCAGACGCGGTATTCGGTGCGGTCCAGCCGCTTGCCGGCCAGCGCGATACCGACGCCGACCGGCAGGCCCTGGCCGAGCGAGCCGGTGGCCGTCTCCACCCATGGCAGCCGCCGTGACGTCGGATGCCCCTCAAGCCGGCTGCCGAGCCTGCGGAAGGTGAGCAGTTCGGCGTCGTCGACGACGCCGGCCGCCTTGTACATGGAGTACAGCAGCGGCGAGGCATGCCCCTTGGACAGCACGAGGCGGTCGTTGCCCGGGTGGGACGGGCGGTCGAAGTCGTAGCGCAGATGGCGGGCGAGCAGCACCGCCATCAGGTCGGCGGCGGACATGGACGACGTCGGGTGCCCGGACCTCGCGGCAGCGGCGGCCCGCACACTGTCCACCCGCAACTGCTGGGCGACTTCGGCCAGTTCGGCGAGTTCGGCGGTGTTCATGAGTCTCCTTCCGCGGGGATGTCGGCGCGCTTCACTGGGCCGGGGGCGAGGTGGTGCTCCGGACCGCCGGGTACCCGGGCCAGTTCCGGAGAGGCTGTGTCGAGGGGCACGGACCAGGACCGGACGAGCCCCAACTGGGTTCCCTGGGGCGGCAGTACGGCGTCCAGGAGCCAGTCGGCGGCGACGCGGACGCGGTTGGGGCCGGCGGGCAGCGCCGCGAGGTGGTAGCCGCGGGTGACCGCGGCGGCCGGCAGACCGGACAGGGGCACGCCGAGCGGGTCGGCAGCGGCCTCGGTGCCGCCCAGATCCACCACGAAGCCCAGGTCGCGATGGCGGTACGGGCGGCTTTCACCGATGCCGAGCGATGCGGCCACATTGTTCGCGGCGACCTTTCCCTGCCGCCAGGCGTGCTGTGCCGTCATCGACGTGAATGTCCCGGGGTTGGTCAGATCGGGCACGGCGGCCGCGTCCCCGCAGGCGAACACCCCTGCCCCGCCGGGCACTTGCAGGTAGGGGTCGACGATGAGCCGGCCCCGCTCCAGCGGCCTTCCGGTGGCCTCGACGAGCGGATCGGGCCGCACGCCCACGCACCAGACCAGGGACCGCGTCTCGACGAACTCGCCGTCGCTGAGCAGGACTCCGTCATGGGTGGCCTCCTTCACGGAGGTGCCCGTGCGGACCTCGACGCCCCGCCGCCGCAGCACGCGGCCGGCGGAGATCGAGAGCCGCTCGTCCATCCCGGGCAGCACATGCGGCGCGACGTCCAGGAGCAGCCAGCGCGGCCGCACCCCGGCCGGCAGCGCATGCCTGCGCGCCAGATCCATGGTGAGCAGCTGCATCTGCGCGGCCACCTCGGTTCCGGTGTAGCCGGCGCCGACCACCACGAAGGTGCACCGGGCCGCGGCGCTCTTGGGGTCGTCGGAGGTGGCGGCGAGCTCCAGCTGCCGGGTCACGTGGTCACGCAGGTAAAGCGCCTCGGGCAGGCCGCGGAAGCCGTGCGCGTGCTCGGCGACGCCGGGGACCGGCAACAGCTTGTTGACGCTGCCGACGGCAAGCACGAGCCGGTCGTAGGCCAGGGTGCCGACGCCGCCCTCCGAGTCCGTGTAGTGCACGGTGCGCCCGTCGAGGTCGACGTGGTCCGCCTCGCCCAGCACCGGGCGCACCTCGCGCAGGGTGCCGCGGAGGGAGACGGTGACCCGGCGTGGCTCCAGGATGCCCGCGGCGACCTGGGGCAGCAGCGGGAGATACAGGAAGTAGTCGGTCGGGTTCAGCAGGGTGACATCGGCCCGCTGCCTGGTCAGCCGGGAGAGGATGCGGGCCGTGCGGTACCCGGCGAAACCTGCGCCGACGATCACGATGCGGGGTCGACTCACAGTATGCCTCCGGCGGTGTGGCTCGTCCGAGGCATACCGCGTCCCCCTGACCGGGGCGCCCAAACGTGCGCACATCAGGGCCCCGGGTGGTGCGGGCGAGGCACCCTGCCGGTCTCACGCCCGGTGGTGCGGCGCCTCGGGGTCGGTGCCGGGCCAGCGCGGCGGCTCCGACGGCATGGGTGGGTAGGACGTCGCGTGCGGGTGGCTCGCCCTGGCCATGCCGCGCAGCGCGTAGGCGATCACACCGAGGATCGCCGCGGTGATCAGAGCCGCCGCCCAGCCCGGCAGGCCGGTCGCCAGGGCCAGCCCGAGGGCGAGGGCGAGGGCACCGCCCGCATACAGGGCGACGGCGCCGGACGCGCCGTACAGCATGGCCGTACGGCGCTGCTTGCGCGTCTGCTCGCGCAGCTCGTCGCGCACGGTCTCCCGTGCCACCTGCGCCAGCTCGTCCACCAGCTCTTTGTCCAGGTGTTCAAGGTGATCCAAGGGCTCCATGCCGCTCCGGGTACCCCTGCCCGCGGGGCCCGTAACGCGGCCGCCGGGCGCGCCGCCGTCGCGCGGTAGTCGCGCGGTCGATCCGCCGAAGCGATCTCCTCCCCGGGCCGCCGGAACTAGGCTCGTGCGCATGGAGATTCTGGGCGCCTCGCTGCGCATCTGCGTCGACGACCTCGAAGCCGCGGTCCCCTTCTACGAACGCCTCGCGGGCAGCAGAGCTCTCCGGTTCGGGCGCGGTGGCGTCCAGGTCGCCGCGGTCGGTTCCTTTTTGCTGATGAGCGGCCCCGAGGCCGAGCTGGACGTGCTGCGCAAGGTGGCGGCGACGATAGCCGTCAAGGACGTCGAGGACGCCCATCGGACACTGACCGAGCTGGGCGCCCGTATCGTCGCGGGGCCGGTCGCGACGCCGGCGGGCCGCAATCTGATCGCGATGCATCCCGACGGGGCGATCTTCGAGTACGTGGAGCACGGGGGCTGATCCCCACCGGCGCCACCGGCCGGGTCAGGGCGTGTCAGGGCGCATACGGAAGTCGTGGCGGCCGGGCAGCGGATCGTCGCCGAGGCGGGCCCACAGCCGGCCGATCGTCTCGTCCCCCTCCCGCAGGTCGGCCACCTCGAAGCCGTCCTCGAAGACGGCTCTGGCCTCCTCGCGCCGGCCCTCCACGAGCAGCAGCTCGGCCTCCAGGAGCCGGAACCGGCCCCGCTCACGGACGGCCGGGAGCAGCCGCTCCCACACGGCACGCGCCTCGGCCGCTCGCCGGACCCTGAGCAGTGCGTGCAGGGTCTCGCGGCCGAGCGCGGCGGTGGCGGCCGTCCACAGATCGCCGTCGTCGCGCCGCTCCTGGCACAGGTCGTCGAATGCCTCGGCGTACCGGTCGGCGGCCCGCTCATGGTGGCCGGAATCCTGGTCGGCCACGGCCAGACAGCGCAGCAGCGGCCACAGCGAGGGCGCGAGCGGCAGGGCACGCTCCCAGCTGCGCACCGCCTGCGCCCGGTCGCCGGAGTGCCACTGGGCGACACCGAGGTGGTACTCGGTGAGCGGGGTGGCGGGCGCGGTCTCCAGCATGTCCCGCCAGTGCGGGGCGACGAGTGTCTGGCCGGGCGGCCGCACCCTGCGCGGTTCGGGCAGGGACCCGGAGCGCAGCAGCTCCAGCCAGGGCGTCTGGGCATCGCCCAGCGTGGCCTCGTCGAACGGAGTGCCGGGCAGCTTCAGATCGCCGCGCAGCACCTCGAGCGCGCCCCAGCCGGAGCCGGTGGCGAGCCGCTCGCCCGGTTCGGTGTCGGCGCACGGCTTCCAGGCCGCGTATGCGGCATCCACGTCCGCCCGCGGCAGGGCCGCCTCCAGCCGAGCCTCCGCCGTGCGCAGCACCGAGGGCCACTCCCCCGGCGGCGGTGCGTCGAACGGCCCGTACGCCTCCAGCCAGGACACCTCGCTCTCCGCCTCCAGCCGCACATGCTCCAGCTGGGTGCGGGCGAGCCCGGCCTGGATCTCGCAGTAGCCGCCGGTACCGGGTTCGGTGAGCCACTCCTGCCAGCGCCGGCCGCCGGGCCCCGAGCCCCACACGAACAGCTTGCGGCCGCGCAGCACGTCGGTCGAGGTCTGCACCAGCCCGTGCCCGTCCGCGTCGAGCGCGGCGATCCAGCGCCGCCGCCCGTCCGGCACCTCGTAGAAGTAGTCTGCGGCGTAAGGACTGTTGAGCGGGTACGTGCGGTCGATGCCGTCGTACGACGGGACGGGCACCCGGTGGAGCCGCCGCTCATAGCCGAAATGCCAAGCCTCCTCGGCCGGGGCGAGCACCCGACGCTCCTCGGGCACGGCGATGTTGGACCACCAGTAGGCGGGCACGGGCCGCTCGTGGGGGTTGCGGATCCGGACGCCGACGTACAGGAAGTCGGAGCCGTCGGGCAGCCACAGGTCGACCTGGAAGGGCAGGTCGCGCAGTCGCTCCCACTCCCACAGGCGCAGCATCTCCCCGCCGTCGGGGGCGGGGACGCGGGCGGCGTGCAGGGGTGCGCAGGAGAGGGTGGTGTGGCCGGTGGCGCCGGTGTTCCACTCGATGCCGCCGGAGTACCAGGCGCCGTTGAGGGCGAAGTTGGCGGGCTGGAACACCGGGTTGCGGTAGAGGAGTTCACGGCCGGACGGCAGCTCGACCAGGGACACGACGCGGCCGCCGAGGCCGGGCAGGACCGTGGCGCGCAGCCGGTCGTTCTCGATCACGAGCGCGTCGACGGCACGGGGCTCGCGCACTCTGCCGTACCCGTCCCGGACGCGCACGGGCAGCAGACTGCGCAACGGCTCGTAACCGAGCTGCCGGGCCATGTCCCGCGGCAGGTCCCCCCGGTCGCGGTCCTCGATGCGATGGACCTCGTCGAGCGGCCGCAACGGGGGCAGCGGGTTGTCCGTCCCCAACTCCGCGGCGGGCAGCGTCAGTACGTCACGTCGGATCGTCGTCACGATCACCATGGAACCCGCCGCCCGCAGAACCGGCCAGGGGACGTACCGGTCAGGATTCCGCAAAGGCCGCCACGAGGCCAGGTCGAAGGCCGCCACGAGCCCGGGTCGCAGGGGGCGTCGGGCGCCGTGAAATTCCGTGTGCGGGTTCGTCCCGCCGACGTACAGTCGGTCGTCCACCGGTATCGGCAAGGGACGGAACGGCGCAATGAGCGAGCAGCACACCTACCGGGTCATCGTGCGGGGCACCTGGGACGGGCTGAGCGACGAGAGCCGGGAGCGGCTGCTGGCCGAGGCGGCCGAGCACGGGCTGACCAGCATGCGGTTCACCGAGGAGGGCACGCTGTCGTACGAGGCGTCGCCGCTGAAGCACTTCTCGATGCGGTACGTGGTGGTGTCGGACGCGGCCGACGGCGAGGAGATGGCGGGGGCGATCGCCGAGGACCGCGCCGAGGCCACGCTGCGTGGCCTCGGCCACGGCTACACGGGTCTGAAGTCGACGGTCACCGACCTCGACACCATGAAGATCAACCGGAAGCCCGCATCTCGGCGGTGATCGCCCACCGCTCGTGGTCCCGCCAGGCGCCGTCGATGTAGATCATGTCCGGCGAGAAGCCCTCGTGCCGGAAGCCGGCGCCGCGGGCGAGGGCGATGGAGGCGGCATTGCCGGGCTGTGCGTTGATCTCCAGCCGGTGCAGCCGCATCGGTCCGAAGGCATGGCCGATCACCAGGTTCAGGCCCTCGCGCATCAGCCCGCGCCCGGCCGCGTGCGTGAAGGCGCCGTAGCCGAGGGCCCCGCACTGGAAGCCGCCCCCGACGATGTTGTTGATGTTGATGAACCCGGCGATGGCCCCGCTGTCCTTCTCGCAGACCAGGAAGCCGGCCTTGGTCGGGTCCTCGATCAGCCGCCCCGCGTAGGCGGCGTACGCCTCCTGCGTGGCCGGCGGGAACAGCCACGGGTGGTGCAGGTCCTTGCTCTCCCGGGCCCGGGCCGCGAACTCCGGACCGTCGTCGTAGGTGAAGTGGCGTATGCCGACGCGGGGGCCTTCGGCGAGATAGCGGGATGCGGTGTGCGGCATCTCGCCACCCTACGGCCTGGCCGAGGACCCCGCCGCCGGACGCGACCTTCCGGGTGAGGGTCAGCGCAGGGCGGGCTCGTCCAGCGTCAACGTGCCCCCGTCCGCGTCGAGTTCGGCCGCCGCCCCGAACGGGATCGTCGACGCCCCTTCGCAGTGGCCGAATCCGAACTCCTCCAGCACGGGCACCCCGAGGCCGCCGAGCCGGTCGGCAAGAACGGCCCGCACCCGCTCGTAGGGTCCGCACCCGCTCCAGGACCCGAGCCCGATCCCCGCGACACCGTCCAGCCAGCCGGTGCGCAGCAGTTGGGTCAGCAGCCGGTCGATGCGATACGGCTGTTCGCCGACGTCCTCGATCATCAGCAGCCCGCCCCGGGCACCCGGGTGTGCGTGGGGTGTGCCGAGGTCACTGGCGAGCATGCTCAGACAGCCGCCGAGCGTGACCCCCCGGGCCCGCCCCGGTACGAGGGCCGTGCCGCGGGAGGTGAGGGTGCGGACCGTCTCCGGGGCGAAGAGCGTGGCCCGCAGATGCTCGCGCGCCCGCTCGTTCTTGATGAAGTCGACACCGGCGGCCGCCGGGCCGTGCAGGGTGACCAGGCCCAGCCGGGTGGCGAAGGCCTGGTGCAGGACGGTGATGTCGCTGAAACCCACGAACACCTTGGGCCCGGCGGCGCGCATCGCCTCCCAGTCGAGGAGGTCGACCATGCGCTGTGCGCCGTAGCCGCCGCGGGCGCAGAACACGGCGTCCACGGACGGGTCGCACCAGGCGCGCTCCAGGTCGGCGGCGCGGTCGGCGTCGGCGCCCGCCAGGTGGCCGAGGTCCGCGTGCACGTCCAGGACGTGGGGGGCGAGAACCGGTTCCAGGTCCCACCCGCGCAGCAGGTCGAGACCGGCCTGCAGGCGCTCCTCGGCGACCGGTCCGCTGGGAGCGACCACGGCCACGCGGGCGCCCGGGGCCAGCCGGGACGGCCGTCGGAGGTGTTTCACTTGGCCAGCTCCAGCTTCGGTACTCCGGGCGGGTTCAGCCCGAACACCTGAGCGTACAGGGAGAGCTCCGCCTCCAGCGCGCGCACCAGGGTGTCGGCCCGCCGGAACCCGTGCCCCTCCCCCTCGAAGGCGATGTACGCGTGCGGCACCCGCCGCCCCTCGACACGGGCGAGGAAGCGCTCGCACTGCGCGGGCGGGCAGATGACGTCGTCCAGGCCCTGGAGCAGCAGGAAGGGCGCGGTGAGCCGGTCGGCGTGCTCGACGGGCGAGCGCTGCGCATACCGGCCCGGGACCTCGGCAAGCGGCCCGACCAGGCTCTCCAGATACCGGGACTCGAAGTCATGGGTCTCCCCGGAGCCCCAGGACGCGAGGTCCAGCACGGGATAGCGGATCGTGCCGCAGGCGTAGACGTCGGTTGCGGTCAGGGAGACCGCGGTGGTCCAGCCGCCGGCGCTGCCGCCCCGGATCGCGAGCCGGGCCCGGTCGGCGGTGCCCTCGTCGGCGAGGGCCAGCGCCACCGCCGCGCAGTCCTCCACGTCCACGACGCCCCACTGCTCGCGCAGCCGCTCGCGGTACGCGCGGCCGTACCCGGTCGAGCCGCCGTAGTTCACCTCGGCGACCCCGATGCCGCGCGAGGTGAAGTAGGCGATGTCCAGGTCGAGCACCAGCGGTGCCCGGCCGGTGGGTCCGCCGTGCGCCCAGACGACGTACGGCGGGAGCTCCCCGGCTGGTGCGACGCAGCCGGGATGGTGGGGCGGGTAGATGTGGGCGTGCACCTCGCGTCCCTCGGGTCCGGTGAAGGTGCGGATCTGCGGTTCGGGGTAGAAGGCGGGGTCCACCGGGTCCTGGTGCGGGGCACCGGCCACCCGGGCCCGGCCGGTCCGTATGTCCAGCTCCACGACCTCGTAGGCGCTGCGCGGGCTGGCGCCGACGCCGACCACCCGCTCCCCGTGCACCGCGAGCGTGGGCGCGAACTCGGTCCACGGCCCGGCCGCGTCGACGACCTCGCCGGTCTCCGGGTCCAGTATCCCGAGGGTGGTGGTGCCGCGGCCGTGCACGACGGCGATCAGCCCGCTGCGCAGCGGGGCGAACCAGCGGTGGCCGAGCTTCCACAGCGGTCCGCCGAACTCCTCCTCGCGCGGGCACAGAGGTTCGCCGTCGCGGTAGAGATTCCACCAGCCGCCGCGGTCGCTCGCGTAGAGCAGACGGCCGTCCGCCGACCACTCGACCTGGGCGACGGCCTCCTCGGGTCCCCCGGCCACCGTCCGCGCCCCGCGCAGCGTGCCGTCGTCGCCGATCTCGGCCAGGACCAGCTCCGTGCCGTCCCACGGCATCCGCGGATGGTCCCACGCGAGCCATGCGGCGCGCCGCCCGTCGGGCGAGATCCGGGGGCCGGTGACGAACCGGTGGCACTCCTCGGTGAGTTCACGTACGGCGCCCCGGTCCGCGGCCGCCGATCCGTCCAGCGGCACCGCGGCCAGGACCCGGCGCACGTCGCCGGGACCCTCCCCCGTGAACTCCTCGAGCACGCACCACACTTCGCCGCGCCCCAGGTCCAACTGCGGCTCCGCCCAGCGCAGTCCACCGCCCACCGAGGAGACGGGGGTCAGCGGGCGGGGCTCGCCGCCGGGCTCGTACGCGTACAGCCGCTGGTCCGCGAAGTGCGTGAACACCACGAACGGCGCCTCGCCCCGCATTGCCCCGGCCCACGGCCGTCCGCCGTACTCGACGACCCGGCTGCGCACGTTCCACGGAGCGGCCAGGACGGACTCCTCCCGGCCGTCCGCCCGCCTGCGCACCAGCGTCCGGCGGCCGTTCTCCTCGGGCCGCGGCTCGGTCCACCACATCTCGTCCCCGACGAAGTCGACCCACTCGGGGGATCCGTCGTGCGCGGCGGCCAGGGCCGCGTCGACGGGCGAGGGCCAGGAACCGTACGCCAGGGTCCGCACGTCGTCTTCCACCGCCTCTAGGCCGTCCGCAGGAAGCGGTCGAGGACCCGGACGCCGAAGTGCAGCGCCTCGACGGGGACGCGTTCGTCGACCCCGTGGAACATCGCCTGGTAGTCGAAGCCCTCGGGGAGCCTCAGCGGTGTGAAGCCGTACCCGGTGATGCCCAGCCGTGAGAACTGCTTGGCGTCCGTGCCGCCCGACATGCAGAACGGCACCACGTGCCCCTCGGGCGCGAACTCCTGCACGGCGGCACGCATCTTCGCGTACGTCGCCGAGTCGACCGGGGCCTGCAGGGCGACCTCCCGGTGGTGGAACTCCCACTCCACGTCGGGTCCGGTCAGCCGGTCGAGCGTCGCATGGAACTCGTCCTCGCCGCCGGGCAGATACCGCCCGTCCACATACGCGACCGCCTCCCCGGGGATGACGTTGACCTTGTAACCGGCCTCCAGCATCGTCGGGTTGGCGCTGTTGCGGACGGTGGCCTCGACGAGCTTCGCGGCCGGGCCGAGCTTGTCCAGGAGCCGGTCCACGTCGCTCAGGTCCGCCTCGATGCCGTACAGGGCCGCGAGTTCGGTGAGGGAGGCCCGCACGGTCGGGGTGAGCCTGAGCGGCCACTCGTGCGCGCCGATCCGGGTGATCGCGGCGGCGAGCCGGGTCACCGCGTTCTCCCGGTTGACCTTGGAGCCGTGCCCGGCCCGCCCGCGGGCGGTGAGCTTCAGCCAGCCGGTGCCGCGCTCGCCCGCGGCGATGGGGTAGATCTGCCGTCCGGTCCCGTCGTGGAAGGTGTACGCGCCCGACTCGCTGACGCCCTCCGTACAGCCCTCGAACAGCGCGCCGTGCCGGTCGGCGAGGAACCCGGAGCCGTCCTCGGCGCTGGCCTCCTCGTCGGCGGTGAACGCGACCACGATGTCGCGCCGGGGCCGTACGCCTTCCCTGGCCCAGGCCCGTACGACCGCGAGGATCATCGCGTCCATGTTCTTCATGTCGACCGCGCCCCGGCCCCACACGACCCCGTCGCGGATCTCCCCGGAGAACGGGTGCACGCTCCACTCCTCGGCCCGCGCGGGCACCACGTCGAGGTGTCCGTGCACGAGCAGCGCGTCGGCGGACGGGTCGGTGCCCTCGACCCGGGCGACGACGTTGGTCCGCCCGGCGGTGCGCTCCAGCATCGAGGGCTCCAGCCCGGCCCCGGCCAGCTGCTCGGCGGCGTACTCGGCGGCCGGCCGCTCGCGGCAGTCCCCGCCGCCCCGGTTGGTCGTGTCGATCCGGATCAGTTCCGAGGTGAACCGGACGACCTCGTCCAGCGCCTGCGCGTCAGCCATACTGCTCCTCCACCGCGGCCGAGACGATCGTGGTGACCGCCTTGAACGTCCGGATCCCCTCGTACATGGTGCCGCTGGTGTACGCCACTTTCCGCTCCCCGACCCGTGCGACGCCCGGTACGACGGTCGCGGCCTGTGCCAGGTGCTCGGCGTCGAATTCCAGGGCGATGGTGAACGGCCCGCCCCGCACGGGCTCGTGACGCACCGCCAGCGCGGCCGCCTCCTTGGCCGCGGCGCGGATGTCGGCGGCGGTCCTGGCCGGGGTGCGGCACACGGCCGCATACCGCGACACATGGTCCTTGACCGCGACCTTGAGCGCCTCCGGGGCGTAGTCGAGCGCGTCCTCGCAGGCCACGTCGTCGCCGGTGACGAGCACGACGGGCACCCCGTACTCGGCGACGACATGCGCGTTCAGGAGCCCCTCACTGGCCCGTACGTCATTGAGCCACACCCCGGTGATGGAGTTCGCCAGGTAGGTGTGCGCGAGGACGCCCTCCGTGCCGGCGCCCGCGTGGTAGCCGACGAACGCGATGCCGTCCACGTCCCCGTGCTGCACGCCCTCCACCATGGACAGCGACTTGTGCCGCCCGGTGAGCATCCGCACCCGCTCGTCCAGCCGCTCCAGGAGCAGGTTGCGCATGGACCAGTGCGCCTCGTTGACGATCACCTCGTCCGCGCCGCCGTCGTAGAACCCGCGCACCGCGGCGTCGACGTCCGAGGTGAACATCGCCCGGCACCGCTCCCACTGCGGTGTCCCCGGCAGTACGTCCGCCGGCCAGGTGACACCCGTGGCGCCCTCCATGTCCGCACTGATGAGGATCTTCATGCTCCGTCACGTTACGCGCGAAGGGCGGGGCAGACCAGCAGGCGGGACCCGCTCCCACGGCAGGGCCGGGGACCAGCGGGTGTCGTTTGGATCATCCCGGCGTCGCGGGCCCTGGCACGCACTCCCCCAAGCTCTCGGCTTCGCTCGACCAGGGGGCACCCCATGACCCCGCTCGGGGTCGGCCAGACCGCACCCTTGGTCACGGCCGGCCTGATCCAAACGACACCCCCAGGCACGTTCGCGGCGGCGCCCCCGGGACCGCCGTCGCGGAGTGCCCCGCACCACAGGGTCGTGCGCCGCTACGCCACGCTGCCGCGGCCGGCCAGGACGAACCAGCGTGCGGGCAGGTCGATCCGGGTGCCGTCCGCCATGTACTCGGTCTGGGGCAGGGCCGTTTCGCCGCTCGCGAGGATGTCGAGTCCCGCTTCCCCCAGCAGCTTCGGAATCTCCTCGTCCGACGCGTCGGCGGGCTTGAGCCCGTGCTGGAACACCCGGCGCAGCTTGGGCGGCGGCCCCGCGGGATCGGCCGCCGCGCGCTGCAGCACCTGCCGGGAGGCCGACGTGAGTTCGACGACGAACGCCCGCCCCCGGGCACCGATGATCTCGGCGACCGCGTCGGCCACCAGGGGCCGGGCCGACGGCTCGCTCTGATGGATGACGGCGCGCATGTACACGTTGCTGTCGCCGAGACGGGCGTGCAGCGCGCGCACCGCCTCGGTCTCGGTCAGGTCGAGTTGCTCGAACTCGACGGTCTCGTCGCCCGCCGCACGCCGGGCGTGGTCGATGGCGGCGTGCGAGAGATCGACGCCGACGGCCTTCGCGAACCGGGTGGCCAGATACCGCGTCTGGGTGCCGTTGCCGCAGCCGAGGTCGACGATGGCGCGCGCGTCGTCCGCATATTGCAGGAGCAGTTCACTGTGCGGCACCGCCGTCAGTGAGGGGTCGGAGTCCCAGATCGCCTCACCCGGCCTGTCGGAAGTCTCCCGCCAGTAACTCTCCCAGGAATTGCGGTAGTCCGCCGAAATATTCATGTCCGCTCCCCACCGGTCGGTTCCGTGATCGGAGTATCGCGGCGAGCGGGCGCACGGCAAGAGGGAAGCGTCAACCTCCACCGGAACTTCCGGCCCGCGCACGCCCAGGGGCGCACTCTGTTTGGGCGCGCGCCCTCAGGTCCTGCGCCGAGGCGGTGTCAGGGCCTGCTCGAACCACACGGTCTTGCGGTGCCCGGCAGCACTGGCGCCCCACTCGCGGGCCAGGCGGCTGACCACGCGCAGACCGCGGCCCGACTCGTCGTACACGCCCGTGCCGAGCAGGGTGGGCAGCTCCGGTTCGTCGTCCGTGACCTCGAACAGCAAGGCGTCGGTGCGGACCAGCCGCAGCCCGATCCGGGCACCGCCCGCATGCCGTACGGCATTGCTGACGACCTCGCTGACCAGCAACTCCGCCGTGTCCACCGCGTCGTCGAGGCCCCACTCCAGCAGGTGGGCGCGGACCAGCCGCCGGGCACGTGCCACCTCGCGCGGGTCGCCGGACAGGTGCCACTCGGCGACGTCTTCGGCCGGGATGCCGTTGAGCCGGGCCATGAGCAACGCGACGTCGTCCTTGCGGCCGCCGTGCGTGTTCAGTGCCCGGATGATCGTGTCGCAGGCGTCGTCCATCGAGGCCGCAGGGTGTGCGGCCGACTCGCAGAGAGCGGCGAGACCCTCGCCGATGTCGGCTCCGCGCACCTCCACCAGGCCGTCGGTGCACAGCACCAGCCGGTCCCCGGGCGAGACCGGCACGACGACGGCCTCGAAGGGGACGCCGCCCACTCCTATGGGGGCGCCGGTGGGCAGGTCCAGCAGTTCGCTGCTGCCGTCCACGGCGCGTACCAGGACGGGCGGGATGTGCCCGGCATTGGAGAGCTGCAGCTCACCGCGGATCGGGTCGTACACGGCGTACAGACAGGTGGCGAGGTAGTTCTCGCCGAGCCGTCGGGCCAGGTCGTCGAGATTGCGCAGCAGTTGGGCGGGCGGGGTCTCCATGGCGGCCATGGTCTGTACGGCCGTCCGCAACTGGCCCATCATCGCGGCCGAGTTGAGGCCGTGCCCCATGACGTCACCGACCACGAGAGCGGTGCGCGAGGCGGGCAGTTTGATGGTGTCGAACCAGTCGCCGCCGATCCTGCCGAGCCGGGTGCCGGGCAGATAGCGGGTGGCCACGTCGCAGCCGGCCATGCGCGGGGTGACCTGCGGCAGCATGCTGTCCTGGAGGATGTCGGCGACGTTCTCCTGGTACGTGTACATGCGGGCGTTGTCGAGCACGAGGCCTGCCCGGGCGGCGAGTTCGGCGCCGGTGGTCCGGTCCATGTCGTCGAAGGCCGCACGGTCGGGCCGGCGCATCAGCACCATGAAGCCGAGGACGACGTTGCGCGCCTTGAGCGGGACGATCAGGAGGGAGCGTCCGTTGATCAGCGGCCTGAGGTCGCGCTTCTCGAACTCGCCGGAAATGCGGTTGCCCAGCTCCTCGGTGACCCTCTCGATGAGGACCGGTTCGCCGGTGACCATGCACTTGTAGAACGGGGTGTGCTCGGGGAAGGCGAAGGTCTCGCCGACCGGCACGGTGTCGTCCCAGCGGCCGGGCTCGTCGTTGTGCTCGACCCAGACCCGGTGCATCACGGTGGTCACGTCGGGCGGGCCGTCCGGGAAGCCCTCGCCCGCCAGGACCGCCGAGCGCAGATGGGTGCCGGCGAAGTCGGCGAAGCGGGGCACGGCGGCGCTGGTGACCTCGCGAATGGTCTCGCCCAGGTCGAGGGAGGAGCCGATGCCGGAGCTCACCTCGTTGAGGAACTCCAGCCGCTCGCGCACGGCGGCGTACTCCAGCTCGTGCTCGGCGCCGGCCGGGACGACGACCGTCGTCCCCTCGCGCGGCACGGACTCGGCACGGCTGCGTCCGGCGCGTCGGGGCACGCCCCAGTCGGGTGTCACCGGCACCCGGTCGCACTGGCTGAACTCCATGACCGGGTAGCCGAGTTCGAGCACCTGGGAGACGATGCGGCCGCTCAGACCGGGGCCCATGTTGGGCAGGATCTCGGGCAGCCGCCGGGCGAGTTCGTCGAACGCGGGGAGCTCGGTGTAACGGGCGAAACCGGGTGAGATCCGTTCGGCGGTCTCCGCGTCGTAGCCGCGCTCGGCACGCAGGCGCGCCGCGTCGGCGGCGAGCACCAGGAGCCGTGCGGGCCCCGGCCCGACCAGCGGGTAGGCCCACCACAGCACGTCGAGCCGCCGGTCGTCGTGCCCGGAACCGGGGTCGTCCCGCGCGGACCGTTCGCCGTCCCGCTGGGAGATCCGGGCCCGGCCCGCCGTCGCGTAGCCGGTACGGCCGCCGAGCGAGGCCTCCAGATCGGGTCCCAACCCGTCGTAGGCCTCGTAGGGTCCGGAGGAGTCCAGCAGCGGTTCGGCCTGAATGCCGTCGGGCAGTGCGCCGGAGACCGGCAGGAGATCGCCGGCGGGACGCCCCACGGCGTCCTCCCTGGTCACGCCGAACAGCCGCCGGGCGCCGCTGCTCCAGTGGGAGACCAGCCCGTCGCGGTCGACGACGACCACGGCCAGCGGGATGCGCCCGGCCGCGACGGTGCCCGCCGCGCCGTCCCCAGCTCCGCGGCTGGGAGGTGTGTCCCTCTCGGTGCCACGGTCCATGGCCAAGGCCCTCTCTCCCCACGGCTCCGCATAGATCTGTGCCGCCCGCCACTACCGTACGGGGACGGCTCGTCGCGATGTGTGGCAATCCTGGAATTGGTTTCACTTGATCGCCCGGGGCGCGCCCGATGGTGCGTCAGTCCTCGTGTCCCAGCTGGAGATCTCGCTCCGTGCGGCCACCGCCGGCCACCTGGAGCACGGTGGCAACCGGCGGGTAACCGGCCGCGATGACGGTGTATTCGCCGGAGGAGAGGTCGACGAACCGGAACGTTCCGTCGGCACCGGTGGTGAGCGTGTCCACGACGTTCCCGGCCGCGTCCAGCAGGGTCACGCGCGCGTCCTCGACGGGCCGTCCGTCGCCGGCCCGCACGGTGCCGCGCAGCAGGGCACCGCCCGCGAGCTCCACGTCCTGCCGGGTCTCCCGGGAGGCCTGCACGCTGACGGGGAGCGCGGCGGGACGGAAGGCGGGCGCGCTGGCGGCGAGGGTGTACTCCCCGGCCACCAGCTCGCCGATGACGTATCCGCCCTCGCGCCCGGTGCGGGTGCTCGCGACGACCTCGCCGTGGACGTTGGTGAGCGTGACGGCGGCGTCCCGCACCGGAGTGCCGTCCGCGGTCAGCACGGTGCCCGCGAGGCGTCCGGCGCCGCCGAGGACGACGTCGAGTTCGACGGGCCGCTCGCCGACGGTCACGGACACCGCCTGCGGCTGGTGGCCGCCCGCCGCGGCGATCAGGACGTACGCCCCCGAGCCGGGCGTGGACAGCGCATACCGTCCGTCCTCCCCGCTCGCGCCGCGCCCGATCTGCTGTCCCGCCACGTCGATGAGGGTGAGCGCGGCCCGGGGCACCACGGTCCCGTCGGAGTGCTGCACCGTGCCGCAGACGGGGACTCCGGCGGCGTAGGGCGAACGTGCCTGCGGGATCGGGGCGTTCACCGGTGCGGCCTGCTGGTGGGTGGCGGGGGCGTTGTGGGACACCAGCGGTTTCTCCTTGAGGAAGAAGGCGATGAGCAGGCCGAGGCCGAGCACCGGGACGAGGTAGAGGAAGATCCGGGGCATGGCGTCGGCGTAGGCGCGGACGTAGGCGTCGCGCAGCTCCGGGGGCAGCGCGTGCACGAGCTGCGGGGTGAGGGACTCCGGGTCGGGGAGCCGGGCGCCCGCGTGTGCGGGCAGACGCCGGTGCAGGGCGGCGGCGAGCCGGTCGGCGAAGAGGGTCCCGAAGAGGGCGGCGCCGACGCTGCCGCCGATCTGCCGGAAGTAGTTGTTGGCGCTGGTGGCGGTGCCGAGGTCGGCGGGGCGCACGGAGTTCTGCACGGCGAGGACCAGCACGGGCATCACCATGCCGATGCCGGCGCCGAGGACGGCCATCCAGATGCTGTAGTGCAGCCGGGGCGTGTCGACGCCGAGCCGGGACAGGAGCCACATGCCGGCGACCGAGAGCAGGCCGCCGAGGACCGGGAAGAGCTTGTAGCGGCCGGTGTGGCTGATGAGCTGTCCGGCGAGGATCGAGGCGCCGACGATACCGGCCATCATGGGCAGCATCAGCAGGCCCGACTCGGTGGCCGAGGCGCCGTCGACCATCTGCAGGAAGGTGGGCAGATAGCTGGCGGCCCCGAACAGCGCGACGCCGGTCACCAGGCCGGCCAGACCGGTGACGTTGAAGACGGAGTCCTTGAACAGCCTGAGGGGGATGAGGGGTTCGGCGGCGCGCAGCTCGGCCACGAGGAAGAGGACGGCGGCGGCCAGCGCGCCCGCGCCGAGGCCGAGGATCTGCCGCGAGTCCCAGGCGTACTCGGTGCCGCCCCAACTGGTCAGCAGGACCAGGCAGGTGGAGACCGCGGCGAGCAGCAGCGCGCCGACGACGTCGAGGCGCGCCCGGACCTGCGGCTTGGGAAGCTTGAGCACCACGGTGACGACGGCCAGGGTGAGCAGGCCGAAGGGCACGTTGACGTAGAAGCACCAGCGCCAGGAGAGATGGTCGGTGAAGTAGCCGCCGAGCAGCGGGCCGGCGACGGAGGCGAGGCCGAAGGCCGCGCCGATGAGGCCCATGTAGCGGCCGCGCTGCCGGGGCGGCACGATGTCCGCGATGATCGCCTGCACGCCGATCAGCAGGCCGCCCGCACCGATGCCCTGGACCGCGCGGAAGGCGATCAGCTGGTCCATGCTCCGGGCCCGGCCGGCGAGCGCCGAGCCGATCACGAACACGGCGATCGCGAACTGGAAGACGCCCTTGCGGCCGAGGAGGTCGCCCAGCTTGCCGTAGACGGGCAGGCCCACGGTCGCGGTGAGCAGATACGCGGTGATCGCCCAGGACATCCGGTCCAGGCCGTGCAGTTCACCGACGATCCTGGGCAGCGCGGTGGCGACGATCATCTGGTCGAGCGCCGCCAGGAGAAGGGCGAGCATCAGCCCGCAGAACACCAACCGGACGCGGCGATGGCCGAGTTTGGCCGCCGGTCCGGGGAGCGGGACGGGGTCGTCCGAAGGTGCCACGGCCGGTTCGTCCTGCACCAGCGTCCCGCCCACGTACCGCTCCCCTCGTCGCGCTGCCGCACGAATTCCGCGTAAATCCACGCGTAAATCGACAACTGCGAGCAAGCACGACGAGTTACGGCCACTCAGGGCGGCGAATCGGAGATCCACTCGAACCGGTGAGGGATCAACCCGCCTTCCCTGTCTGCCTTTTGGGCTACTTCTCGACCTCGGTGGCGAGCTTGGCGAGGACCGCGTCGTAGATCCGGCCGAGACCCTTGGGCGCGAACGTCCGCTCGAAGAAGCCGCCGATGCCGCCGGCACCCTTCCAGGTGCTGGTCACGACGACCCTGCACCTGTCCTCACCGGCGGGGGTGACGCGCCAGGTGGTGACCATGGAGGAGTTGCGGTCCTTCTCGACCAGCTCGCCGTCGGTCGGCTCGCTGACCTCCAGGAGGCAGTCGCGGACGCGCTTGCTGGTGGCCTGGAGCTTCCAGTGGACGACGGTGCCCTCGCCGTCGCCGCCCTCGCGCACCTCGTACTCGCTGAAGTGCTCGGGCAGCAGCCGCTCGCGCGTGCCGCTGTAATCGGCGAGGGCGTCGAACACCTTCTCCGCGTTCGCCGCGACGACCCGCTCCGTAGTGGCCTCGACCTGCGCCATTGACTTCCTCCAGGACCTGAGTTCTCGGGGTTGGGCAAAGCCAACCACCCCGGTCCCCGGCCGCCCAAATCGGGGTGCCTCCGGCTGTCCGAAGCGATCGGAAAACACCCTTGCACGATCATGCGAACAGGTGTTCTATTCTGTGCGCAGCACTACCGAGGAGGTGTCATGCGCTGGGAGAACCTCACAGTGGAGTCCGAACACGGCCGGGCCGCCGACGCCGCGCTGTTCGGCGCGGACGCGGTGACCACCCGCACCTTCGACACGCCCGAGTTCCGCGGGATCACCTTCCATGAGATCCGGGCCCGCTCGATCCTCAACCGGGTGCCGGGCGCCTCGCGCATGCCGTTCGAGTGGACGGTCAATCCGTACCGGGGCTGCACGCACGCGTGCGTGTACTGCTTCGCGCGCAAGACGCACAGCTATCTGGACCTCGACACCGGGATCGGCTTCGACACCCAGATCGTGGTCAAGGTGAACGCGCCGGAGCTGCTGCGCCGCCAGCTCGGCTCGCGCCGCTGGCAGGGCGAGCACATCGCGATGGGCACGAACGTCGACTGCTACCAGCGCGCGGAGGGCCGCTACCGCCTGATGCCGGGCATCATCTCCGCCCTGCGCGACCACGCGAACCCCTTCTCCATCCTGACGAAGGGCACCCTGATCCTGCGCGACCTCGACCTGCTGAAGCAGGCGGCCGAGGTCACGGACGTCGGCATCTCGGTCTCCGTCGGCTTCACCGACCCCGCCCTGTGGCGCACGGTCGAACCGGGCACGCCCGCGCCCGAGCGGCGTCTGGAGGTCGTGCGGACGCTCGGCGAGCACGGCCTCGGCTGCGGTGTGCTGATGGCGCCGGTGGTTCCGTTCCTGAGCGACGACCCGGCCCAACTGCGCGCCACGGTGCGGGCGATCGCGGCCGGCGGGGCCACCTCCGTGACCCCGCTGGTGCTGCATCTGCGGCCGGGGGCCCGTGAGTGGTTCATGTCCTGGCTGTCGGCGCACCATCCGCACCTGGTGCGCCGCTACGAGCGGCTGTACGCGGAGGGCGCCTACGCGCCGAAGTGGTACCAGCGCCGGATCACCCGTCAGGTCCATGAACTGGCACAGGAGTACGGCATCGGCCCCACGCGCGCGGGGATGCCACACCGGATCCGCCCGCCCGAGCCGGCCGGACCCGCGGAGCCCGCACAACCCACACCCCCCGGGGCCGGAATGTCCGAACCGACCCAACTCACTCTGATCTGAGAGCGTTCGAGGGCAACATCCAACCCAATTGGGTCAATTATTGCCATAACATGTTCTTCCGGGCTCCCACTCCGGGACGATGCGGCGAGGACCGTGGCCCTCGCGGTCCGCACACCCTGCGTCCCGGGAGGACCCATGGGAACACGCGCAGCCGTGCTGTGCGCTGCCGCGGTCGTGCTGGCCGGTTCGTTCACGGCCGTCCCCGCGCAGGCGGCCCCGGCCGCGAAACTCACCTGGAAGAAATGCGGCACCGCCGACTATCCGACGCTCCAGTGCGCCTCCGTGAAGGTGCCGCTCGACCACACGCACCCGTCCGGACGGCAGATCACGCTCGCCGTCTCGCGCATCCCGCACACCGCCAAGACCTACCAGGGTCCGCTGCTGGTCAACCCCGGCGGCCCGGGGGCCAGCGGGCTGATGCTCGCCGGGTTCGTGGCGTCCGCACTGCCCAAGACGGTGGCCGCGCAGTACGACGTCATCGGCTTCGACCCGCGCGGCGTCGGAGCGAGCACCCCCGCCCTGAACTGCGAGCCGGGGTACTTCAAACCGGTGCGCCCGGACTCCGTCCCCGGCACGGCCGCCCTCGAACGGGCGGCCCTCACGCGCGCGACGGGGTTCGCCGCCGCCTGCGCCAAGAAGTACGCGAGCGTCCTGCCCTTCATCGACACCGTCAGCTCCGCGCGGGACCTGGACTCGATCCGGCAGGCGCTCGGCGCAAAGAAGATCAACTACCTCGGCTACTCGTACGGCACCTACCTCGGCGCCGTCTACGCCAAGTTGTTCCCGGAGCGGGTGCGCCGCCTGGTGCTGGACTCGATCGTGAACCCGAAGGGCGTCTGGTACGACGACAACCTCGCCCAGGACCACGCCTTCAACGACCGTCACCGCGCTCTCATGGCCTGGATCGCCAAGTACGACTCGACGTACCGGCTCGGCACCGATCCGGCGAAGGTCGAGGCCAAGTGGTACGCGATGCGGGCGGCGCTCGCCAAGAAGCCGGCCGGCGGCAAGGTCGGGGCCTCCGAGCTGGAGGACACGTTCATGCCCGGCGGCTACTACAACGGCTACTGGCCCTATCTGGCCGACGCGTTCGCGGCGTACGTGAACCACAAGAACCCGGACCTGCTGGTCGCGTTGTACGGCAAGCTCGCCGCCGTCGACTCCGTGGGCGAGAACAACTACAGCGTCTACGCCGCGGTCCAGTGCCGTGACGCCTCCTGGCCGCGCACCTGGGACCGGTGGCGCGGGGACGGCTGGGCGGCGTACGCGAAGGCGCCCTTCATGACCTGGAACAACGCCTGGTACAACGCACCGTGCGCGTTCTGGCCGACCGCCTCGTTGAAGCCGGTGAACATCGCCAACGCCCAGCTCCCGCCGGCGCTGCTCTTCCAGGCGACGAACGACGCGGCCACCCCGTACGAGGGCGGTGTCACGACCCACCGTCTGCTGGTCGGCTCAAGTCTGGTGGTCGAGGACGGCGGCGGGAACCACGGCGTCACCCTGAGCGGGAACAACTGCCTGGACAAGCACCTGGCCACATATCTGACCAACGGCAAGGTCCCACGCGGCACCGGCGAGGCCGACGCGGTGTGCCGCAGGACACCGGACCCGATGCCGCTGACCACCAAGACGGCCTCCATCTCCTCCGGCGGCTCGACCTTGCACGGCCTGCTCGGCGTCCGGCACTGATTCCAGGGACCGTTGCAACACAGGTGATCAACTCGAACGGAAGGCCCGCCGGGGGCGTTGTCAGACCCCTGGTCCACCATGGATCCATGAGTGAGCCGACCAGGATTCCCGCCCCCGAAGGCGTCGCGCCCGCGGCCCAGTACAGCCATGTCGTGCTGGGCACCGGCCGTTTCGTCGCCGTCTCCGGCCAGCTCGCCCTGGACGAGGAGGGCGGGCTCGTCGGCGAGGGCGATCCGGTGGCCCAGGCACACCAGGTGTTCGAGAACCTGAGCCGCTGCCTGGCCGCCGCCGGGGCGACCTTCGAGAACGTCGTCAAACTCACCTACTTCGTCACGGACATGGCCTACATGCCGGCGATCCGCACCGCTCGCGCCGCACACATACCCGACCACCGACTCCCGGCGGCGTCGGCCGTACAGGTGGCCGCGCTGGTGGGGCCACAGTTCCTGATGGAGATCGAGGCGTTCGCGATCGTGGACGAATAATCACGGGCCACCGCGCCAACGGCTCCTTAGAGTGCGGCCATGGACGGCACGCCTCCTCTCATCCGCGTCATGACCCTCGCCGACTGCGACCGCGTCTCCGAGATACGCATCCGTGGCTGGCAGAGCGCCTACCAAGGGCTCATGCCGCAGTCCTACCTCGACGGGCTCAGCGTGGCGGAGGACGCCGAGCGGCGGCGCGCCCGCTTCTCCCGGCACACGGGGGACGGGGTGGTGAACCTGGTCGCCGAGCGGGGCGGCGAGGTCGTCGGCTGGGCGGCGTACGGGCCGTACCGGGACGGTGAAAGGCGTACCGGGGACGGTGAGTTGTACGCGATCTACGTCGACTCCGCGCACCTGGGGAGCGGTGTCGGACGGGCGCTGCTGGAGAGCTCGGTGCGGCGGTGCGCGCCCGTGCACACCCGTATGTATCTGTGGGTCCTCAAGGAGAACAAGCGCGCCCGGCGCTTCTACGAGCGAGCGGGATTCCGCGCCGACGGCACCGAGGAGCCCTTCGAGGTGGACGGCGTCGCCGTGCCCGAGGTGCGGTATGGGACGGAGCTGCCCCGCTGACCGCAGGTCACCTCGGCTTCGGGATTCGGGCCAGTGCGTGTACGGCTGCCTCGGCGAGGGTCGGGTGGGCCAGTGCCTCGCTGAGGACGCGTCTCGCGCGGGCGTCGCCGAGCGTGCCGAGGCCCTCCACGCAGGCGAGGGCCACCCGGCGATAGGGGTCGTGCGGACGCAGCCGGCGCTCCAGGGTGGTGATCAGCGCGGGCACGGCCTCGGGGGCGCGCAGCTCGACCAGGAGCCGTACGGGATGCAGGGCGTAGGCGACGCGCAGTTCGTTGGTGGCCAGGGCGGCGGCCGCGCGGGCCGTGCGGGGGTCGTCGAGCCGGGCGAGGGCGTAGGCGGCGGAGGCGCAGCGCGGCGGATCGCGGTGGTTGAGCAGCAGCACGAGGGACTCGAAGGCGCGCCGGTCGCCCACCACCCCCAGCCGGAACGCGGCCAGCTCCCGCGCCCACAGCGGCTGTCCGGGCGCGGTGAGCACATCGGCCAGTTCGTCGTGGTCCCCCGTCGCCAGCAGACGCTCGTACGCCGCCGTGCCGCGCGACTCCTGCCGTAGACGCTCCGTGAGCGATCGCAACTCTTCGTCCACGAAGCCCACATTAGGCGGGTCGTGCGGCGGTGGGGACCTACATCACAAACTCGGGGGCTGGCGCGCTCGTTACCCACCGGTTAAGCTCATACGAGCGAGACACCCACTCGCACATCTGCTTACGACGGTTTGGTGACGCAGCCGTCGTGAGTGCAGGTCGGTTCGGTACCTCACGTACCACCAGTACGACTCGGCTTCGGGACAGAGCCGGTCGGTTCTCAGCCGCTCCCCGGGCGTGTGCGCGCCCGTGGCGGACGGCACCGGGCGTGTGCGCTTGCAGCCCGGTTACACCCGCACTCCTCTCCGCACCCGGTGCGCCCCTTCGGCGCACCTGGGCGCGTTCATCAGTCGTCACCCTCATCTCCAGGAGTCCCGCGATGGCCACTCCCCTGTCCGACACCCCTCTGTCCCCGCTCAACACCATTGCCGTCGTCGGCCTCGGCACCATGGGCACCGGCATCACCGAAGTCCTCGCGAAGGCCGGCCGCCAGGTCATCGGCATCGACATCAGCGAGGCCGCAGCCGCCCAGTCGCTCGCCGCCCTGGAGTCCTCCACCACCCGCGCCGTGGAGCGCGAGCGGCTGACCGAGCAGGAGCGCACGGAACTGCTCGCCCGCGTCCGCACCTCCACCGACCTGCGCGCCGCCGCCGACGCCGACCTCGTCATCGAGGTGGCCCCGGAGTCGTACGAGACCAAGCACCAGATCTTCCGTGAACTGGACGGCATCGTCCGCCCGGAGACCATCCTCGCGACCGGCACCAACGCCCTCTCGGTGACCCGGCTCGCCGCCGACTCCGCGCGCCCCGAGCGCGTGCTCGGCCTGCACTTCTTCAACCCGGCCCCGGCGATGCGCCTGGTCGAGGTCGTCTCCTGCGTGCTGACCGCGCCGCAGGCCGTCGCCGCGGTCACGGACCTCGCCATCGAGCTCGGCAAGGAGCCGGTCGCCGTCGGTGACCGCCCCGGGTTCGTCGCGGACGGGCTGCTGTTCGGCTACCTCAACCAGGCCGCCGCGATGTACGAGGCGAAGTACGCCTCCCGCGAGGACATCGACGCCGCGATGCGGCTCGGCTGCGGTCTGCCGATGGGCCCGCTGGCCCTGCTCGACCTGATCGGCATCGACACCGCCCGAACCGTCCTGGAGGCCATGTACGCCGAGTCCCGCGACCGGCTGCACGCCCCCGCCCCGATCCTCAAGCAGCTCAGCGAGGCGGGCCTGACCGGCCGCAAGTCCGGCCGCGGCTTCTACACCTACGAGGCGCCGGGCAGCGCCACGGTCGTGCGGGACGCGCTGACCCCGCTGGAGGGCGGCACCCTCACGCAGGGCCGTTCCGTCCACTCGGTCGGTGTCGCGGGTTCCGGCACCATGGCCTCCGGCATCGCCGAGGTCTTCGCCAAGGCCGGCTACCAGGTGGTCCTCGCCGCGCGCAGCGACGAGAAGGCGCAGGCCGCGAAGGCCCGCATCGGCAAGTCTCTGGCGCGCAGCGTCGACAAGGGGCGTATGACCGCCGAGGCCGCCGCGAAGACCCTGGACCTGATCACGCCGGCGGGTTCCTACGAGGCCTTCGCCGAGGTCGACCTGGCCGTCGAGGCCGTCGCCGAGGACCTGGAGATCAAGCAGCAGCTGTTCGCGACGCTGGACAAGGTCTGCAAGCCGGGCGCGGTCCTGGCGACCACCACGTCCTCGCTGCCCGTCGTGGCCTGCGCGCGCGCCACCTCGCGTCCGCAGGACGTGATCGGCATGCACTTCTTCAACCCGGCACCGGCCATGAAGCTCGTCGAGGTCGTCCGTACGGTGCTGACGACCGACGACGTCCACGCAACGGTCCGCGAGGTCTGCGGCAGGATCAAGAAGCACGCCGTCGACTGTGGTGACCGGGCCGGATTCATCGTCAACGCGCTGCTCTTCCCGTACCTCAACAACGCGATCAAGATGGTGCAGGAGCACTATGCGTCGCTTGACGACATCGACGCGGCGATGAAGCTGGGCGGCGGCTACCCGATGGGCCCGTTCGAGCTCCTGGACGTGGTCGGGCTCGATGTCTCCCTGGCGATCGAGAAGGTCCTGCACCGCGAGTTCCGCGAGCCGGGCCTCGCTCCGGCGCCGCTCCTGGAGCACCTGGTGGCCGCGGGCTGCCTCGGCCGCAAGACCGGCCGCGGCTTCCGCGAATATGCCCGCCGCTAGGGGACGTCCCGTGGATCCGGCTGACTCCGAGGAGCAGTCTCTCTCAGCGGACCCGAGCGGGGCCATGGGGGTCCCCTCTGCTCGAGCGCAGTCGAGAGCTCGGGGGAGCGTGCAGCTGCAAGGCGGAGGAGGGAGTCGACGCGATGGGGGTCCCCCTTGTTCGAGCGCAGTCGAGAACTTGGGGGAGCCTGCGAGTGACGACAACGCCGCTGGGGGTGCCCCCTCTGGGGGAGTGAGTGCCAGGCCCCGCGACCCCGGCGGGATCCACGGGACGCCCCCTAGGCGCCCAGGCGACTGGTTCGACGACGAGAGGGAGTGGGGCGGGCTGCTCGGCCCCACTGGCGGCCCCCCGCCCCTCGCGGGCGGGGGAAACCCGGGGCATGCGCATCGAGCTGCGCACATGCAGTACGTTCGGGTCATGTCCCAGCCCGCCAAGTCCTCACGTACACCAGCTACGCCCGACGCGCCGGAAAGTGCCGCAGGCAGTCGCGCGGCCGCCCAGCGGCTCAAGATGCGCCGAGAACTGGCGGCCGCGGCGATGGAGCTGTTCGCGACCAAGGGGTACGAGGCGACCACCGTCGACGAGATCGCGGCCGCGGCCGGGGTCGCGCGCCGCACGTTCTTCCGCCACTTCCGCTCCAAGGAAGAGGCGATCTTCCCGGACCACGACGACACCTTGATCCGCGCCGAGGCGGTGCTCAACGCCGCCCCCGCGCACGAGCATCCGCTCGACACGGTGTGCCGCGGGATCAAGGAAGTCATGAAGATGTACGCGGGCCGGCCGGAGATCTCGGTCGCCCGCTACAAGCTCACGCGCGAGGTGCCCACCCTGCGCGAGGCCGAGATCGCGTCGGTGGCCCGCTACGAGCGCCTCTTCACCCGCTACCTCCTCGGCCACTTCGACGAGCACGCGCACGACGACGACGCCAACGACGACCCGCTGCTCGCCGAGGTCGCCGCGTCCGCCGTCGTCACCGCCCACAACCACGTCCTGCGGCGCTGGCTGCGGGCGGGCGGCCAGGGGGACGTCGAGGCACAGCTCGACCACGCCTTCGCGATCGTACGGAAGACGTTCGGCACCGGGATCGAAGCCGGGCGCACCTCGGTGCCCAGGCCTGCGGCCGTCCCGGCGGCGGTCGCCGCCCAGGGCGAGGTCCTGGTCACCGTCGCCCGTACCGACGCGCCCCTCGACGAGGTCATGCGGACCATCGAGGAGGCGCTCAGGGACCGCTGAGGCCTCCTCGCCGCTGTGATGACGGCCACCCCTCGGGGTGGCCGTTTTGGCATGTCAGGGGAGCTTTTCGAGCGGATTTCAAGAGCCGTTCGATCGATCATCGCTCATTTGTTACGTAAAGATTTCATCTGAGGTCAAGTTCTGGCACTCAGTGCCTTGCCGGATGACACGCGGTGTCATACGTTGAAGGAGTCCGGGCGGCCGGCGCGCAGAGACCATTCGTGCGCCGGCTGTCCCAGCAAGCCAATGGCCTGCGCGCCCGGACGCCTGCGTCACAGGCAACCTCCCGCGCCACAAAGCGCTGCCGAAGCACCACCCCGCCGAACCGACGGCACTTCACCACCAAAACCCTCAGCAGCACCGACGAACCCTCAGCGCCCCTCCCTCAGGGCGCTCACCGCCGGAGGCAACACCGTGACCATGAAGGACATCCTGGACGCGATCCAGTCGCCGGAATCCACACCGGCCGACTTCGCCGCTCTGCAACTCCCCGAGTCGTACCGTGCGATCACCGTGCACAAGGACGAGACGGAGATGTTCGCGGGTCTTCAGACCCGCGACAAGGACCCGCGCAAGTCGCTCCACCTCGACGAGGTCGCCGTGCCCGAGCTCGGCCCGGGCGAGGCCCTGGTGGCCGTCATGGCCTCCTCGGTCAACTACAACTCGGTGTGGACCTCGATCTTCGAGCCGCTGCCGACCTTCGGCTTCCTGGAGCGCTACGGCAAGCTCAGCGAGCTCACCAAGCGCCACGACCTGCCGTACCACATCATCGGCTCCGACCTCGCGGGCGTCGTCCTGCGCACCGGCCCGGGCGTCAACGCCTGGAAGCCCGGTGACGAGGTCGTCGCCCACTGTCTGTCCGTCGAGCTGGAGTCCAGCGACGGCCACAACGACACGATGCTCGACCCCGAGCAGCGCATCTGGGGCTTCGAGACCAACTTCGGCGGCCTCGCCGAGATCGCCCTGGTCAAGTCCAACCAGCTGATGCCGAAGCCCGGCCACCTCAGCTGGGAGGAGGCCGCGGCCCCGGGCCTGGTCAACTCGACCGCCTACCGCCAGCTGGTCTCCCGCAACGGCGCCGGCATGAAGCAGGGCGACAACGTCCTGATCTGGGGCGCGAGCGGCGGCCTCGGCTCGTACGCCACCCAGTTCGCGCTGGCCGGCGGCGCCAACCCGATCTGTGTCGTCTCCAGCGACCAGAAGGCGGACATCTGCCGCTCGATGGGCGCCGAGGCGATCATCGACCGCAACGCCGAGGGCTACAGGTTCTGGAAGGACGAGAACACCCAGGACCCGAAGGAGTGGAAGCGCCTCGGCAAGCGCATCCGCGAGCTGACCGGCGGCGAGGACGTCGACATCGTCTTCGAGCACCCGGGCCGCGAGACCTTCGGCGCCTCGGTCTACGTCACCCGCAAGGGCGGCACGATCGTCACCTGCGCCTCCACCTCGGGCTACAACCACGAGTACGACAACCGCTACCTGTGGATGTCCCTGAAGCGGATCATCGGCTCGCACTTCGCCAACTACCGCGAGGCCTGGGAGGCCAACCGGCTCATCGCGAAGGGCAAGATCCACCCGACGCTGTCGAAGGTGTACTCCCTGGAGGACACCGGCCAGGCCGCGTACGACGTGCACCGCAACCTCCACCAGGGCAAGGTCGGCGTGCTGTGCCTGGCCCCCGAGGAGGGCCAGGGCGTGCGCGACGAGGAGATGCGTGCCAAGCACATCGACGCCATCAACCGCTTCCGCAACATCTGAGCGCCCCCCGAGCAACCCGAGGTCACAGATGACTGAGCGTCAGCCTGCCGAGGCGAAGCGGGAGAAGGACCGGCCGTGGCTCATGCGCACGTATGCCGGCCACTCCACCGCCGAGGCGTCCAACGAGCTGTACCGGCGCAACCTCGCCAAGGGCCAGACCGGCCTGTCGGTGGCGTTCGACCTGCCGACGCAGACCGGCTACGACCCCGACCACATCCTCGCCCGCGGCGAGGTCGGCCGGGTCGGGGTCCCGGTCTCGCACCTCGGTGACATGCGCCGGCTGTTCCAGGACATCCCCCTGGAGCAGATGAACACCTCGATGACCATCAACGCCACCGCCATGTGGCTGCTGGCGCTCTACCAGGTCGTCGCGGAGGAGCAGGGCGCGGACATCACCAAGCTCCAGGGGACGACCCAGAACGACATCGTCAAGGAGTACCTGTCCCGGGGCACGCACGTGTTCCCGCCGGGGCCCTCGCTCCGGCTGACGACGGACATGATCGCGTACACGGTCTCCCACATCCCGAAGTGGAACCCGATCAACATCTGCAGCTACCACCTGCAGGAGGCCGGGGCCACGCCGGTGCAGGAGATCGCGTACGCGATGTCCACCGCGATCGCCGTCCTCGACGCCGTGCGCGACTCCGGCCAAGTGCCGCAGGAGCGCATGGGCGACGTGGTCGCGCGCATCTCCTTCTTCGTGAACGCGGGCGTCCGCTTCGTCGAGGAGATGTGCAAGATGCGCGCCTTCGGCCGCATCTGGGACAAGGTCACGCACGAGCGGTACGGCATCGAGAACCCCAAGCAGCGCCGGTTCCGGTACGGCGTCCAGGTCAACTCGCTCGGGCTGACCGAGGCGCAGCCGGAGAACAACGTCCAGCGGATCGTGCTCGAAATGCTGGCCGTGACCCTCTCCAAGGACGCACGCGCGCGTGCCGTCCAGCTCCCGGCCTGGAACGAGGCCCTGGGCCTGCCCCGCCCCTGGGACCAGCAGTGGTCGCTGCGCATCCAGCAGGTGCTGGCGCACGAGAGCGATCTGCTGGAGTACGAGGACATCTTCGAGGGCTCGCACGTCATCGAGGCGAAGGTGGCCCAGCTGGTCGAGGACTCCCTCGCGGAGATCGACCGGATCCAGGAGATGGGCGGCGCGATGGCCGCCGTCGAGTCCGGCTACCTCAAGTCGCAGCTGGTCGCCTCGCACGCCGAGCGCCGGGCCCGGATCGAATCCGGGCAGGAGAAGATCGTCGGCGTCAACATCTTCGAGACGACCGAGCCGAACCCGCTGACCGCCGACCTGGACACCGCGATCCAGACGGTCGACCCGGCGGTCGAGGCCCGGGTCGTCGAGGCCATCGGACACTGGCGCGACACGCGCTACCAGGCGCCCTTCAACCACCCGCGCCCGTGCAAGGCGCTGGAGCGGCTGAAGGAGGCCGCCAAGGGCACCGAGAACCTCATGGAGGCCACGCTGGAGTGCGCCCGCGCCGGGGTCACGACCGGCGAGTGGGCGGGCGCGCTGCGGGAGATCTTCGGCGAGTTCCGCGCCCCCACGGGCGTCTCGTCCGCGCCGGTGGCCGTCCCCGTCGAGCAGGGCTCGGCACTGGCCGAGGTCCGCGCGAAGGTGGACGCCACCGCCCGCGACCTGGGCGCCGGCAAGTTGCGCTTCCTGGTCGGCAAGCCCGGCCTGGACGGCCACTCCAACGGCGCCGAGCAGATCGCCGTACGGGCCCGTGACGCCGGTTTCGAAGTGGTCTACCAGGGCATCCGGCTGACGCCCGAGCAGATCGTGGACGCGGCCCTCGCCGAGGACGTGCACGCGGTCGGCCTGTCCATCCTCTCCGGGTCGCACGCCCAGCTCGTTCCGGACGTGCTGGAACGCCTCCGTGTGGCCGGTGCCACAGATATACCGGTGATCGCCGGTGGCATCATCCCGAATGGCGACGCCGAAGAGCTGCGGGCCGCCGGAGTCGCCGCGGTCTTCACCCCGAAGGACTTCGACATCACCGGCATCATCGGCCGCATCGTCGACGAGATCCGGAAAGCGAACAAGCTCGACCCCCTGGAGGTCCCCGCATGACCACGCCCGTCAACCGTCTGCGTCCGCGGCGCTCGTGCCTCGCGGTTCCGGGAAGCAACCCCCGCTTCCTGGAGAAGGCGCAGGGCCTCCCGGCCGACCAGGTCTTCCTGGACCTGGAGGACGCGTGCGCACCGCTCGCCAAGCCCGAGGCGCGGCACACCATCGTCAAGTTCCTCAACGAGGGCGACTGGACCGGCAAGACCCGGGTCGTGCGCGTCAACGACTGGACGACCGAGTGGACGTACCGCGACGTCGTGACCGTGGTCGAGGGCGCGGGTCAGAACCTCGACTGCATCATGCTGCCGAAGGTGCAGACGGCCCAGCAGGTGGTCGCCCTGGACCTGCTGCTGACGCAGATCGAGAAGACGATGGGCTTCGAGGTCGGCAAGATCGGCATCGAGGCGCAGATCGAGAACGCGCAGGGTCTGAACAACGTCAACGAGATCGCGACGGCCTCCCAGCGCGTCGAGACGATCATCTTCGGCCCGGCCGACTTCATGGCGTCCATCAACATGAAGTCGCTGGTCGTGGGCGAGCAGCCGCCCGGCTACCCGGCGGACGCCTACCACTACATCCTGATGAAGATCCTGATGGCCGCCCGCGCCAACAACCTGCAGGCGATCGACGGCCCCTACCTGCAGATCCGCAACATCGACGGCTACCGCGAGGTCGCCCAGCGCGCCGCCGCCCTCGGCTTCGACGGCAAGTGGGTGCTGCACCCGGGCCAGGTCGAGGCGTCCAACGAGATCTTCTCGCCCTCCCAGGAGGACTACGACCACGCCGAGCTGATCCTGGACGCGTACGACTACTACACGTCCGAGGCGGGCGGCAAGAAGGGCTCCGCGATGCTCGGCGACGAGATGATCGACGAGGCCAGCCGCAAGATGGCCCTGGTCATCTCCGGCAAGGGCCGCGCCGCCGGCATGCAGCGCACGTCGAAGTTCGAGATCCCGGAGGCCTGAGCGCCATGCAGTTCGGACGCACCTACGAGGAGTTCGAGGTCGGGGCGACGTACAAGCACTGGCCGGGCAAGACGGTCACGGAGTACGACGACCACCTGTTCTGTCTCCTCACCATGAACCACCACCCGCTCCACATGGACACCAACTATGCGGAGAAGACGACGGACTTCGGCAAGAACGTCGTCGTGGGCAACTACATCTACTCCCTCCTGCTCGGCATGTCCGTCCCGGACATCTCCGGCAAGGCGATCGCCAACCTGGAGATCGAGTCGCTCAAGCACGTGGCGCCGACCTTCCACGGCGACACGATCTACGGCCAGACGACCGTGCTCGACAAGTGGCCGTCGAAGTCGAAGGACGACCGCGGCATCGTCTACGTCGAGACCAAGGGCTACAAGCAGGACGGCACCCTGGTGTGCGTCTTCCGCCGCAAGGTCATGGTGCCCACCGAGACGTACATCAAGGAGCGCGGCGGCGAGCAGCCGGGCCGCCCCGAGCTGAAGCAGCAGGAGAAGTAGAGATGGCCCGACTCGCCCAGACCGCCGGTCTGACCGACGTCCAGCAGGAGATCCTCTCCACCGTCCGCGACTTCGTGGACAAGGAGATCCTCCCGGTCGCGACCGAGCTGGAACACCGCGACGAGTACCCGCAGCAGATCGTGGACGGCCTGAAGGAACTCGGCCTCTTCGGTCTGATGATCCCCGAGGAGTACGGGGGCCTGGGCGAGTCGCTCCTCACCTACGCCCTGTGCGTCGAGGAGATCGCCCGTGGCTGGATGTCGGTCTCCGGCATCATCAACACGCACTTCATCGTCGCGTACATGCTCAAGCAGCACGGCACGCAGGAGCAGAAGGACCACTTCCTGCCGCGCATGGCGGCCGGCGACATCCGGGGCGCGTTCTCGATGTCGGAGCCGGGCCTCGGCTCGGATGTGTCGGCGATCACGTCCAAGGCGGTCAAGGACGGCGACGAGTACGTCCTGAACGGCCAGAAGATGTGGCTGACCAACGGCGGCACCTCGTCCCTGGTGGCCGTTCTGGTCCGAAGTGACGAAGGACACCCCGAGGGCACGGCGCCCCACAAGTCCATGACGACCTTCCTGGTGGAGAAGGAGCCCGGCTTCGGCGAGGTCCGCCCGGGTCTGACCATCCCCGGCAAGATCGATAAGATGGGCTACAAGGGTGTCGACACCACCGAGCTCATCATGGACGGTCTGCGCATTCCGGCCGATCGGGTGCTCGGCGGCGTCACCGGCCGAGGTTTTTACCAAATGATGGACGGAGTCGAGGTCGGCCGGGTCAACGTGGCCGCCCGTGGCTGCGGCGTCGCCCAGCGTGCCTTCGAGCTCGGCATCCGGTACGCCCAGCAGCGTCACACTTTCGGCAAGCCGATCGCCCAGCACCAGGCCATCCAGTTCAAGCTCGCGGAGATGGCCACCAAGGTCGAGGCCGCGCATGCCATGATGGTCAACGCGGCACGCAAAAAGGACTCCGGGGAACGAAACGACCTTGAGGCAGGGATGGCGAAGTACCTCGCCTCCGAGTACTGCAAGGAGGTCGTGGAGGACGCCTTCCGGATCCACGGCGGCTACGGCTTCTCCAAGGAGTACGAGATCGAGCGCCTCTACCGCGAGGCCCCGATGCTGCTGATCGGTGAAGGTACCGCCGAGATCCAGAAAATGATCATCGGGCGCAGGCTGCTCGAAGAGTATCGGTTCCAAGGCTGATTGTCCGGGTACGGGGTGTTTTCTTCGAGAAGAAGATCACACCCCGTTAACGGTCTTCAGCCGCCGACTCGGCTTCCTGGCTTGCCCAGTTGCGGCCCAGGACCGGTACGATCCCGGAAAGCCGCCGTCCCCTGTTCTTGCGCGGCATCATCCGCTACGAAGGTCATCCATGCCCCACAGCCAAACCTCTGCACATCGAGACAGCCTGGCCGGCGTACGCCTCGCGCGCGGAGCATCGCCGTGGCTCCTCCCGACCGTCGCCACCGCAGCCGTCAGCCTTCTGCGCGCCCGCCGCTCCGGCGCCGCCAAGGCCGTCGCCGTGCCCGCCACCGCGCTCGCGGCGGGCATGCTCTGGTTCTTCCGCGACCCCGAGCGCGAGATCGCCCCGGGCCGCGTCATCTCGCCCGCCGACGGTGTGGTGCAGAGCATCATGCCCTGGAAGGACGGGCGCACCCGCGTCGCGATCTTCATGAGCCCGCTCAACGTCCACGTGAACCGTGCGCCGCTCTCCGGCACGATCACGTCGGTCGAACACGTCCCCGGTGGCTTCGTTCCCGCCTTCAACAAGGAGAGCGAGAACAATGAGCGCGTAGTCTGGCATTTCGACACCGAACTCGGCGACATCGAGATGATCCAGATCGCCGGCGCGGTGGCCCGCCGTATCGTCCCGTACGTGCCCCAGGGCACGAAGGTCGAGCAGGGCGACCGTATCGGTCTGATCCGCTTCGGCTCGCGTGTCGACCTCTACCTGCCCGAGGGCGTGGAGGTCGCGGTCGAGGTCGGCCAGAAGACGGTGGCTGGGGTGACTCGCATTGACCGTGATTGATCCGGAGACACAGGCGGGCTGGGTGCCCGAGGCCGACGAGGTGGACGACGAGGAGGAGATGCCTCTCTCGCTCCGCCTCTCAATAGCGGACACCCTCACCCTCGGTAACGCCACGTGCGGCTTCATGGCGGTGTACTTCACCACCACCGGCATTCTGATCCCGCACCTGACGGGCAACGACGAGTCGGCCGGCATGGCTCGCCACTCGGCCGCCACCGCAGTCATCCTCATGCTCTGCGCGGCGGTCTTCGACCTGTTCGACGGCTTGGTGGCGCGCAAGCTGCGCAGCTCGCCGATGGGCGCGGAGCTGGACAACCTCTCCGACCTGATCAGCTTCGGCCTGGCGCCCGCGTACTTCGTCCTCGTCTACGGCATGGTGGCGGACGACGCGCACCAGAGAGTGGCGGCGCTCGGGGCAATCGTGGTGCTCTTGGCCGTCGTGCTCCGACTGGCCCGCTTCTCGTGCGTGACGCCGAGAAACGGGATGTTCCAGGGCATGCCGTCCCCGTTCGGCGCGCTGACGGTGGTCTCCATCGTCCTGCTGGAGCTTCCCTTCGTGGCGACGCTCCTGGCCATCCTGGGCACGGCGTGGCTGATGGTGAGCCGGGTGGAGTACCCGAAGCCGCGCGGCCGCCTGGCCGTGGCCATGCTGGCCTGGATCGTCCTGTCGATGGGCCTCCTGGCCGCCTGGGCCTTCGACGCCCCCAGCGGCCAGCTCCTCCTCCAGACGGGCTGCGCGCTGCAGCTGGTCATGGGCGCGGTGATCCCCCTGTTCGCCACGGCTCGCCGGGTGAACAACTTCCGCGACAACCGGCGGGAGGCGCGGGCGGCGCAGTTGCCGTAACGCCAGCCGCTGAGGGCCCCGGACCCGTTTGGGTCCGGGGCCCTTCGCTTTCCGGTCACCCGGCGCTGATGCCGACGACCGGGGGCCGCGCCCCCAGACCCCGCTGCCGGCCTGAACGGCCTCGTCCTCAAACGCCGGACGGGCTGGGTTGTGCCGGACGGGGCGAGGACTGGTCAGGGATGCAGGGGACGCAGTCCCCGCCGGGGGCCGGGGCGGAGCCCCGTGGCGGCGACTGCTTTCACCGAGTCGGGTAGGCGGGTGGGCGCAAGAAGTCCTCGGCGATGAGAGACGCGACCCGCTCAAGAATCGGCCCCGCATCCGCGATGCACTTCGCGACATCCGGCTCGACAGATGTCAGCGGATAGGCCCGCACGATCCCCGCCCCCTCCAGCTCCGCCGGCGCAAGCCCGAGCCTCCCGCACACGGCGACAACCTCCTTGCCCGCACGCCGCGCGGCCGCCGCAACCCCCGCCGGAGCCTTCCCGTGCAGCGTCTGCTCGTCCAGGGAACCCTCCCCGGTGATCACCAGCGACGCCCGCTCCAGCGCGGGCGCGAAGCCCAGCACGTCCAGCATGACCTCGATACCGGCCCGGAACCGCGCCCCCAGCAACAGCGCCCCGTACCCGATGCCACCCGCCGCCCCGGCCCCCGCCGACGCCGCATACTCCGCCGCCCGCGGCCCGACCGCGGCCTCGACCACCTTCGCGAAGTGCCCGAGCGCCGCGTCCAGCGCCTCCACATCGTCCGGCGAAGCCCCCTTCTGCGGGCCGTACACCGCCGGCGCACCCTTCGGCCCCGTCAGCGGATTGTCGACATCGCTCGCGAGCACCAGGTCGACCGAGGCCAGCCGAGGATCCAGACCGGACAGGTCCGCCCGCGCAAGATCGGCGAGCCCGCCCCCGCCCGGCGGCACCGGCTCCCCGTCCGCGTCCAGGAAGCGCGCGCCGAGCGCGGACAGCATCCCCGCCCCACCGTCCGTCGTGGCACTGCCCCCGACGCCGAACACGATCGTCCGCGCCCCCGCGTCCAGCGCGGCCACCAGCAGCTCCCCCGAGCCGTACGTCGATCCCGTGAGCGGCGCGAAGACCCCGGCAGGCAACCGCTGCAGCCCACTCGCCTCCGCCATCTCCACGACCGCGGTGCCGCCGCGCAGCGCGAACGCGGCGGTGACCTCCTGCCCCAGCGGGCCCGCGACCCGGATCTCCCGCCGCTCGAAGCCGGCGGCGACCGCCGCGGCCACCGTCCCGTCGCCGCCGTCGGCCACCGGCAGTGACTCCACCTCGAGGCCCGGCACGACCCGGCGCAGTCCGGCCGTCACCCGCTCGGCGACCTCGACGGCCGTCAGTGAGCCCTTGAACTTGTCCGCGGCGATGAGCACCCTTCGGGTCTCGTTCACAGCAGCGTCCGCCACCTTGCATTCCCCTTGCTCTCCGGGCCCTCGCACAGCGGGGCCAGTCGCGCCGCTGCGACCATAACCGCAGGACACCCCCGCCGTCATGCCCCGCCCGAACCCTGAAAAGCCCCTGGGACGTCCCTGGGGAGCGCCTGGGATGCCGCTGGGAACTCCCTGTGCCACTCGCCCTGAACAGCCCCCAATACGGCACGCCCGCCCCCGAAATCGGGTAAACCGGAGCCATGACCCCTGTGGGCACTGAGCCAGAGCTCGCCGACCGCATCCTCGGGGGCTGGCTCGGCCGGATCGCGGGCAACATGCTCGGTAAACCGGTCGAGCAGGGCGACCTGTGGACGCGCGACCGCATCGACCGCTACCTACGGCAGGCCGCCGCCCTGCCCCTGACCGACTACCTCCCCGAGCCCGCCGACGACACCGACGGCCTCCAACTGCGCCCGGAGTGGCGCCAGTGCGTCCGCGGCCATATCCACGGCAGCTGCCGCGACGACGACGTCGACTACGCGATCCTGGGTCTGCACCTCCTGGAGACCCACGGCTTCGACTTCAGCACCGAGCAGGTCGGAGACCTGTGGCTGCTGCGGCTGCCGTATCTGCAGACCTTCACGGCGGAGCGCGCGGCCTACCGCAATCTCGCCAACGGTCTGAAGCCGCCGCTGACGGCGACGTACGAGAACCCGTACCAGGAGTGGATCGGCGCCCTGATCCGCGCCGACGTCTACGGCTGGACCTGCCCGGACGCCCCGCAGCGCGCGGCCTCCCTGGCCCGCCGGGACGCCGTGCTGTCCCACACCGGCAACGGTGTGTACGGCGCGATGTGGGCCGCGGCACTGATCGCGGCGGCGTTCACGGCACCGACCGTGCGGCACGCGATCGACACCGCGCTCACCGTCGTACCGGCGACCTGCCGCCTGGCGCGTACCGTACGCCGGGTCATGTCCCTCCATGAGACCCGCCTGACCTGGGAGGACACGCTCACGACCGTCTCCGAGGAGACCGCGGGCCTCGGCTGGATCCACACCATCCCGAACGCCGCCGTCCTCACCGCCGGGCTCCTGTACGGCGACGGCGACTTCACCCGCACCATCACGCTCACCGTCCGCGGCGGCCTGGACACCGACTCCAACGGCGCGACGGCGGGTTCGGTGGCCGGGGTGCTGACCGGCGCGGCGGCCATCCCGGCCCAGTGGAAGGACCCGCTGGAGGACACCGTGCGCAGCGCGGTGTTCGGCTTCGACGGCGTCCGGATCAGCGACCTGGCGGAGCGGACGCTGCGCCTGGCCGGGGCGGCGGTCCAGCCGACCCATACGGCGGTGTAGCCGACGTCCGGCCGAGGGGTAAGGCGACGAACCGGTCGACGAACCCCTCGCCACCGGCCCCGAGTTCGCCACCCTGTGGAACGACCGGGCTGGTTACCCTTCCTCGAGTGACCACCACTCAAGACTTCGCCACGTACATCGCGGGCCTCCCCCGCATCCTCGCCGGGGCGGCCGCCCTGTTCCGCGACGCCGAGGACCGGGTGCTGCTCGTCGAGCCCAACTACCGCGAGGGCTGGGCACTTCCGGGCGGCACCATCGAGTCCGACGACGGGGAGACACCGCGCCAGGGCGCCCGCCGTGAGACGGCCGAGGAGATCGGCCTCGACCGCGAGCTCGGGCGACTGCTCGCGGTGGACTGGGTGCACGGCACGGGACGGCCGCCGCTGGTGGCGTATCTGTACGACGGCGGGATCCTCGCCGAGTCCGAGTTCGCGGCGATCGAGCTCCAGGAGGAGGAGCTGCTGTCCTGGCGTCTGGTCCCCCGCGAGGAGCTTTCCGCCCATCTGCCCGGCGCCCTGGGCCGCCGCGTCCTGGCCGCACTGGACGTCCTGGCACAGGGCTCGGGAACGGCGGAGCTGGAGAACGGCCACCGGGTGGTCTGACGGCGGCCCCGCGGCCACCGCTCGCGGGTCATGCGGGCGGCAGAGACTGCTCCGTCCAGACGGTCTTGCCGTCGTGGGTGTAGCGGGTGCCCCATCGCTCCGTGAGCTGCGCGACCAGGAAGAGCCCGCGCCCGCCCTCGTCCGTGCTCTGGGCCCGTCTGAGGTGCGGGGAGGTGTGGCTGCTGTCGGACACCTCGCAGAGCAGACACTGCGTACGGATCAGGCGCAGCGTGATGGGGCCCTCCGCGTACCGGTAGGTGTTGGTGACAAGCTCGCTGGCGACCAGCTCGGTGGTGAAGGCCAGCTCCTCCAGTCCCCATTCGGTCAGTTTCGCCGTGACCAGCTCCCTGGCGCGGGCGGCGGCGGTCGCCTCCAGGGGCAGCTGCCACGAGACGACGTTCTCCGGCGGCAGCACCCGGGTACGGGCGATGAGCAGCGCGATGTCGTCGGCGGGGACCTGGCCGACGGGCAGCAGCGCTTCGATCACGGCGTGGCAGGTGTCGTCCAGCGGATCGGTGGAGTGGGCGAGGCATGCGCGCAGGTTCTCCAGCGCGGCGTCGATGTCGCCGCTGCGCGCCTCCAGGAGGCCGTTGGTGTAGAGCGCGAGCAGGCTGCCCTCGGGGAGGTCGAGGTCGTCCGTTTCGAACGGCAGTCCGCCCAGACCGAGCGGCGGCCCCGCGGGCGGGTCGAGCACGGTCACCTCGCCGTCCGGTGTGGACACCAGGGGCGCCGGGTGGCCGGCGCGGGCCAGGGAGCAGTGCCGGGAGACCGGGTCGTAGACCGCGTAGAGGCAGGTGGCGCCGAGCACCTGCTCGTCCGCCGACCCGTTGCCGTCGGCGTGCGCCTCCACCTCGGTGGCCAGCAGGCTGACCAGATCGTCCAGCCGCGCCATCACCTCGCCGGGTTCGAGGTCGAGGCTGGCCAGGGTGCGCACGGCGGCCCGCAGGCGGCCCATCGAGGCCGCGGCGTGGATGCCGTGGCCGACCACGTCCCCCACGACGAGCGCGACCCGGGCTCCCGACAGCGGGATCACGTCGAACCAGTCACCGCCGATACCCGGTTCACCGCTCGCCGGGAGGTATCGGCAGGCCACCTCGACGGCCGGCAGGTCGGACACCGCGCTCGGCAGCAGACTGCGCTGGAGGGTCAGCGCGGCGCTCTGCTGCTGGGTGAAGCGGCGCGCGTTGTCGATGCAGACGGCCGCACGCGAGGAGATCTCCTGGGCCACCGCAGCATCGTCGTCCTCGAAGGGCTCCGAGTGGCGCGCCCGCCACAGGCTCACCACGCCCAGTACCAGTCCGCGCGCCACCAGGGGCACCGCGATCAGCGAATGAACGCCGAGACCCGCGGCGACCTCGACCCGTCGCCGGTCCATGGCGTACCACTCGGCGCGCAGGGACAGCTGCCGGTCGAGAATCGTGCGCCGCTCGGCCAGGCACCGCGCCTGCGCCGACTCCGGAAGGAGCGGGACCACCTCGCCCTCGTGGAACGGTATGCGGCGCTCCGGGGGCGAGAGTGCCACTCGGAGCAGCGGGCCCTTCACACCGGGGGGTGGTTCGTCACCCAGTGTCACCGGCTTCAGGAGGTCCACGGAGCAGTAGTCGGCCAGGCCGTCGACGGCCACCTCGGCCAGTTCCCGGGCGGTCCGGATCACGTCCAGTGAGTTGCCGACCCGGGCGCTCGCCTCGTTCAGCAGGGCGAGCCTGCGCTGGGCCCGGTGGCGGTCGGTGACGTCCTCGATCGTCTCGGCCACGCCGAGAACCCGGCCGGAGGGGTCCTCCATCCGGAACGCGGAGACGGACACGATCCGCTCCCGGCCGGGATCGTGGCGTGCCCGGGCGGACTGTTCCGTGAAGATCAACGGCTCACCGGTCTCCAGGACGTGCCGTACGCGGTCATCGGCCCGACCCGCGTCCTCGTCGACCATGAATTCCCGGGGGTGATGGCCCACCGGCGCCTCGGCCGGGACGCCGCTCGCCTTTTCGACCGCGCGGTTGACCCGGAGCACTCTCCTGTCCGGGCCGTAGGTCACCAGACCGATCGGGGACCGGCGGTACAGGCCGTCCAGCAGCGCACGGTCCCGCTGCCAGGCGATGACCTCGGCGGCAGGGGCTCCGACCAGGACCCACTCCCGGCTGTCCCCGTCCCGGGTGATGGCACGGGCCCGAAAGCCCATCTGGACCCGCCGTCCGTCGCGGTGCCGGACGGACAGGATCCCGAACCAGCCCCCCGTCCGCACGGCGTCCACGACGACGGACCGCGCGGCAGGCAGATCACGGGCGTCGATCAGGACGTCCCGCCACGCCCGTCCGATCACTTCCTTGGCCGAATAGCCCAGCAGTTCCTCTGCACGTGCACTCCAGCCGACCACGGTGCCGTGGTCGTCGAACACAGCCGAGGCGCCATGTCCGAGAGCGAACGGATCCTCCGGACTCTCACTGAAAAGCATCGACGGCGTCCCCATCAGCCACCACCTTGCCTCCGTGACTCCGATGTTCCTCCCCCCGCTCTCCGTCCGCGACTCCCCGTCCCTCGCGGCCCCGCGGATCCCCGCCCCATCGGCGCCCCGAATATCCGTTCGCCCCACAGAGGCAGCCGTCCTACTCTCGGCCCATGACCAAGCCCCTCGTCGCGATCCTGAGCGGCGCCGGTATCTCCACGGACTCCGGCATCCCTGACTACCGCGGTCCGAACGGCCTGTGGCGGCGGGACCCCGAGGCCGAGAAGCTCGTGACGTACGAGTACTACATGGGCGACCCCGACATCCGGCGACGCTCCTGGCAGATGCGACGCAAGAACCGCACCCTGAAGGCCGAACCCAACGCCGCGCACCTTGCCGTCGCCGAGCTGGAGAAGTCCGGGATCCCGGTACGGGTGATCACGCAGAACGTGGACGGCCTGCACCAGCTCGCCGGGATGCCCGCCCGCAAGGTGCTGGAGCTGCACGGCACCGTCCGCAGTGTCGTGTGCACGAAGTGTCACGCCCGTGGTCCGATGGATGACGCGCTGGCCCGGGTGGAGGCCGGCGAGGAGGACCCGCCCTGCCTGAAGTGCGGCGGCATCCTCAAGTCGGCGACCGTGATGTTCGGCGAACGCCTCGACCCGGTCGTCCTCGGGGAAGCCATGGCGATCACCAAGGCCTGCACCGTCTTCATCGCCGTCGGCTCCAGCCTCCAGGTACAGCCCGCCGCCGGCCTCGCAGGCGTCGCCGCCGACAACGGCGCCCGGCTCGTCATCGTCAACGCCGAGCCGACGCCGTACGACGACCGGGCCGACGAGGTGATCCGCGAGCCGATCGGCAGCGCGCTGCCCAAGCTGCTGGAAGGGATGCGGAACGGTTAGAAGAGGCCGGCGCCCCGTTCGAGTTCCAGCAGGCGCTGCTTGCGGGGCAGGCCGCCGCCGTAGCCCGTGAGGCTGCCGTTCGCGCCGATGACGCGGTGGCAGGGGACGATGATGCCGATCGGGTTCTTCCCGTTGGCGAGGCCGACCGCGCGGGAGGCCCGGGGATTGCCGAGGGCTTCGGCGAGTTCGCCGTACGAGCGGGTCACGCCGTAGGGGATCAGCCGCAGTTGTTCCCAGACGCTGCGCTGGAAGGGGGTGCCGTTCAGGCGGAGTTCGAGGGTGAACTCCTTCAACTCGCCCTTGAAGTAGGCGGTGAGCTGTTCCTCTGTCTCGGTGAACAGGTCGTCGTCGCGGGTGCCGAAGGTCTCCTCGGGCGGGCGGTGGCGTTGGTCCTCCATGTAGAGGCCGCAGAGGGTGCCGTCCTCGGCGATGAGGGTGAGGGGGCCGTACGGGCTGTCGGTGACGGTGTGGTTTTTCACGGCAAGGTCCTTACACGGGAAGGAAGTTGATCGGGTGGCTGTCGGTCGCCCACAGGTACTGGACGGCGTAGGCCCGCCAGGGGCGCCAGGCCGCCGCGCGTGCGGTGAGGGCGGCCGGAGTGCCGGGCAGGCCCAACTCCTGGGCGGCGCGCCGGATTCCGAGGTCGGTGGGGAGAAAGGCGTCGGGGTCGCCGAGGGCGCGCATGGCGATGACGTCGACGGTCCAGGGGCCGAAGCCTGGAAGTTCCAAAAGCTTGGCGCGGGCTTCCGCCCAGTCGCTCTCCACTCCCAAGTGGATTGTGCCGTCGGCCAGTTGCGCGACCAGTGTGGTGAAGGTGGTGCGGCGGGTGCGTGGCATCGCCAGTTGGTCGGGATCGAGGGCGGCGAGTGCCTCGGGGGCCGGGAAGAGGTGGGTCAGGCCGCCTTCCGGGTCGTCGACCGGCTTGCCGTACGCGGTGACCAGGCGGGCCGCGTGGGTGCGGGCGGCCGCGGTGGAGACCTGCTGGCCGAGTACGGCGCGGACGGCGAACTCGTCCTCGTCGACGGTGCGCGGCACGCGTCGGCCCGGGGCCTTGTCGACCAGCGGCGCCAGGAACGGGTCCGTGCGCAGTTGGTCGTCGACCGCGACCGGGTCGGCGTCCAGGTCGAGCAGGCGTCGGCAGCGGCTGATGGCGACGGTCAGATCACGCAGGTCGCTGAGGGTGAGGCGGCAGGCGATGTGGTCGGGTTCGGGGGTCAGGGCCACGATTCCATGGCCGTACGGCAGGCGCAGCGTCCGCCGGTAGGCGCCGCCGCGCCACTCCTCGACGCCCGGTACGGCGGTGGCCGCGAGATGGCCGAAGAGGTTGTCGGGGTTGAGCGGGGCGCGGAAGGGCAGGCGCAGGGACAGCGCGCCCGGGGCGCTTCCGGTCTGCCTCTTCGGTGCACGGGCGCGCAGCTCGCTCGGGGAGAGGGCGAAGACCTCGCGCACGGTGTCGTTGAAGGTGCGGATCGAGGAGAAGCCGGCCGCGAAGGCGATCTCCGCCATCGGCAGCGGGGTCGTCTCGACGAGGATCCGGGCGGTCTGGGCGCGCTGGGCGCGGGCGAGCGCGAGGGGGCCGGCGCCCAGTTCGGCGAGCAGTTGGCGTTCGACCTGCCGGGTGCTGTAGCCGAGACGGGTGGCGAGTCCGGGCACACCCTCGCGGTCCACCACACCGTCGGCGATCAGCCGCATGGCGCGGGCCACCAGGTCGGCGCGCTGGTTCCACTCCGGGGAACCGGGGCTGGTGTCGGGCCGGCAGCGCTTGCAGGCCCGGAAACCGGCCTGCTGACAGGCTGCCGCGCTCGGGTAGAACGTCATGTTGTCCGGCTTGGGCGGTACCACCGGGCAGCTGGGCCGGCAGTAGATACGTGTCGTCACCACGGCCGTGAAGAACCATCCGTCGAACCGCGCGTCCTTGGACTGCACGGCCCGCACACATCGATCCCGATCGAGGTGCATCCCTTTCTGCATGTGTCCAGCATCGGCCACGGGCCGGGCGGCCGCTGGCGAGAATCCGACACCTGCCTTGCCGGACCAGGACGGCTGGTCGGGCCTGGCCGGAGCCGTCAGGAGCAGGCGTAGCCGAAGGTCGCCTGCGCCTCGACCGGCTTTCGCTGGTGCGCGATCCGCAGGCGGGCGGTGCCCCGGAAGCTGCCGGGGCCGCGGACCGTCCAGCGCAGGTGCACGGTGACCCTGCGGTCTCCGCTGTGGGCCATGTGCACCAGCTCGCCGGAGTCGTGGCCGTCGCTGCGCAGCCAGTGGTACGTCACCGGGCCGCCGCGACCGTCGGTGGTCACGACGCCCACCAGATCGGCGGTCTGCCCGCAGTGCAACCGCCCGGCGGGCGCCTGGACTTCGACCGCCGTGACCGTCGGGGCGGGGCTCGGGCGCAGAAGCAGCCAGAGCAGGACCGCAGCGATCGTCAGGACGGCGGTCGTGGCCATCCAGCCCCGGCGTCTTCGGCGTTGGCGCCGGTCGGGGTCAGGAGGCAGGTGCGGCGTGCCCCACTGCGCGCGGAGGGTGTCCTGGGCCTCGACGGGGATGCCGGGGCCGAAGCGCAGGAGGATCTCGCCGTCGTCCTCCGAGGGCAAAGACGGTGCGGTCGCCGGGGATTCGGCCGGGACGCGGTTGCGTCTGCCGAGGACGGTGGCCTGGTCGTCCGGGGCGGCGGTGAGGTGGGCCTGGTCCGGGACGGTGCGGGAGCGGGCGCGGCTGGGCATGGTGAGCTGATCGTCCGGCGTGGCACGGTGGTCCGCTTCGGGTGCTACGGGCTTGGAGGCGGTGGGGGCGGGGTCGGAGTCGGCGCCCCCGCTGACCGACCCCGTGCCCGCCGCCGACGGCGCCTCGGTGATCTCCGGTGCCGCCGCTGCCACCGCCGCGCGGAGTGCCGTACGGCGCAGGAAGTCGGCCGGAAGCGCCGCTCGCCCGGAGACCAGTGCCGCCCGGGCTGCCGCAAGGCCCTCGGCAGCGGCCGTGGTGGAGCAGTGTGCGAGCAGGGCCGCGGCGGGCGTGCCGCCGGGCGCCCAGGTCTCGCCGAGAGTGCGGCACAGCCCGGCCCAGGCCACGATGTCGGCCTCGCGATGCGCGCGGTCCGGGGCGTCGCCCAGCACCGCGCCCAGTGCGGCCCCGGCGAGCAGGGCGACACCGTCGGGGGCGAGGACGACGGTGTCCGTGTCCAGGGCCCCGTGGGCGAGGCCGGCGGCGTGGAGTGCGAGCAGGGTCTGCGCGGTCTCGTTCAGGACGCTGGCCGCGCTCCCCGCGTCGAGGTCCGGTCCGTCGCCGGCCAGCAGGTCCGCGAGCGTGGGAGCCGGTGGCCGGGCGGTGATCAGCCAGACCTCCCCGGCCTCCGCGACGAGGTCGACCGTGCCGAGCACCCCGGGCAGCCGGAGCCGGGCCACGGCGAGCACCGCGGACGCCAGCCGCTCGCGTGTGCCCTCCGGGGCGAGCAGGGCGCGGTCGATGCGCAGCGCGCCGAGCGCGGGCTCGCCGGACCCGGCCGGGAGCAGCGCGTGCCAGGTGCCGTGGCGGGCGTCGCGCGACCAGCCCGACAGGGGTCGCCCGGCGACGGTGGTGGCTGTCATCGTGTCGGTCCGTTCTCGTTCTCGCTCGGTACGGCGCTCAGCACGGCGGCGCGTCCAGGGAAGCCGTCTGCGGTCCGTTCGCGGCCGCCGGAGTGCTGGTGAGCGTGACCATCCAGGTGCCCCGGCACGGGTGGTTGGAGAAGTCGGCCACGAAGGTCACGGGGTAGTGCGTGCTGCCGGACAGCTTCTGGGTCTGGTTGCCGTAGGGATCGGCGGGCGTGTCCACGTAGTAGTCGGCCGTGACGGTCACGGGCCCGGTGCCGGTCGTGTCGACGGTGACGTCGGCGACGAGCGTGCCGGGGGTCTGCCCCCGCTGCCAGGAGCCGATGGTGATCGTGATCGTGCCCGGGGTGGGTGTGGCCGGGCTCGCGGTGGTCGGCTTGGGGGACTCCGTCGGCGGGGCGGTGCTCGCGGTGGGGGTGGGTGAGGCCGTCGGGCCGTCCGAAGGGGTTCCGGTCGGGGTGGTGTCGGCCGTGGGAGAGTCACCGGTCGGGGACGTGGAGGGTGAAGAGACTGGAATTGTCGGGGAGTTGACCTTCGAGGGCACCGAACTGGCCACCGTCGTCGACGTGTCGTGCGGGCGGGCCGCCACGGAAGTCAGCCCGCCGGCGACGACCGCCAGCGCGGCGGCTCCGGCGGCGGCCTTCCAGCCACTTCGGCGCAATCGGCCGAGCAGCGTCAGGGCCCGGGCCGGAGCGTCAATGGTCGCCGTCGCGGTGAACGGGAACAGCAGGGCGAGCAGCGCGGTGAGTTCGGCGAGTCTGCGGCGTCCGCGCTCCTCCCAGTCGGCGCCGTACCCCTCGACGGCGGACCGCTCCAGGTCGGCGAGGAAGTCCTCGATGCCCGGCCGCTGCGCCGGGTCCTTGGCCATCCCCCGGAGCAGCAGCCCGCGTACGGGCGCGGGTACGTCGTCCAGGGGGACGGGGGCCCTCAGGTGCTGCAGGCGCAGGGCGGTCACGTCGTCGCCGGTGAACGGGCGGCGCCCGGTCAGGCACTCGTGGAACACCGCCGCCGCGGCGTACACATCGCCCGCGGGTCCCGCCGGTTCGCCCTGCCACTGCTCGGGTGCCATGTAGGCGGGCGTGCCGGCGGCCTCGGTCTCGCGTCCGGTGCGTACGGCGATACCGAAGTCGGCGAGCGCGCTGGTGCCGTCGGCGCGGACCAGCACGTTCTCCGGCTTGTAGTCGCGGTGGACCACCCCGGCCGTGTGGGCCGCGCCGAGCCCCAGCAGCGAGCCCTTGAGCAGCACCAGGGCGGCCTCGGGGCCGGTCGCCCCGTGCCGGCGCAGCAGTTGGCGGAGGCTGACGCCGTCCACCGCCTCCATCACGATGGCGGCACCGCCGCGCGCCTCGACGTACTCGTACAGCCGCACGACGCACGGGTGCCGCAACTCGCCCAGCAGCCGGGCCTCCGCGCGGAAGCGGGCGAGGAACTCGCGGTCGCCGCGCAGGCGTTCGCCGAGGTACTTGATCGCTACGGGTACCCCGGTCGCGGTGTGCCGGGCCAGTACGACCCGTCCGCCGGCGCCCTCGCCGAGCGTACGCACGCCTTCGTAACCGGGGACGGCCCACTGGCCGGGTCTGCCGGTGTCCTCGGTCATACCGTTCCCTCCACGGCCGCGCCCATTGCCGCAGCCGGTGCCGCGTCCCGCGCGTCGCGTCGGCGCCGCACCCGGCGGGCCAGCCACCGCACCGGCGCGGACCACACCGGGAAGGCCACCAGGGCGACCACGACGGTCTCGATGACCGTGGTCCACGGCTGGGACAGCCACCCGTCCAGCAGGTCGCCGATCCGGGAGCGCCAGGCCAGCAGGGCGAGGACCAGGAAGCCGTACGTCCCGACGACGACCGCGAGTCCGTACGCGGCCATGCCCGCCTGCCGCGGACCTGGCCGGCTGCCCGCGCGCAGGTCCTGCCAGAGTCCCTTACGGAAGTACGCGCTCGCCTCCTCGCGCAGGCGCGGCACGCGCAGCGCGTCGGTCAGGGCCTGGTAACCGTCCAGCGGCATCAGGGGGTTGAAGTTGTAGAGCGTGTTCAGATAGAGCCCGAAGGCCAGTTGGAAGAGGACCGCCGAGGCCGGTCCGGCGGGCAGGAAGGCCGCGCCCGCCGCGCACCAGCCGGCCAGTGCCGCCGTCGACAGCGGTCCGGACAGCGCCACGACGACCCGCGACCGGCGGGTGCCGAACCACATGTCGCTGGTGTCCACGAACGCGAACGGCATGCCCATCATGAGCAGGAACCCGCCGCGCCGGACCTTGCGGCCGTACGACTTCACGGCCAGGGCGTGCGTCAACTCGTGCACGACGAGGGCGGAGATGTATCCGGCGGCGAGCAGCACCGGGCCCCAGACGCCCGCTCCCCCGAAGTCCAGCAGGTGCTGCCTGCCCTGGGCGACGAAGAACGCGGCGAGGCCGCCGACCACCGACAGCCAGACCAGCGTCACGCCGGTGCGGGTGAAGAACCGCCAGCCGAAGGCGTGGTAGACGCGGGTGACGGACTTGTCGAGGCCGGGGACCGAGACCTCCAGCTTCAGCAGCGCCCGGTACACGGCGTGTGCCACGCGCCGCCAGCCCTTCCGCTCCGCCTCCTCGGGGCCGCCGGGCAGGCCACGCAGCAGTCCCGCGTTCGCGAACGCGGCGAGCGCCGCCTCGATGCGCGGCAGGGCCAGCTCGCCGAAGCGGTCGGCGTAGGCGAACAGCAGGTCCCGTACGGTGTTCTCGCCGTCGACGGCGTGCCAGAGGAAGACCTCGCGCTCGTCCAGCTCCAGGTACACGCCGGTGCGGGTGTTGTTCAGCACCCAGCGGGGTTCGCCGCGGTCGGTGGGCACCTGCTTGAGCGCCCAGCCGGAGCGGCGGCGGGGGCGTGCGGTGAGCGGGCCGTTCGCCTCCGGCGCCGCCTCCTGTACGGCGGTGGGGAGTTGGGTGAGCTGGGTGCCGACGACCTGGGTGCGCTGGCCGATGTGGGCCGCGCGGGGCTGCTCGAACAGCAGGCGTACGTCGCCGACGGACAGCTCGGTGCCGTCGGCGAGGTGAGCCGCACCGCCGTGCAGATCGACGCCGGTCACGGCCGTGCCGTTGAACGAGTCCAGGTCCTCGACCCGGAAGCCCGACTCGGTACGGACGATCCGGGCGTGGCTGCGGGACACGCTGGCGTCGGACAGGACGACGTCGTTGTCCGCGCCCCGGCCCAGCGTGGTGACCGGGCCGGTGAGCGGGACGAGCAGGGTGGGGTCGTCGAGTCCGCGCAGATGCGGCGCGGCGTACGACGTCGGTGCCGCACCGCGGCGGAGGGTGCCGCAGTGCAGGCAGTACGGGAAGTCGCGTCGCACATGGACGCGGCAGGCGTGGCAGAGCATGCGTCGGCTCAGCCCGCGCCGGAGCCGCTGATGAACGTTCCGTCGGCGAAGCCGCCGTCCGTGTCGGGCGCGGGCGCGGAGGGCGACAGGTGTGTGGCGACGTCGCCGATGCGGGAGGCGCCGGGGAGGTTCACACCGCCACGCACGGTCTCGGAGCCGGCGCCGATGGTTTCCCGGCCACGGCCGCCGTTCTCGCCACCGCCGCCTTCACCGCCGCCGGAGGGGCGGTCGCCGTTCTCGCCGCTGCCACCGCCTTCACCGCCACCGCCGCCACCACCTGCGCCGCCGCCCTCGCCGCCACCATGGCCGCCGCTTCCGGAGGGGCGGTCGCCGTTCTCACCGCTGCCACCGCCGCCTTCACCTCCGCCGGAACCGCCGCCGCCCTCGCCACCGCCGTCACCGCCACCATGGCCGCCACCACCGGAGGGACGGTCGCCGTTCTCACCGCTGCCACCACCGCCTTCACCTCCGCCGGAACCGCCGCCGCCCTCGCCACCGCCGTCACCGCCACCATGGCCGCCACCACCGGAGGGACGGTCGCCGTTCTCACCG
>NZ_JBIAWG010000017.1:151444-210647 GCF_042895285.1 Streptomyces sp. NPDC001406
CGCTGCCACCGCCCTCACCCCCACCACCTGCGCCGCCGTCACCGTGGCCGTCACCCTCGTCACGGTCGAAGATGCCGCCGTGGCCGAAGTGACCGGCATCGCCGCCGCCCTCACCGCCGAAGCCGCCGCCGTGACCGCCGAGGTCTCCGAATCCGCCGAGGTCGCCTCCGGAGCCGAACCCTCCGTCACCGAACCCACCGGGGCCGACTCCGCCGTCACCGAAGCCGCCGTCGCCAAACCCTCCGGGTCCTGCGCCACCGTCACCGAAGCCACCGTCACCGAACCCGCCGTCGCCGAACCCGCCGAGCCCGCCGTCGGCACCACCTTCACCGAACCCGCCGAAGCCACCCGGCCCCCCGGCATCACCTCCGCCGAAGCCACCCTCGGCACCGCCGGCATGTCCACCGAGCCCGCCGAGCCCGCCGAGATCCGAGCCGTCCGCGTTCCCGAACCCGCCGAAGTCACCGGCCTGCCCGAACTCGCCGAATCCACCGCCCACTTCGGTCGGCGACCCGTGGACCAGCCCCCCGTCGAGCAGGCTCTGCGCGCCGGTGGCCGACGCGTCGAAGCCGCCTGCGGTCTCCTGGCCGTGGTCGACCGGAACATCCGGAACATCCGGAACGTCATGGTGGGCCAGCGCATGCGCCGCGCTGCCGAAGAACAGGGACGACTTGGACAGCCGCTGGTCGAGTGCGGCCGGTCCCCCGTCGGTGCCGGACTCGACACGGAGCGAGCGGAGCTCCATGACCTGGGCGGGTGTCAGGCCGAGTCTTCGGGCCACCTCGTCGGTGTCGCCGTCGAGTTCGGCTCTGAAGGCCGGGTCGACGGCCAGGCGGGTCATGGCGTCGCGAAAGGCGTTGTCGGTCATGTCCTCGGTCTCCGTAGATCTGGATGCTGCTGCCGATCCCGGCGGAGCTGAGGATCCCCCCTGGTCGGCGGCAACTGCCATTTCCGGCCATCCCCACCGATGCCTGCAGGGACGGTTATAAGGGGCATGACATGAACCGCGCAAGGCCAAGAGCAGGGCACACCGGGTGCATATGCCTCTGGAAGGAGCCGCCGCGCCCGTGGGTCACCGATCGGATACAGCCAGCACCCGAGCGGGCCTCGCGTCAGGCTTCCTGCCGGAACCGGGCGATCCACTCCGACGTCGCCCGCAGCCCGCCGAACGTGTAGAAGTGCACCTTCAGATCGCCGTGGCGCCGTACGTCGTACTCCCGGGCCAGCGTGCGCAGGAAGCGGTCGGGGCCCGTCGTACCCACGAGGTTGGTCAGCGAGAAGCCGTACTTCCGCGCGATGGAGGCGCTGGTACCGACGCCGAAGCGGGTGGCGTAGCCCATGAGACGGCGCACTCCGGCGGGTCCGGGGACGCCGATGCGGATCGGCAGCTCGACGCCGCGCTCACGCGCCCGCTCCACCCAGGTGAGCACTCGGTCCACGTCGAAGCCGAACTGGGTGATGACGTCGCCCGCGAGCCGCTGGGACCCGAGGACCGCGCTCTTGTCGGTCAGCGCCGACCACAGCGCGTGGTCGGTGATGGCGGGGTGGCCCTCCGGGTAGCCGCTGACGCCGACGTGCCGCACGCCGTGACGCTGGAGGAGTCCGGTGCGGATGACGGTGAGGGCGTCCTCGTACGGTCCCTCGGGGCGGGCGGGGTCGCCGCCGACGACGAACACGTTGTCGGCGGCGCCGTCGGCCCGGAGCCCGGCGAGGAACTGTTCCAGGTCCGCCCGCGAGCCGAGGCGGCGGGCGGATATGTGCGGGACGGGGACGAAGCCGAGGCGTTTGACCGCGCGGGCGGCGTCGAGGCGCATCCCGAGGTTCTCGTTGCCGAGGAAGGTGACGTTGATGCGGGTGCCGCGGGGGATGGTGGCGCCGGCCTCCTCCAGTGCGGGGATGTCCTTGCCGGTCATCTCCAGGGAGAAGTCCTGCAGCAGCGCGGTGATCGGCGCCACCGGCGGGGCCGTGGGACCCGGGTTCATCGTGCTCCTTCGTCTCGGGCCGTCCCGGGCGTCGTGCCGGTACGGTCGAGCACGAATCCGGGGTCCTGTGGCCCCGCCGATGATGTCACGCGCGTCGCCGACGGCACGGGGGAGGGTGCTTCCGCTGCCCGCCGTCCGCCGTGGTCAGCCGAGTCGGGCCGCGAACACCTCGTACGCACGGTCGTCGAAGAGGACGAACCGCGCCTCCTCGACGTCTGTCGATGTGTCCCGCACCGTTTCCACCGCGATGCGAGCCGCATCGTCCATCGGCCACCGGTACACGCCGGTGGAGATCGCCGGGAACGCGACCGTCCGGGCACCCAGCTCGTCGGCTAGGCGGAGCGACTCCCGGTAGCAGGAGGCCAGCAGCTCCGAGCGGTCCTCGGAGGACGACCAGACCGGGCCGACCGTGTGGATCACCCACCGCGCGTCCAGCTCCCCCGCGGTCGTGGCGACGGCCTGGCCCGTGGGCAGGCCCTTGCCGTAACGGGAGGCCCGCAGGGCCCGGCACTCCGCAAGGATCGCCGGTCCCCCGCGCCGGTGGATCGCGCCGTCCACGCCTCCGCCGCCGAGGAGCGAGGAGTTGGCCGCGTTGACGATCGCGTCGGCGGTCTGCCGGGTGATGTCGCCCTGGGCGAGCGTGATGGTGGTCATGGCTGCCTCTATACCAGCCGGGGCTCCGTGGGGCGCTCGCGCAGCACCGGGCCACGGCGGCCGGGTCACGGCTCCTGGCGCAGCCGCCGCCAGACGGCCTTCGCCGCGTTGTGGCCGGACATACCGTGCACTCCGGGGCCCGGCGGGGTGGCCGAGGAACAGATGAAGACCGCCGGGTGCGGGGTGTTGTAGGGGAACAGGGACAGCTTGGGGCGCAGCAGGATCTGGAGGCCCGAGACCGCGCCGGAGCCGATGTCGCCGCCGACGTAGTTGGCGTTGCGGGCGGCCAGTTCGGGCGGACCGGCGGTGGCCCGCGCGAGGACGCGGTCGCGGAAGCCGGGTGCGAAGCGCTCCAGTTGGCGCTCCATGGCGTCCGTGAGGTCGCCGGTCCAGGCGCTGGGCACATGGCCGTACGCCCAGAAGACGTGCTTGCCCTCCGGGGCGCGGGTGGGGTCGACGACCCCCGGCTGCACGGTGATCATGAACGGCCGCTCGGGTGCGCGGCCCTGGCGGGACACGGCGCGCAGGGCGGTGCCGATCTCCGCGCTGTCGGCGCCGATCTGCACCGTCGTGGCGACCCGTGCCTCCGGGGCGGTCCAGGGCACCGGGCCGTCCAGGGCGTAGTCGACCTTGAAGACGCCGGGGCCGTAGCGGTAGCCCTCGTAGTGGTTGCCGAAGCCGGCGATGCGGGCCAGCGCGGTGGGCGAGGTGTCGAAGACGTAGGCGCGGGCGGGCGGCAGGTCGTCCAGCCGTTTGACCTCGTAGTCGGTGTGCACGCTGCCGCCGAGGTCCTTGAGGTAGGCGGCGAGGGCGTCGGAGATCGACTGGGAGCCGCCGCGGGCCACGGGCCAGCCGCGGGCATGCGCGGCCAGTGCGAAGACCAGGCCGATGGCGCCGGTGGCGAAGCCGCTGAGCGGAGCCATGACATGCGCGACCAGCCCGGCGAACAGGGTCCTGGCCCGCTCGTCGTGGAAGCGGCGCATCAGCCAGGTGGAGGGCGGCAGGCCGGTCAGGCCGAAGCGGGCGAGGGTGACCGGGTCGCGCGGGAGCGCGGTGAGCGGCAGCGACATGAAGTCCTGGACCAGGGTGTCCCACTTGGTGAGGAACGGCGCGACCAGTCTGCGGTACGCCCCCGCGTCGCGTGGTCCGAAGGAGGCGGCCGTCCGTGCCACGGAGCGGGCGAGCACCGCGGCCGTGCCGTCCGGGAACGGGTGTGCCATGGGCAGCTCGGCATGCAGCCACTCCAGGCCGTACCGGTCCAGGGGCATCGCGCGGAACGCGGGCGAGTTGATGCCGAGGGGGTGGGCGGCGGAGCAGGGGTCGTGGCGGAAGCCGGGGAGGGTGAGCTCTTCGGTGCGGGAGCCGCCGCCTACGGTGTCGCGGGCCTCGAACAGGGCGACGGAGAATCCGCGGCGGGCGAGCTCGACGGCAGCCGTCAGTCCGTTCGGCCCCGCTCCCACCACGACCGCATCGAACATCGACGGCACCTTCGGACTCCTTCGTCAGCCGACGGCCACTCGGGATCAGGATATGCCGGGGGACCGACAGCCCAGGGGGCGCGGGTGGGCTCGGCGGGGCGCCCCGGGGGCGCATCCTGGCGGGCCCCGGAAGCGGAATCGAGGCGTACGCGGGGTGGACCGGGCAGCGTGCGGGACGGCCGGGGCGGGCGCGCGAAGCGGAACCCGGCGGTACGGGCGCCCTCACGCCGCGGGGAGCCGTGGCTCAGCCGGCGCCGCGCAGCAGTCCCACCACCCGGTGGGCCGTGGCCGCGTCCCGGGCCGCCGTGAACGGGAGGGCGTTGCCGCCGGTGATGCGGAACGGCTCTCCGGTGCGGGTGAGGTGGGTGCCGCCGGCCTCCTCGACGAGGAGCAGGCCCGCCGCATGGTCCCACGCGGCCTCCCAGCTGAAGCCGGTGGCGTCCAACTCGCCCTTGGCGACGGCGAGATACTCCAGCCCGGCGGAACCGCAGGCGCGCGGCGCGACGCCCTCGGCCCACAGGCCGAGCAGGGCGCGCTTCTGCTCGTCCGTCGTGTAGTCCGGGTGGGAGGTGGCTATCTCCAGGTCCCGGCCCGGTGTGGGCGCGCCCGCGAAGAGCCGCTCCCCGTCGAGGAAGGCGCCGTGGCCCCGGACGGCCGTGGCCAGCTGGTCGCGGGCCGGCGCGTAGGTCCAGGAGGCGAGCAGGACGCCCCGGTGGGCGAGCGCGACCAGCGTGCAGAAGCCGGGGTCGCCGTGCACGAACTGCCGGGTGCCGTCGACCGGGTCGACGATCCAGACCGGCGCGTCGCCCCGTATCGCCTCGTACGTCGCCGGGTTGGCGTGCACGGCCTCCTCGCCGACCACGACGGAGCCGGGCAGGAGGGCGCCGAGCGCCGCGGTGAGGTACTCCTCGGCGAGCCGGTCGGCGTCCGTCACCAGGTCGTGCGGTCCGCTCTTCTGGTCGATCTCGTGCTCAGCGAGCCGGCGGAAGCGGGGCAGGATCTCGGTCGCGGCGGCCTTGCGCACCGCCTCTTCGACATCGGCGCAGTGGCGGGCGAGGAACTCTCCCACAAGGGCTTCGTCCAGGGGGGACCCCCAGGTTTCGGTGTCTCCGATCATGCCCTCCATGAGAGCACGCGCCTCTGACAATCCCCACCCGCCCAGTGAACGTGAGATGGAATCCGGACGAACAGCGGGGGCCGATGGTCAGCGGCCCACCGCGTATCCCTGCATGCCCCGCGGATTGGCGGCCGCCGAGAGGATGCCGGTCTCCGGGGCACGGGCCACCGCGCACAGCCGGCCCTCGGACCAGCCGTCGGCGACCGTGACGTCGTGGCCGCGCCGCCTGAGTTCGTCGACGACCTCCGGGGCCGTGCGGGACTCGACGGTCACGCTCCCCGGCTGCCGTCCGCGCGGGTAGAAGGAGCCGGGGAAGCTGTCGTTGTGCCAGTTCGGGGCGTCGATCGCGCCCTGGAGGTCGAGGCCGCCGCGGACGGGGGCGCGCAGGGCGACGGCCAGGAAGAAGTGCAGTTGCCACTGGTCCTGCTGGTCACCGCCGGGCGTGCCGAACGCCAGCACCGGGATCCCGTCGCGCAGCGCGATCGACGGGGTGAGGGTGGTGCGGGGACGGCGGCCTGGGGTGAGGGAGTTGGGCAGGCCCTCCTCCAGCCAGGTCATCTGGAGCCGGGTGCCGAGCGGGAAGCCGAGTTCGGGCACGACCGGGTTGGACTGCAACCAGCCGCCGCTGGGGGTGGCGGCGATCATGTTCCCCCAGCGGTCGACGACGTCGAGGTGGCAGGTGTCGCCGCGGGTGCCGCCGTCGGCGGCCACCTCGGGCTCGGCCGGCCTGCTCGCGAGGGTCGGCTCCCCGACGCCCATCGGGTCGAAGCCGGGCCTGTCGGCGGCCGCCACGCGCGCGTGCTCGCTCAGCCGGGGCGCGCGCCCGCCGGGGCTGCCGGGGCGCAGCTCGTACGAGGCCTTGTCGCCGATCAGCGCCCGCCGCCCGGCGTTGTAGGCGTCCGACAGCAGCTCCCCGAGCGGTACCTCGGCCGCGTCCCCGTACCAGGCCTCCCGGTCGGCCATGGCGAGCTTGCAGCCCTCGATGAGCAGGTGCAGATACTCGGCCGAGCCGTACGGGGGCAGCTCGGGAGGGAGCAGCGCGAGCTGCTGGAGAAGGGCCGGGCCCTGGCTCCAGGGGCCGGCCTTGCAGAGGGTCCAGCCGTTCCAGTCGTACGTCGCGGGGCTCTCGTAGGCCGCGGACCAGCCGGCGAGATCAGTGGCGGTGAGCGTGCCGGCGTGCCGCTCGCCGCTGGTGTCCAGGGTGGGCCGCGCGGCCTGCCGTACCAGTGCCTCGGCGATGAAGCCGCAGCGCCACACCTCCCGCGCGGCGTCGATCCGCGCCTCCCGGTCGCCCGCCCCCTCGGTCTCGGCGAGCAGCCGCTTCCAGGTGGCGGCGAGGTCGGGGTTGCGGAACAGCTCGCCGGGCCGGGGTGCGGTTCCGCCGGGCAGGTACACCTGGGCCGACGAGGTCCACTCCGTCTCGAAGAGGCCCCGCACGCTCTCGACGGTCGCGCCGACGTTCTCCACGGGCGCGTGCCCGTGCTCGGCGTACCCGATGGCGTACTTCAGGACGTCGGCGAGGGACTTGGTGCCGTGGTCGCGCAGCAGGAGCAGCCAGGCGTCGAACGCGCCCGGCACGGCCGCGGCCAGCGGGCCCGTGCCGGGGACGAGGTCCAGACCGAGTCCCCGGTAGTGCGCGACCGTCGCCCCCGCCGGTGCCACGCCCTGCCCGCACAGCACCCGCACCTCACCGCCGGCCGGGGCGAGCAGGATCGGCACCTCGCCGGCGGGCCCGTTGAGATGCGGCTCGACGACGTGCAGCACGAACGCGCCCGCGACCGCGGCGTCATAGGCGTTGCCGCCGTCCTCCAGCACGGCCATCGCCGACTGCGAGGCCAGCCAGTGGGTGGAGGACACCATGCCGAAGGTGCCCTGGAGGGTGGGCCGGGTGGTGAACCGCATCTCTCACCTCACTGGTCGCGAACGCGCGCCACCGCTCGCGACCGCGCGTCGGTCCCATCGTCTCAGCGCAGCGGAGTCGATGGCGTCGAGCGGGCCACGTACGCCAGCCCGTCGTACTCCCGGGCGAGCACCGTCGGAGCCAGGTGGAAGCGGTACGTCACGCGCGGCACCGAGGCGCCGAAGGACCGTACGAACCGGCGGTCCTCCAGCCACTCGGCGACGGCGGGCCGGGCCCGGCCGCCGCGCAGGTCGACGAGGTGATCCTGCGGTGTGACCGAGGCGAGCCGGCCCTCGACCGACCGCGGGCCCGCCGATGCGATGGTGTGCTTCTTGGGCGTGCGCGTCGCGGAGTTCCCGGGGCGGGCGCGGAAGGCGCCCTCGCCGAAGAGCAGGCCGAGGGCGTAGTAGCGCTCCCCGTAGTGGCTTCGGAGATGCTGTCCCATCGCGGGCACGTCTCCCGCGTAACAGTCGGTCATGACATGGCCGTTGTGCGCCCATACGGCCACCTTGCCGGGCGACCGCTCCTCCAGGGCGATCACTTCCTGTGCCATGTACCGGTCCCGGACCGCCAGTGCGCCCGGTTCCTCGCCGTCGCCGCGCGGCGGCCGTGAGGCCACGTCGGCCGCCGCCACGATCCTGCGTGCGTGGCCGAGCGCGTCGTCGACCGTTTCGGCTCCGGCACGTGCTGCGAGTCCGGCCCTGCCCTCTTCGAGGAAGCCCACGAGGGCGCGCGCCTCGGCGAGGATCTGCTGCCTCTGGACGGTGAGGGACCCCGGCTTGGCGTCGGCCAGGGTGCCGAGGATGCCGCCGCCGAGGTCCGCCCGTTCCGGCGCCAGTGTGCGCAGCGCGGCGTCGAGGGCGGTCAGGGCGGGACCGCAGCGCTGGGGGTCGATGCCGACGAAACGCACGGCGCGCTCGCGCGGAACGGTCCGGTTGTGCTCCCGCATCCACTCGACGACGTCGAGCATCTCCCGGGTCCGCCAGGTCCAGAAGCCTAGGCCCGCGAGTGCGTCGGCGGCGTCACCGGTGCCGTGCAGCACATGGTCGTCGACGGCCCGCGCGGCCGAGGCGCTGGCCTCCATCGCCAGGGCGGTGCACCCCATTTCCTCGACGAGGAACCGCAGTAATCGATGCTTGAGCCGGAAGAATTCCGCGGTCCCGTGCGTCGCCTCCCCCATCCCCAGAACTCGTACGTCGTTCAAGGTTTTTCGCAGCGGCTCCAGTTCGCCGTGATCCGGTTCCGATGCCTCGGCGTGCAAGTCCCGCAACGGCAGAGCATTCTCCTTCAGCCACCGTTGCACTTCCTCGGTCATCGTTCATTCCTTTCGCGTCACCTCTCGGCAAGGTGAGCCTAGCCTTCACACGATCAAGTCCGGCTGTGCGAGGCGGATTTCGGCCGAGATTTCGGCGAGGTCCTCGACGGCGGCATTCCAGCCGTGCGCAAGACCCACACCCGCCGAGTTGAGGACCACCTCGTCCACACCGGCCCGGGCGTATTCGCCCAATGCGGCCGTCACTTCCCGCGGAGTTCCGTAGACGAATGTTCCCGAGTCGACCAGGGCGCGCGCGTTGAGATAGGGCTGTGACGGGTGCACCCGCAGCCCCGCGCGTTTCAGCATGTCGGTGTAGTGCGGTGCGCCGAGGTGCGCACGGGCGGCCGTGAAGGCGAGTTGGCGGGGATCGCGCCCACTGCGGGCGACGGCGACGTGCACGACGGTGACCAGGCGCGGCACGGGGCGGCCCGCCGCTCGGGCGCCGCGGTGCAGGGCGGGCACGAGGTCACGCGCGAGGTACGCGGGCGGTGTCATCCAGCTGATCGCCGCGTCGGCCAGCTCACCGGCCACCCGGGCGAGCGCCGGGCGCAGGACTCCCAGGCCGATCTCCACACCGGGATGACCGAGATCGGGCAGTCCGGATTGCGCGTAGCCGCCCCCGGATGCTTCCTCCCCCGGCTCACCCTCCTCCGGCCGCTCACCGAGAAATCCGCGCAGTTGGCGGAGATAGCCGGCGCACGCGGCTCTCGGGCTCTCGTAGGGCTCACCGCGCAGACTCGCCACGAAGTCGGGTGATCCGGGGCCGACCCCGAGCGTCATCCGTCTGCCGGTCAGACGGGCGAGGGAGCGGGCGTGTGCCGCCGCCTCCATCGGATGGCGCAGTGGCATCAGGGTCACGGACGTACCGACCGGGAACCGGAATCCCATGCCCGCGAGGTAGGCGAACAACTGATGGGATTCGATGGTGAGGGACTGGCCCTGCCACAGCCGTGCCAGGTCCCCTCCCGCGACGAGTTCCGCGAACGGAACCGCGTCCGTGGGGTCCTTGGGCATGACGGGGAAGATGACCGACGTTTCCATGAACTGGCCTTCACTGAGAGGCGGGTTCGCCGAGATATCCCGCTGCCTGCAGATTGAACAGATGGGCGTAGACGCCGTCGGCGCCGAGCAGGTCGTCGTGGGTGCCCTCCTCGATGACCCTGCCCCGGTCCAGGACCACGATCCGGTCGGCGATGCGTACCGTGGAGAAGCGGTGGGCGATGATCAGGGAGGTGGCCTCGCCCGCGATGTCGCGCAGCCGGCCGAAGATCTCGGCCTCGGCCTCGGCGTCGATCGCCGACGTGGGTTCGTCGAGCACGACCACGGGAGCCTTCCTCATGAAGGCCCGGCTCAGGGCCACCTTCTGCCACTGACCGCCCGACAGCTGCCGGCCCTCCTCGAAGTGCCTGCCGAGCATGGTGTCGTAACGGTCGGGGAGGTCCGCCACGATGGTGTCGGCTCCGCCGGCCGTCGCGGCGGCCTGCATGCGCTCGTCGTCGTCCATCGCCTCGACCCGGCCGAAGCCGATGTTGTCGCGGACGGACATCTCGTAGCGGATGAAGTCCTGGAAGATGACGCCGATATGGCGCTGCAGGTCGTCGAGGTCGTATTCCTCGATCGGTACATCGTCGATCAGGATCCGGCCGCCCGTCGGCTCGTAGAGCCGGGTCAGCAGTTTGACGACGCTCGTCTTGCCCGCTCCGTTCTGGCCGACGAGCGCCACGCACTCCCCCGCGGGCAGCAGGAAGTCGACGCCGTCCAGGACGAGCCGGTCGGTGCCGGGGTAGACGAAGCTGACGTCGCGGAACTCGATGCCCTTGCGCAGCTTCGCCGGGAACGGCCGGGTTCCGCCGATGATCCGGCGCTCCGGAAGGTCCAGGAACGCGAAGAGGTTGCCGAGGAACAAGGTGTCCTTGTAGAGCGAGGCGATGCCCAGGAGCATGCCGTGTGCCGACGCCTGGATGGCTCCCATGGACTGCAGATAGCCGGCCAGCCGGCCCACCTGTCCGTCGTCCGCGGCCGAGGCGATGGCCCACAGCAGCGCGCCGGAGGAGGCGAGGACGCTCAGCGCGCCCAGCGCGCCGACGATGGCCGACTGGCTGCGCGCCAGCCGCCGGTCGACCCGGAAGAACTCCCGGGCCAGCCTCTGGTACCGCTCGACGAAGTGCGGTCCGAGCTGGAACAGGCGTACTTCCTTGAAAGAGTGATCCGTCGTGGTGAGGTACTGGTAGTAGTACATCCGCCGGCGATCGGCCGCGCGTCCGTACTCGACGGCGTACGCCTTGTGCGTGTAGATCATGTGGGCGACCACCGACGGGACCGGTGACAGCAGGATGAACACGGCCACCCAGGGCGACCAGGCGAACAGCACGATGCTCACCGAGACCGCGGTGACCAGCTCGCGGCTGACCGTGAGCAGCTCCGAGAACAGCTGGTAGATACGGCCTCCGCTGCTCTCCTGGAAGGCGCGCTGGAGGTTGTCGTACGACTCGGCGTTCTCGTACTGCTCCAGGTCGAGCCGGGTGCCCTTGACCATCACCTGCTCGCCGATCCTGGTGGTGAGTTCCAGGCGGAGCAGCGAGTCCAGGTACTGTCCCCACACGTCCAGCGCGTGTCCGGCGACGGCGATCAGCAGCAGGGCGACGCCGGCCCGCAGGGCCTGGCCCTGTGCGCCGTCGCTGCCGCCCGCGGCGTGCGCGACGGACTGCACCGCGCTCGCCGTCAGGGCGACCTGCACGCCCGGGATCGCGGCCGACAGGACCGAGACGACGGCGAACGCGGTGACCTTCCGGGCGCTCAGCTTCCAGAACAGCCGCAGCACGCGGAGCCAGATCACTTGGCCTCCTCGGCGGCCAGCCGGCCGCGCAGGGCGCGCAGGGTGTGCCGCAGCAGCCCGTAGCAGCGCTCCTCCCGGGTCCGGTCGATCGGCAGGAGGCGGTTGACCTGCATATGGGCGAGGCTGCCGAGGACATGGGGGAACGGCATCGCGAGACGCTCGCGTCCGGCGGCCTCGCCGACCGCCGCGGCCGCGGCGCGGACGGCCGGCTCCTGGGGCGCGAGGGCCGCCGCGACCCGCAGGCGGTGGTCCCGGCCCCTGTCATGGGTGAACCGGTCCCAGGGCAGCAGCAGTTCGCAGAGGTAGTCACGTCGCTTGCGGAAGTCGTCGCGGGTGGCGCCGTCGTCTACGTGGCCGGGGAGGAGGTCCAGGCGGTCGGCGAGCGGGACGCCCCACTGGTGGAAGAGGGTGTCCACCGCGGCCATGGCCAGGTGCTCGTCCGTCAGCTCCGGCAACTCCAGGCGTTCCGCGATCAGTTGGGCGGTGGCGTCGCTGTTCGCCCCGAAGAGCCGCTCCATCGCGTCGAAGGTGTCGGGGCCGCCGTAGCGCAGGGTCTCGGGACAGTAGCTGTCCATGGCGAGGTCCTGGGCGAGTCCGCTGTCCACCACGCTCTTGCCCCAGGCGCCGAGCCGCCCGAGCGTCTCCGGCCTGTCGCTGCGCACCCGGATGCGCAGGTGCGGGCGCGGATCGGCGTACCGGATGTAGAACCACCGGTCCATGGCGTCCTGGGCGCGCAGCTCCGCGACGAGTTCGCGCAGTGGACCGGCGATGATCTCGTCGTGGCGTTCGAAGGCGGCGTACAGCTTGATGTACGACCATTCGCTGCCCGGTACGTATCGCCGTGCCGGGATCTCCACCTGGAGTCCGGCCCCGTCGCGCCGGACGGTCTCGGGGCCGGCGGCCACGACGGGGACGACGATCTCCTCCGTGTACCGCCGCCCGGTGTCGTCACTCAGCCAGTGGTGCGTGAAGTCCGGCAGCATCTCGTGGAGCAGCACGGCCGCACCGCCCTTGCGGCGGACCTCCTCGCGCAGTTCGGCGACGCAGCGTGGGTGGTCGAGGTCGAGCAGCAGCCGGTTGTCGTGCTCCACGAGGTACACATGGCGCGGTACGTGCCACCGCTCGCGCCATGCCGTGAGGTCCGCGAGGCCGCGGCCGTCCAGCCGCCACTCGGCGGGCCGGAGCACCACCTTGCCGCGGGTCACCCGGGGCAGGAACGCCGCGTGGGACACGGGGCCCCAGTGGAATCCGCCGGGCATCACACACCCGTCCTGCGAGGCCTCCAGCAGGAAGCGGGCGACGTTCGGGGCGGCCAGCGGGCTGAGCATGTGGTGCTGTGTCACGACGACCTCGCGGTCGAGCCGCCGCGACCACAGGTGGAACCGCCGGTCGTCGGCGCCCACCAGGATGTCGTCCAGGGGCAGTACGCGGTCGGCGGGCACCGACGGCCCGGTGTTGACGGGTATCTCGTATCCGCGCAGGCCCGGGTGTGCGGCGACGTTGCCGGCCCGGCCGTAGGTGGGGAGGTAGGCCAGTTCCGCGTGGACCACGTGCGGCTGGAGCTCCTCCTCCCGCCGGGCCAGGTCGCGCAGCCGGTCCACGAGGCGGTCGCCGAGCAGGTCGAAGAAGCGGCCGAAGGTGCGCCCGCCGTGGGCGAGGCCGTCGGCGCGGACGACGGCCCGCCACTCGCCCCGGTCGACGGCCTGCCGGTCGGCGGCCTCCAGTTGCAGGTAGAGGTCCATCGTGGGCAGCAGCGGTCCCGGAGACGCCTCGGGGGCGAGGCGGTCGAGCCAGGAGTCGGTGAGTTCCGCTTCGAGGGACCGGTCGCGCCAGGCCCGCTGCACGAACTCGACGACGGCACGGTCGTAGTTGGAGGTGTTCTCGGGCTCGATGCCGCCGGTCGGCCCGGCCGTGCGGGGCGGCTCGGTGTAGGACTCGGGCGCGTCCAGGCCCTGGTCCGGGCTGAGCAGTTCCAGGACGGGGACGCGTACGCCCTGGCCGTACCGTTCGAGGAAGTCCTCCCGGTACCGCGTCAGATGGGAGTTGCCGGGGCCGGTGGCCGCGCTCAGACGCATCAGGACGTCCACCGTGTCGGCCGCCGCGTCGGCGACGGAGCGATTCAGCTCGTCCGACCGCAGGTCGATGGTGGAGTCGAGCTGGTAGGTCTGGCCCGTGTAGCCCGGTACGAGCTTTTCCTGGGCGGCGCGCAACTGCGCGAACGAGGCCGGGTCGTCCGCGTGCCGGACCAGCTCGACGACCTCCCGCAGCCGCTCGACCGCGTCGGCCGCCTGCGGGACTTCGGCCAGCCGGTCGAGCAGGTACTCCTCGGGCCTGGCCGACGTCTGGGGCGGACGCAGGTCACTGGTGAGGAAGTTCAGGTCCCACAGCCGCCGCACCAGGCTCTCCTTGGCCGCGGCGGACGCCTCGGGGAAGGCGGCCGACAGCGCGTCGATGATCTCCTGGTACGTCACGGGGGTCGCGGCGGTGTCCAGGACGGTGTGGACGGCGGGGGTCGCCCGCACACGCACCGACGTGCGGTCGCTCCTGCCGTAGACGTCGGCGTGCGGCAGGACCATGCGGTCGCCGGAGACATGGGCCGTGGCGTTGCGGACGATCCCGAGCCCGCGCCAGATCTCCTGGTCGCTCTCGAACCGCTCGATGCAGGCGAGGATCCACGCCATGTCCGCGCGCACCCGGGCACCCCCGATGGCCGGGCTCTCCAGCCGCGCGGTGGTGCGCCCGGAGAAGGTCCCGGCGGCCACGCCCGAGAACGCCCCGAAGGGGGTGGGCCGGGTGGACATCCTGGTGAGATAGCGCCACAGCCGCGAGTGCAGGCGCGCCACGCTCTTGGGGGACATCCGCTCCAGGTGGGCGAGCCCTTCCGCCAGGCCCTCGCTGGCGACGAAGACCGCCCGCCGGACCTCCGGGTCGTGGGCCAGCCGTAACAGGGCGTCGGAGGTCTGCTCCGGGTCGCTCATGAAGTCGAGATAGGTCTGCACGGGCAGCGCGGGAGAGCGCAGCAGGTAGAAGTCGGCGGGTACGTACCGGGACATGCGCATCACCTTGCGAAGAAGGCCCGGAACCAGGCCGGACGGTCGTCGTTCAGGGCCGCGAGGATCGCGAGGGCCACGCCGGCGGCTCCGGTCAGCAGGCCCGGGTCGTCCACCAGGTGTCCGGGCAGCTCGTGATCGGCGAACACCGCCGGACGTGTCTCGTCGGCGTGGTCGAGCAGCCGGTCGAGCAGGACCGGTGTCCGGTCGCGCGCCAGGCGGCTCCAGGGTGCGAACGCGCGGCACATCATCAGCAGTCCGGCCTGTCCGTGACACAGGGTGGGCGACAGCGGCCCGGCCTGCTCTGCCCTGCGCAGGACGGCCTCGAACGCGGTGACCGCGGTGGTCAGCAGGTCGCTGTCACCGGTGGCGCGGGCGATGTCGAGCAGGGCCGAGGCGACACCTGCGGTGCCGTAGCACCAGGCGATCTGATCGTGGCCGTGGGTCCGGGGCTGTTCCTCGCCGTGTTCGTCGACCGCCACGCCGTCGTGCCACAGCGGGCCGAACTCGTCGGCGGCCCGGTGCCTCAGGATCCAGGAGGTGAGGGTGGTCACGGCCGATTCGAGTCCCGGGTGCCGGTGGCCCGAGGCGGCGGCCGCCGCGAGCGCCGCGGCGACTGCGGGAACGCCGTGCGAGAAGCCCAGGTTGAGGTACCCGTGGGGATATTTGGCGTGGTAGTCCCCGACGGGTGGGTAGACGTCGGGGACGAGCAGCCAGCGGCGCGGGGTGCGCTCGGTCTGCGCCGGTTCGCTCAGCCACACCAGAAAGCCGAGGAGCCGGCGCACGGCCTCGCGGACTCCGGGGCTCGGGTCCTCGACCGTGACGAGGTACGCGAGTACGCCGGCCGCGCCGCCTATCCAGTCGTAGTCGGCGTCGCTCAGGACGCGTTCGACGGCCGGGTAGTCGGTGTCGAGGACCTGGGCGGCGAGCTGCTCGTGCATGCGGTGCAGGCTCGGCAGGAAGCGCGGTTCGTCGGCGGCGCAGTCGGCCAGGGCCAGGGCAAGTCCACTGGTTCCGCCGAAGATCCCGGGACTCTCCAGCGGTACGACCCGGGTGCTGAGCACGGCCTCCCGGATGTGTGCGAAGGCGGTCTCCCGGTCGCCGAGCCCGGCGCGGGCGGCGTACAGGTGCAGCAGCGCGGTTCCGGCCTGACCGTGACTGAGGCTCGGCGGGTACCAGCCCACGGGGTGCACCGCCTGTTCCGCGGCGGTCAGGGCCAGTTCGGCCACCTGGTCGGTGGTCGAGGTCCGTTCGGCGACGAGACGGACCGCGCGGTGTGCGCGGTCGGTGAGTGAGTCGTCGTCGCCCCGAACCGGCCCGCCGGCCGTCTCCCGGTTCTCCAGCATGTCCATCCCTCGTGTCGCGGCCGTTCGGCGTCGCAGTGGAAACGGGTGTTGCCGTGCTGAGCCCACGGCAACACCCGTTGTCGAACGTGGGCCCGTTCAGGGCGTCGGGCCCGGCCCGTTCAGGGCTTCGTCACGTCAGGGCTTCTTCACGCAGCCCGAGGTGCAGATGCTGGTGCAGACGCAGGTGCAGGTGCCTCGGCAGGTCACGCGCGTGCAGACCGAGCGCGTGAGAAGCGACGAGATGGACGCCGGTGCGCGGTCCACACCGGCCGCGGACGGCGAGGTGACCCGGACGTCCAGATCGAATTCGTTGCCGGCCATGTCATTTCCTTTCCGGTGATGAATTCCGCCCGAGGGCGGAATGACGCAGAAACGGCCTCTGCGTGATTCCTATTCTCCTCGCCGGCCGCACCGGCACATATTGTCGTCGGCGACAGTATTCCGAAAGACGTAGGACGCCAGACAGAGACTCAGACGTGAATGCAGTTCCAGCTTTTCGGTAATGGCCGACAGATGGGCGCGCACGGTCCGTTCGGTCAAATGGAGCCGGTTCGCCATGTCCTCGTTGGACAGCCCTTCCGCCATCATGACGAAGACCTCCGACTCCCGCGGAGTCAGCCGGTCCAGTCTCTGCAGGGCGGCCGTCCACTGGGGTTCGTTTCGACGGGCTTCCTGTAGGTCGCGGGCGGGTGAGGTCACAGCGCCGGCTCCTGCGCGGAGTTCTGCGCCGACTCCTGCGCGGACTTCTCCGACTGGATCAGATGGCTTTCGACCAACTGCCCGTACATACGGTCACGAACGAGGAGTTCTTCATGGGTGCCCACGGAGCTGACCCGGCCGCCGTCCATGACGGCGATCCGCGGCGCGGCACGGACCGTCGACAGCCGGTGGGCGATGACCAGCAGGGCACAGCGTTCGGACACCTTCAGCAGGGCTTCGGCGAGTTCGGCCTCGCTGATGGTGTCGAGGTGCGAGGTGGGCTCGTCGAGCACCAGCAGATCGGGCTCGGCGAGCAGGGCACGGGCGATGGCCACGCGCTGACGCTCGCCGCCCGACAGCCGCAGCCCCCGCTCCCCCACCTCGGTGTCGAGCCCGTCCGGCAGGCGCCGTACGAGCGGGCCGAGGTCGACGGTGTCGAGCACGTCGCGGACGGCGTCCTCGGACGCGTCCGGCGCGGCATAGGTGAGGTTGTGGCGCAGTGATCCGTAGAGCAGTGGCGTGTGCTGTTCCACCAGCGCCACGTGCCGCCGGTAGGCCCGGTGTTCCAGTCGTCCGAGGTCGGTGCCACGGAAGAGCACCGCTCCCTCGTCCGGGTCGTGGAAGCGCTCGATGAGGGAGGTCACGGTGGTCTTGCCCGCGCCGGATCTGCCCACCATGGCGAGGTAGCCGCGCTCCGGGATCTGCAGGGACACCCCGCTCAGGACCTGGCGGTCCCCGTAAGCGAAGGAGACGTCCCGCAGTTGGAGCAGCGGGCCGGAGCCCGGGGCGGGGACCTCGCAGGGGTCCGGGGTGGTTTCCACGGGCAGCTTCAGGGTTTCCTGAATGCGTTTCAGGGATCCGAGGCCGCGCTGGATGAGGCTGATCGCGCTGAAGAGGCCGGCCAACGGCATGACCAGATAGGTCGCGTAGAGCAGGAAGGCGACCAGCTCGCTGATCGTCATGTCGCCGTTCGAGACCCGTACGGCGCCGATGAGCAGGACGAGCAGGAACGAGCCGTTGACCGCGACCTCCATCATCGGCGACACGAGGGAGCCGAGGCGCGCGGAGCGCACCCCGCTCGCGCACGCGGCCTCCGCGTCCGCCCCGATGCGTTCGGCCTCACGGAGTTCGGCTCCGCAGGCGCGCACGGTCCGGATGTTGCCCAGCGCCTGTTCGAGATCGGCCGTCATGGTGCCGACGTCCGTGAGGGACTGCTCGGTGGCCCCGCGGATGCCGGTCATGACACCGGCGACGACGATCGCCGCGGCGACGATCGTGGCGATGACGACGGCGAACATGACGGGGTCGAGCCACAGCATCAGTCCCGCCGTTCCGACGGCGGTGAGCGCCACGGTGACGAGCTGGACGAAGCTGCCCGCCACCATGTCGCGCAGCACGGTCGTGTCCGTGCCCACGCGGGAGAGCAGATCGCCGACCCGGTGGCGGTCGAAGGCGTCGATACGGACGAGCAGCAGCCGGTTCGTCAGGTTCTTGCGCAGCCGCAGTACGACGCCCTCGCCGACCACGTCGAGCAGGAACTGGCCCACGCCCTCGATGCAGGCCTGGGCGGCGAACAGCCCCGCGAGCAGCAGGGCCGGGCCGAGCAGCGACTGCCCGGTCCCCACCCGGTCGATCAGCCGCATCGTCATCAGCGGCTGCAGCAGCCCGAGCGCGGTGCCGACGACCGTCAGCGTGAGCGCCCAGACGACGGTCGTCCGCCGCTGCAGGAGCAGCGCGAACAGGTCGCGGATGCCGACGCGTTCATCCTCGGCCGTGCCGGCCATCGGTTGCCTCCCTCGTGTGGTGCGGTGCCACGCTGATCAGCACCCGGAAATAGCCCTCGGGGGCGCCCTCGCCCACCATGCGTCCGTCGGCCTCCACCCAGGCGTGCGCGGCGAACGGCGGGGCGGTACGGACCCCGACGCACCAGGTCGGCCAGCTGCCCCGGGCGCGGCACAACAGCGCGGTCGCGATCGACCGCTGCAGGCATCCCTCGCGTCCGGCGCACACCAGGCTGACGGTGGTCACCGCGTCCCGCGCGGCCGCCGCCCGCTCGAACCCGGCCGGCCGGGCGCCACGGGCGAGCGCGGTCAGCAGCCGACGGATGCGGTCCGGCGGGAGACGGGTGAGCGGCTTGGCGACCGCCACGGCCAGGCGCGCGGCGAGCCGCGCCCGCCGGGGGACCTCGGACCGGGCGCGCAGTACGGTCTGGAAGCTCACCGGTCGACCAGCCTCGCCTCGACCAGCGCCGCGACGAGCGCCTCGGCGTCGGACCGCGCCCTTTCCGCGCCGACCTCAAACTCGGCGGTGAGCCGGGTGATCACCGCGTCGAGGTCGCCGCCCGACATCAGTTCGTCCAGCACCAGGCTGCCCGTGGGGTTGAGCTCCCAGTACTTTCCGCTGCGCCCGTCCAGCAGGATCTTTCCGTAGTCGGTCTCCACCAGTGACACGTCGGCTCTCAGCCGCATGGGTTCCCCCTTCGGATGGCGCTCATGGCGCTCAGGCGGTGCGCAGCCAGATCTCGCAGGCGAGCGTCGAGTCGAGGCCCGCGTACCGGAGTTCGGGCGAGGAAGGCTGCAGTGTGGTTCTGACGAGCCGGTCCGCGTCGACCAGCCCCAGCCGGGCGAGACGGGAGTCGTGCCACAGCTCGGCGATCCGGGCGCGGTTCTCGCGCAGTCCGTTGGCCGCGTCGGTGGACGCCTCTCCTTTGGTCTCGCGTGCGAGTACGGCACCCGGTACGACGCCGCGCAGCGCGGCCTTGAGCAGTGGCTTGTACCGCCAGGGCGACGACCGCTCCTCCGCCCGCACCGACCAGCACGCCTCGATGACGCGGTCGTCGAAGAACGGGCTGGCCATGGGCAGCCCGCCGTGCTCGGCCACCTGGTGCAGGATGCGCGTCACCCGCGTTCCGTGGCGCAGTACGTTCAGCTCGTTGTGCCGGGCGCGGGTCCTGCCCAGGGGAACGGCCGACTGCGCCGCCCGCCGCATCCTGTCGCGCACCGCGGCGACGGCGTCCGGTGTCGCCCAGCCGGGCATCCGGGGCGGGACGTCCCAGGCGAGGACGTCCGCGCTGTGCGGCGCGGCCCGCGCGGCGGTGAGCCGGTCGGCGCTGTCGGCCAGCCACTGCCCGTAGGGCCTGCGGTCGGCGATCACCGACAGGGCGTCCCGCAACGACCATCTGTTGTGCGCCCGGTAGCCGCGGAGGTGGCGCAGGGCACCGAGCGGGTCGGTGGCCAGCCGTTCGAGTACATGCGCCGGGTGGCCCCACAGGACGTGGTCGCCGCCCATCCCGGTGAGATGCAGCGCGGAGCCGCGGGCCAGCATCTCGTCGTGGCCGGCGAGTTGCCGGGGCTGGTCGAGGATGGTCGGCGCCGGTTCGTCGACCGGCCCGGTGACCTCCAGCAGGCCGCTGTAGAACAGCGGGATGCGGTCGACGGGAAGCACGACGTGCTCCGCGTGGTCGAGGTCGGCCGCGGCCAGCTTCGCCCAGTGGAGGTCGTCGTCCCCCGGATCGCGGCTGGACATGGTGAGGGCGACCGGGGCGGCCCCCGCGGCGGCGGCGAGGGCGCAGACGGCGGTGGAGTCGAGTCCTCCGGAGAGGTCGGAACTGACGGTGGCCGCGGCCCGCGTTCGTACCCGGACCGCCGCGTCGAGTTCCGTCCGCAGCAGTGCCGCGCCCTCCTCCAGACCCAGCCGGGGCTCGGGCGGACTCCACCAGCGTGTGCAGGAGGCCCCGTCCGGGCCCGCCTCCAGCTGGAAGCCCTGGGGGACGGCGTGCACGCCCCGCCACATCGGCATGTCCCCGAGCGGGTGGGGGACGGAGTCCAGCAGGCGGACGGCGAGGAGTTCCTCGTCGAGGGGCGCGTCGAGCAGCCGGGCGACGACGTCCGCGCGGTTGCTCGCCACCGTGGTGCCCTCGGTGGCGCCGTGGAAGACGCGCCTCATCCCCGACGCGGTGCCCCGGACCCGCAACCGCCCGCCCGCCGCGACGACGAGATGGAACTCGCCGCGCAGCGAGCGTGCGACGCGGGCGGCGGACTCGATGTCGCGCTGCTCGGCCAGGCGTTGCGCGACCTCGTGCTCGTCGGCGGAACCGCACCCGATGAGCGCGATCCGCAGACCGTGCCGGGTGGTGGTGACGAACGCGGGGCCCCAGGAGCCGATCAGGAAGGGGCGACCGGAGGCATGGAGCACCCGCTTTTCCGCCGTGCTCTTCAGTCGTGTTTCCACATGCGAGGCCACGGCGAGGCCGGCTTCGCAATCAGGCAGTACCACAAACCAGCTTTCGCCGTGGCTCGACATCGTTCTCCCAGAGATTCCCTAGGCTGCAAGCGGCAGACGGACCCTGGGCTCATGCGGACCGCGCCGCAGGAATCCGGTGTCCAATCGGAAATCACCGGCAATGAACATCGCCGGCGCCTCATAGATCTTCCGACCCATGCTTGTCACCTCCTTTCCGTAAGGAGTGGAAGCGGTGACTCGATCGGTCGTCCGCTCACCGGAGAATCTAGGCGGAGGCGATTACGACGATCAATGAAGGAACACTCCCGATACGCTGCGTGGCCGCCGGGAAAATCTGCCTTCCCCGGACTTCGGGCCCCGTGGCGACCTGGTCTTTCGACCACGCGCGGCCGAGTCGGAGCGAGCCGGGGGCGGGGCGGGAACACCTGGCTTCCATGGCTCCATCCTGACCCTGCGTATTAGCCTTATCGCCACCGCAGTCGACGCGATCGCGCATCACGCGGCGCCGCGGCCGCGCGGCCCGTACGAGCCGTAGGCCGCGGTTCCCCGTCGAATCGGCGCGGCGGGTCCACCCATCGGGGTACGTGTGCCAGGCACCGGGGGAATCCGTTGTACGGCAGCCACGACGGCCGCCCGTGAGATTCCCGAGGCATCGGCACGGTTGACGACATGCCGGAGTTGCTCCGCTATCTCGGCGAGGTCCGCTTTTCCGGCGGAGTGCATCACGACCGTGCCGCGGCCCCGGCCGAAGTCGATCAGTCCTTCCGCGCGTAACATACGCAGCGCCCGCAGGACCGTGTTCTTGTTGGCGCCGTATCTTTTTCCGAGTTCGCCCGCCGAGGGCAGATACTCCCCCTCGGCGTAGACGCCTGCCAGTATCTCCTGCTTCAGTTTCCGCCTTATCCGGGCGTAGAGTGCCGGTCCGGCACCGCTGTCTCCACAGGCCGGGTCGGCGTCGGATTCGCCCGGCTGCCGTGCGGATGTCATTCCTGCGATTCCCCCTTGTGCTTTTCCTTCACCGCAGCGCCACGTCCGCCGGAGGTCAGCCGGCATGACGTTCGGACTACCGTGCGATTGCGCAAGCAATCGGGACCGTACTGAGCGGATGAAAGCGTGTCAACTGATCCGCTGGCGCCCGCCGCTGCCGTCCTTTGGCCTGAATACATTGCCCCGGACGTGTTCAAGGTGGCGGTCGGCGGCTTAGGTTGAAACCACACCCTGTCCGCTGGGGGCAGGAAGCGTTCTCTCGCCCGGGAGTTGGAGACTTGACGAGCAGCGGCAGCGCCGACAGCGGCACGACAGGCCCGTCGTCCCTGGCCCGACGGCTGGAGGACATCGTCAACGCGTACTACCGCGGCAACCGGCCTCCGTACAGCAAGATCGCGGAGGAGATCCGCGAGAGCACGGGGCGTACGTTCTCGGCCACCTACCTCTGGGAACTGGCGACGGGCCGGAAGCGGAACGTGACGCGCGACCATCTCCGGGTCCTGGCAGAGCATTTCGGGGTCACCCCGGACTACTTCACCGACGAGGAGGTCTCCGAGCGGGTGAGACGCCAGATGGAGTTCGCCGTTGCTCTGGGGAACAGCAAGGTGCGCACGCTGGCCTTCCGTGCCGACGGACTGTCGGAAGCGGGGCTGGACGCCCTGCTCGCCGTGGTGAACGCGATGTCCCCGGAGTCCGACCCGGGGGGACGTCCCCACCGTTCCGGCCGATAGGAACACCGCGGAAGCCGAGCGGGCAACGACCAGTGAGAGTGACACAGCACGTGCGGCGAACGGGCGAGTATGCCGAGTTACAGCGGCGATGTACGGGGATTCTGCGCGATCTCGCAGTGCCCCGGTCGCTTTCCTTCGACGCGGTCTGCGAGCGGGTGGAAGCACTCAGAGGCCGCCCACTCGTTCTGAAGGAGCTGCCGGAGCAGGCGGCGATCGCCGGTGCCTGCGGTCTCTGGCTGGGTACGGACGACGCCGACTACGTCTTCTACGAGGCCCGGACCGCGCCCCTGCACCGGGAGCACATCATCCTCCACGAGATCGGCCATGTGCTGTGCGACCACCACCGTGGCGCCACGGCCGAGGGCGACGAGCCGATCGCCGGGCTCCTCAGCGGTCTGCAGCCGCATCTCGTCAAACGGCTGATGGCCCGGACCAGTTACACGACCGCCGAGGAGCAGGAGGCCGAGATGATCGCCAGCCTGATACAGAGCGCCGGGACGGCCGGCCGGGCGGGCGGCCGGCTGGGCCGGCTCGGCGCGTTCCTGGGAGTGACGGTCGATGTCGGTGAGTGAGCTGGCGGCCCTGGTCGGACTGTGGAGCGTCCTCACCCTGTGGTTCGCCCTGCTCTGGCGGGCCCGGCCCGCGCTGCTCCAGCCGCACCAGCGGGGGCTGTGGCTCACGGTCCTGGCCGCGACCCTCGCCATCACTCTCTTCCAGCCCAGGGTCGTCGCATGGCTCACCGACGCGGGCGTCGAACTCCACACGGTTTCCCTGGCCCGCAATCTGATCGGCGTCCTCAGCGCCGGGCTGGTCCTGCTCTTCATGGTCGACCCCACCCGGACTCGCCGCCTGCGGCTGTCCGTGACGGTGGGGCTGCCTGCGGCCCTGGCCGCGTTGCTCGTCCTGGACGTGTTGCAGCTCGAACCGCGTGCGGGAACGGCGTCCGTGCAGGGGCCTGCCGATCCGGCGTCCGCCTACTGGCTGATCCTCATCGGCGCCCACCTCGTCGGTGACGCCGTCGCGCTCGTGGTCTGCTGGCTGTACAGCATGCGCACAGCAGACCGCGATCTCGTGTGGTCGCTGCGGCTGTTCGCGGTGGGAAGCGTCCTCGCCGTCGTCTTCTGGTTCGGCTATCTCTGGCACCTCTACGGCCGCACACCGCGCATGCTCCCCTACCTGTCGGTGATCATCGGGGTCCACGGCTTCTTCCGGGCGGCATCACTGCTGGTCCCCACCGCGACCGCCCTCGTCCGGTCGGCGAACGCCCTGCGGACCACCTGGCGGTTGTGGCCGCTGTGGCGCGACCTGATGACGGCGGTGCCCCACGTCGCCCTCGCCAGACCGCAGCGCACCAGACTGCGGGAGGTGCTGCGGCCGCGCTCCCCGCTGGCGCTCCAGGCACACCGGCAGACCATCGAGACCTACGACGCGCTCCTGGACCTGCAGCGATGGGTCAGGCCGGACACCTACGAGAAGGCGCACCGGCACGCCCGGCAGTCGGGGGTGCGGGAGGACCGCCTCACGTCGGCCGCACTCGCCGGCGCACTGGACCAGGCCCGACGCGCCAAACTGGCGGGCGCACCGCCTGCCGACCCCTGCCCGCTGCCCGGTGTGGTCCATGGCAGCCCGGCGACACTGCTGGGGATCGCCCGGATGTGGCCGAGAACGACGGAAGCGCTCGCGGGGTCGGACCGAGCCTAGGGGGCGTCGTTTGGATCATCCCGGCGTCGCGGGCCCTGGCACGCACTCCCCCAGGCTCTTCGAACAGGGGGACCCCCAGCCGCGTTGTCGTCACTCCCCCCAAGCTCTCGGCTTCGCTCGACCAGGGGGCACCCCCATGACCCCGCTCGGGGTCGGCCAGACCGCACCGTTCGTCACAGCCGGCCTGATCCAGACGACACCCCCTAGCCGCGCCGGGTGATCCGGAAATCGAAGCCGAGGGTCCCCGGGTCGAGGGCCGTCGCGCCGCCGTCGACGGTGAGCACCGAGCCGTTGACGTACGACGCCGCCGGGGACAGCAACCAGTCGATCGCCTCGGCGACTTCACGCGGTTCGCCCGGCCGGCCCATGGGCAGGAGCGCGGTCGCCTCGTCGTAGGCGGCATCCACACCACCCTCAAGGCCCGCTTCCTCCGCGAAACGCGTCATGCGCCGGTCGGCCATCTCGGTGCGTACCCAGCCGGGGCACACGATGTTGGCCCGCACGCCCTGACGTCCGTAGTCGACGGCGACGGAGCGGCAGAGCTGGAGCAGCGCCGCCTTGGAGGTGGCGTACGGGGCGTTGCTCGTGCCGTTGCGCAGCGCGGACACCGAAGCGACGGCGACCACGGCCCCGCCCGCCTCCAGCAGGTGCGGGAGCGCCGCGCGCAGGAGCATCAGCGGGCCGGTGAGGTTGGTGCGCATCACCTCGTCCCAGTCCTCCAACGACAGGTCGCCCACGGCTCCGCCGCGCCCGATGCCCGCGTTGAGCACCAGTCCGTCGAGTCGTCCATGGGCGGCCAGGGCTGCCTGGACGAGACCGTCGGCCGCCTCGGGGTCCCCCACGTCGGACGGATGGGCCAGTACTCCGGTCTCGGCTTCGAGGCGTCGCAGGGGCTCACTGCGCCGACCGGAGACGACCACGTGGTGGCCGCCCTCGCTCAGCAGCCGGGCCGTCGCCTCCCCGATGCCCGAACCTCCGCCGGTCACGATGACAACTCGCTTGTCCGTCACTGCTGTTCAGCGCCCTCCTCCGGGATCACAAAGCACGTCCGAGCCTAGATCCCGGTGATCCGTCCCTGACGACTTTGAGACAGCGCGGGGTCAAGTCCGGCCGCGTGCCGTCACCAGGCCCGACTCGTAGGCGAACACCACCAGTTGGGCCCGGTCCCGGGCGCCCAGCTTTGTCATCGCGCGGCTGATGTGGGTCTTCGCCGTGAAGGGGCTGATGACCATGTGGGCGGCGATCTCCTCGTTGCTGAGGCCGCGGGCGGCCAGCGCGGTGACCTCGCGTTCCCGGCGGGTGAGGTGTTCCAGGCCGGGGGCACTGGCGCGGTCCGGCGGACGGGAGACGAACTCGCCGATCAGGGTGCGGGTGATCGACGGGGAGAGCAGGGCCTCGCCGCGGGCGACCACCTCGATGGCCTGGAGCAGGTCCGCCGGTTCGGTGTCCTTGAGGAGGAAGCCCCCGGCGCCCGCGCGCAGGGCCTCGAAGACGTACTCGTCCAGGCCGTAGTTGGTGAGGATGATCACTCGGACGGCGGACAGGGCCGGGTCGGCGGCGATGTGCCGGGTCGCCTCGATGCCCGTCATCACCGGCATCTGGACGTCGATCAGGGCGACGTCGGGCACCTGTGCCCGGATCAGCTCCAGGCCCTGGTGTCCGTCGGCCGCCTCACCCACCACCTCGATGCCCTCCTCGGCGTCCAGGAGGGCCTGGAATCCGGCGCGCATCAGTGCCTGGTCGTCCACCAGGGCCACTCTGATCAGCGGGTTCATCCCGGCTCCCCCAGCGGCAGCCGCGCGCACACCGAGAAGCCGCCCTCCGCGCGCGGGGCGGCGTGCAGGGTGCCGCCGAGGGCCGTGACGCGTTCCCGCATGCCCGTGAGACCGGTGCCCGGTGGCGGTGGGCCGGCCGGGTCGCAGTTCGTGCCGTCGTCGTCCACGCGCACCGTCAACTCCCGCTCGCCGTGGTCGAGTCCGACCCGGATCCGGGCCGGCCCGGCGTGCCGTGCCGCGTTGGTGAGGGCCTCCTGGACGATCCGGTACACGGCCCGGTCGACGGCCGTCGGCAGCGGGCGTTCGTCGCCGGTCACCGTCAGGTCGACGGCGAGGCCGGCCGCCCGGGCGCGCTCCACGAGCAGCGCGGGTGTGCCGGTCGGCTCGTCGGTGCGCAGCACCTCCAGCGTGGCGCGCAGCTCGCGCATGGCCTCACCGCTGGCCTCCTGGATGGCGAGCAGCGCGGGCGGCACCTCCTCGCCGCGCTTGCGTGCCAGGTGCACGGCGACGCCTGCCTGGAGCTTGACGATGGAGATGCTGTGGGTGAGCGAGTCGTGCAACTCCCGGGCGATGCGCAGGCGTTCCTCCCCTGCCCGGCGCAGCGCCGCTTCCTCCCTGGTGCGCTCGGCCTCCTGGGCGCGCTGTTCCGTCTGGCGCAGATAGGCCTGCCAGTTGCGGTCGGCCAGGCCCGTCACCACCGCGCACAGGAACCAGCCGGTGAGCAGCGCGGTCCGCTCGACGACGGCCCGGGTCCCGGGCTCCGTCGCCACGTACCCGGCGAGGAACACCGCGCCGGCCGCGCCCGCGAGGCCCCGGTGCCCGGCCCGCGCGGCCGTGTGCACGGCGCCCAGGACGGGCAGGGCCGCGAGCGGCCCCGGGTGGGCGTGCAGGACGTACGCCGTGCCGGTCGCCGTCGTCACGGCCAGCACCGCGCGCGGTGCGGCGCGATAGCAGGCCAGAGCCGCGCAACCCACCGCGAGCAGCGCGTAGTCGACGGCCGTCGTGCCCGTGTCGAAGGCGGCCGTGGTCACGACGAGTACGCCGACCACGACCGCGAGGGCCGCGTCGGCGAGACGCCTGCGTGTGACCAGTGGCCCGCCCATGTCCGCACCCTAGACGTCCGCGCCGACAGCCGCGTCGGCCCTGTGGACGGAACCCGGACTACTCCCCCGGCAGTAGTCCACCGCGCCACCGGGCCTCTTCGGCGCAGCGCAGGCTGTCTTCGGGCGTACGACGACCAAAGCCGCCCCCGCGTTGCACTCTGCTGCCCATGTCCACAGCCTTCCGTTTCACCCAGCCGCCACCACCCAGGTCCGCCACCGGCCGCGTCGCCGAGGTATACGCGCAACTCGCCCTGGACTTCGGCATCAACAAACCGGTCACCTTCGTCGTCCTGTCCTCCGCACCCGAACTCCTCGCCCCGGCCTGGGCGCTGTTGCGCGAGTCGCTCATCGCCGGTCCCGGCAGCCGTACCGGCAAGGAGCTGGCCGCCCTCGGGGTGTCGCTCGCCAACCGGTGCCCCTTCTGCGTGGACGCACACACCGTGCTGCTGCACGCCACCGGCGACCACGCGCTCGCCGAGCAACTGGCGCGCGGGCGGGCACCGGAGAACGAGGAGCACGCGCGCGTGCTGGACTGGGGGCAGCGCACCCGTGTCCCGGGCGCCGGCCTGGAGCCGTTCCCGTTCCCGCGCGAGCACGCCCCCGCGTATCTGGGCACGGCGCTGGCGTTCCACTTCATCAATCGCATCGTGTCGGCCCTGCTGACCGAGAATCTGCTCCCGGCCGGCGCCCAACGGCTGCGCCCGGTACGGAGCCTGGCGGGCCGCACGATGGCCAGGACCGTGCGCCGCACCGCCCGTCCCGGTGCCGCGCTCCCGCTGCTCGACGACCCCGGCCCCGGTCCGGACTGGGCGGCGGGGACGGCCGTGGGCCCCGCCTACTCCGCCCTGCGCACGGCCGCCGCCGCGGGCGCGGGCCTCCTCGACGCCGAGGACCGGGCCCTCGTACATGACACCGTGCGCGCCTGGGACGGCTCGCACCCACCGATCGCCTGGCCCGCCCTGCCGGACCGTGCCGAGCGTCCGGCCGCGCGCCTGGCGCTGCTTGCCGCGCTGGCGCCGTACCGGGTCACGGGCGAGGACGTGGCGGCCTGGCGCCGTCCGGAGCACACCGACCACTGTCTGGTGCATCTCGTCGCATACGGCGCGTTCGCCGCCGTCGACCGCATCGAGAGCGCCCTTGCTCTCGAACACCGCCCATGAACTCGCCGACGCTCGGGCGCACGGCCCGTCAGCACTCCAGCGTCACCACGCAGGCACGGAGCGAGTTTTCACTACCGCCTCACAGAGAGTCGTGTGACACTGGCGTCCCGTCCGCAGTGTGGACTCCCTCCGCACCCCCTCCCCCACGAGAAGTGCGCCCGTGCGTGATCTTCCTCTGCCGCTCGCTCTGACCGCACGTCTGTCGCCGGTCGCCGTGCTCGCCACGGCAGGTTGGGCGCTGGCGTCCGGTCCGTTCGCCGCGACACCGGCGGCCGAGCACCGGTCGGACCAGAAGACGGCCACCCAGTCGCCCACCGCCCCGTCGTCGAAGGCGGTGTCGAAGAGCTTCGCCGGGGCGCCCGCGCCCTGCACCAGCGTGGCGGTCAAGACCATCACCTCCCTGGTGCCGGGGGCCAAGACGGCCGGCAAGGAGATCCCGTCGACGGACACGAAGCTGCGCCGCACCTGCTCCTGGAACGCGCTCAAGGGGTACGACTACCGCTGGCTCGATGTCTCCTACGAGATAGCCGACTCCGACGAAATAGCACAGAAGCAGTACAAGAATCGCATCGGGGAGAAAAGCGGCGGAGGGGATGTTCCGGGCCTGGGCGACTCCGCCTACTCCGTGGTGAACGTGACCACGGAGGACAAGCAGCAGACGCGCGAGGGCGTGGTGATCGCCCGTGTCTCCAACGCGCTCGTCGTCGTCACGTACAACGGCAGTGACTTCGAGACGAAGAAGGCACCCGACTCGGACGTGATCAACAAGGGCGCCATCAAGGCCGCCAAGGACGCGGTCGCGGCACTGGAGGGCGGCCAGAAGAACTGACCGCCCTTTGCGCCGGAGCGTTCGCCGTCAGACGGCGGCCTCCTCCTTCCGGCCGCCGGTCAGCAGCATCAGCGTCAGATACAGCACGAGTGACGTGCCAAGACCGACCGCCCAGCCGTAGTCGGCCAGGGAGGAGAGCGCCGGGATCGGTCTGCCGTCGATCAGCGGCTTGAAGCTGGCGCCGCCGACGGCCAGCACACCGCCGGCCAGGAAGGCCACGACCGCCCGCCAGTTCCAGCCGCCCGCGTACCAGTAGCGCCCACCGGAGCGGTACAGGTCGGTGAGGTCGAGGCGGGTGCGGCGCAGGATCCAGTAGTCCGCGATGAGGATGCCCGCGACCGTGCCGAGCAGACCGCCGACCAGTCCGAGCCAGGTGAAGATGTAGCCCTGCGGGTCGGAGTACAGCTTCCAGGGGAAGATCAGCACACCGAGGACACAGGTGGCGAGGGCACCGGTGCGGAAACTGATCCTCCGGGGCGCGACGTTGGAGAAGTCGAACGCGGGCGAGACCAGGTTGGCCGCGATGTTCACGGACAGTGTCGCCACCAGGACGGTGACCAGGGCGTAGAGCAGACCCACCACGTTGTCGGTCTTGGCGGCCAGCTGGACCGGGTCCCACACCGGCTTGCCGTACACGGCCTGCGAACCGGACGTGACCAGCACGGAGAGGAAGGCGAACAGGGTCATCGTCGTCGGCAGACCGAGGGCCTGACCCCACGTCTGCGCCTTCTGGCTCTTGCCGTAACGGGTGAAGTCCGGGATGTTCAGGGACAGAGTGGACCAGAAGCCGATCATGCCCATCAGGGACGGCCAGAACAGCTTCCAGAAGTCCCCGCCCCAGCCGAGCTGGGAGGGCTGGTCGAAGAGGGGTCCGACGCCGCCCGCCTTGTTGCTCATCCAGACCAGCATCACGAACGCGCCGACCAGCACGAAGGGCGCCGCCCAGTTCTCGAAGCGGCGGATCGTCTCCATGCCCCGGTAGATGATCGCGACCTGGATCACCCAGAAGATCGCGAACGACAGCCACATGGTCCAGGCGTAGCCGCCGATCGTCGAGGCGCCCGTCCAGCTGTCGCCGATCAGCTTCCCGGCCAGGAAGTAGATGGCCTCGCCGCCGATCCAGGTCTGGATGCCGAACCAGCCGCACGCCACCAACGCCCGTACGACGGCGGGGAGGTTGGCGCCGCGGACGCCGAAGCCGGCGCGGGCGAAGACCGGGAAGGGGATGCCGTACTTCGGTCCCGCGTGCCCGGTCAGCAGCATCGGGACCAGCACGATCACATTGGCAAGCGCGATGGTGAACACGGCCTGCTTCCAGTCCATGCCCACCGCGATGAGCCCGGAGGCCAGGGTCCAGGAGGCCGTGTTGTGGGCCATGCCGACCCACAGCGCGGAGAAGTTGTACGTGGTCCAGGTGCGCCGCGAGACGGGGACCGGGAGCAGGTCCTCGTTGGCGTACGGGCCGCTGGGCTGCGGCGCACCGGGGGCGATCTCCACCCGGCCGTCGGCGAGGGTGACTTGAGCGGTCAACGGTATCGCTGTGGGAGCGGTGTCGGTCATGGGCAGGCCAATCGGAGAAGGTGGGACGGGAGAGGCCGTGCGGGTCCGAGGGGGGTGCGCGCCCGATGACGCAGGAGCAGGGAGCGCCCTGGGCCCCCTTCCCTGGAGAGCGGGAAGGGGGAGATCGCGGGGAAGGGGGACGGTCAGCCGTTGAGGGCCGGGATCACCTGCGCGCCGTAGGCGTCGATGGTGGTTTCCTGTGCGTCGTGCATGTCGTACACCGCGAACTGGTCGACGCCCAGCTCGCGCAGTGCCTGGAGCTTCTCGATGTGCTTCGCGGCCGGCCCGATGAGGCAGAACCGGTCGACGATCTCGTCGGGCACGAACTCCGTGTCGGGGTTGCCGCTGCGCCCGTGGTGCGCGTAGTCGTACCCCTCGCGTGACTTGATGTAGTCGGTGAGTTCGTCGGGCACCTGGGCGGAGTGCTCGCCGTACTTGGAGACCAGGTCGGCCACGTGGTTGCCGACCATTCCGCCGAACCAGCGGCACTGGTCGCGGGCGTGGGCGAGCGCCTCGGGCGAGTCGTCCTCGGTGACGTACGCGGGGGCGGCGACGCAGATCCTCACCTCGGACGGGTCGCGTCCGGCGGCCACCGCCGCGTCCTTCACGGCCTTGACCATGTACTCGGTCAGATAGAGGTCCGCCAGCTGCAGGATGAACCCGTCGGCCTCCTCACCGGTCATCTTCAGCGCCTTGGGGCCGTACGCGGCCATCCACACGGGGACTTCGGCGCCCGGCTTGATCCACGGGAACCTCACCACCGCGCCGCCGAGGTCGGCCTCGTCGCCGCGGCCCAGCGCGCGGATGACCTTCATGGCCTCGCTGATCCGGGCCAGGGTGTTGGGCTTGCGGCCCGCGACCCGCATCGCCGAGTCGCCGCGGCCGATGCCGCAGACCGTGCGGTTGCCGAACATGTCGTTGAGCGTGGCGAAGGTGGAGGCGGTGACCTCCCAGGTGCGGGTGCCCGGGTTGGTGACCATCGGGCCGACCGTCAGCTTCGAGGTGTTGGAGAGGATCTGGCTGTAGATCACGAACGGCTCCTGCCACAGCACGGCGGAGTCGAAGGTCCAGCCGTAGGTGAAGCCGTTGCGCTCGGCCCGCTGCATCAGGCTGATGACACGGGAGGCCGGCGGGTCGGTCTGCAGGACGAGTCCGAAGTCCATGGGCGCCACTCCTAGTTGAGGTACTGACAGGTGGAGCGCGGGGTGTAGACGCCGTGACCGGCGTGTCCGGTGTACTCCCGCTCGGTGATGACGAGTTCGCCGCGCGAGAGCACGCTCTCCACACGGCCGGTGAGGCGCCTGCCCTCGTAGGCCGAGTAGTCGACGTTCATGTGGTGCGTCTCGGCGGACACGATCTGCTCGGCGTGCGGGTCGTAGATGACGACGTCGGCGTCGGCGCCCGGCGTGATGGTGCCCTTCTTCGGATACATGCCGAACATCCGGGCCGGGGTGGCACAGGCGATCTCGATCCAGCGGCGGCGCGAGATGTGCCCGTCGACGACGGCCTGGTGGAGCAGGTCCATACGGTTCTCCACGCCCGGAAGACCGTTGGGGATCTTGGAGAAGTCGCCGCGGCCCAGCTCCTTCTGGCCCACGAAGCAGAAGGGGCAGTGGTCGGTGGAGACCACCTGCAGATCGTTGGTGCGCAGGCCCTTCCAGAGCTGGGCCTGGTGCTCCTTGGGCCGCAGCGGGGTGCTGCACACGTACTTGGCGCCCTCGAAGTCGGGCTCGGCCAGGTTGTCCGTGGACAGGAACAGATACTGCGGGCAGGTCTCGCCGAAGACGTTCAGCCCCTCGTCGCGCGCCCGGGCCAGCTCGGCGACCGCCTCCGTCGCCGAGACGTGGACGACGTACAGGGGCGCGCCGGCGACCTGCGCGAGCCGGATGGCACGGTGGGTGGCCTCCGCCTCCAGCAGCGCCTTGCGCACCTCTCCGTGGTAGCGCGGGTCGGTCTCGCCCCGGGCCAGGGCCTGTTCGACCAGGACGTCGATCGCGATGCCGTTCTCGGCGTGCATCATGATCAGTCCGCCGTTCTCGGCGGAGCGCTGCATGGCGCGCAGGATCTGGCCGTCGTCGGAGTAGAAGACGCCCGGGTAGGCCATGAACTGCTTGAAGCTGGTCACGCCCTCCTCGACGAGGAGGTCCATCTCCTTGAGCGTCTCCTGGTTCACATCGGAGACGATCATGTGGAAGCCGTAGTCGATCGCGCAGTTGCCCTCGGCCTTGGCGTGCCAGGTGTCGAGGCCCTCGCGCAGGGTGTGGCCGACGCTCTGCACGGCGAAGTCGACGATCGTGGTCGTACCGCCCCAGGCGGCGGCCCGGGTGCCGGTCTCGAAGGTGTCGGAGGCGAAGGTGCCGCCGAACGGCAGCTCCATATGGGTGTGGGCGTCGACCCCGCCCGGGATCACGTACTTCCCGGTGGCGTCGATGACCCGCTCGGCGCTGAACGCCTCGGCGGCCGGGGTGCCGGAGGCGGCGAGGGCGGCGATACGGCCGTCCTCGATCAGGACGTCGGCGTGGATCTCGTCGGACGCGGTGATGACGAGACCGCCTCGGATGACGGTAGGCCTGCTCATACTCCCTCTCCTGCCTTGACGCTCCGCTGGGGGACGGTGGAAATGGTGCGGGTCATCTGTGGCTGGTCGCGCCCACGCGGCGGTAGCCGCATGTTGAATGCAGCCCCGCGCCCCTTCAGGGCGCGGGGAACTGCATCGGTCACGGTGCTGTCAGCGGGCCATATGCTTCCGGACGGCGGTCCCGGTAGAACTGCCAGCGGTCGCGGACCTCGCGGAGTTTGGCCAGATCCAGGTCGCGGACGACGAGTTCGGTCTCCTTGTCGCTCGCCACCTCGCCGACGAACTGGGCCTCCGGGTCGACGAAGTAGGTCGTGCCGTAGAAGTCGTTGTCGCCCAGGTCCTCCACACCGACCCGGTTGATCGCGCCGACGAAATACTCGTTGGCCACGGCCGCCGCCGGCTGCTCCAGCTGCCACAGATAGCGGGAGAGTCCGCGCGAGGTGGCCGACGGGTTGAAGACGATCTCGGCGCCCGCGAGGCCCAGGGCGCGCCAGCCCTCCGGGAAGTGGCGGTCGTAGCAGATGTAGACGCCGATCCGGCCGACGGCGGTGTCGAAGACGGGCCAGCCGCTGTTGCCGGGACGGAAGTAGAACTTCTCCCAGAAGCCGGGGACCTGCGGGATGTGGTGCTTGCGGTACTTGCCGAGGTACGAGCCGTCCGCGTCGATCACGGCCGCGGTGTTGTAGAGGACGCCCGGCTGCTCCTCCTCGTACATGGGCAGCACGAGGACGATGCCCAGTTCCCTGGCCAGCGCCTGGAAGCGCTTGACGATCGGCCCGTCGGGGATCCCCTCGGCGTACTCGTAGAAGGCCTTGTCCTGCACCTGGCAGAAGTACGGTCCGTAGAACAGCTCCTGGAAGCACAGGACCTGAGCACCCTGCGCCGCCGCGTCGCGGGCCGCCTGCTCGTGTACCTGGATCATCGATTCCTTGTCGCCGGTCCAGGCGGTCTGGAAGAGGGCGGCACGGATCACTCTGCTCATCGGGACCTCCGGTCGCTCGGTGTGCTGGGGCGGGCGCCTCCGGCGCCCGCCCCAGGAGCCTAGAAAGTCCGAAAGCAGGCTTTGAGTTGCAGCGTGTCACGTCTGCGGGCGTTCGGCGTGTCACGGTGTCACGACTTCGTCGACCCATGTTTCACCGCCGTTTTCCCAGGTCATGGTTTGTTTCAGCCCTGTTGCGCGTCATGCGCGAGCAGCGCGATGTGCACCGACGCCGCCTGCTCGAAGTCGTCGAGGTCGACGCCCAGCCGCGTCTGTATCGCCTCCAGACGGCGGTAGAGCGCGGGCCGGGAGACATGGTGGAGCTGGGCGGTGCGGGACTTGTTGCGGCCCGTGGCGAGGTAGGTCCGCAGCACGTCGAGCAGATTCTGGCCGGGATCGCACAGCAGCCCGTCCAGCTCCCGCTCCGCGAAGGACTGCACATGCGGGTCGTCGCGCAGCAGCCGGATCAGACCGCGCAGATGGACGTCCTTGAGGCGTACGACGGCCGGGAGGTCCAGGGCGTCCGAGGAGTCGGCGACAGCGTCGGCGACATGCTGGGCCTCGCGCAGTCCGGCCGGGACGTCGTCCCAGACGGTGCGCGGGCCGGCCGCGGCGACGACCGTACGGGCCTGATCGGACTCGGTGCGCAGCCGCGCCGCGAAGTGCGCCGCGAGGGCCTCGGCGTCCTGGTCCCGGGCGAGGCTGAGCAGCACGGCGGTGGCACCGTCGGCGAGTTCGGCGACGAGCCCCGGGAGGCCCAGCATCCGCAGCACGCGGTCGAGTTGGGCGGGTTCACAGTCCCGTACGACCAGGGGTACGAAGGCCCGCCGGTTGACCGGCAGTCCGGCGGCCCGGGCCCGGGGCAGCAGTTGCCGGGCCGGTACGACACCGGAGACCAGGTCGGTCAGCAGGCTCTGCGCCGACTGCTCCTCCCAGGTGTGGGCGGAGCCGTCGCCGAGCATGCGGTGCAGGACGAGCGCCTCGGCGGCCCGGTCGGCGAGCAGCCGCCCGGTGGCCGTGTCGCCCCGGTACCCGCACAGCACGATCCATCCCCAGCGTTCCCCGCGTCCGCCCAGCTCGGCGCGGATCCAGCCGTCGCCCTCGCTGCCGCCCGCCTGCCGGGCGATGCGCTCCCAGTCGCGCAGCACGTCGTCCACCGCGGAGCGCTCGCCCGCGGTGGCCAGGACGCGATGGGCGAGGTTGGTGGCGACGACGGGACAGCCGCTGTGCTGGGCCACCTCGTCGAGCAGGTGCTGCAGCGGGGCGCCCGCGGTGATGAGCCCGGTCAGGGCCGTCCGTACGGACTCCGAGAGACTGACGGCCGCGAACTTCCGGCGGACCAGCCGGGACTGGACCTCCTCCGTCAGCTCGGCGAACGGGAAGGGCCGGTGCAGGACGATCATGGGCAGCCCGCACCGTTCGGCGGCCCGGCGCATCACGTCCGGCGGGGCCGGAAACGCCCGGCCGAGGCCGAGCACCACGGCCGCGGCCTCCGCGCGGTGCAGCGACTGGATGTACTCGGCCTGCTTGGCCTCGTCACCGGCGAGCAGCACCCCGGTGGTGAGCACCATCTCGCCACCGGTGAGCATCACGCCGACGTCGGCGGCCTCGGCCACGTGCACCCAGCGCACAAGCCGGTCCAGCTGACCGGCGCCGGCCACCACCTCGGGCTCTCCGGCCAGTACCCGTTCCAGGCCGAGGACCTGACGGACCGACAGGGCGGGTTCGGGTTCCTCTGCGATTCCCCAGGGCTCCAAGGTGGTGGTCATGCCGGTCTTCCCTTGTCCAGGTCGGGGCCAGGGGGTCTCGTTCGGATCATCCCGGCGTCGCGGGCCCTGGCGCGCACTGCCCCAAGCTCTTCGAGCAGGGGGACCCCCATGACCCCGCTCGGGTCGGCGAGTCCGCACTGTTCGTCACGGCCGGCCTGATCCAAACGACACCCCCTAGAAGGTGCTCCTCAGAGCGCGTTCGAGGATCGTGGCGCCCTCCTCGGCCTCCGCGACGGTCAGCGACAGCGGCGGTGCGATGCGCAGCGCGCTGGTGTTGTGGCCGCCGCCCTTGCCGATGAGCAGCCCGCCCTCGCGGGCCGCCTCCAGGACCGCGGAGGCGGCTCGCGGGTCGGCCTCGTCGGTACCCGGCCGCACCAGCTCGACGCCGATCATCAGTCCTCGTCCGCGCACCTCCCGTACGCCGGGGAGCTGCGCGGCAACGCCCCGCAGCCGCTCGATGAGCAGTCCGCCGACGCGCCGGGCGTTGCCCTGGAGGTCGTGTTCCAGGAGGTAGTTGAGGTTGGCGAGCCCCGCGGCCATGGTGATCTGGGTGCCGCCGAAGGTGGAAATGCTGTTGGCGTCGAGGCAGTTCATGATCTCGGCGCGGGCGACGACCCCGCCGACGGACGCGCCGTTGCCGATGCCCTTGGCGAAGGTGAGCATGTCCGGCGGCCCGCTCTGGCCGTGCGCCTGCCAGCCCCAGAAGTGCTCGCCGGTGCGCCCCCAGCCGGTCTGCACCTCGTCGGCGATCCACAGGATGCCCTGCTCCTGGAGCACCTGCCGGAAGGCCGCGTACAGCCCGTCGGGCGGTGAGGTGAAGCCGCCGACGCCCTGGATGGGCTCGGCGATCAGCGCCGCCGGCGGACGGGCGTGGCCGAGCAGGTCCCTGAGGTCCGCCACACAGGCCGCGATGAACTCGGGGTCGCTCAGCTCGGCGAACGGGCCGCGCGTGCGCACGCCTCCGTGGACGTACAGCGTCTGGAGCGGGGACAGCGAGGTCGGGGACCAGCTGCGGTTGCCGGTGATGCCGACCGCGCTGAAGGAGCGGCCGTGGTAGCTGTTGCGCATCGCCAGGATCGTGTTGCTCCGCCGGTAGGTGGTGGCGAGCAGCAGGGCGGTGTCGTTGGCCTCGGTGCCGGAGGTGGTGAAGAAGACGCGGGGGTTCGGGATTCCGCTCAACTGGGCGATGCGCTCGGCGAGTTCGACCATCGACCGGTTGAGGTAGAGGGTCGAGGAGTGCAGGATCCGCCCGGCCTGCTCGCTCACCGCCTTGGTCACTTCGGGCAGCGCGTGCGCGGTCATCGTGGTGAGGATGCCGCCGAAGAAGTCGAGGTACCGGTTGCCGTCGGCGTCCCAGACGTACCGGCCCTCGCCGTGGGTGAGTTCGAGCGGGTCCTCGTAGTAGAGGGCCAGCCAGTCGGGGAGGACGTTGCGATGGCGGTCGTAGAGGTCGCTCATGGCCGCACCAGCCCTTCGTACGCGTCGGGGCGCCGGTCGCGGTAGAACGCCCACTGCTGCCGGACTTCCTCGATCAGGTCGAAGTCGAGGTCGCGGACGACGAGTTCCTCCGCCTTGTCGCTGGCGGTCTCGCCCACGAACTGCCCGCGCGGGTCGACGAAGTAGCTCGTGCCGTAGAAGTCGTTGTCCCCGTACTCCTCCCGTCCGACCCGGTTGATGGCGGCGACGAAGTACTCGTTGGCGACGGCGGCCGCGGGCTGCTCCAGCTGCCACAGATAGGCGGACAGACCGCGGGAGGTGGCGGACGGGTTGTAGACCAACTGTGCGCCGTTCAGGCCGAGTTGCCGCCAGCCCTCCGGGAAGTGCCGGTCATAGCAGATATAGACGCCGACCTTGCCCACGGCGGTGTCGAAGACGGGCCAGCCGGCGTTGCCCGGCTTGAAGTAGTACTTCTCCCAGAAGCCCTTGACCTGCGGGATGTGGTGCTTGCGGTACTTGCCGAGGAAGGTTCCGTCGGCGTCGATCACGGCCGCGGTGTTGTAGTAGAAGCCGGACTGCTCGACCTCGAAGACGGGGACCACGATCACCATGCCGGTCTCGCGGGCGAGCTCCTGCATACGACGCACGGTCGGGCCGTCGGGCACCGGCTCGGCCCAGCGGTAGTGCTCCGGCTCCTGGACCTGGCAGAAGTAGGGGGCGTTGAAGACTTCCTGGAATCCGATGATCTTCGCACCCCGGCGGGCCGCCTCGCGGGCGTGCTCCTCGTGTTTCGCCACCATGGACTCGGTGTCGCCGGTCCAGGTGGCCTGGACCAGGGCGGCACGTACGACGTTGGCCATGCGCTGCTCCTTCGGCGGGTCGTCAGAGCCTCTACGCCCGTAGACGCAGGCCGTAGAGGGACGAACGTAAGCCTCGGGGAGAGCCTTGCCAAGACCATCGCCGTTAACCCGCGGAGTCGATCACGTTTCACACTCCAGTGGGTGAGTCGCGGGCCCGTTCAGGCGGACCGACCGGCCACACGGAGGGCGTGGACCAGGTCCCAGTGGCGCTCGTCGGAGACGCCCCGGGCGGCCTCCAGCAGGAGCGGTACGAGCCGCTGCGGGTCGGGGGCGACGCTGCGGACCGCCTCCTCCGGGGTGCGCATACGGACGTACGCGTCGAGCAGGGCACGCACCTCGCGGGTGCGCCCCTCGGCGGCCAGCGCCAGCACGGCCTCGCCTATCTCCGTGGCGGGCCGTACGACGCCCTGGCGCAGGATCTGCTGTCCGTCTTCGACGCGGCCGGCCGCGACCAGTGCGTCGGCGGCCGCGACCAGTCGGCCGGCGGGCAGCGAGGCGGCCTCCCAGAGCAGGGTCGCCCAGTCGGCGCCGAGCCCGGTGCGCTGCAGTTCCGCGGCGAGCAGGGGGAGGCGGGGCGCGGGCCAGTGGGCGATATCGGCCAGCAGGGCGTGCGCCTCGCCCGTACGGCCCTCGCCGCGCAGCCGCTCGATCGTCGCCACGACCCCGGCGACGGCCCGCATTGCCTCCGCGTCCGGCGGCTCCACCTTCGGCCGCCTCCGGTCCACCGGCTCGGCGGCCCCGGCGAACCGGGCACCTCGCGGGGTCCGGCCCCCGGCGGCGTCCGGTGCGGGCGGCGACGGCACGGGGGCCTGCGGTACGACGACGGGCGCCGCCTCGTCCTCGGCCATCCCGGCGAAGCGGGCACTGCCGCGGCGGCGTTTGCGCTGCTTGGCGGGGGCGGGAGCGGGAGCGGAGGCGGGAGTGGGGAGGGGCGTCGGCACGGTCTCCGGGGGCGGGGTGGGTGCGGGGGCCGCGTCGCCGTACGGGGCCGGGCCCCCGTCGGCTCCACGCCGGTCCGACTCGGCCATGCGGGACCGGAGTTCGGCGCACCGGGCAGTCGCCCGTTCATGGTCGTCGCGGGCCCAGGCCAGGTCGACCCGGATGGCTTCGGCCTCCTCCGGGGTGGTCACGGACGCCAGCAACCGGCCCAGTTCCGCCTGCCGTTCGGCCGCGTACCGCTGCTCGCGGAGCATGACGTCGAGCCGGTCCCCGAGGGCGTCACGGCCGCCCGGCCGGGCGTCGTACGCGGTGAGCGCGGCCCTGTGCAACGCCCGGGCCCGCTCCGCCTCCACTTCGGCCGCCCCGCTGCCGTATGCCGCCGCGAGGTCCCGCAGCAGCGCGTCCACCACGTCCCACGGGGGCACCTCGCGCCCTTCGAGACAGGCCTGCATGCCGTCCGGATCACGCTGCCAGAACACCCCGCACCAGCCGTCACGCTGATCCAGGCGCGCCAGCAGGCCGTCCAGGTAGTTCACGAACTCCCCTACCCGCCGGGGGAGTTGATCCACATCCATCGCCCAACTCCCGCCAGACCGGAGCCACTCCGACTCCGTAGAAAACACGAGCCGTGTTACGGGACGGCTACAGGGAGTTTTCCGTGCGAGTGCACCGATCTCTCTCCCCGGCGACACTTCGGTGATGACGACAGGCGCCGCGACGGCCGCGCAGGGTGCTTGTCAGGCGCCTTTCCCCAACCTTGACCCACGGCAGGCGATCCCCCGATCGTGACACCGGCCGTGCGGCGGGAGGGGTACGGCCACCTGCCTGCGCGGTCTCGTCGGCCCGGGGCTTGCCCGACCGGTTCCGGACGGTCTGCGAAAGGGGCGGAGCCGGACGACGCCGGCCACGGGCGGACCGGCCCGAGTGTCGGTGCCGACGGCCGACGAGGTGGGCGGGTCGGCTCACACCTCCAGTGGCACGCACTGGTCCGCCAGCTCGTCCATGGACAGGCCGAGCGCGCGGGCGAGGGCGGCGATGGTGAAGAACGCCGGGGTCGGAGCCCGACCCGTCTCGATCTTGCGGAGGGTCTCCGCCGAGATGCCCGCCTCGGCCGCGACGTCCGTCATGCTCCGGTCGCCGCGGGCCTCGCGCAGCAGCCGTCCGAACCGCTCGCCGCGTTCGCGTTCTTCGGGGGTGAGAGGGGTGCGCACCATGCCGTCATTCTAATACCGGTATAGTAATTGGCATGGTGGAGCTGAAGACGGACACGTCGATCAACGCAATGCACGAGGCGGGCCAGGTCGTCGGGCGGGCCCTGACAGCCGTACGGGCGGCCGCGGCCGTCGGCGTCTCACTGAAGGAGCTGGACGACGTGGCGCACGAGGTGCTGCGCGAGGCCGGTGCCTCCTCGCCGTTCCTCGGCTACCGTCCCTCCTTCGCCCCCACCCCCTTCCCCGCCGTGATCTGCGCCTCCGTCAACGACGCGATCGTCCACGGCATCCCGGGCCGCTACCGGCTGCGCGACGGCGACCTCGTCTCCATCGACTGCGGCGCGGAACTGGACGGCTGGGCCGGCGACTCGGCGATCAGCTTCGTCGTGGGCAGGCCGCGCCCGGCGGACGTACGACTGATCGACACCGCCGAGCGGGCGCTGGCCGCGGGTATCGCGGCGGCCGTCGTCGGCAACCGCATCGGCGACATCGCCCATGCCGTCGGCTCGGTGTGCCGGGCGGCGGGATACGGCGTGCCGCAGGGCTTCGGGGGCCACGGCGTGGGCCGCCGTATGCACGAGGACCCCGAGGTGCCGAACGAGGGCCGGCCCGGCCGGGGCCTGCCGCTGCGGCACGGCATGGTCCTGGCGATCGAGCCCATGCTGATCGCGAGCGGCCGGGACGCCTACTTCGAGGCATCGGACGGCTGGACGCTGCGCACGAACGACGGCTCGCGCGCGGCACACGTGGAACACACGGTGGCGATCACCCGGACAGGCCCCCGGATTCTCACCGAGCGGCGGGCCGGCGGAAGGGCCCGCCCGTAAGGTGCCCTCCGTCCCCATTCGTGCCAAGGTGTTATGAACGAGCACCAAAGGAACGGAACGTCATGACCGACGGCTACCCTCCCGACCCCTTCGGTGAGTTCCTGTCCCGGTTCTTCGGCGGAGGCGGCCCCCAGGGCCCCCGCCACATCGACATAGGCCGGCTGCTGAGCCAGCCGGCCAGGGAACTCGTGCGTGGCGCGGCCCTGTATGCCGCCGAGCACGGCAGCCGGGACCTGGACACCCAGCACCTGCTGCGCGCGGCCCTCTCCACCGAGCCCACCCGGAGTCTGCTGAGCCGCGCGGGCGCGGACCCGGACGGCCTCGCGACGGAGATCGACCAGCGCTCCGGCCCGGTGCAGCACCCACCGGGCGAGGTCCCGCCGCCCACCTCGCTCTCGCTCACCCCGGCCGTCAAACGCGCCCTGCTCGACGCCCACGACCTGGCGCGGGCGAGCGGTGCCGGGTACATCGGCCCGGAGCACGTGCTCAGCGCGCTCGCCGCGAACCCGGACTCGGCCGCCGGGCACATCCTGGGCAGCGCCCGCTTCGCGTCCACGGGCATGCCGGCCGACGCGCCCGAGACCGACCGGACACGCACCGGAACCGACCGGCAGCGGCCCGCGTCGACGCCGACCCTCGACAAGTACGGCCGCGACCTGACCGAGCTGGCCGCGCAGGACCGCATCGACCCGGTCATCGGGCGGGGCGAGGAGATCGAGCAGACCATCGAGGTGCTCTCCCGGCGCGGCAAGAACAACCCGGTGCTGATCGGCGACGCGGGCGTCGGCAAGACCGCGATCGTGGAGGGGCTCGCCCAGCGGATCGCCGACGGGGACGTGCCCGACATACTCATCGGCCGCCGTGTGGTCTCCCTGGACCTGACCGGTGTGGTCGCCGGGACCCGGTTCCGCGGGGACTTCGAGGAGCGGCTGAACAACATCGTGGGCGAGATCCGCGCCCACTCCGGCCAGCTGATCGTCTTCATCGACGAGCTGCACACCGTGGTCGGCGCCGGGACGGGCGGCGAGAGCGGGGCGATGGACGCGGGCAACATCCTCAAGCCCGCCCTGGCCCGCGGCGAACTGCACGTCGTGGGCGCGACCACGCTGGAGGAGTTCCGCCGGATCGAGAAGGACGCGGCGCTGGCCCGCCGCTTCCAGCCGATCCTGGTGCCCGAGCCGACGGTCGAGGACACGATCGAGATCCTGCGCGGGCTGCGCGACCGCTACGAGGCCCATCACCAGGTCCGCTACACCGACGAGGCCCTGGTGGCCGCCGTGGAGCTGTCCGACCGGTATCTCACCGACCGCCGTCTGCCGGACAAGGCCATCGACCTGATCGACCAGGCGGGGGCGCGGGTGCGCCTGGGTGCCCGGACCAAGGGCACGGATGTGCGCGCGATGGAGCGCGAGGTCGAGCAGCTCGTCCGGGACAAGGACCAGGCGGTCGCCGACGAGCAGTACGAGCAGGCCACCCAGCTGCGCGACCGCATCGCCGGGCTGAAGGAGCGGATCTCCGAGTCCAGCGGCGACGAGGAGGCCGACGAGGGGCAGAACCTGGAGGTGACGGCCGAGGCCATCGCCGAAGTGGTGTCCCGGCTGACCCACATCCCGGTCAGCCGTCTCACCCAGGAGGAGAAGGAGCGGCTGCTCGGCCTCGAGCAGCATCTGCACCAGCGGGTGATCGGGCAGGACGAGGCGGTCGCCGCGGTGTCCGAGGCGGTCCTGCGCTCCCGGGCCGGGCTGGCCAGTCCGGACCGGCCGATCGGCAGCTTCCTGTTCCTCGGTCCGACCGGCGTCGGCAAGACCGAGCTGGCCCGCGCGCTGGCCGAGGCGCTGTTCGGCAGCGAGGACCGCATGGTGCGCCTCGACATGAGCGAGTACCAGGAGCGGCACACGGTCTCCCGGCTGGTGGGCGCCCCGCCCGGGTACGTCGGGCACGAGGAGGCCGGCCAGCTCACCGAGGTGGTGCGCAGGCACCCGTACTCGCTGCTGCTGCTCGACGAGGTGGAGAAGGCGCACCCCGACGTCTTCAACATCCTGCTGCAGGTCCTGGACGACGGCCGGCTCACCGACTCCCAGGGCCGCACGGTGGACTTCACCAACACGGTCATCGTGATGACCAGCAATCTCGGCTCCGAGGCGATCACCGGGCGGGGTGCCGGCATCGGGTTCGGGAGCACCGGGGAGCAGGCCGACGAGGAGGCGCGGCGCGAACGGATCCTGCGGCCGCTGCGCGAGCACTTCCGGCCGGAGTTCCTCAACCGCATCGACGAGATCGTCGTCTTCCACCAGCTCACCGCCGAGCAGCTGCGGCAGATCACCGACCTGCTCCTGGAGCGCACCCGTCGGCTGCTGCACGCCCAGGGCATCACGGTCGCGTTCACCGACGCGTCCGTCGGCTGGCTCGCGGAGCGCGGCCACCAGCCGGAGTACGGCGCCCGGCCGCTGCGCCGCACCATCCAGCGCGAGGTCGACAACCAGCTCTCCCGCCTCCTGCTCGACGGCACGATCACCGAGGGCAGCCGGGTGACGGTGGACGTGGCGGACAGCCGCCTGACGTTCCACGCCCGGCCGACCGAACAGCCACCACCGACACCGGCCGCGGAGCCGGGCGGGGCAGCCCCGGATGTGCAGACAACCCGGGAATCACCCGAAGCGCCGACCGGACCCGCGGCGGCAGACACGGAGGCCGACTCACCTACGCCTGGGGACCAGGACGGCCGGTGACCGCGCAGGGCGCAGGCGCCCCGGGGGAAGCACCGGACTCGTGAGCCGCCCGGGGCCATCGCACACCCGAGCCGGCCCCGGCCTCCGGGTGGCAGGGCCGGCCGGGGAGACGCCAGGCACGCAAGCCGTGCCGCACACGCCGGACCCCCAGCCGAGCCGCGGGCGCCGGGTACCCCCCAAGCGGCTTGCGCCCGGCGCGAGCCAGGACATATGCACCCGACGCGTGAGCCGGGGTGTCCGCGGCGGACGCGCAGGCGGAACGTACCCCGGAGCCGCCCGTACTTCCCGGGCCCCGGCCCCTACCCCGCCGGTCGTACCACCATCGCCGAGCCGCCGCCCCGGCGTACCTTCTCCGCCGCGGCCAGCCACCTGCCGTCCGGGAGGCGCTGGACGCCGGTGGCCGCGCCGATTTCGGGGTTCGGCTTGAAGCTGTGGCCGATGGCCTCCAACCGGGTCCTCAGGTCACTGTCGTAGAGGGCGGGTTCGAGTTCGGTCTGGGCGGCGTTGCGCTGGCTGGCGCGCGGCGCGGCGATCGCGTCGACCAGCGGCAGCCGGCGGTCGAGGAACTCCGTGAGGGTCTGCAGCACGGTGGTGATGATGGTCGCGCCACCCGGTGAGCCCAGGGCCACGACGGGCCGGTCGTGCCGGTCGAGCACGATCGTCGGGGAGATCGAGGAGCGCGGCCGCTTGCCGGGACCGGGCAGGTTCGGGTCGTGCACGGCCGGGTTGGCCGGGGCGAAGGAGAAGTCCGTCAGCTCGTTGTTGAGCAGGAAGCCACGGCCGGGGACGGTGATCGCGCTGCCGCCGGTCTGCTCGATGGTGAGCGTGTAGGAGACGACGTTGCCCCACTTGTCGGCGACCGTGAGATGGGTGGTGTTCTCGCCCTCGTAGGTCGTCGGCGACGCCGTGCCCGCGGTGGAGCAGGCCGCCGGGTCGCGCGGGTCGCCGGGCGCGAGCGGGCTGGTGAGGACGGCATCGTCCTTGATCAGGCAGGCGCGCGAGTCGGCGTACTTCTGCGAGAGCAGTTCCTTCGTCGGTACGTCCTCGAAGGCCGGGTCGCCGACCCAGCGCCCGCGGTCCGCGAAGGCGATCCGGCTCGCCTCGATGAAGTGGTGCAGGTACTGCGTCTCGGAGGCCTTCGAAAGGTCGGTCTTCTCAAGGATGTTGAGGGCTTCGCCGACCGTGGTGCCGCCCGAGGAGGAGGGCGCGATCGAGTAGACCTTCAGTCCGCGGTACGACGTCTTCGTGGGCGCCTGCGACCTGGCGCGGTAGGCGGCCAGGTCCGTGGCGGAGAGCTTGCCGGGGCGGGCGTTCCAGCCGGAACCCGGGTCCACCGGGGGGTTGTTCACGGTGTGGACGATGTCCTCGCCGAGCGCGCCGTCGTAGATCGCGCCGACTCCCTTTCTGGCCAGCTCCTCGTAGGTGCGGGCGAGATCGGGGTTCTTGAAGGTCGAGCCGACGACGGGGAGCCGGCCGCCGGGCAGGAACAGCTGCGCGGTGGCCGGAAAGTAGCGGAAGCGGGTCTCGTTGGACGCGGTCTGACTGCGGAAGGTGTCGTCCACGGTGAAGCCGTCGCGGGCGATGCGCTCGGCGGGCTTGAGGACCGTACCGAGTTGTCTGCTGCCCCATTCGTCCAGGGCCGTCTGCCAGGTGGCGGGCGTGCCCGGGGTGCCGACGCTCAGGCCGCTGCTGACGGCGTCGGCGAAGGCGAGGGGCTTGCCGTTCTCCAGGAAGAGGTCGGAGCCGGCGGTCAGCGGCGCGGTCTCCCGGCCGTCGATGGTGTGGACCGTGCGGGACTTGGCGTCGTAGTAGACGAAGTAGCCGCCTCCGCCGATGCCGGAGGAGTAGGGCTCGGTGACGCCGAGCGCGGCGGCCGTGGCGACGGCCGCGTCCACGGCGTTGCCGCCCTTCTTCAGGACCTCGATGCCCGCGGCGGAGGCGTCCGCGTCGACGCTGGCGACCGCGCCGCCGTAGCCGACGGCCACCGGAACCTTCGCCGCCGTCCCGGCCGCCGGGGCCGGTGGCGCCGCCGCCCCCACCGACACCACGGCGGCCGAAACCGCCAGAACCGTCAGTTTCCGCGCGGCAGAGCGACGCATCCGTACCTCCAGTCCAGGACAGTCCGCGCAGCGTAGCCACATGGACCCCGCCTCGACAGGCTCATTCAAGGCAATTGTCACGCGAACATCACACATCGAACACGGGTACGCTCCGGCTACCCGGGACCGCTACCATGCGCGCCCATGAATGACGACGTCCGCAACATCGTCCTGGGCCTGATAGCCGCCGGTGTCAGCGCCGGTCTCGGCTGGCTGGCCCGCACCTACCTGTGGAAGCGGAAGCTTCGGCGGAAGCAGGCATTCTTCGGCCTGCCCGACAACTCCGAGTCGCTGCTCGTGGTGAACCGCGAGGCGGGCGGGCCCGAGCTGACGGTGATGCGGCACGACGTGTTCGCGCTCCTGGAGCTCGCCGCCCTCATCAAGGACTGCAATGCCAACGCGCAGGTCGTCGCCCACGACGCGGCACAGCAGGGCTTCGGCGAGCGCACCGAGTTCTGTGTGGGCGGACCCGCCTCCAACCGCCGTATGACCGCACACCTCGCCTCCTTGCTGCCCGGCGTGCGCGTCAACGTGGACGCGGAGCCCGGCCCGGACCGCGGCGCCTTCCAGATCGGCAGCGAGCGCTACCGGCTGGAGCCCGGCAAGAGCGAGTACGTGCTGCTCGCCCGGCTCACCGCGGGCCAGGGACGCGACGCGCGCCCGGTGTTCCTCTTCTGCGGCCAGCGCGCCATCACCAACCAGGCCGCGACCCGCTATCTCGCCCGCAACCACGAGCGGCTGGCCCGCAAGCACGGTGACAACACCTTCGTCCTCCTGCTGAAGGTGGTCAATTCGCAGGCGTACGGCCCCGACGTGGTCGAGGTCGTCGCGGACGTGACGCGGACCGCGCAGGCGCCGCTGCCGAAGCTGGAGGCTCCACGCGCCTCACACCGGGCCTCCTAGGGAACAGCACACTCCAAATAACTTTACCCGCACGTAACTTACCGACGGGTTACTTACGGTAAGGCGTCACGGTTACCGTCGGGTCACTTTGCACTGACACGAGTGAGGAGTGACCCCATGGGACACGGTCGCAATACCTTGCGCACCTCCGCCGTCGGAGCCGTCTGCGCGGCGCTGATCGCCGGCAGCGTCGTGGGCCTGGCCCCGGCCGCGCAGGCCGCCGCCGCCATCCGCTTCGTCGACATCACCGGCGACGGCGGCACGACGCTCAAGGCGAACGTCGTCGCCCCGGCGGACGCCGACGCCTCGCACAGCTACCCGCTCATCGTGCTGCCCACGAGCTGGGGCCTGCCCCAGGCCGAGTATCTGGCCCAGGCCCAGAAGCTCGCGAACTCCGGGTACATCGTGCTCACTTACAACGTGCGCGGCTTCTGGCAGTCCGGCGGACAGATAGAAGTGGCCGGTCCGCCCGATATAGCGGACGCCTCCAAAGTGATCGACTGGGCCCTCGCCAACACCCCCGCCGACCCCCGGCACATCGGCATGGCGGGCGTCTCCTACGGCGCCGGGATCAGCCTGCTCGCCGCCGCCCACGACAAGCGGATCAAGGCGGTCGCCGCGCTCAGCGGCTGGGCGGACCTGATCAGCTCCATCTATTCCGGCCGCACCCAGCACGTCCAGGCGGCCGCCCTGCTGGACGGCGCGGGCGTCGTCACGGGCCGCGAGAGCCCCGAAGTACGGCAGATCTTCGACGACTTCTACGCCTCCAACCTCACCAAGGAACAGGAGATGATCGACTGGGGGAAGAAACGTTCGGTCGCGACCTATGTCGACCAGCTCAACAAGAACGCCCCGGCCGTGATGATGGCCAACGCCTGGGGCGACACGATCTTCCCCGCCAACCAGTACGCCGACTTCTACGAGAAGCTCAGCGTCCCGAAGCGGCTGGAGTTCCGCCCCGGCGACCACGGGACCGCCGAACTGACCGGCCTGTTCGGGCTGCCCAACGACGTGTGGACCGACACCGAGCGCTGGTTCGACCACTACCTCAAGGGCGCGGACAACGGCATCGACCACGAGCAGCCCGTACAGCTCAAGTCCCGTAGCTCCGACGGCTACGAGGCCTACCCGGACTGGAAGTCGGTCGGCGCCACCCGCAGGAAGCTCGCCCTCGCCGACGCCACCACGATCCACGCGAACGTGGACTCGGGCGCCGACGGCGGGATCGTCTTCCTCTCCAGCATCCTCGACCAGGTCGCCCGGATCCCGCCGATCGCCTCGATCCCGCTGCTGCCCCGCCGCTGGGCCGCGGTCTGGCAGTCGGAGAAGTACGGCACCGCCCAGCAGGTGCGCGGCACCGCGAAGTTGCACACCACCCTCACCCCGACCAGGGAGAGCGGCACGCTCGTCGCCTACCTCTACGACGTGGGCCCGCTCGGCTTCGGCAAGCTGGTCACGAACGCGCCGTACACCTGGTACGACCGCACGCCCGGCCGGCCGTTCGACGTCGACCTGGACCTCTTCTCGACGGCCTACGACGTCCCGGCCGGACACCGGCTCGCCCTGGTCGTCGACACGGTCGACCCGCTCTACATCGAGCACAACCCGTCCGGCGCGCAGCTGACCTTCTCCTCGCCGGCGGACGACCCGTCATACGTGTCCGTTCCGCTGCGCGAGCAGTGATCTCCGGCTGCCGCCGGCCGGGCCTGGCCCTGTGAACTGCCGCCCCCCTTATGGTCTCGGGGCCGTGAGGGGGGTTCCCACCCGGCAGCAGCGCCCCTGGTTCGGCCGCGGCGACCGCCACGGCCCGGGTCTCGGGACTGCGTTGCTCACGGTGGGACACCCGGCCGGTGAACCACGAAAGCAGCGCACTCATCCCGATGCGGGATGAACGGCCCATCGTAGTCGACGTTCATGAGCCGGCCCGGCCGAGCGTCGCCTCAAGGGAATTCGGGGAGGCCGGCGGCCGGATGCCCTGTGCCACCCGGTGGTTGGGAAGTCCGTCGGGCGCCGGGCCCTCGGCGGGCGGGCCGCCGTGTCTGCCGCAGGCGGCCGCGACGAGCGCGATGGCGAGCGCCGCCGGGGCGATGGACACACGTGTGGTACGGATCATGGTCGCGCCCCCGCTCAGTAAGCGGTCTCGATGACGCGGCCGCACTTGTCGACGTCACGCAGTTCGATCAAAGGATCGACGGCCATCCGCAGCCCTACTCACTCTCTGCTGTGTCATGGTTGCCGCAAACTATCCAGACGGCAGGTGACTCGACACACGACACGCACTTATCGGGCATAAGCCGTATTTACACCGCCTTTAGGTCTCGGCGACCTCGGCATAGAGCTGCGACAACTCGGGCACACCGCTCGCGGCCCACTCCTGGCCCGTCTCGACGACGTCGAACTCACGGCCCGACGCCAGCCGTACGACGGCCTGCCCGCCGGGTCTGAGGTCCCAGCGCGCGCCCTGCACGGTGCGCACGATGACCGTGCCCAGGTACAGCCCCGCGTCGTTGCCCAGCCAGGACAGGCTCTCCTCGTCGTCGCGCCAGCGCGGCAGCAGCTGGTCGAGCGCCTCCAGCGAGGCCGCGGAGTCGTCGAGCAGGACGCCCTCCTGGGACGCCTGCGCGCGCAACAGCTCACACTCGGAGAGGAGCTCCGCGACGCCCTCGGGGTCGAGGGCGAGCACCGCCTCATCGCGTTTCTTGTGCCGACTGCCCAGGAACGGGATGTTCATACGCCCAGCGTGACATTCGCACCACCGTGCGCACCACAGCCCGGGCACGGGTGTCGCGCCCTACACGTCCAGATCGACGACCACCGGCGCGTGGTCCGAGGCGCCCTTGCCCTTGCGCTCCTCGCGGTCGACATAGGCATCCTTGACCGCCTTGGCGAACGGCTCGTTGCCGTACACCAGGTCGATGCGCATGCCGCGGTTCTTCGGGAAGCAGAGCTGGCGGTAGTCCCAGTACGTGAAGGGGTGGTCGTACTTCAGCGGGCGCGGGACGACGTCGGACAGGCCCGCCTCGCGCAGGGAGGCGAGGGCCGCGCGCTCGGCGGGGGTGACATGGGTGAGGCCCTCGAAGACGGCCACGTCGTAGACGTCGTCGTCCGTCGGTGCCACGTTGTAGTCGCCCAGGACCGCGAAGGGGCGGGAGCCGGTCGCGTCGCCGGCGACGGCGGCCTTCAGGGCCTCGAACCACTGGAGCTTGTAGGCGTAGTGCGGGTGGTCCACCTCGCGCCCGTTCGGCACGTACACCGACCAGACGCGGACCGGGCCGCAGGTCGCGGAGATCGCGCGGGGCTCCTCCAGGCCCTCGTAGCCGGGGCCGCCGGGCAGGCCCTTGACGACATCCGCCAGGCCGACGCGGGAGAGCACCGCCACGCCGTTCCACCGGCCCGTGGCGTTCACCGCCGCCTCGTAGCCCAGCTCGCGCAGCTGGTCGAACGGGAACTGCTCCTCGGCGAGCTTGGCCTCCTGCAGGCACAGCACGTCCGTGCCGCTGCTCTCCAGCCAGGCGAGCAGCCTCGGCAGGCGGGCGGTGATCGAGTTCACGTTCCAGGTCGCGATGCGCATGCCTCACAACCTACCGGGCGGGACCGACAACGCCGCCCCGCCCGGTTCCGGCCTCAGACGTCGGCGGAGTCCCCCGGCGCCAGCCGCAGGTGCTCCGAGCCGCCCAGAGCGCCGATCTGGCGGTCGTAGATCGGGCGGGCGAGGTCGGTGAGGAGGGCGTCGTGGATGTCGTAGGCGCGCTGCGGCTTGACCTCGCGGACGTAGTCGATGACCTCGGCGATCTTGTTCCAGGGGGCCATCACCGGGAGCATCAGCGTCTCGACCGGCTGGTCAGGGACGGTGAGGGCGTCGCCCGGGTGGAAGACGCGGCCGCCGTCGATCAGATAGCCGACGTTGGTGATGCGCGGGATGTCCGGGTGGATGACCGCGTGCAGTTCGCCGTGGACCTGGACGTCGAAGCCCGCCGCGGTGAAGGTGTCGCCATGGCCGACGGTGTGCACGCGGCCCGGGAAGGCGGCCGTGAGCTGCTCGGCAACCGACTTCAGCGTCCAGATCTCGGCGGCCGGATCGGCCTCCAGAGCCGCCCGCAGCCGCCCCTCGTCGAAGTGGTCCGGGTGCTCGTGGGTGACCAGGATCGCGTTCGCGCCGACCGCGGCGTCCTGCTCACTGAACCCTCCGGGGTCGAGGACGAGCGTCCGCCCGTCCTTCTCCAGCCGGACACAGGCATGCGACTTCTTCGTGAGCTTCATGGCTCCCATCCTCTCCCCCGCCGCACTCGGTCGCTCTTCGCCGCACTCGGTCGCTTTCGCCGCTCTCCGTCGCTCACTCCGCGAGCGTGGTCTCCTCGCGGATGACCTGCTGAGCCACCCGGAACGCGCTGTTCGCCGCGGGCATCCCGCAGTACACGGCCGCCTGGAGCAGCACTTCCTTGATCTCGTCCGGGGTCAGCCCATTGCGCAGCGCGGCCCGGGTGTGGAAGGCGAGCTCCTCCAGGTGGCCGCCCGCGACCAGCGCGGTGAGGGTGACACAGCTGCGCGAGCGCCGGTCGAGGCCCGGCCGGCTCCAGATCTCGCCCCACGCGTACCGCGTGATGAACTCCTGGAACTCCCCGGAGAAGTCGTCGGCCTCGGTGAGCGCCCGGTCGACGTGCGCGTCGCCGAGCACCTCCCGGCGGATCTTGAGCCCGGCGTCGTACTGGTCCGGCCACCCCGGGGGCTGCGGCGGTACGACGGCGGGGGCGATCTCGGCGATGGGCGCGGCCTGCGGAGCGACGAGCGGCGCCGCGGCCAGGACCGGCTTCGCCGGTGCCGCCACGATGGCCATCTGGCCGGTGGACGAGTCGAAGCCGGGCTGCCAGGCGGTGGAGAAGTGCCGGACCAGCAGCTCGGTGACGGCGGCGGGCTGCTCGACCGGCACGAGGTGGGAGGCACCGGGCACGACCGCGAGCCGGGCGTCCGGGATGCCGGCGACCAGGGTGCGGGCCTCGGCCGGGCCGGTGACCTGGTCCTCCGAGCCGACCAGCACGAGGGTCGGCACACCCACGCGAGCCAGCTCGCCCCGTACGTCGAACCCGGCCAGCGCCTCACAGGCGGCGATGTAGCAGCCGGGGTCGGTGGTGCGCACCATCTGCACGGCCCACTCGGTGATCGCGGGCTGCGCGGACGCGAATCCGTCGGTGAACCAGCGGTCCGGCGCGGTCCGGGCGATCGGGTCGAGCCCGTTCGTGCGCACGATCACCCCGCGCTGCCGGAACTCGTCCGCGGTCCCGAACCGCGGGGAGGTGGCGACCAGCGCGAGCGAGGCGACCCGCTCGGGGCGGCGCAGGGCCAGCTCGATGCCGAGCGCTCCGCCGAACGCACAGCCCGCGTAGCCGAACCGCTGTACACCGAGCCCGTCGAGCGTGACGAGCAGCCTGGCGGCCAGCTCGGTCACCGAGCCGGCCGGGTACGCGAGGGCGCCGCCGTGCCCCGGCAGATCGAACCGGAAGACCCGCCACTGCTTGGTCAGTTCCGGGATCTGCCGGTCCCACATGTGCCATGTGGTACCCAGGGAGGGACCCAAGATCAGGACGGGAGCCTCTTCTGGCCCGTCAAAGCGGTATTGCAGGGTGTTCGACGGTGTCTCACTCACGCCTCAGACCCTCTCACGTATCACGACTGCCCCTATAACGAGGGTTAGGACTGCACAGGTCTGACCAGGTGGAAGACCTCCCGGGCCGCGTAGCGCTTGAGGGTTCGGACTATCTCGCGCCGCGTCTTGCCCTCCTTGCTGCGACGTTCGTAGTACTCCTGGGTACGTGGGTCGACGCGCAGGCGGGTATGCACGATCCGGTGCAGGGCCGCGTTCGCTTGCCGGTCGCCGCCGCGGTTGAGGCGACGGTACTGCCGGCTGCCCGAAGAACGCTCGACCGGGCTGACCCCGCACAGCCCCGCGAAGGACGCCTCACTGCCCAGGCGTTCCGGGTTGTCCCCCACCGTGATCAGCAAAGTGACGGCTGTGTCCGGACCGATGCCCACCACCTCGAGCAGCTGCGGAGCGTGGCGCTCCACCAGCCGGGTCAGGCGGCCTTCCAGTTCCCGGACATCTTCGCTGAGCTGCCCGATGCGCCGGGCCAGAAGTCCCAGGGTCACGTGGGTGGCGTGGAGCACCGATCCCTCGCCGGCCTCATGGTTCAGGCTGTCGTCGACGAGCCCTGCGCACGTGCGGAAAAGCTCTGCATTGCCCAGCCCGGCCAGTTGCTCTCTCAGCTGGGGATCGGCACGGATGAGGACGGCTTTGAGCTGGTTGATCGCCTGGGTGCGGGCCTTGACCGCCGAGTCCTTGGCCAGCTTGTACATCCGGGCGATCTCCACCGGCCCGTCGCCCGTCTTGGCCTGGGCGCGCGCCCGCCCGCTCAGCACCGCCCGGGCCGCGTTCTCAGCATCGAGTGGGTCGGACTTGCCTCGCCGTCGTCGGTCGGCCCGGTCGAACCGGTTCACATCGAAGACGTCCACGCCCTGGGCCAGCAGGTAGCGGGACAGGGCCGCCCCGAAGGAACCGGTCCCTTCCACTCCGGCCCGCCGCACCGTACCCGACGCCCTGGCCCACCCCAGCAGGTTGCGGTAGCCGGCCGCGCTGGCCGGGAACTCCTGGGTGCCGATCACTTCCCCCACCAGGGAGAGCACGGCGGCCACATGGGCATCCCGGTGCGTGTCCACTCCCAGGACCACCTCCCTCGCCGGCCGACGCCGACGAGGACGCGAAGCGGTGGACGTGCCGGTCATGCTCGTTCCCTTTCAGGCCGACGGCTTATCGCGTAGCCGGTAGCGGGCCGTGCGGACGGTCAGAATCGTGATGACGCCTTTCCGGCAAGCCCCTATCGAGACACGTCCATCAGCCCGAGACCAACAGTGCGCAGTCCCCTGGCCGGCGGTCGACACAGTGTGATCAGGACACCTCGGTCAGAGATCTCAGGAGTCAAACCTCGCCGTAGGACAGGCACCCACCTACGGTTCTCGGCCAACCGGCTTCCAGCCACGTCAGCCCGCTCGTTCGAGCGAATTGACTCGAAGCACCGGTCGCCTACCACCGGAACTGGCACCATGCCGCCGTCGTGCGGCACCTCGAGTCGAAGGCGGACCATTGGAACGGCGGGTCAATGAGCGGCAGCTGTCGGTGTTGCAGTGGGTGGGAGCCGGGTGCCCTGCAGGCGTATGGAACACAAGCTCCTACAAGACCACCTGCCAGGCACTCCACAACCGTGGCCTGGTGACGGTCTCCCAGAAGGCCGGGCAGTGGAGCGTCGCCCTGACAAGCGCCGGTCGGCACTACCTGGCGCACGGCACGTACCCTCCCCGCGGATCACGCCCGCGGAAGACCCAGGCCGCCGGTCCACGACCTAAGTCCACCAGAGCGCAGGAAACTCCGGCCACCGAGCGGAAGCCAAGCCCTCCCTCACATCCTCGTGTGACGCTCACGGAGCAGCTGTTACAGGAGCTCGCGGAGGCCGGCGGCAAGATCGTCAAGAGCGGCAGCGGTCCCGGCTTGGAGAAGTGGCCGTCCCGCGTCGCCGCCGCACGCAGGTCCGGAAGGGTTCCGGAGACGAAGGAGCTGTACGGAAACTGGTGCCGCGACGGGTACGAGATCAAGCTCGTCGACATCCCCGCCTGGCGCCTTGCCGTCCTCGACCCCGTCCCCGTGCCCTCGCGGCTCACTCGGCCGCACACCGTGGTGCGGGCCATGCAGAACGAACGCCAGCCGCTGGGCCTGACCAAGCCCGTCCAAGGACGCGCTCTCCGGCTCATCCAGGCACTGATCACCGCCGCCGAGGCCGACGGACACACCTGCTCGGCCGGGCAGACCGGCTTCGCACCCCCACCTCATCGCCGCCGCAGGGCAAATCCCCACTTCACCATCACCGCACAGGGCCAGACAGTGGGGTTTGTCGTCCTCCAGGAGCAGGACCGGGCCGAGCACGTCGCCACCGAGAAGGAACTCGCCGACGCCAAGAAGCACTCCTGGGTCAGAATCCCCCGCTTCGACTACACCCCATCCGAACGCCTCCGCATCATCCTCAGCGGCGGCCAGCCACACCGAGCGAGCGAATGGGCCGACGCTCCCGGCCGCGCCCTCGAACAGCAGCTCGCCGAGATCGCACAGGAGGAGGTCACGCTGCGCGGCCAAGCCGCCGAACGCAGACGTCAGGACGAGGCCGAAGCGGCACGCCAGAAGCGCATCCGCTGGGAAGCCGCCATGGAACAAGCCCGCATCCGGTACGCAGAGGCGTACCGCGTCCGGCACCTCGAAGCCCAGGAAGCGGCATGGCGACACGCCACCCGACTGACCCAATACGTGAGCACCGTACGCACGCGAGTCGAGGACATGCCTCCGGGCCAGGCCAGAACCGAAGCCGAGGAATGGATCAGCTGGGCAGCGGCCACCGTTGAACGCCTCGACCCATTGAACACACCGCCCCGGCTGCCCGACATTCCCAAGCCACAAGCCGACGACCTGAAACCCTTCCTCGGGCACTGGAGCCCTTACGGTCCCACCTACTGAACGCCCGCACCGCACATTGTGCGCCCACAACCGCAGTTCAGGGGCTCTTCGCGACCGGTTCAATCGCGGCACACCGACCTGGTGGGTCATCGGAAAGATGTCGGCCTGGACGCAGGCAGGAAAGCAGCAGGTCAGAGATGATTTTGGGTCCCGGATGAGGGCCGCCGGGCGCCCGGAGCGTCAAATGAGCGTCACGGCCCTACGTCGGTTCGGTACCGGAACTCTGGCACATCACGGCTTCCCGTAGTACGCAGCGACTCCACCGGTACGGAGCCTCACGCCGTTAGAGTCGCGTCGGCGCGCCCAGTGCGTACGAGAGGCCCGCCGTCGAAGGGGCAGTGTGTGATCGAAATTCGCTGACGGGGCCGCTCCGGACCGGGGAGGCTTGTCCCGCCTGTTGCACGCCGCCCGGGGACGGAGCCGCCTATTTTGATCATCCTGGACACGAACATGCTGTGGGGTGTCTCCCCTGACAACGCCAGCGTCGACCTGCTCAAGACCATCCAGGCAACGGGGCGCAAGGCGTCGCCGTCCCGTGGACGGTCATGGAGGAGCTGGCCGCGCAACGGGCGCCGCCTAGGTCATTCTCGACGACGAGGAGCCTCGCGTGTGGCTTCATTTGGACGGGGATCATGCCTCGTTCGCCGGGATGAAGATCTGCGGATTCGACCTGGGGCCGGCCCCGGTGCTCGACCTTGACCGGCCATCGGAGATGAGCTGATTCCTGCGGTCGTGCCGTCCCGACCATGCGACCGTCGGTCAGGTCGTGCCGTTGACTGACGCAGTGGGTGCACCTGCCCCCCGAATACGGCTCACAGAGACATGGCGAACAGGCCGAGGACGTCGAAGAGGGGCTTGTCGGTGGGCACCGCTACTATCCAGGATGCCTCACGGGACGACGGACGGAGTCAGGGAATGGGCTACGTGAACGAAGCAGCGCTCAAGCGGAAGTTGGGTATCCCGAACTGGCGGAGCCTGTCCAAGGCCAAGGTGCTCAAGTTCGCGGCAGCGATGCCCGAGATGGCCACCGAGGTGCGGCTCAAGCTCATCGAGCAGTTCCCCGGCTTCAAGGACTTGGGCAAGGCCGACATCGATGCGGTCACAGAGGCACACAAGTCCACTCTCGCAGCCAACGAGAACAGTCAGAACCACTTCTACAAGGCTTCGCAGGACCAGCGGGACGCTCTGCAGGCCGACCTCGGTCGGGACGACCTCAGCTGGGCGCAACGGGAGGCCCTTCACGACCGCCTCGACCAAAACGTACAGCGGGTAGGCGAGAAGGACAGCGAGAGCAAGCAGTTTCTGGGGGCGGGGATGAAGGTGGTGGCAGCCGCCGGTGCAGCCGCCCTCGGGCTGGGCGTGGTATTCGTCGGCGGCAAGATCGCTGGAGCGAGCGAAGACGGTTCCGAGGAATCCCAGTAGGACTGAGGCTGGTCCTCTGGAGTGGACCCACCGCGGGTCAGTCGGCGGGTGACTCTGCCTCCGGCATGTCGTGCTCGATTCCGGCATGCAGGGTGCGGCCGCCCGATGGGATCACCTCGACGAGGCGTTCCTCCTCCGCGCGGGATAGATCCGTGAAGAGTCGGATGGACGTGTTCACGAGCTCCAGCAGTGGGACACTGCCGCGAGGCGGCTTCACCGAGGCGGTCCGGGCGGAGAAGTTGTACCTCACCGGTACGCCACTTGGCGGTAGGGCTTCGAGATTCTTGACCAGGGTTCCTGGTCCGAGGGATTCGCTGAGGTGGCGGAGCCGGTCCCCATGCAAAGCGCCCACCTCTCCTTCGTACGCCACCTTTCCGCCACCGTTGACCAGTGTGATGGCCTTGAGGCTCAACCCTAGGAGCGGCAGACGATTGCCGACCTCGTCGAGGGCCGGCAGTTCGTACGCCGCTCGTGCCGCCGACGATGTCAGGTGGTCGACCTTCTGTGCGAGCGTGAGAACGAAGCCGGGCGCGTCGAAGCTCAGGACTCCCTCGCCCGTAGTCCAGTGCAGGGGGGCTGCGCCACGGCGAGCGGCGACGGAGGAGGGGGCTACGCCGCATACCCGGGCGTTCCATGTGCTCAGCGCGGCGCGCATGAGGTGCTGGAGATTGTCGGTGGCGGTGATCCTGCCGTGCCGCAGCAGATCGGTCAGAGTGATCTCACGGGCGATACGGCTCCAGAAGTTGCCATCAGGGATCTCCTGGCCTTCGAGGAGGTAATCGAGCGACGACTCGTCCAGTTGCTGCGGATATTTGGGAGCGCGTTCGAGTGCGGCTACCGGTGCACCACTAGCGCGCCATAAGGTACCCAAGAAGGCCGTCAGGCGGCGCGCGATCGGTGGGGACAGCGTGTCCGAGGCAAAGGCAAGCGCGTCCTCAGTCCCCTCACGCTCACCGCGGCGGGCTGCCTGCGCGCCGGTCGTCATGGCACGGGCCAGCCGGGATACGGAGCGCTCGTCAAGGAGGCCCTGGCCGCCTTCAATGACGGTGTTCGCGATCAGACGCCTCAACGCGGCGTCGGCCGACTCGCCAGCGGTCAGCTCCGCGAAAGCCGCCAAGTCCAAGACCAGGGTGTGGTGGTCGATCGCGAGCGAATCCAGGGTGCGGGCGTCGAAGGACGGGCGGAGAGCGCCGAGCGCCAGAACAATGGGCCGGTCCTGGCGAGCAAGGCGCCTGATGTCGAACCCGAGCTCGTCCGCGTCCGTCGTGCTGCGCAGGTAGACGTATCGGTCGCTGAGGTCGTCGTCGTGCGGCCATCGCATGACCAGGTCCGGCATGTGGGTGTGGTTGTAGTATCCGGTGCGCCTGGTTCGGATCTGCGGATTGATCTGCCGAAGGTGCTGTTCGAGGAGTCGTTTGATTTCGGCGAACGAGCGGTACGGGTCGTCCGCCTCGAGTGCCTCGGCGATTGACGATGCGACGGCGTTCACCACTCCCCCTTTAGGGTCAGCTCGTGCGCCAGGATGGCCCGCCACTCGGTGAGGGGCAGCAACCCCTCCTGCTTCTCTGACAGGACGATGCGCCACACGCGCTCGGACACGCTCTGGACCGCGTTCGCGTCGATCCTCTTCCTGGCCTCGTCCTCGGAGACGTCACCGAAGATGCGTTGCCGGTGTTGGACGACAGCGGACTCGATCCTTTGCGGCTCGTGTAGTTGCGACCAACTGTTCACATTGAAGGGGGCCCAGGTGATCCACATGTAGTGATCACCGAAGAGGTACTTCTCCTGGTGCGCGACGTAGCACTTGGCGAGGAACTCGACGAAGTGAGTGCCCTGGTCCGCCGGCCCCTGATAGTGCTTGACCTCCGCGCAGAACTGGTCGCCATGGTAGGGGGCGCCCCGCATCGACCCGCCCAGGTCGAAGGAGAAGGTCTGTCCGCCCTCCGGCCAGGCGAGTGTCAGTTTCCTCGCCCAGGCGTCCGAGTCCGTGTTCGCGAAGGCCCCACAGATCCGCATCGTGCCCTCGAGGTAGAGCTTGGCTCTCTTCGCTCCCGAGATTCCCTTTAAGTGGGCGTCCTCTCCTACCACGGTGAGAGTCTAAGCGCCGCGGAGGGGCGGCGGCTGATGGCCGTACTAGCGAGCGGTCCCTGATTCAGAGCAGGGGAGTGCTGTGCAGACAACCTGGCGGTGCCGCGAAGGAGCGGAGCGGACCACAGGATCCAGGCATACAGGGCGACAGCTGCTGCTCAGGCGGCAATTGACCGCACCAGAGCGCCGCACGTGTGTTGTGCTCCTTCTCCCTGAGTCGTCAGGCGACAATCACACAGACGAGAAGGAGGGAGGGGTCTGATGCAGGTTCGGGTGACAGGTGTGGTCACGCGGCCTGGAGGGCCGACGTGGTCATGACGGTCTCGAATTCGATGGGGGTCAGCCGGCC
>NZ_JBIAWG010000018.1:0-11206 GCF_042895285.1 Streptomyces sp. NPDC001406
ACTCCTCCGGATAAGGCTTGGGCACAGCGACATCCTTCCCACCCGCCCCACAGGGCAAGCCAGTTCAGATGTCACCCGATCGTGCATCAGACCCGGCCCTGCTCGGCCGGCTTGGACTTGGCGATCTTCTTGATCTCGCGGCGCTCGGGCAGCGTGAAGGTCTTCGGGCGCCCGCCCTTGTACTTCGGGTAGAGCGAGTCGAAGCCGTCGGCGTTGAAGTTGTGGACCACGTCGCGGACCCGGTCCGCGCTGGTGAACGTCACCGTGGCGATCTTCGCAACGGACAGGCCCTGGGCGGACAGCAACACTATCTGGGCCCGCCGCCAGGTCACCACCGATCCGGTGCCCCGGCGGATGATCCGCAGCAGGCGCCGTCCCTCGTCGTCATCGATCTCACGGACCCGCACGCGTTCAGCCACGCGATCATTCTGACCGTCTGGTGCCGCAGGGCGCAGCAACCGGACGACACGTCACAACGAGGCGAACTTTGCCTGATGCGGCACTAGGAAGGGCGCGGGGTTCTACTCCCGGTCCGCCGCCACCATCGCGACGCACTCCGCGAGAGCGTCGTACAACGGCCGTACGAACGCGGCGAGTTCGGCGTCGGATGCCCGGTCGGCCTCCAGTACGGCGCCCACGACGGCAAGCAGGGCGGCCGCGGCGCGCACGGCGTGGGCATCGGCGAGCGCCGCCAGGAAACCACCGGATTCCGTGACGGCGTAGACCGCCTTTCCGGTGACCGGGTCGACGCCGAGGCTGCGGAGGCGGCGCATGCTCATACGGCGACTCCCATGGGGACGTACGGGCGGACGAGGGGCAGACCGTCGACGAAGACGACGGACGGGTACCGCGGCGCGGTCAGGGCAGGACGGTGACCGGGAGAGGGAAGGGGAGCGGAAGCGGGCGGGGGCGCCATGACGGACACGGGCCCCTCGGCCCGGTGGGCTCCACGAGCGGGGAGCAGGAATCGCAGGATCGCGACGAGTAGGGTGCGCACAGGTCGACTCCGTTGCAGTCGGCTCAGCCCCGGCGTGGAAGCTGCAGACTTCCCGCCGGGGCGCTTTTGTCCGTCCCGAGCTTAGCGATAGTGAGTAGTGGTAGGTAGTGGTTGATAGCAGTAGGGAGTGATGCGCAGTGGAAAGTGGCGCCCTACGGTCAAAACGTGGACAGAATCAGCCCCGACTCGCCGCACTACGTCTATGAACAACTGGCCGCAATCATCGAGCGGAAGATCCGTTCCGGTGAGTACCCGCCTGGCACCCGGCTCCCGGGAGAACTCACGATGACCCATGACTACGGGGTGGGTCCGGGCACCGTCCGCCGCGCGATGGACATCCTCCGGGACAGAGGGCTGGTGGTGACCGTGCGCGCCCGAGGGTCCTTCGTGGTCGACCCTGTACCCCCGCCCTCCCCCGAAACCCCCGCATGACGAACAGCCCCCGGCGCAAGCCAGGGGCTGTCGGTCGTGCGGAGGGGCGTCAGCCGAGCTTGGTCACATCCAGGCCGCCCTCGGCGTACTGCCTGCGCAGCACCTTCTTGTCGAACTTGCCCACGCTCGTCTTCGGCACCGCCTCGACGAGCGTCCAGCGCTCGGGGAGCTGCCACTTGGCGATCTTGCCCTCCTCCGCGAGGAAGGTGCGCAGAGTCGCGAAGTCGGCGCTGGAGCCCTCCCTCAGCACGACCGTGGCCAGCGGGCGCTCGCCCCACTTGTCGTCGGGGACCGCGACCACGGCGGCCTCGGCGACGTCCGGGTGGGACATCAGCGCGTTCTCCAGGTCGACCGAGGAGATCCACTCGCCGCCGGACTTGATCACGTCCTTGGCACGGTCGGTGAGGGTGAGGAAGCCGTCGGGGCTGATGACGCCGACGTCACCCGTCTTGAGCCAGCCGTCCTCACTGAACTTGTCGGCGGGGCGGAGCGGTTCGGCGTCGGGGCCGTTGTAGTAGGCGCCCGCGATCCACGGGCCGCGCACCTCCAGCTCGCCGGCCGACTCGCCGTCCCAGGGAAGGCGCTCGCCGCCGGGGCCGGTGAGGCGGCCCTCGACGCCGGCCGGGAAGCGGCCCTGGGTGAGGCGGTACGCGAACTCGTCCTCCGTACCGACCGCGTGGGCCGGCGGGCGGGCCACCGTGCCCAGCGGGGAGGTCTCGGTCATGCCCCAGGCGTGGCAGACCCGCATGCCGAGCTCGTCGAAGGCCTTCATGAGGGAGGGCGGACAGGCCGAGCCGCCGATGGTGACCTGGGTGAGCGAGGAGACGTCCCGGGGCTTGGCGGTCAGCTCGGCCAGCAGGCCCTGCCAGATGGTGGGGACGGCTGCCGCGTGGGTCGGCTTCTCGCTCTCGATCATCTCGGCGAGCGGGGCCGGCTGCAGGAAGCGGTCCGGCATCAGCATGTTGACGCCGGTCATGAAGGTGGCGTGCGGCAGGCCCCAGGCGTTGACGTGGAACTGGGGGACCACGACGAGCGAGGTGTCCTGGTCGGTCAGCCCCATGGACTCGGTCATGTTGACCTGCATGGAGTGCAGATAGATCGAACGGTGGCTGTAGACCACGCCCTTGGGGTCGCCGGTGGTGCCGGAGGTGTAGCACATGGCGGCGGCCTGGCGTTCGTCGATCTCCGGCCAGTCGAACGTCGTCGGCTTGTCCGCGATCAGCTCCTCGTACTCGTGCACCTGCGCCGCGGCGCCGGCGAGCGGGGAGCGGTCGCCCGGGCCGGAGACGACGATGTGCTCGACGCTCGTCATCCTCGGCAGCAGCGGCGCGAGCAGCGGGATCAGCGAGCCGTTGACGATGATCACGCGGTCGGCGGCGTGGTTGACGATCCAGGCCAGTTGCTCGGCGGGCAGGCGGAGGTTGAGCGTGTGCAGCACCGCACCCATGGAGGGGATCGCGAAGTACGCCTCGACGTGCTCGGCGTTGTTCCACATCAGCGTGGCGACCCGGTCGTCGGCCCGGATGCCGAGGTCGTCGCGCAGGGCGTTCGCGAGCTGCACCGCGCGGGTGCCCGCCTCGGCGAAGCTGCGCCGCTGCGGCTCGCCCTCCCCGGTCCAGGTGGTGATCTGGGACTGTCCGTGCACGAGCACACCGTGCACAAGGATGCGGGTGACGGTCAGCGGTACGTCCTGCATGGTGCTCAGCACGGAGTCCTCCCGGGGCGACTTTGCCTACGCGGTGGTAAGGGCTGCGCTGATTCTGCGCACATACCGCGCGGTATGTCACTAGGGGCAGGCAAACTCGTGGGCTTCGGGGGGTCGCGCGCTTGCTTCGGGAGGGCCGCGCGCGCCTATCGCACCAGGTCGAGCTCCGGGTCCTCGCGCAGCTTTCCGAGCGCCCGTGACACCGCCGACTTCACCGTCCCCACCGACACCCCGAGCACCTCGGCCGTCTGGGCCTCGCTCAGGTCCTCGTAGTACCGCAGGACGACCATCGCCCGCTGCCGGGCCGGCAGTTTCGCGATCGCCCGCCACATCGCGTCGTGCAACGCCTGCCGCTCCGCCGGGTCGTCCCCGCCGGGCACCGGCTCCGGCTCGGGCAGCTCGTCGCACACGAACTCGTCGACCTTGCGCTTGCGCCACTGCGAGGTCCGCGTGTTCAGCAGAGCCCGGCGCACATAGCCGTCGAGCGCCCGGTGGTCCTCGATCCGCTCCCAGGCGACATAGGTCTTGGTGAGCGCGGTCTGCAGCAGGTCCTCCGCGTCGCTCGGGTTCGCGGTCAGCGACCGTGCGGTACGCAGCAGCACCGGATGGCGAGCCCTCACGTACGACGCGAACGACGGGTACGCGGGAGTCCCCCCGGTCGGGCGGAGCCGGGACGGGGGGAGGGTCTGCCTCACCGATGTGGCGGCGTCCGACGCGCTTGTGCAGACGGGTGTGGTCATGGCTCCACGCTATGAGCGACCCCCCGCGCGGCGGATCGGTCCCAGGTCCCGAAGCCGAGTCCCCCTCAGGTTGTAGGAGTGGGGGCACCTACACCTCCTGAAGGTGGAGTGCCGGGCGTCCGCTACTACGGGTTTACCCCTGAGGGCTCAGCCGTCGGCCGCGAGGACCAGCCCCGACGTGGGCACCCCCGTCCCCGCCGTCACCAGGACCCGGTCCGCCCCCGGTATCCGGTTCACCGCCGTGCCCCGCACCTGGCGTACCCCCTCCGCCACCCCGTTCATACCGTGGAGGTAGGCCTCCCCGAGCTGTCCCCCGTGCGTGTTGAGCGGCAGCCGCTCCTCGGCCACGAAGTCCGCCGCCTCGCCCCGCCCGCAGAACCCGAACTCCTCCAGCTGCATGAGGACGAATGGGGTGAAGTGGTCGTACAGGATGCCCACGTCGATGTCGGCCGGGGCCAGCCCGGAGGTGCGCCACAGCTGCCTGGCCACCACCCCCGTCTCCGGCAGACCGGTCAGGTCGTCGCGGTAGAAGCTCGTCATCTGCTCCTGGGCACGGCCGGCCCCCTGCGCGGCGGCCGCGATCACCGCGGGCGGGTGGGGCAGGTCGCGGGCCCGTTCCACGGAGGTGACGACGAGCGCCTGGCCGCCGTCCGTCTCCTGACAGCAGTCCAGCAGCCTCAGCGGCTCCACGATCCAGCGCGAGGCGGCGTGGTCGGCGAGCGTGATCGGGCGGCCGTGGAAGTACGCCGCCGGGTTGGTCGCCGCGTACTTGCGGTCCACGACGGCCACGTGCCCGAACGCCTCCGGGGTCAGCCCGTACGTGTGCAGATAGCGCTGTGCCGCCATGGCCACCCAGGACGCCGGGGTGAGCAGTCCGAACGGCAGCGCCCAGCCGAGCGCCGCACCCTCCGCCGACGGCTCCCGGTGCTGCACGCCCGAGCCGAATCTCCGCCCCGACCGCTCGTTGAACGCCCGGTAGCAGACCACCACCTCCGCCACGCCCGTCGCCACCGCGAGCGCCGCCTGCTGCACGGTCGCGCAGGCCGCCCCGCCGCCGTAGTGGACCCGGGAGAAGAAGGACAGCTCACCCATCCCGCAGGCCTGGGCCACGGTGATCTCCGGGCTGGTGTCCATCGTGAACGTCACCAGACCGTCCACGTCCTCGGGGGTCAGCCCCGCGTCGTCGAGCGCGGCCCGCACCGCCTCCACCGCCAGCCGCAGCTCGCTGCGCCCCGAGTCCTTGGAGAACTCGGTGGCACCGATACCGACGATCGCCGCGCGTCCGCCGAGCGTGTCCCGGCCGCGTACGCTCATCGCGCGCCACCCTCCGCCGGTACGGTGACCGTCACGGCGCCCCTCACCGTGACCGTCACCGTGCCGGTCACATGTCTGCCGATGCCGTTGGAGCCGGTCACCCGGACGGTGGCGGTGTCGCCGTCCACCTCCTCGATCCGGCCGGTCAACACCATGGAGTCCCCCGGGTAGTTGGGCGCCCCCAGCCGAATGGCGACCTTGCGGAGCACGGCCGTCGGGCCGAAGTGGTCCGTGATGTACCTGCCGACCAGGCCGTTCGTCGTCAGGATGTTCATGAAGACGTCCGGGGAGCCCTTCTGCCGGGCCAACTCGGCGTCGTGGTGGACGTCCTGGTAGTCGCGGGACGCGATCGCGCCGGCCACGATCAGGGTCCGCGTGATCGGGATCTCCAGCGGCGGCAGCTCCGCACCCGCCGTCAGCATGGCCATGCCCTCACTCCGCACTCGCGATCAACTCCCCCAGCTCCTGAAGCACTTCGCCCCCGCATCCCAGATAGGCGTCCAGCTGTCGCCCCCACAGGAAGTGCCGGTGCACCGGATGACCGAGGTCGGCGCCCGCACCGCCGTGCACATGCTGGCCCGTGTGGACGACCCGCTGTCCCGCCTCGGACGCCCACCAGGCGGCGGTCAGCGCGTGCGTGTCGTAGGGGAGCCCCATGTCGCGCCGCCAGGCCGCCTCGTACGCCGTCACCCGTATCGCCTCGGTGTCCATGTACGCGTCGGCGGCGCGCAGTTGGACCGCCTGCCGGGTGGCGAGCGGGCGGCCGAACTGCTCCCGGCCGTTCACATGGGCCACGGCCCGCGCGAGCGATCCGGCACACACCCCGGCCTGCAGCCCGGCGAAGGCGATGCGGGCGGTGGCAAGGACACCGGCGTAGGCGTCCTGGCCGCCGAGCCGTTCCGCGGGCGCGTCGTCGAGGGTGAGGCGACCGGCCGACCAGGGCGCGGTCAGCTCGACCGGCGTCACCGTGGTGCCCTCCGCGAGAGGGGCCAGCCACAGCCGCCGGCCGGCGTCGGCGACGAGGACGTGCGTGGCGTCCCGCAGCCAGGGGACGACGGGGACGGTGCCGGTCAACGTGCCCCGAGCCAGGTCCCGTATCCCGCCTTGAGCCGAGGTCCGTACCCCTCCCCGGGCCGAGGCCCGTACCCCTCCCTGCGCCGGAAGCGCCCCGCTCACCACCACGGAGCCGTCCCCGATGCCCGGCAGCAGCCGCTCCCGTTGCTCCGCGGTGCCGTGGGCGGTGAGGGCGAGGAGCCCGTGGACACAGCTCGCCGCATACGGCACCTGAGCCGTCGTACGGCCCTGTTCCTCCAGCAGCAGCACCAGCCCGAGCAGGCCCAGCTCCGCCACCGCGCTCACCAGGCCCGCCCCGCACAGCGCCTTCCACAGCTCGGGGTCGCTGCCGGTGCCGGTGGCTTCGAGCCGCTCGTGCGTCGCGAGGTCGCCGAAGATCCGGGCGGCCAGGTCGCGGGCCTCGGCCTGTTCCTCCGTGGGCGTGAAGTCCATGTCAGGCCTCGCCCTCGGTGACCCGGAACACCGGCAGGACCAGTGCGCCCTCCTCGTCCTCGTAGGTCCGGAACTCCACCCGGACCGGCAGACCGATGCGCACCTTGTCGTACGGCACCCCCACCACGTTGCTGATCATCCGCACGCCCTCCGCGAGCTCGATCAGCCCCACCGCATAGGGAGGGTCGAAGGCCGGGAACGGCGGGTGGTGCATGACGACGTACGAATGGACCGTGCCCACGCCGCTCGCCTCGACCGTGTCCCAGTCCGGGCAGCCGCAGGTGTTGCAGCCCGGCAGCCAGGGGTGGCGCAGCGTGCCGCAGCCGGCGCAGCGCTGGATGAGCAGCCGGTGCCGTTCGACGCCCTCCCAGAAGCCGGTGTTGTCCCGGTTGACCACCGGGTGGGGACGCCGGGCGCGCGGGGGTCGCTGTGTGCGGCGGGACGGGGCGTACTTGAGGATGCGGAAGCGGTGCGTGCCCGCGAGTTCCGTGCCGACCCGCACGTCCATGCGGGTCGTGATGAAGTACCCCGTGCCGAGCTTCGTCGTCTTCCGCTCCGACACCGACTCGATCACCGTGTCGAACGTGACCTCGTCCCCGGGCCGCAGGGACCGCGGATACTCCTGTTCGGAGTCGGTGGCGACGACCGAGACGCAGCCCGCGTCGTCGAGGAGTGTCATCAGCTCGTCGAACGCGGGCGTGCGCCCCTCGTGGCCGGAGAGGCCGCCCATCGTCCACGCCTGGAGCATGGTGGGCGGGGCTACGGCGTCCGGCCCCTCGTAGGCCGGGTTCGTGTCGCCCATCGCCTCGCACCAGTGCCGGATCATCGGCACGTTGACCGGGTCCTTGCCCACGCAGGCGACGGCGGCCGCCCGCCCTTCGTACTGCTTGAGCCGTGCGTACAGCTCGTCGTCGTGCTCCTTCTCCGTGAGCCGTGCGCCCGGCTCGTCCTGCTCCTTGAGCCGTGCATCTGGCCCATCGTGTTCCTTGAACCGTGCGTCCGGCTCGTCCGGTCCGTCGCTCACCGCCGCCCCCTCGTCATCCCGAGCCGCATCGTCGCGACGATCTCCCGCTGCACCTCGCTCACCCCGCCCCCGAACGTGTTGATCTGCGCCGCCCGGTTCAGCCGCTCGATCCCGCCGTCCCCGAACGCGCCCGGGGAGCCCGCACGCACCAGTCCCGCCAGCCCGTCCGTCCCGAGGACGTGCTGGCAGATGCGGTACACCGCCACCGCCGACTCGGTGCCCGCCACCTTCACTCCGCTCGCGTCGCCCGGTGCGAGCCGGCCCGCGCCGACGTCGCCCACCAGGCGCCAGTTGAGCAGGCGCGTCGCCGCGAGCCGGGCGTGCGCCTCGGCCAGCTGCGCGCGCACCCACGGCTCGTCGATCCGGCGCCTTCCGGTCACCGGATCCGGGGCACGGGCGGCGCGGAGCACGGCCGCGTGGAAGTCCTCGGCCTGCATACCGATGGCCGCGAGGGCGACCCGCTCGTGGTTGAGCTGGTTGGTGATGAGCGACCAGCCGTCGTTCTCGGTGCCGACGAGGTTCCCGGCGGGGACCCGGACCCCGTCGTAGTAGGTGGCCGTGGTCGTCTGCCCGCCCACCGTCTCGATCGGCGTCCACGAGAACCCGGGCACGTCGGTGGGGACGAGGAGGATCGAGATGCCGCGGTGTTTGGCCGCCTCCGGGTCGGTGCGGCAGGCGAGCCAGATCCAGTCGGCGTGCTGGGCGCCCGAGGTGAAGATCTTCTGGCCGTCCACCACCCAGCCGTCGCCGTCGCGCACGGCCCGTGTCCGCAGCGACGCCAGGTCGGTCCCGGCGGACGGCTCGCTGTAGCCGATCGCGAAGACCAGTTCGCCGCGCAGGATCCTGGGCAGGAACCAGGCCTTCTGCCGCTCGCTCCCGTACTTCATCAGCGTGGGCCCGACCGTGTTCAGGGTGACCATCGAGACGGGGGCGCCCGCACGGTGGGCCTCGTCGAAGAACACGAACTGCTCGTCCGCGCCACGGCCCTGACCGCCGTACTCGACCGGCCAGCCGAGCCCGAGCAGGCCGTCGGCGCCGATACGGCGCAGCAGCGCCCGCTGTTCGTCCACGTCGAGGGTCCCGTCGGGCATCAGGTCCCGGAAGTACGCGCGGAGTTCGGCGCGCAGCCGCTGCTGGCGCTCGGTGGGGGCGAGGTGCACGGCGTGAGCCTCCCGACCTCGTGCGAATGACTACGAATGACGGTTTCTGACTGTCCGTCAGATCTCGTCGGGTGTCAAGGTCGGCCAGGAGCGCGAAAACGCCTGTGCGGCGGTACCGAAGCACCGCCGCACAGACGCATGACGACCCCGAAAAGCGCACCCCACAAGGGACTTCAGACGCGGCTCACCACAGCTTGGTGAAGTGGATCAGGACGTTCTCGTTGCCCTGGTTGATGGCCGTGAACGCGGAGCGGTTGACCTGCGCGGTATTGCTCTGGTTCGAGGCTCCGTGGCCGGCCGCGTTCTGCTGTGTGGTGGCCGAGTTGCCGCTGTTGTTATGGCCGACCCCGCTGCCGACGATGCTCGCCACGCCCGCGTTCGATCCGTCGGCCGCGAAGCCGCCGTTGTCCGCGGCCGCGACGCCGGTGAACAGGGCGGCTGCGAGCGGAAGCGCGGAGACGGCGGCGAGAACGCGGGCGGTACGGATGCTTGCCATGTCTGTTCCTCCAGAACGGTGTACCCGTCGGCCACTGGCCGCGAGTACGTCGAGTGCCTCAAGTACGGCTTCTGCCAGGGAAGTTGGCCGACCGCCCCGGTGGTTGTGCACGACGTCGCGAGTCCAGAGTTGCCCAGCGGATCCCCGGCGAACCACCCCGGATGCCCTGATTCGCCCTCAAGCGTGATGACATGTCGATAAACCCCTTTCACCACCTTTAGCAATCCCTTGCCCCAAGCATCACCAACACACCCTTCTCCACCCCGTGCGCCGCAGGCGAGGAAACGTTCCAGCACAGTTCCGGCCAACTTTGCCGCCCCGGCGAGTCGCCCCCGACCCCCCTTCCCTTTTTCGAACGCATGTACGAAAATGAAGGCATGGCCACCACCGACCGGCAGGCCACGACGCTGGCCCTCGCACACGCCCTGTCAGCCGCCGAACGCGGACTGGCCGTCATCCCCCTGACCCGGACGAAGCTCCCGGCCCTGCGCTCCCCCCACCACGACGACCCCGACCCGGCTCCCTGCCACGGCGAATGCGGGCGCTTCGGACACGGTGTGTACGACGCCTCGTCCGACCCGGTCCGCATCCGCGAACTGTTCTCCGCCGCACCCTGGGCCACCGGCTACGGCATCGCGTGCGGACTGCCCCCGCACCACCTCATCGGCATCGACCTCGACACCAAGTCCGGCACGGACTCCTCGGCCGCACTGCGCGAACTGGCCCTGCGGCATCTGTTCACGATCCCCGAGACCGTCGTCGTACTGACCCCGAGCGGCGGCCGCCACCTCTGGCTGACCGGCCCGCCCGACGTCGTCGTCCCCAACTCGGCGAGCCGGCTCGCCCCCGGCATCGACATCCGCGGCGCCGGCGGCTACCTGGTCGGCCCCGGCTCACGCACCGGCCACGGCGTCTACGGCGCCGCTCCCGGCACCGCGCACCTGGCCCCCGCCCCCTGCCCGCCCGCGCTGCTCCGGCTGCTGCTCCCGCCGCCGCGCCCGGCCCACGCCGCGACGCACCCCTCGCTCGGCGACCGCGGCCAGGGCCTGGTCCAGTTCGTCCTCGCCGCCCACGAGGGCCAGCGCAACACCCGCCTGTTCTGGGCGGCCTGCCGCGCCTACGAGAACGGCATCGGCCGCGCCCTGATCGCCCCCCTGATCGCCGCGGCCCTCAACACCGGCCTGACCGAACACGAGGCACGCGCAACAATCGCATCGGCGGCCCGCATGACGGGCCGCCGCCCGTGAACTCCCTCAGCGGCGAACAAGCCAGAGGGCTGCCGCGACCACGGGAACGAGCGCGGCGAGCGTCCCCAGAACCGCCCCGGTGTCCAACGTTCCGAACATGTCTGTTCCCCCTCGAATTCACCGGCCCAGACCGGGTCGACGGGTCGACCGGCCCGGTCTGGGCCTTGCGAGGGTCTTCGAAGTTGGGCGGTGCGGGGGGCCAACGGCCAGCCGGCCGCAGCCCTCACGCCGGTCGTCGATTGGCGGATTCGGGCCAGAACCGACGGCGTCTGCCAAGCCGCACCGGGCCGCCGGTGGCCCAGAGCTGCCACTTGCCGACCGTAGACCACCGCCCAGACTTCGAAGATCCCCTTGCGAGCAATGCGGTGATCGTATTGAGCACCCCACCCGGCGGGGAGAGCCCGAGCCGAACGCTGAGCTACATCTGAGCTTCCGCAACCGGGAGGCGGGCAACGAGAAGAGCCGGGGGGGGGGGCCCGGGGCCGCCCCCCCCCCCGCCGGGGGGCCGGCGGGGCGGCGGGGGGGTGTTTAACCCCCGGGTCCGCGCCCCCCCCCCCCGGTTGGAGTCACTTTCCCGACGCCCCA
>NZ_JBIAWG010000018.1:11216-207066 GCF_042895285.1 Streptomyces sp. NPDC001406
TTTTGTTTTTTTGCCCCCCCCCCGGGGGGGGGCCCCCCCGCCCACTACCCTTTAAATCTTCTTCCGCTCCCCCCCGGGGGGGGGGGGGGGGGCCCGGGGGGGGGGGGGGCCCCGGGCCCCCCCCCCCCGGCTCTCGGAGTCCTACACGTGCTGCGGAGGCGGTGGGATTTGAACCCACGGTGACATCGCTGCCACGACGGTTTTCAAGACCGTTCCCTTCGGCCGCTCGGGCACGCCTCCCCGCGTCGGCCGGGATCGGCGACGCGGGGACAAGAGTAACCGGTTGGCGCGGGCGCGTGCGGGTCAGTTGTCGCCCGCGCGGGAACCCAGGGTGAGTTGGACGGTGTGCTCCTGACCACCCCGCTTGTAGGTGATCGTGACCTTGTCGCCGGGCTCGTGCGTCCAGATCTCGCCGATCAGGGTCGGGCCGGAGTCGATCACCGAGTCGTCGAGCTTGGTGATGACGTCGCCGGGCTTGAGGCCCGCCTTGTCCGCGGGACCGCCCGACTCGACCGCCGCCGCGCCGCTGGCGCCCGTGTCGGTGATCTTCGCGCCCTCCGAGCCCTCCTCCAGGGAGACGGACGCGCCGATCTTGGCGTAGACCGGCTTGCCGGTCTTGATCAGTTGCTGGGCGACGTACTTGGCCTGGTTGATCGGGATGGCGAAGCCGAGGCCGATCGAACCGGACTGGCCGGAGCCGCCCAGACCGCCGCTGCTGCTGGACTGGATCGCGGAGTTGATGCCGATCACCGCGCCGGATGCGTCCAGCAGCGGACCGCCGGAGTTGCCCGGGTTGATCGAGGCGTCTGTCTGCAGGGCGCTCATGTAGGACGCCTTGCTGGTGGCGCTGCCGTCGCTGGAGGCGACCGGGCGGTTCTTGGCGCTGATGATGCCGGTCGTCACCGTGTTGGAGAGGCCGAAGGGCGCTCCGATGGCGATCGTCTCGTCGCCGACGGCCACCTTGTCGGAGTCGCCGAGGGCGAGCGGCTTGAGGTCGGACGGGGCGTTCTTGAGCTTGATGACGGCGACGTCGTAGCCCTGGGCGTGGCCGACGACCTCGGCGTCGTACTTCTTGCCGTTCGGGAACGTCGCGGTCAGCTTGCCACCGTCGACGGCGTCGGCCACCACGTGGTTGTTGGTGACGATGTGGCCCTGGGTGTCGAAGACGAACCCGGTGCCGGTGCCGCCCTCACCGCTGGTGGACTCGGCCTCGATGGTGACCGTGCTCGGCAGGGCCTTGGCGGCTACCGCCGCGATGGTGCCCGGCGAGCGCTTCACCTGCGCGGCACTGCTGTCCGAGGCGGAGACGGTGGTCGAGCCGGTGTCGTCGTTGTTCCTGGCCAGGGTGTACCCGAGGCCGCCGCCCAGGCCGCCCGCGACCAGCGCGGCCACCAGGACCGCGGCGACCATGCCGCCGCGCCCGTTGCGGGGCTTCGGCGCGGGCTGCTGGTACGACGAGCCCCAGCCGCCGGAACCCGCTCCGGCGCCGCCGTCCGCGTAGGACGGCGATGGGGGTCCCCCCTGCTCGAACGAAGCTGAGAGCTTGGGGGACGGGGGCGGGGGCGGCCAGGAGCCGTCCGGGGCGGGGCCGGGGCCCTGCGGCCCGTCGGACGGGCCGGCGGGGGCGTGCGCGGCCGGCGCGACGCCCTGCTCCGGGGCGCCCGGAGGTGTCGTCGGGAGTGGAGTGGTGGGTGCGCCCCCGTCGGCTGCGGCTGCCTGCGGGGAAGCAGCGGGAGATGCCACCGGCACGGGAGGTGCGGACGGGGCCGGGGGTACCGCGGTGCCCTCGTTCTCGGTGCTCACAGCTCTTCTCCTAGGTCCACGGCTGTTGTTCTCGGTCGCACTCGGTCACGCTCGTTCACGCTTGTCGACGGTCCGGCGCGATGCAGCTGTGCATGTGCTTTTGTCTGTCGTCAGCTTTTCCCACGGGCCGTCAGAGCACCATAAGCGGTGGCTGTGGGTATGGCGTCAACCTTTATATAGGACTTTTAGGATAAAAACTCCATTCCGCGGCGAGGTCCATGCGCCTGTTCGTCGCACGTACGCGCCCATGGCACCACGCGTACCCCGCGGTGGTGGCACCATGACGCGGTGACCCACGCACGACAGCACCACATTCAGGTCGTCGCCCACCGAGGAGCCTCCGAGGACGCCCCCGAGCACACCCTCGCCGCCTACCGGAAAGCGATCGAGGACGGTGCCGACGCCCTTGAATGCGACGTCCGGCTGACCGCGGACGGCCACCTCGTCTGCGTCCACGACCGGAGGGTCAACCGGACGTCCGACGGCCGCGGGGCCGTGTCGGCCCTGGAGCTGGCCGAACTCGCCGCCCTGGACTTCGGCTCCTGGAAGAAGCGCGAGACCTGGCGCGGTCGGGACGAGGAGCCCGACTGGGAGTACCGCCCGGAGGACCGCGCGGACACCTCCGTACTCACCCTGGAGCGGCTGCTGGAGCTGGTCGCGGACGCCGGGCGCCGGGTGGAGCTGGCCATCGAGACGAAGCACCCCACGCGCTGGGCGGGACAGGTCGAGGAGCGGCTGCTGCTGCTCCTGAAGCGGTTCGGGCTGGACGCCCCGCCCTCCGCGGCCAAGTCGCCGGTACGGGTCATGAGCTTCTCGGCCCGCTCGCTGCACCGGGTTCGGGCGGCCTCGCCGACCCTTCCGACGGTCTATCTGATGCAGTTCGTCTCGCCCCGGCTGCGCGACGGGCGGCTGCCCGCGGGCGTGCGGATCGCGGGTCCGTCCATCCGGATCGTGCGCAACCAGCCGGCCTACATCGAGCGGCTGAAGCGGGCCGGCCACCAGGTGCACGTGTGGACCGTGGACGAGCCCGAGGACGTCGACCTCTGTGTCGAGCTGGGCATCGACGCCGTCATCACCAACCGCCCGCGCGCGGTGCTGCGCCAGCTCCGCGGCTGATCCGCCGCTGACGCACGAGGCGTGCCCGGGCGGTGCGCGGAAGTAAAAGAGCCCTGGTGGAAGTCAAGAGCCCCGTAAGGACCGTTCCGCGGCTCTTGACCCGGCCGGTCCGCTGAAGCATCCTCCGTTCTCGGCCACACCAACGAAATCAAGCCACACCATTACAGGGAGTGCACCGGCGCGTTCGCTCCGTGTTCGAACGTTGCGAATACGTCACCGGACCTGGATTGGCCGGTTTCCGGTACAGGCCAATGGGGCATCCACACCGTGGCGTGGGGCAAAGGAGGTCTCGGGGGTGGCGTTGGTGGTGGCACAGGAGGTGCCCACGTCGTCGAGCATGGCCGTACCCCATGGCCCTGCGGGCGTGGGGGAAGCAAGACACCGGATGCGTGATCAGTTGCGCATGGGTGGCGTATCGGACTCGGTCATCGACGATGCCGTACTGATCCTTTCGGAACTTTTGAGCAATGCGTGCAAACACGGGCGCCCCTTGGGCGACGCCTCGGCCGGGGACGGCGATGTCCGGGCGGCATGGCGCGTGGACCCGCGCGGCCGGCTCGTCGTCGAGGTGACGGACGGTGGCGGCCCCACGCGTCCGGCTCCGGCCACTCCGTCGGTGACCGCGCACGGCGGCCGGGGGCTGAACATCATCACGGCGCTGGCCGACGACTGGGGCGTCAGGGACGACGCCCGGGGCGAGGTCACGGTGTGGGTCGTGGTCCACGAGGACGTGCACGACCCCGACGCGAGACACCGTCGCGACGATTTCGCTACGCGCGTCACGGCCCCCGTGGTCTCCGCGATGCCCGGCCTGGACTTCACGGACGCGTTCGACGACCTGGACTGAACCCGGCGGCGGTGGTCGCCATTCCGGCGCCTTCCCCAGGTCCCCGTCGGTGATGGCGCAAACGGCTAGGCTCCCGCCCGTACGAGACGAGAGCCGTAACCGGGAGACACCCACGATGGCCAAGAAGCGACCCCAGACCAAGGCCAAGCGCCCTCAGCTCACGGACGGTGAGATCCCGGTCGTCGGCGCCCGCGAGCCGTGCCCCTGCGGCAGCGGCCGGCGCTACAAGGCGTGCCACGGCCGGGCCGCCGCGCACGCCGCGACCGAGTTGGTGCACCGCCCCTTCGAGGGCCTGCCGGGCGAGGGCGACTGGGTGGCGCTGCGCGAGCTGGTCCCCGCCGCCACGGTCGAACTGCACCTGAAGGGCGGCCTCCCCGAGGGCGTCCCCTCGGTCACGCTCGCCACGGTGCTGCCGATGGCCTGGCCGGCGCTGCGCCGCGACGACGGCTCGGTCCTGCTGGGCCTGCAGAACGACACGGCGTCCGGTGACATCAGCCGCGATCTGGCCGACACCCTCCAGCGCGCCCTCACCGCCGAACCGGGCACGCCCGTCCAGGGCCGGCGGGCCCCGGCCGAAGGTCCGCGGCTGCAGGACCTGCTCGACCCCGAAGGCGCGTTCGAGCCAGTTGTGCACAGCGGCTTCGAGTTCTGGGTCCCGGACCCGGAGAACGCCACACCGGAGGTGTCCGCCTCCCTGGAGCGGGCCAACGCCGCGGCCATCCCCACGGCGAAGCTGACCGGTGTGGACGCCGCGTACTGGTGCGAGACCCCGGACAAGAACCACCTGCGCTGGGTCATGCCGCATCCCGAGGAGCAGCTTCTGGACGCTCTTGCCCGGCTGCACGCGGCGGGCCGCTCCGGCCTGGGCGAGGGCACCCGGCTGGTCGGTTCCTTCCGTGCCCACGGGCTCACCGTGCCGGTCTGGGACCTGCCGAGCGGTGTCACGGCCGACGACGTGGAGAAGCCGGCCGCCGAGTTCGCCGAGCGCCTCGCCGCCGCGCTGGCCTCGGAGGCGCCGCTCACCGCCGAAGAGCGCCGGGCACGCGGCGGCCTGACCAACCGGCAGGTCACGCTCAGCTGACATACGGGTCCACCGGGGGCGGCGGCTGACCGACCGGTCAGCCGCTGTCAGCCGGTCACGTCAGGTGACTCCTGTCACAACTCCCCGTCGGGACAGGCCAATCGGTGTCCGAATAGCCGAGATCGAATTTGCTAACCGCCGATCTCTTGTTACCGTTCCAATAGCCCGGTTGCTGGTGCATCCCCCGTCGCCAGCAACCGGGCCTTTCCATGCCCGGCGCCGGTGTACGGAACGCAGCCGTCCGTCAACTGCCGTCGGAGGCGGCGTAGTTGCTCCCCGAGCGCAGCAGCAGCGGCCCGCCCGAGCCGCGCTCCGCGAACTCCGCGACGGCCGTGTACGCGTCCAGGCCGCCCCGGGTGTGCTCCCTGGGGGTCTCACAGGTGGCGGGCTCGTCGTCGGCGCCCGCGGCGCAGCGGATCTGCATGGTGCGGTCGCCGGGCCCCATGAGGCTCAGCAGGGAGTCCAGTGCCTTGCCGGTGGCGTTGCGGTAGTAGGTGCGCGCCCAGGTGTCCTCGCCCTGGGTCAGGACACAGGTCTGCGCCTCGACACCGTCGGGGGAGGAGACTTCCAGGCCGCAGCGGGTGGCGGTGGCCAGGCCCAGGCCGAGCAGCCGCGGGGAACTGCCGGGGGCGGCGGAGGGAATCTTGGCGTCGTCGTCCGGAGAGGTCCGCACGGTGGCCCGAGCCCCGTCGGCCACCGGCCGCGCGGGGTCGCCCACCTGTCCCGCGGACGCCACGGTCAGCGGCAGTACGACCACGCAGGCCACGACGCCCGCGAGAGCGAGCAGACGAACGTTCATGTACCGGAAGATAACGACCGAGGGCGGGCGGCCGGTCCCGCGCGCGCCCGACACCCCTACAACTCGGGTGCGCTCACACCCGTACGAGTGAGGGCGTCGACCGCCACGTCCACCACGGCCTCCACGTCGGGCACCCAGGGCGAGGCCGAGCCGGGCAGCGGAGCACGCTCCCAGCGGATGGCGCCCAGGCCGGTCTCGGACGGGGGCAGCGCGAGATAGCCGCCCTCGCCGTGGAAGCGCAGGGAGCCGGGGACGAAGTCCTTGGCGTACAGCAGCTCGCCCAGTTGTTCCATGGAGTACGGCTTGACGAGCAGCGCCCAGCGCGTGGGCGAGGCGATCACCGGACCGAGGCGCATACCGCGCCGGTCGAGTGCGTCGAGGGCGCGAGAGGCCGCGAGGGCCGGCAGGCTGACCGCGCAGGGGGCCTTGCCGCCGGTGGCGAGGACGATGGGCGCGTTCGGCCGGTTGGTCCACCACCAGCGCACCATGCGCTCGTCGGTGGTGGCCGCGAGGAGGCCGGGGTCGAAGGGGTGCGCGCCCGGCACCGTGCACTCCGGGTCGGGGCACGCGCAGCGCGCCCGCCCCTGCGGGTCCGGAGCCACACCCGGGAGTACGGGCCACTGCCATTCCGTCGCGAAGGTCAGGGCCGACTTGAGCATCTCAGGCCTCCCGTCTTTCCGCTTGGACAGGAGCCTGCGTCGCCTTCCGAGGATCTCGCGCATGAGCGCTCGTTCCTTTCCGTTGCACCGCTGGCAACACCGTGGACCACATCACATCATGTGTCGATCACTTCACTGTGCGTACCTAATGGCGCATCACGCCCCCGCCCAGAGCGAGGGGAACCCCAAGGGGTCGAGCGTTGGCCGCGTTCACGTCCATACTGCGTCTATCAAAAGCACGGCCGCGGCGTGGGGTGGCGAAGTCTGGCGTTTTGCCGTTCCGGGTATTTCTCTCCGCCTCCGCCACGGGAGGATGGGGCACGGTCGTCGGTGGCTAAGACGCCCGGGTCCACCGCCAGGTTCCGGGCGGGTCCCCAACCACCCCTGGCCTTCTCCGAGTACGTACCCATCTCGACCGTCGTGACGCTCTGTGGAGCAAACCCAGTCGACCGCAATGAACCGATACCCGAGGCAGTTTTAAGCCAACTTTGCTTTTCCGCAAGGGGTCCGGAAGAAACCCACAAGAGGCCCACGGACACCAGGAATCCCGGCAGGACAATGCTGGACATCCCCTCACGAGTGCGTGTACATGTGGAGACACCGCCGGCGGCGCAGAATGACATGGGGGTTTGCGATGCTTTTGAGCAATACGCACCGGTCTGAAGGCCGGACACCATGAACGCCCCTCAGCATTCGAAAGTGGCCGGAATCGATTCAACGGTTCCCACGCCCGCACACACTGTCGCGCCCGCACCTCCCGTCCCGGGCACCGCCCCCGTCCCCGCGCCGAACTCCCCCGCGCCGGGCGCCCTTCTCCAGGACCGGCTGGCCGGCTGGGTCTCGGATCTCACGACCCTCCACGAACTCACCGAGCGCCTGGCCCGTACGGACTCACTCGACGGAGCGCTCCAGGAACTGCTGCGCGCCGGAGCCGCCCTCGTGGGCGCCCGGCGCGGTCTCGTCGTACTGGAACCGGCCGACGGCCTCGGCCCCGACACCACCATCGGCCTGGGCCTCGGCCGCGCCGATCTCGGCCACATCGAGACCGTGCCGCGCGGCGCGATGTCGTACGGCGAGCTTCTCGACACGGCCGCCGCACTCCCCGGCGCCGACGGCGAGATCGTCCACCCCGATCTGTTCGCCGAGGACGGCCTCGACCCCCGCCACCGCGAGGTGGCCGCCCGGCTCGGCTACGCCGCCAGCTACGCCCTGCCGCTGTCCACCGAGGCCGCCGGCCGCCTGGGCGCCGCCGTGTGGCTCTACGACGAGCCCGCCGAACCGCACGAGCGCCGGCGCCATCTCGCCGGCCTGTACGTCCGCTACGCCACCGAACACCTGGCCCGGCTGCTGGAGGTCGCGCGCACGCGCGCGTGCCTGGCCACCATCGCCGAGGAACTGCTGCCGTCCCGGCTGCCCCGGGTGGCCGGCGTCCAGCTCGCCGCCCGGCACCGCACCGGCCCGCGCGGCGGCGGCGACTGGTACGACGCGCTGCCGCTGCCCGACGCCGCGCTCGGCCTCGCGGTCGGCTCGGTGACCGGGTCGGGGCCCAGCGCGGTCGCCGCCATGGGCCGGCTGCGGGCGTCCCTGCGGGCGTACGCCGTGATGGAGGGCGAGGACCCGGTCGCGGTCCTGTCCGACCTGGAGCTGCTGCTGCGTCTGACCGAGCCGGCCCGCTCCGCCACCGCCCTGTTCGCCTACTGCGAACCCGCGCTGCGCAAGGTCACCCTGGCCGGCGCCGGCCACAGCCCGCCGCTGCTGATCGGCGAGCGGCGCACCGAGTTCGCGGAGACCTCCGTATCCGCGCCCCTGGGGATGCTCGCCTGCTGGGAGGCGCCCAGCGTGGAGTTCCAGGCCGAAGCAGGAGAGACGGTTCTGCTCTACACCGACGGGCTGCTGCACCGCACCGGAGACCCCACGGACCGCGCCTTCGCCCGGTTGCACGCGGCAGCCACGAGCGTGCCCCGCGCCCTGCGGCGCGACCCCGGTGCCATCGCCGACCACGTACTGCGCACGGTACTGCCGGACGGCCTGGACGCGGCGGACAGCGAGGAGGACATCGTCCTGCTGGCGGCCCGCTTCGACTGAGGGGGCGGAACGGTTCGCTGCGGCTGAGGGGGGCGGAACGGTTCGCTTCGACTGAGGGGGGCGGCACGGCTCGCGGCGGCTGAAGGGGCGGAACGGTTCGCTTCGGCCGGGCGGGGCAGCGCATCGCTTGGGCCGGACGCGGCAGCGCATCGCTTCGGCCGGCAGGGCAGCACGTCACTCGGGCCCGGCGGAGCAGCGCATCGCTTGGACCGAGCGCGGCGGCACAACGCTTCGGCCGGACGCGGCAGCACGTCCCTTCGGCCGACAGGGCAGCACGTCCCTTCAGCCCGGCGGAGCAGCGCATCGCTTGGACCGAGCAGGGCGGCACAACGCTTGAGCCGGACGCGGCAGCACATCGCTTCGGCCGAGCGCGGCAGCACGTCCCTTCGGCCGACAGGGCAGCACGTCACTCGGGCCCGGCGGAGCAGCGCATCGCTTGGACCGAGCGCGGCGGCACAACGCTTGAGCCGGACGCGGCAGCACATCGCTTCGGCCGAGCGGAGCAGCGCATCGCTTCGGCCGACAGGGCAGCACGTCACTCGGGCCCGGCGGAGCAGCACGTCGCTGCGGCCGACAGGGCGGCACGTCCCTTCAGCCCGGCGGAGCAGCACGTCGCTGCGGCCGAGCAGGACCCGCGTGGTTCGCATGCGTGGGCATAACAGCTCTTCCCGCCCAGGGCCACCCCGGTACGACCGTACGATGATGGGGGTCCCCCTGCTCGAGCGGAACCGAGATCGCCGAGGGTTCGGGGGGACCGTGCCGTATCGAGGAGGATGACCGTGGCCGACGAGCTCACTCCGGAGACCCCGGAAACTGAGTCCGAGGAGCCCATCAAGCAGCGGAAGAACGGCCTGTACCCGGGCGTCTCCGACGAGCTCGCCGAGAACATGAAGTCCGGCTGGGCCGACACCGAGCTGCGCGACCTCAAGCCGATCGCGCAGGCCGCGCACACCGCGCGCCGCCGCGCCGACCTGTCCGCCCGCTTCCCGGGTGAGCGCCTGGTGATCCCGGCGGGCAACCTGAAGACCCGCTCGAACGACACCGAGTACCCCTTCCGGTCGTCGGTCGAGTACGCCTACCTCACGGGCAACCAGACCGAGGACGGCGTCCTGGTCCTGGAACCCACCGCGGACGGCCACGAAGAAACGATCTACCTCCTGCCGCGCTCCGACCGTGAGAACGGTGAGTTCTGGCTCTCCGGCCAGGGCGAGCTGTGGGTCGGCCGCCGGCACTCGCTCACCGAGTCCGAGGCGCTCCTCGGCATCCCCGCCGCCGACGTGCGCGAGCTGGCCGGGAAGCTGAAGGAGGCCACCGGCCCGGTCCGCGTGGTGCGCGGCTACGACTCCGCGATCGAGGCGGCCCTCACCGACAAGGTCACCGCCGAGCGCGACGAGGAGCTGCGCGTCTTCCTCTCCGAGGCCCGGCTGACCAAGGACGAGTTCGAGATCGGCGAGCTGCAGAAGGCCGTCGACTCGACCGTGCGCGGCTTCGAGGACGTGGTGAAGGTCCTCGACAAGGCCGAGGCCACCTCCGAGCGCTACATCGAGGGCACCTTCTTCCTCCGCGCGCGGGTGGAGGGCAACGACGTCGGCTACGGCTCCATCTGCGCGTCCGGCCCGCACGCCTGCACCCTGCACTGGGTCCGCAACGACGGCCCGGTCCGCTCCGGCGACCTGCTCCTGCTGGACGCGGGCGTGGAGACGCACACCCTGTACACCGCGGACGTCACGCGGACGCTGCCGGTCAACGGCACGTACAGCGAGATCCAGAAGAAGATCTACGACGCCGTGTACGAGGCGCAGGAGGCCGGTATCGCGGCCGTGAAGCCGGGCGCCAAGTACCGCGACTTCCACGACGCCGCCCAGCGCGTGCTCGCCGAGAAGATCGTCGAGTGGGGCCTGGTCGAGGGCCCGGTCGAGCGCGTCCTGGAGCTCGGTCTGCAGCGCCGCTGGACCCTGCACGGCACCGGGCACATGCTCGGCATGGACGTCCACGACTGCGCGGCCGCGCGGACGGAGACGTACGTCGAGGGCGTGCTCGAACCCGGCATGGTGCTCACGGTCGAGCCCGGCCTGTACTTCCAGGCGGACGACCTGACCGTGCCGGAGGAGTACCGGGGCATCGGCGTCCGCATCGAGGACGACATCCTGGTCACCGAGGACGGCAACCGGAACCTCTCGGACGGCCTGCCGCGCCGGTCCGACGAGGTCGAGGCGTGGATGGCGGCGCTGAAGGGCTGAGCATCGCCGAAGCGCTGACCGCGGGGCTGAGCAAAGCCCTATAGTGCGGATCAACGACTGATACGACACTGATGGCCGGGTACCTGTGCGGTACCCGGCCATTCACGTGCCTAGGGGGAGGGTTCTCGTGGACGACTTCTGGTCCGGTGTCGGGGTGGATCTGCATCTGGAGCCCGATTCGGCGGACGGACGCCGGGTCGGGCTGGAGCGGGCGCTGCGCGACGCCGTGCGCGACGGGCGGCTGGCGCCCGGCACCCGGCTGCCGGCGACCCGGCGGCTCGCGTCCGAGCTGGGAATCTCGCGCGGCACGGCCAAGGCGGCGTACGACCAGCTGGTCGCCGAGGGATATCTGACGGCACGGCAGGGCTCGGGCACCCAGGTGGCCTCGCTGCCCTCCGTCGACGCCGGTACGCCGGAGGCGGCCGCACGCGCGCGTGCGCCCCGTTTCGATCTGCGGCCCGGCAGCCCGGACGTCGGGGCGTTCCCGGCGGCGGCCTGGCTGCGAGCGCTGCGCCGCGCCATCGCGACGGCACCCTCACTGGCGTACGACTACGGCGATCCGCGCGGCCGGATCGAACTGCGCACGGCGCTCTCGGGCTACCTGGGGCGGGCACGTGGGGTGATCGCCCCGCCGGAGCGGATCGTGATCACCTCCGGGTACGTACAGGGCCTCGCGCTCCTCACGCGCGTGCTGGACGGCGCCGCCGTCGCCATGGAGGACCCCGGGCTGCCCTTCCACCGGGAGGTGGTGCGGCGCAACGGCGGCCGGGTGGTGCCCGTACCCGTCGACGAACGCGGGGCCCGCGTGCAGGAGCTGGGCGACGCGGCCGCCGTGGTCGTCACGCCCGCCCACCAGTACCCGACCGGCGTGACCCTGCACCCGGAGCGGCGGCGGGCGCTCAGCGACTGGGCACGCGCGCGTGGGGGCCTGATCGTCGAGGACGACTACGACGGGGAGTTCCGCTACGACCGTCAGCCCGTCGGCGCGCTCCAGGGCATGGCACCGGGCCAGGTGGTGTACCTGGGCACCGCCTCCAAGACCCTGGGCCCCGCGCTGCGGCTGGGCTGGATGGTGCTGCCGCCCCACCTGGCCGACGCGGTCGCGGACGCCAAGCTGCACAGCGACCACCACACCGAGTCCATCGGCCAGTTGGCGCTCGCCGAGCTCATCGACAGCCACGCCTACGACCGCCACGTGCGCGCGTGCCGGCTCAGATACCGGCGCCGCAGGGACCAGCTCCTGGACCGGCTGGGCCCGCGCCGGAAGGTGCGCGGGATCGCGGCCGGGCTGCACGCCCTGGTGGAGGTCACGGACGAGACGGAGGTGCTCTCGCGCGCGGAGGCGGAGGGGCTCGCCCTCGGCCGCCTGGGGGACCACTGGCACACACCCGCCGCACCCGGCGAGGAACGGCAGCAGGGCCTGGTCGTCGGCTACGGCACGCCTCGGGAGCGGGTGTATCCGCAGGCGCTGGAGGTGCTGGCGAAGGTGCTGGTCGGGGCCTGAATTGGACCACCGAAGGGCCTTCACATTGGGCCTGTTGACGGGTCCAACGTGCTTCTAGTGTCGTCGTATGACGAACCGTCCGCAGCGCGTCCTGGCACTGGCCCAGTTGACCAACTCCATCGGCGACGGCGCCTACTACGTGACGTCGGCGCTGTACTTCACCCGTGTCGTGGGGCTCGCCCCCGCGCGCGTGGGGCTCGGGCTGACCGTCGGCTGGGCGGTCGGCTCGCTGGTGGGGGTGCCGCTGGGGCGGCTCGCGGACCGGCGCGGGGCGCGCGGGACGGCGGTGCTGCTGGCGCTGGCGACGGGGCTGGCGGTGGCGTCCTTCCTCGTCGTGCGCGGCTTCGTGCCGTTCGTCCTCGCCGCGTGCGCCTACGCCTCCGCGCAGTCGGGGCTGGCGGCGGCCCGGCAGGCGCTGCTGGCGGGGCTGGTGCCGGCCGGGGAGCGCACCGGGCTGCTGGCACGGCTGCAGTCGACGCTCAACGCCGGTCTGGCGGTGGGCGCGGGCATCGGCGGGCTCGCGCTGCACGCCGGGACGCGGGCGGCGTACCTGGCGGTGTTCGCGCTGGACACCGTGACGTTTCTGCTGTGCGCGGGGCTGCTGCTGCGGCTGCCCTCCGTGGTGCCCGGGGCCCCGCGGAAACGTGACGGCGGCGGCAAACCGGGGGTGCTGCGCGACCGCCCGTACGTCGTCGTCACCCTTCTCAACACGGTCCTGCTGCTGCGGATGCCGCTGCTCAGCCTGGGGCTGCCCCTGTGGATCGCCGAGCGGACGGCTGCGCCCGACTGGCTGGTGTCCGCGCTGTTCGTGCTCAACACGGGGGCCGTCATGGCCTTCCAGGTGCGCATGGCGCGCGGGGTCACGGGCCTCGCGTCGGCCGCGTGGGCGGTGCGGCGCTCGGGCTGGGTGATGCTGGCGGCGTGCGCGGTGTTCGCGCTGACGGCGGGGGCCTCCCCGTGGGTGGCCGCGGTCCTGCTGGTGACCGGGGCGGCGCTCCAGGTGGTGGCCGAGATGGGGCAGTCGGCCGGCTCCTGGCAGTTGTCGTTCGACCTGGCCCCGGCCGACCGCATCGGCGAGTACCAGGGCTTCTTCGGCACCGGCGTCACGGTGGCCCGCACCCTCGGCCCGCTGGTGCTGACCTCCCTGCTGGTGGAGTGGGGCACCCCGGGCTGGCTGCTGCTGGGCGGCGCGACGCTGGCGGCGTCGTACGCGATGGGGCCGGCGACGCGACGGGCCGCCGGCCGTGCCTCCGAGGAGATCACGCGGCCCGTGCTCGTGGGCTGACCGGCAGCGAGTCCAGGAACAGCGCCCCCGCGAGCAGCCCCGCGCTGCCGCGGGGGCTCCACGCGCGCGCGTGCAGGTCGGCGTCGAGAGCGGCCAGCGCCGCCGCGCCCGCCTCCGTCGCCGTACCGCCCGCCTCCAGGATGCCGCGGGCGCCCGCCTGGACCTGGCGCAGTCCGAACGGGCCCGCGGTGTGGAGCAGTTCGGTGTCCTGGAGGGTGGACATCACGGTGAACAGGGCGTCGAGGCGGGCCTGTGCCTCGGTGGCACCGGCCGAGCGGGCCGCCGCCAACGCCTCCAACGCCCGCCGTACGTGCGGGAATCCGGCCCTGGCCTCGCCCCGGGCGCCGGCCGCGCCGTACTTGGCCGAGACGGTGGATCCGCGCGACGGCCGGCGCGGGGCGCCGCGGTCGGTGAACGCGGCGATCCGCCGGGCGTTCGCGGCGACTTCCGAGGCCTTGGCCCCGGGGTCGAGGGCGGCCGCGGCGACCAGCAGGCCGAGCGCCCACAGGGCGCCCCGGTGGCCGCCGCCCGCCAGGGACACCGAGTGTTCGGTGCACCGCCCGATGGCGCCCAGTTCCGCCCGCAGCGCCTGGGTGGGGCGCCCGGCGCGGCGGGCGGAGGCGGCCATCGCCGCGAGGCCGGGCACGAGCGCCCTGGCCGACCAGCGCAGGGAACCGTGGTCCCGGCGGGTCGGACGGGCGTCGAGGTCGCGCGGGTCGGGCAGCCCCGGTTTCGGTGACAGTGCCAGCTCAGAGGTGAGCGCGTCCACGGCGGCCCGCGCCAGCGCGTCGTCCTCGCGGCTACTCATGGCTGCTCATGGCTACGATGACGCGGAGGCCGACGGGGAGGCACTGTCGCTGGGCGGGGCGCCCGTCGGGGCGTCACCGGGCGCACCGCTCGGGGGTGTGCCTCCGCCCCCGCTGCCCGCGCCGGTGTTCTCGGCGTCGGGGTCGATGCCCAGGGTGAGGAAGCCCTTGTAGCCCTTGGCCGTGTCGCTCTTGTGGACGGCCTTGAGGGTCAGCAGACCGCTGGTGACGCCGCCGCCGTCGTAGACCATGTCATTGGCGAGCGTGGTGTAGCTGCCGGAGTGCTTGGAGTAGGGCTCCAGGGCGAAGATCGCCTCGGCGACGTCGTCGTCGAAGAACAGCTGGCCGGTGTGGTTGACCTTGCCGCCCTCGTAGGTGCCGTCCTCCTTCTCGCCACCCGTGTGCACCTTGACGTGGATGTGGCAGGTGCGCGGGGTGTACCAGCCCGGGAAGATCGTTTCGAACTTCACGACCCCGTTGGCGTTGGCGATCTGATAGCCGCGCAGATAGGTGTTGTCGTTCGCGCTGTCGCCCTCCTCGCTCTCGGCCGGGGCCGAGCCACCCGGGTTGGCCGTGGTGTAGCCGGAGTAGTAGCCCCAGGCGTCGCAGTGCCAGATCTCGACGGCGGCGCCGGGGACCGGGGTGCAGCCGTCGGTGGCGTCCACGACGGTCAGGCGCAGCGTCAGCGGTACGCCGCTCTTGCCCTCGGTGATGTCCCTGCGCACCAGGGCACCATCGAGGTAGTAGGGGCCCTCCGTGACGCTCGTCATCAGCTGCGTGCAGGTGCCGCCGGTCGACGTCGCCGAGGCCGTGGCGGTCGTCTCGGCGTCCGTGGCCGTGTCGGCGAAGGCCGATTGGTAACCGGCGGCCGCGAGGCCGCCAGCCGCGACCGTGCCCCCGGTCACCGCGAGGGCGCGGCGCCGGGTGAGGGATGTGTTTCGGTGATTGCCCGTCATGGCCGAGCAAGCTAGGAAGGCCGCTTGTCAAGCACATGGGCAAGAGCTTTCAAAGGGCTGTGAAAGCCCGGGAATCCGGGGTCGGCCGGAACACCTCGGTCAGACGGCCGGATCCGCATCGTGCAGGATCCGCTGGAAGAGATGGCAGTCCCGCCATTCCCCATTGATATGCAAATAACTCGGGGCCATGCCGATCGAATCGAAACCGCATTTCTTCAGGACGCGCTGTGAACCCGTGTTCTCGATAAGCGTGGACGCCTCGATCCGATGCAGTCCGACCGTGTCCCGCGCGATACGGCACACCTGCTCCACGGCACTGCTGGCCAGCCCCCGGTTCTGCTGGTCGGCGGCGACCCAGTAACCCAGATAGGCGCTGCAGAAGGGGCCCATCGAGATGCCGGACAGCGTGATCGCCCCCACGATCCGCCCGCCGCCCGACTCAAGGACCCAGGGCACCAGACCGCCCTCCGCGAACTGCCGCAGCAGCTCCTCCAGACGCTCCGTCTGACCCTCGACCGTGAAGAAGGAGTCCGGTCTGCACGGCTCCCACGGTTCGAGATGTTTGCGGTTCTCGACGTATGCGGAACAAAGCGCCGAAGCATCGTCCTGAGCGAGCAGCCGTAGCCGTACTCCCTCGAATATTTCCTCGGTTTCGATATTCATGCGCGCACCTTAGCGCGGCCGTTATGTCTGCGCAGCAGTCATGCCGTAAGCAGAGAAGGATCTTTCTTCCACTTGAGCATCTTGTCGAAGCTCACCACCGTCCCTCCCCGGCCCGGCTTGTCGCCGATGTGGACGTGATCGGCGAGTTCCCTGATCAAGAACAGTCCGCGGCCGTGCTCGGCGTCCACGCGCGGCGGGCGCGGAGCATGGGCGCGGGCGAACCCCGGCCCGGAGTCGGCCACTTCGATCCGGCACTTCTCGCCGTCCAGGTAGGCGGTCACCCGGTACGCCTCCGACGAGCCGCCGCGCGACGCGTCCCCGCCGTGCTCGACGGCGTTCGCGCAAGCCTCGCCCAGGGCGACGGACAGGTCGTAGGACACATCGGGGTCGACGCCCGCGGTCTCCATCGTGCCGAGCAGCAACCGGCGGGCGAGCGGCACGCTCGCGGCCTCGCGGCGCAGATGGAGTGACCACCAGATGCTCATGCTCCAGCCTCCAGGCCGCGGCTCGACATACCGTTACCTATTGCCGCCAATCCCCGGGTGTAAGCACCCCGTCCGCGTGACCCCGCCCATACGGACGATGCGCGCGGGCAGGAATCGGTGTATGAGGGGACGGCTCACGGCAGAGCGTGACCTTCCGGTCGAACGGAACCTTGTGGACCTGACGTCGGGCAACGGCGAGTCCAGTGCGATGATGAGGCCGCCATGACTGCCCCCCACCAGCGCACGGCGCGCTCCGGAAACCGACTCCGGATCCTGCGGGCCGCGGTGTTCGCCGCGGTCTGTGTCGTGCTGGCCGCGGCCGGGCACACCTTGGCCTCCTGCGCCACCGTTCCGCTGTGGACGCTGGGCGCGGGCTTCCTCGGCGCCCTCGTGCTCGTGGCACCGCTCGCCGGACGCGAGCGCTCACTGCCGGGAATCGTCACGCTGCTCGCCCTCGGCCAGACCGTGCTGCACACGCTGTTCGGGCTGGGCCAGCACGGTACGGCGACCATGTCGTCCGGCGCGATGTCGTCCGGCGCCATGTCGATGGGCTCCATGGCCGGGATGAACGACGCCACGCTGGTCGAGCGGGCCGCGCGGCTCGTGTGCGGCACCGGCGTCGCGGCGATCACCCCGGCCCACGCCTACCGCATCCTCTCCCAGGCGCACCTGCTCACCGGCTCCGGCACGGACATGAGCGCCATGCACCACGCGGCGGACGCCACCGGCTCCTCGGAGTCGCTGCTGCCGTCCCTGCCGATGCTGCTCGGTCACGTGCTCGCCGCGGTGGCCGTCGGCTGGCTGCTGCGCCGCGGCGACCTGGCCGTGCTGCGTCTGCTGGAGCTGTCGGCGCAGGGAGTCGCCGAGGGGGCGCTCGTACGCTCCCTGCGCGGGGCGATCGCCCTGGTGCGTGCCCTGTGCGCCGGGCTTCCGGCCGCTCCCGAGGCGGGCCCGCGACAGCCACGCACCGCCGGGGACGAACCACCCGCACCCCACACCACCGCACTCCAGCACTCGGTGATCCGGCGCGGCCCGCCCGCGGCCGCCGCACTCGTCCTCGCTGCCTGACGCGACGCGACCACACCACTCCACCCGGACCGGGACGGAGGGGCCGGCCGCCGTCGTGCGGCACGCGCGCGTGCACTTCGTGCGCGCCCCCCTTCTTTCACCGGAACTCACACAGAGTGGAGTGCTCCACACCATGAAGGTTTCCCGTCTCGCCACCGCCGCTGCCGTCGCGGGCTCGGCCGTCCTCGCCCTCTCCGCGCCCGCCTTCGCGCATGTCTCCGTGCAGCCCGAGGGCACCGCGGCCAAGGGCGGCTACGCGGTCGTCGACTTCAAGGTCCCCAACGAGCGCGACAACGCCTCGACCACCAAGGTCGAGGTCAACTTCCCGGCGGACCACCCGCTGGCCTCCGTGATGCCGCAGCCGGTCGCCGGCTGGACGGTGGAGGTCACCAAGTCCAAGCTGGACAAGCCGCTGGAGATGCACGGCAAGAAGATCGACGAGGCCGTCACCAAGGTCATCTGGACCGCCGACGGCAAGGGCATCGAACCCGGCTACTTCCAGAAGTTCCCGCTCTCCCTGGGCACGCTGCCCGAGGACACCGACGAACTCGTCTTCAAGGCGGTCCAGACGTACTCCAACAAGGAGGTCGTGCGCTGGATCGAGGTGCAGCAGGACGGCCAGGAGGAGCCCGAGAACCCGGCCCCCGTCCTCACCCTGTCCGCCGCATCCGCCGATGAGCACGGACACGGCTCCATGACCGCCGAGGACGCCTCCGACAAGAAGACCGAGACCGCGGCCGCGACGGACTCCGGCTCCTCCGGCGGCAGCGACACCACCGCACGCGTACTCGGCGTGGCGGGCATCGTCGTCGGCGCGGCGGGAGTCGCGTACGGCGTGCTCGCCGGGCGCCGCCGGTCCGCCGCCTGAGCCCCGCCGCCCGCACCGCGCACAGGGGGTCGTGCGACTCTTGCGTACGACCCCCGGTGCGCTCCGGAGCTCTCATATCTGGGACATTTTTCTATGCGCAAGAAGACGTTCGCCGCGGCCGCGCTGCTCGCCGCCGCCACCCTGACCCTCTCCGCCTGCGGCAGCGGTGACGACGGCAAGTCGCCCATCGCCGTGGTCTCCGAGGAGTCCGGCTCGGCCAAGGCCGCCACCCTCCTCGACAAGCCGTTCGAGAAGCCGGACCTGGTCCTCACCGACACACACGGCAAGAAGTACGACCTCCGCAAGGAGACCGAGGGCCGGCCGACGCTGGTCTACTTCGGCTACACGCACTGCCCCGACATCTGCCCGCTGACCATGAACAACGTCGCGGTCGCCAAGAAGTCGCTGACCAAGGCGGAGCAGGCCGAGCTGCGGGTCGTGTTCGTCACCACCGACCCGGCCCGCGACACGCCGTCCGAGCTCGGCAAGTGGCTCAAGGGCATCGACCCCGAGTTCATCGGCCTGACCGGCGACTTCGCCACCATCCAGGCCGGCGCCCGCTCCCTCGGCATCTCCATCGAGCCGACGAAGAAGGACAAGAACGGCAAGATCGTCTCCGTCCACGGCACCCAGGTCGTCGCCTTCTCGCCGAAGACCGACGGGGGTTACCTCCTCTACGGCGAGGACGCCACCGTCGACGACTACACCAAGGACCTGCCCAAGATCATCAAGGGAGCGAACCCGTGAGGCGTCTCGCCGTACCCGCCGCCGTGCTGGCGGGCGCGCTCGCCCTCGCGGGCTGCGGCGGATCCGACGACACGGCTGCCGAGTTGTCGGTCGGCGCCTCCTACATGCCCCAGCCGGTCTCCGCCGACATGGCCGCCGGCTTTCTGACGATAACGAACAAGGGCGCCGCGAAGGACGAGCTGACCTCCGTCACCAGCGACGTCGCGGGCCGGGTCACCATGCACGACACCGTGGGCGGCAGCATGCAGGAGGTCACCTCCTTCGCCGTCCCGGCACACGGCCGACTCGTGTTCAAGAGCGGTGGCAACCATCTGATGTTCGAGAAGCTGAACCGCAGGCCGAAGCAGGGCGACACGATCACGCTGAAGCTGAAGTTTGCCAAGTCCGGACCCCTCACCGTCGAGATGCCGGTGAAGTCCGCCACGTACAACCCGTCGACCGGACACTGAGGGAGGGACCACCTTGACCCGGACCATCGCCCCCCGCCTGCGGACCCTGGTGCTGCTGTTCCTGGCCGTCACCGGCGCGCTCCTCGCCGGGGCCGGTCCGGCCTCCGCGCACGCCGCGCTGACCGGCAGCGACCCCGCGCAGGGGGTGGTGGTCGACAAGGCCCCCGACCAGGTGTCGCTCACCTTCTCGGAGAAGGTGGCGATGAACGACGACTCGCTGCGCGTCCTCGACCCCAAGGGCAAACGGGTGGACGCCGGCAAGCCGTCCGACGTGAGCGGGACGACCTACGCCGTGCAGCTCAAGAGCGGTCTGGGCAACGGCACGTACACCGTCACCTACCAGGTCGTCTCCGCGGACAGCCACCCCGTCGCCGGTGCCTACACCTTCTCCGTGGGCGCCCCGTCCCTGACCACCGTCTCCGTCTCCGACCAGACGGCGGGCGGCGGAGTCGTGGGCTGGCTGTACGGGTTCGGGCGGTACGTGTCGTATGCCGGCTACATCGTGCTCGTCGGCGGCGGCGCCTTCGTGCTCGCCTGCTGGCAGCGCGGCTCCGGGGTGCGGGCGCTGCAGCGGCTCGTCGTCGGCGGCTGGCTCGCGCTCACCTCGGCCACCCTGTGGCTGCTGCTCCTGCGTGGCTCCTACACCACCTCGGGGAAGTTCGGCGACGTCTTCGACCTGAGCCTGCTCGGCCAGGTGCTGCAGACCAAGACCGGCGCCGCACTGGTCTCCCGGCTGCTGCTGCTCGCCGCGGCCGCGCTGTTCATCGCGGTGCTCTTCGGAACGTATGACAAGCGGGAGGACGAGGAGAAGCGCGACCTGCGGTTCGGGCTCGCCATCGGCGGGACCGTGGTCGCCGCCGGGCTGGCGGCGAGCTGGGCGATGGCCGAGCACGCCTCGACCGGGCTCCAGCCGGGCATCGCCATGCCCGTCGACGTGCTCCATCTGCTGGCGGTCGCCGCCTGGCTGGGCGGACTCGTCGCCCTGCTCGTCGCGCTCCACCGGGCGCCCGCCGACACACCCGTCGAGGCCGCCGCCGTACACCGCTTCTCCCGCCTCGCCTTCGGGTCCGTGGCCGCGCTGGTCGCCACCGGCATCTACCAGTCCTGGCGCCAGCTCGGCTCCTGGTCCGCGTTCACCGACACCCGGTACGGACAACTGCTGCTCGTCAAGATCGGGCTTGTCCTGCTGCTCGTCGGCATCGCGTGGATCTCGCGGCGCTGGACGGCACGGCTCTCGGACACCGCGAACTCCACATTCACCACGGAGCAGGCCGAGGCGGAGCTGCCCGCCAAGGAGCACATCACGGCACCGGCCGCGGCCGGTGACTCCGAGCGGGCCGCCCAGCTCTCCCGGCAGCGGGCCGCCGTGGACGCCACCCGGCAGAAGCGGCTGCGCGAGGCCGACCCCAACCGCTTCGGCCTGCGCCGCTCGGTGTTCGCGGAGGCGGGCGTGGCGGTCGTCCTGCTCGCCGTCACCACCGTGCTGACCCAGACCGAGCCGGGACGCACCGAGCAGGAGGCCAAGGCCGCCACGTCGTCGTCCTCCTCGTCGTCCTCGTCGTCCTCGACCTCCGGGGCGCTGACCCTGGACATGCCGTTCGACACCGGCGGCAAGGACGGCAAGGGCGTCGTACGACTCGACCTCGACCCCGCGCGCGTGGGCGGCAACGAGATGCACGTCTACGTACAGCGGCCCAACGGCCGGGCCTTCGACATCCCCGAGGTGAAGGTCGCCTTCACCCTGGAGGCCAAGAAGATCGGGCCCCTTCCCGTGACCCCCGACCACATCGCCACCGGGCACTGGGCGGCGGACGGGGTGCAGATCCCCATGGCCGGCGAATGGAAGATCGCCGTGACCGTGCGGACCTCCGACATCGACCAGACGTCCGTCTCCAAGAACGCGCAGATCGGCTGAACCGCACCATGACCGACCAGTCCACCTCATCCGAAGCGATCGCCCCCGAAGGGGCCGTCCCGGAGAACGGCGACCCCCAAGAGGGGATATCGCGGCGGAAGCTGCTCGGCACCGCCGGTGCGACCGGGCTTGTGCTCGGTGCGGCGGGCGGGGCCGTGGGGTACGCGGCCGCCCCTGCCCAGGCCACCCCGCTGACCTCGGTGGGCTCCGGCCGGGCGATGTTTCACGGGAAACATCAGCCCGGCATCACCGAGGGCCTCCAGGCCCGGGGCCACCTCGTCGCCTTCGACCTCGCGGCGGGCGCGGGCCGCAAGGAGGCGGCCGCCCTGCTGCGCCGCTGGTCGACGACGGCCGAGCGGCTGATGGCGGGCGAGGCCGCCGCGCACGACGACACGGACGTGGCCCGCGACGCCGGCCCGTCCTCGCTGACGATCACCTTCGGCTTCGGCAACAGCTTCTTCGCCAGCACCGGACTGGACAAGCAGCGCCCGGTCTCCCTCGATCCGCTGCCCGACTTCTCCTCCGACCACCTCGACAGGGCGCGCAGCAATGGCGACCTGTGGGTGCAGATCGGCGCCGACGACGCCCTGGTCGCCTTCCATGCCCTGCGCGCGATCCAGAAGGAGGCGGGCGGCGCGGCCCGCATCCGCTGGCAGATGAACGGCTTCAACCGCACCCCGGGCGCCACCGCCCACCCGATGACGGCCCGCAATCTGATGGGCCAGATCGACGGCACCCGCAATCCGAAGCCGGCGGACGCCGACTTCGACAAGCGGATCTTCGTCCCGGCGTCCGGCTCGAACGACCCGGCCTGGATGGCGAACGGCTCCTATGCCGTCGTACGCCGTATCCGCATGCTCCTCGACGACTGGGAGAAGCTCTCGGTCAAGGCCCAGGAGGGCGTCATCGGGCGCCGCAAGTCCGACGGGGCGCCACTGTCCGGGGGCACCGAGACGACCGCGATGGACCTGGAGAAGGCCGACGCCCACGGCAACTACGTCGTTCCGGGCAATGCGCACGCCCGGATCACGCGGCCCGACCAGAACGGGGGCGCGGCCATGCTGCGGCGCCCGTTCTCGTACCACGACGGCTTCGACGCGGACGGGGTGCCCGACGCGGGGCTGCTCTTCGTGTGCTGGCAGGCGGATCCGCTGCGTGGCTTCGTGCCGGTACAGCGCAAGCTCGACCGGGGCGACGCGCTGTCGAAGTACATCCGCCACGAGTCGAGCGGTCTGTTCGCCGTGCCGGGCGGGGCGGCGCGCGGAGAGTACGTGGGCCAGCGGCTGCTGGAGGGCTGAGCGCGCCCCGGTTCACTCAGGGGAGGGGCTGCCGTGAGACACGTGAGCCCCGTTTCCCCGAGGCCATTAGGGTGAGGACATGCCAGCGAGCTATGCGTATCTCGGCCCCGAGGGCACCTTCACGGAAGTGGCCCTGCGCACACTTCCGGAGGCGGCGACCCGGGAGCTGATCCCCTACGTTTCGGTGCAGTCCGCTCTCGACGCCGTGCGCGCCGGTGAGGCCGAGGCCGCGTTCGTGCCGATCGAGAACTCGGTCGAGGGCGGCATCACGACCACCCTCGACGAGCTGGTCGCGGGCGCGCCGCTGATGATCTACCGCGAGGTGCTGCTGTCGATCACCTTCGCGCTGCTGGTCCGGCCCGACACCAAGCTGTCCGAGATCAAGACGGTCACCGCCCATCCGGCCGCCCAGCCGCAGGTCCGCAACTGGCTCAGAAGCAACCTCCCGGACGCCGTCTGGGAGTCGGCCGCCTCGAACGCCGACGGCGCCCGGCTGGTCCAGGAGGGCCGGTACGACGCCGCCTTCGCCGGTGAGTTCGCGGCCGCCCGGTACGGTCTGGTGCCCCTGGAGACCGGGATCCACGACGCGGAGAACGCGCAGACCAGGTTCGTCCTGGTGGGCCGGCCGGCTCGGCCCGCGGCGCCGAGCGGCGCGGACAAGACCTCCGTCGTGCTGTGGCAGCGCGACGACCACCCCGGTGGGCTGCGCGACCTCCTCGGCGAGTTCGGCACCCGGGGCATCAACTTGATGCTGCTGCAGTCCCGGCCCACCGGCGCCGGTATCGGCAACTACTGCTTCTGCATCGACGCCGAGGGCCATATCTCCGACCGCAGGATGGCCGAGGCCCTGATGGGGCTGAAGCGGATCTGTCTGCAGGTGCGGTTCCTCGGCTCGTACCCGCGCGCCGACATCAAGCCCGACGATGTCCGGCCCACGCTGCCGGGGACCTCGGACGAGGAGTTCGTCACGGCGGCGGACTGGGTGGCGCGGTGCCAGGACGGCCGTTTCTAGCCAGTCCTACCTGCATACCTTCGTTGTCCACAGGAGTTATCCACAGGCGCTCTTCTCGACCTGGGGACAAGTCGACAACGAAGTGCCACTCAGTCGACAAATCGCCCTGCGGCTCCCAGATGGGTCCACCGGCGCACAGGTCACCCTTCGTCCACTCGTTTCCTTTGGTTCATCTTTTGGGGCGACCAATTTCCACCCGAAAGTAGGTGTCAGGGCGGTTTGGGTGGGGAATTCTTCGACCCGTCGAACACTTCCGGAGTGATCCATTCCGAAATCCACAGACCTTCCGCACAGCCTGTGGATAACTCTTCCCGGAGTGTGGACCCCTGTGGACAACCGGGCTTCCAAATCCCGTTCTCCACAAGGGAATCGAGTCAACACGACGCCTGCCGTTTGCCCCGTCCCAGGGAGTGAGACACTTTTCCTTGACACGCTCGGCAATTCGCCCATAACGGAACGTAAGCCGCGAATCGGAACCCGTTGGAATAGTGATTCGTGAGCGGCAACCCGGCACCGGTAGCCTTGAGCCCGTGATTGACCTTCGCCTGCTCCGTGAGGACCCCGACCGTGTGCGCGCGTCCCAGCGCGCCCGTGGAGAGGACGTCGCGCTCGTCGACGCCCTCCTGTCTGCCGACGAGCGGCGCAGGTCGTCCGGCGTCCGCTTCGACGAACTGCGCGCCGAGCAGAAGCAGCTCGGCAAGCTCATCCCCAAGGCCCCCGTGGACGAGAAGGCCGAGCTGCTCAAGCGTGCCGAGCAGCTCAAGGCCGACGTCAAGGCCGCCGACGCCGAGCGCGACGCGGCCGACGCCGAGACCCAGGAGCTCGTGCTCAGGCTCGGCAACCTCGTCCACCCCGACGTGCCCGTCGGCGGCGAGGAGGACTTCGTCACGCGGGAGACGCACGGCACCATCCGCGACTTCGGCGCCGAGGGTTTCGAGCCCAAGGACCACCTGGAGCTCGGCCAGCTGCTCGGCGCGATCGACGTCGAGCGCGGCGCCAAGGTCTCCGGCTCGCGCTTCTACTTCCTCACCGGTGTCGGCGCCCTGCTGGAGCTGGCCCTGGTGAACGCGGCGATCGCCCAGGCGACGGCCGCGGGCTTCACACCGATGCTGACCCCGGCCCTCGTCCGCCCCCAGTCCATGGCGGGCACCGGCTTCCTCGGCCAGGCGGCCCAGGACGTCTACCACCTCGACAAGGACGACCTCTACCTGGTCGGCACGTCCGAGGTGCCGCTGGCGGCCTACCACATGGACGAGATCATCGACGCGGACCGCCTCCCGCTGCGCTACGCCGGCTTCTCGCCGTGCTTCCGCCGCGAGGCCGGCTCGCACGGCAAGGACACCAAGGGCATCTTCCGCGTCCACCAGTTCGACAAGGTCGAGATGTTCTCCTACGTCACTCCCGAGGAGTCGCAGGAGGAGCACAAGCGCCTGCTGGAGTGGGAGAAGCAGTGGCTGACCTCGCTGGAGCTGCCGTTCCGCGTCATCGACGTCGCCACCGGTGACCTGGGCGCCTCGGCCTCCCGCAAGTTCGACTGCGAGGCGTGGATCCCGACGCAGGGCAAGTACCGCGAGCTGACCTCGACCTCGGACTGCACCGAGTTCCAGTCCCGCCGCCTGTCGATCCGCGTCCGCGAGGGCAAGCAGGTCCGCCCGCTGGCGACGCTGAACGGCACGCTGTGCGCCGTACCGCGCACGATCGTGGCGATCCTGGAGAACCACCAGCAGGCCGACGGCTCCGTCCGCGTCCCCGAGGTGCTGCGCCCGTACCTGGGCGGCCGGGAGGTCCTGGAGCCGGTGGCCAAGTGAGCGGCGCCTTCCCGTACGGGCTGGTCGCCACCGATCTCGACGGAACGCTCCTGCGCTCCGACGAATCGATCTCACAGCGCACCCGTGACGCGCTCGCCGCGGCCACCGCGGCGGGCGCGGCGCACATCGTGGTCACGGGCCGCGCGGTCCCCTGGACCCGGCACATCCTCGACGACCTCGGATACCAGGGCCTCGCCGTCTGTGGACAGGGCGCGCAGGTGTACGACGCCGGCGAGCACCGGCTGCTGACCTCCGTCACCCTGGACCGTCGGCTGGCGGGGGTGGCCCTGGCCAAGATCGAGGCCGAGGTGGGTCCGCTGTTCCTGGCGGCGAGCCAGGACGGCCTCGACGGCGAGGTGCTGGCCGGCCCCGGGTACGCGGTCACCGGAAGGCTCCCGGCGACGCCGTTCACGGACGTGTCCGACCTCTGGGCCGCGCCACTGAACAAGATCTACATACAGCACCCCACCCTCTCGGACGACGAGCTGGCCGAGGCGTCCCGCCGGGCCGCGGGCGGCTTCGTCACGGTCGCCCTGGCGGGCGAGGGCATCGTGGAGCTTCTGCCGCTCGGCCTGTCCAAGGCGACGGGCCTCTCCCTGGCGGCCCGCCGCCTGGGCCTGAAGGCCACCGACACGATCGCCTTCGGCGACATGCCCAACGACATCCCGATGTTCACCTGGTCATCCCGCGGCGTGGCCATGGCCAACGCCCACGAGGAACTGAGGGCAGTGGCGAACGAGGTGACGTCCTCCAACGAGGAGGACGGCATCGCGCTGGTACTGGAGAGGCTTCTCGCCGACGGCAGCTGAGTGCAACTGCTGTGGACAGTCATTCCGACCGCCGTGGACGATCGTTCCCGACCGCTGTGGGCAATCGTTCCGCAGGGCGATGGGGGTTCCCCCGCTCAAGCGAAGCCGAGAGTGGGGGAGGGTGGGCACAGCCTGCAGCACCGGGTGCCTTCTTGACGTACCCGGGCCCTGAAATCCTTGACGCACCCGAGCCCTGAATTCCGGCCAAGTCCCAGTGACAACGTCTCGCGGAGGATGCACGGATCGAACGTGCGCGGGCCTCTCGACCCGACCATGGCTTAGCAAGCCAGTGCCTTACCACTCGGCCAATCCTCCGGGTGGGCGGCCCACGCGAGAGCGACATCGCGTGCTCGAAGCGGCCGCCCCGGGCAGTCCGCGGCTCCACGGAGAGGTAATGGCTACTCCGGAGTCCGCTGCGAACTGCCCTGTCGGGAGCTGGGCGTACTGCCGTGCATGGGCATCGCCCGGCTCCTCTCCCAGATCGTGACGCCGGGTCCGTCCCGGCGGGTGGGGCACAACCACTCTGCCCCGCCCCCGAGTTGGGCGCCACTGAATTAACCGGTGCGCACCACCGCCCTACCGGCGGCGCCACCTGCGCCGACGTGACTTGCTGAAGAACCACCCCGCGGGCGGCTCGTCGGAGCGCCACGGCTGCGGCTCCGGCGACTCGGCACGCCAGCGGGCGGCGAGCATCCGGGCACGGGCGGACGGCTCGGACGTCTCCGCGGACCGTATGAAGTCCTCGTCCAGGACGACCCCGTCCCACTCGTCGTACGGCAGCGCCTCGTCAGCCATTCCCGTGCCTCCCAGCAGTGCATCCCCCGGATCCAATGTGCCCGGACGGGGGTGAAGCCCCCGTCAAGGCCGATGTGCCTGCTCCTGGCCGGCGCCTACTCCTCGCCCGCCAGCGTCAGCGAGCGCAGCTTCTGTCCCGCGTACCAGGTGGCCAGCACGGTGACCGAGACCAGCAGCACCGTGCCGGTCGTCAGGCTGACGTCCGAGGTGACCAGGTCACCGCCGGTGACCTTGTGGGCGACCGCCAGCGCCCACTGCTGGACGCTGAGCGTGCGGGCACCCGAGACGAGGGAGCCGAACAGGGCCTCCCAGACGAGGGCGTAGACGAGCCCGAAGATCACCGCGTGCCGCGACACCGTGCCCAGGAGCAGGAACAGGGCCGCGTAGGCGATGGAGGCGACCAGGGCCGCGACCGTGTAGGCGATGGCGATCTGCTGGCCGTTGCCGTTGAGGATGAAGCCCGCGATCAGGGTCGGCACCGCGGAGAACACCATGGTCACGGCGATCGCCACGATCAGCTTGGTGAAGATGATCGTGGGCCGCTTGATCGGCTTGGACAGCAGATACACCACGGAACCGTCGTCGATCTCCGGGCCGATCGCGCCGGTGCCCGCGATGACGCCGATGATCGGCACCATCGTGGCGAGCGCCAGGCCGCCCAGCAGGTCGGCCGCGGTCTGGTCGTCGGCGCCGGCCAGGCCGCGCACCACCACGGAGATCGCGATCAGCAGCATCGGCAGCGCGCCGAGGATGAGAGCCCGGCGACGGCCGAGCAGGGCCCGGTAGGTGAGCCGGGCGACTGTGGGGTCGTACATCTTCGGCCTCCTACGCCGCGACCAGATATGAGAAGACGGACTCGAGGGACTCGTCGGACGGCGAGACCGTGAGCAGCCGGATGCCGTGGTCCCGGGCGACCTTCGGCAGCAGGGTCGTGAAGCGTCCGAAGTCGACGGCCTGGATGCGCAGCGCACCTTCGGTGAGGTCGACCTCGATGCCGGACGTCGACGGGTCGGCGATCAGCGCGGCCGCGAGGGCGCGGTCGTCGCTGGAGCGGACCAGGTAGCGGTGCGGGCGGTCGGTCATCAGGCGGCGGATCCTGCGGAAGTCGCCGCTGGCCGCGTGCCGTCCCGCGACCACGACCTCGATGTGCCAGGCGAGCTGCTCGACCTCTTCGAGGATGTGGGACGAGAACAGCACGGTGCGGCCCTCGTCGCCCATCCGCCGGAGCAGCTCCATGAGCTGCATGCGCTGGCGCGGGTCCATGCCGTTGAACGGCTCGTCGAGCAGCAGCAGCGAGGGGTCGTGGACCAGCGCGGAGGCCATCTTCACGCGCTGCCGCATGCCCTTGGAGTACGTGGCGATCTTCCGGTCCTGCGCGTACTCCATCTCGACCGTGGCCAGGGCCCGTTGGGCGGCCTTGTCGCCCAGGCCGTGCAACTCGGCGTTGGCGACGACGAATTCGCGGCCGGTGAGGAAGTCGTACATCGCCTCGCGCTCGGGGACGATGCCGATGTGCTTGTAGATGGCCTCGTTGCGCCAGGTCGGCTGCCCGTCGAGGGTGACCGTGCCGGTGGAGGGAGCGAGAAAGCCGCCCATCATGTTGATGAGGGTGGACTTCCCGGCGCCGTTGGGGCCGAGGAGGCCCGTGACTCCGGGGCCGATGGTCATGGTGATGTCGTTGACGGCGACCACGTTGCCGAACCAGCGGGAGACGTGGTCGATGGAGAGCGTGGTCACAGTCCCACCTTCTTGTAGCGGCGCAGCAGAAGGCCGTAGCTCGCGGCGATCAGGCCGAGGACGACGAGCAGGTACACCGCGCCCTGGGCGTGGGAGGGTCCGTCACCGCCCGGGAAGGTGTTGGTGCCGCCGAGGAGGGCGGTGCTCAGGCCGCCGATCAGGGTGACCGGCGAGAACAGGCCGATCCACGGGATGGCGCTGGTGCTGCCCTGGGAGTCGGCGATGGCCTGAAGGGTGGAGACCGCGCCGTAGGAGATGGTCAGTACGGCGATCACGGCGGCGATACCGAAGCCGCGGCGCGGGGTGATCGACGCGATGACCAGGCCGATGCCGGCGAACAGCAGGGACAGCAGGGCCACCGAGACCAGTCCCTGGCCGAACCCCTTGGTCTGGTGGGCGAAGTCCATCTTGGACAGCAGGGCGCCCACGTACAGCACGAGCAGCGGGGCGCCGGTGAGGATGAACATCGCCGAGGCCAGGGCCGCGAACTTGGCCTGGACGTAGTCGGCGGTCTCGATGGGCCGCGAGAAGTACAGCGGGATGGTCTTGAAGCGCAGGTCGCGGGAGACGGCCTGGGGTGCCTGCGAGGCGACGTACAGGCTGATGACGGCCTGCATGATGATCGCGTACCGGGTGTAGGGCACCGGCAGGTCGTGCGCCTTGGTGGCGACGGCGACGGCGACCATGATGGCCGCCGGCACGCACATCACCGCGAACAGCAGCATCGGCAGCACCTTGGACTTCACCGAGCGGCCGAGGCCGTAGGAGCCGCGCAGGGTCTGCGAGTAGAGGGACAGGCGGGCGTAGGCGCGGCCCAGGCGCGGGCCGTCGTAGCCGCGGTAGCCGATGTCGTGGATTCGGGACTGGTCACCCGCGGGGGTGGCCAGGGGCTGCTCAACCGCCATGGACGGCCGCCTCCTTCCGCTGCTCGTCGCTGCTGGTGAACACCTCGGAGATGTGGTGTCGGCGCTGCTCCATGCGCACCAGGCCGAGGCCGAGGTCGGCGACGACGTCACGGACGAGGTCGTACGTCTCGTCGCCCTGGGCGGTGAGCAGCAGGATGTGGCCGGCGCCGGGCAGGCCGCCGCCCTCGTTGTCGGTCTCCACCCCGCGCGCGTGGAGCGCGTCGCGCACCGCGCGGGTGCCGTCGGGGTGTTCGTCGCTGTCGGTGACCTCGATCGCGAGGGTGGTCGTGGTCTGGGTGAAGTCCGTGGTGGAGCTGGAGCGCAGCAGCTTGCCGCCGTCGACGACGACCACGTGGTCGCAGGTGCGCTCCAGCTCGCCGAGCAGGTGCGAGGTGACCAGGACCGAGATGCCGAAGTCGGTGTGGATGCGGCGGATCAGGCCGAGCATGTCGTCGCGGCCGACCGGGTCGAGGCCGTTGGTCGGCTCGTCGAGGAAGACCAGCTGCGGGTCGTGCACCAGGGCCTGGGCCAGCTTCACCCGCTGCTTCATGCCGGTCGAGTAGCCGCCGATGGGGCGGTAGCGCTCCTCGTACAGACCGACGTGGCGCAGGGTGTCCGCGGTGCGCTCGCGGGCGGCGGCCGGGGGCAGGCCGGACATGCGGGCCATGTGGACGACGAACTCGGTGGCCGAGACGTCGGGCGGCAGGCAGTCGTGCTCCGGCATGTAGCCGACCCGCTCGCGGATGGCGGCGCCCTTTGTGGCGACGTCGAGGCCGAGCACTTCGGCGCGGCCCTCGGTGGCGGGGGACAGACCCAGCAGGATCTTGATCAGTGTGGACTTGCCGGCTCCATTGGCACCCACGAGCCCCGTCACACCGGGTCCCACGTCCACGGAGAGCCGGTCAAGCGCGGTCACCCGGGGGAACCGCTTGCTCAGGCTTTCGGTCGCGATCACAGTCACGTCGTCGACGGTAGTGATGCGCGCCACGCAAGTCGTCAGACCGCAGAGCCGTCTTGGCGTCAGACTCCAGTCGTACGGGGCCCTAGGGGATGCCCTTCCTGAGAGTTATCCACAGCTCATGATCCCGCCTATTGACGCCGCCTCTAACAACTGTCACATTCACCAGTGTCAAGTTACGGACGCGTACCGCAGTCGACGGGACGGGGCGGCATGACGACGGCAGTGAACAGCGAACTCCCCGTGGAGCTGCGGGGATTCAGACGGGTCCAACGCCTCGCGTACGAGTGCGCCGAGGCGGTGGCGGCACAGCTGGAGCCCGGGGTGACCGAGCGCGAGGCCGCGCGCATGCAGCGCGAGTGGCTGCGCGAGCGGGGCGTGCGGGACTGGTTCCACCTGCCCTTCGCCTGGTTCGGGGACCGGACGGCGTTCGTGAACTTCCGCGTGCCGCTCCAGTTCTTCCCGACCAACCGGCGCCTGGCGCCCGGGATGCCGTTCATCCTGGACATGGCCCCGGTGTACGAGGGATACACGGCGGACATCGGCTACTCGGGCTCGCTCGGCCTCAACCCGGTGCAGGACCGGCTGATGGCCGACCTGAAGGCGCACCGTGAGCTGATCCTGCGCGAGGTGCGCGAGCGGCGCCCGCTGCGCGAGATCTACGAGCACGTGGACCGCCTCATGGTCCGCCAGGGCTACGCGAACCGGCATCGCGCGTACCCCTTCGGGGTGATCGCGCACAAGGTGGACCGGGTGCGGCAGCGCCGCTGGTCGCCGCACCTGTTCGGATTCGGCACCCAGTCCCTGAAGGGCCTGGCGGCCGACGCGCTGCACGGCCACCGCGAGGGCTGGTCGCCCCTGTGGTCGCCGTACCGCTTCTCCGACCACCCGCCGCAGCCGGGCCTGTGGGCGGTCGAACCCCATCTCGGCTTCCGGGGTACGGGCGCGAAGTTCGAGGAGATCCTGGTCGTCACCGACTCCCGGGACCCCGAACAGAGCGCCTTCTGGCTGGACGACGATCTGCCGCACGTGCGGCGCTGGGCGGAGGACGAGTGACGACGCTGAAGGGCGCACGGGAGCGCCGGGTGCGGACGGGCGGGGTCGAGCTGTGCGTGGCGGAGCTCGGGGACCCGGCACAGCCGACGGTGGTCCTGGTGCACGGCTACCCGGACAGCAAGGAGGTCTGGTCGGAGGTCGCCGTCCGCCTCGCCGACCGCTTCCACGTGGTGCTCTACGACGTCCGGGGCCACGGCCGGTCGACGGCACCGAAGCCGCTGCGCGGCGGCTTCACGCTGGCGAAGCTCACCGACGACTTCCTGGCGGTCGTGGACGCGGTCAGCCCGGACCGGCCGGTGCACCTGGTGGGCCACGACTGGGGTTCGGTGCAGTCGTGGGAGTTCGTCACGGTCAAGCGCACCGAGGGGCGCATCGCCTCGTTCACCTCGATGTCCGGCCCGTCCCTCGACCACTTCGGTCACTGGATCAACGCGCGCGTGAAGCGCCCGACACCCCGCCGGGTGGGCCAGCTCCTGGGCCAGGGCGCCAAGTCCTGGTACGTGTACCTCCTGCACACGCCCGCCCTGCCCGAACTGGCCTGGCGCGGCCCCCTCGGCAAGCGCTGGCCGAAGATCCTGGAGCGGATCGAGAAGGTCCCCGGCGGCGACTACCCGACGTCCTCGCTGCCCACGGACGCCGCGAACGGCGCCTGGCTGTACCGGGACAACGTACGCTCCCGCCTGCTCAGGCCACGCCCGGACCCGTACGCGCACGCGCCCGTGCAGCTCATCACGCCCCTGGGGGACGCGTTCCTCTCCGAGAAGCTGTACGACGAACTGGAGCGGTGGGCTCCGCAGTCGACCCGGCGGACGCTGCCGGCCAAGCACTGGGTACCGCGCACCCGCCCCGATCAACTGGCCGCCTGGATCGACGAGTTCGTCACCGGGGTCGAGGGCGGCCGCCCCGAGGCGAAGCCCTCCGGACGCCACTCCGCACGGTTCAGCGGCCGGCTCGTGCTGGTCACCGGCGCCGGCAGCGGGATCGGGCGGGCGACGGCGTTCGCGTTCGCGGAGGCCGGCGCGCGCGTGGTGGCCGTCGACCGGGACGCGGAGTCCGCCGCCCGCACCGCGGAGCTGTCCCGGCTGCTCGGCGCGCCCAAGGCCTGGGCGCAGACCGTCGACGTCTCCGACGAGCAGGCCATGGAGAAGCTCGCCGAGAAGGTCGCCGACGAGTACGGCGTGGTGGACGTGCTGGTCAACAACGCCGGGATCGGGCTGTCGGGCTCCTTCTTCACCACGACGCCGGACGACTGGCGCAAGGTCCTGGACGTCAACCTGTGGGGTGTCATCCACGGCTGCCGTCTCTTCGGCGGACAGATGGCCGAGCGGGGCCAGGGCGGCCACATCGTCAACATCGCGTCGGCCGCCGCGTACCAGCCCTCCAAGGCGCTGCCCGCCTACAGCACCTCCAAGGCGGCCGTCCTGATGCTGTCCGAGTGCCTGCGCGCCGAACTCGCCGGCCAGGACATCGGCGTGACGGCGATCTGCCCCGGCTTCGTCAACACCAACATCACCTCCACCGCACGCTTCACCGGAGTGGACGCGCAGGAGGAACGCCGCCGCCAGAAGCGGACGGCGCGCCTGTACGGGATGCGCAACTACCCACCGGAGAAGGTCGCGGAGGCGATCCTGCGAGCGGTGACCCGCAACGAGGCGGTGGTACCGGTGACTCCGGAGGCCCGCGGCGCACACCTCATGTCCCGTTTCATGCCGGGGGCGTTGAGAGCGATCGCAAGGGTGGAGCCGCGAGTGTGAGACGGCAGCCTGCATAGCTGCGGGCAGTCGTGCCTCCCCCAAGCTCTGCGAGCAGGGGGACCCCCAGGCGGCACGGGTGGGCGGTGGGGGTCCCCCCTGCTCGAACGTAGTTGAGAGCTTGGGGGAGGCACCCCGCAAGCGCGGGCGAGCGAACCCACCCACCCGGGCACCAGCACCGGGCACCCCACCAAGGAACCCCACATGACCGACCCCCCGGCCAGCTCCGCGTACCGCATCGAAGACCTGGCCCACCACACCGGCACCACGGTGCGAACCATCCGCGCCTACCAGGACCGCGGCCTGCTCCCCCGCCCCGAACGCCGGGGCAGGGCCAACGTCTACTCCGACGTCCACGTCACCCGCCTCCGCCAGATCGCCGACCTCCTCGACCGCGGCTACACCCTGGCCTCCATCAAGGAACTCCTGGAGGCCTGGGACACCGGCCGCGGCCTGGGCGGCGTCCTCGGCCTGGTCACCGAGGTCGAGGGCCCGTGGACCGACGAGGAGCCCTCCCGGGTCTCCCGCGCGGAGCTGGACGCCCGCTTCGGCGGCACCCCCGACGACGACGCCGTGGCCGAGGCGGTCGAACTCGGCGTGCTCGAACCCGTACCCGCAGACCCCGAATCGTTCCTCGTGCCGAGTCCTCAAGAGCTGGCCGTCGCGGTCGAGTTGCACACGGCCGGAGTACCGCTGTCCGCGATCACCGGCCACCTGCGGGAGTTGAGGGTCCAGGTCGAGCACATAGCCACCCGTTTCCTGGAGTTCACGACCGAGCACGTCTTCGCCCGCTACCTGGACGACCCGCACCGTCTCACCGACGACCGAGCGGCGGAGGCGGCCTCGCTCGTACGGCGTCTGCGCCCCCTGGCGCAGCAGACCGTGGACGCCGAACTCGCCCGCGCGATGCGCCTGTTCGCCACCCGTCATCTGCGCCGACAGCTGAGCGCGGGAGAGCCACGAAAACCGGTCGAGGAGAGCCGTCCCGTACCGATCCCGGCAGAGACGATCCAGGCTGTGGAGCGGCTGGTTGGTGCCGAACGGGCTGCCGAGTTCATCGCGCTGGCAGCCGAACGAGAGGTGCGCGCCCGGCTCTTGGACGACCTGATGACAAGTCACGTCTCCATGACGGATCTTGACGAAACTCCCTGAATCGCCCACCACTTGTCCACACCTTCGTCAATTACCCTGTGGATAACCGGACTTGGTTGTGGACCAAACCTCCGAGCAAAAATAACCTGCGTGATCCGCGTCTCTCCCGCACGCTGGTGGAGTGAGTGAAAGAGAGATGGACGAGAGGCGCACCGTGAAGGTGTCGAAGTACCTCTCGAAGCACCTGCGGCACCAGCCCGAACGGATCGGCCTGACGCTCGACGAGGGCGGCTGGGTCGAGATCGACACCCTGATCGCCGCGGCAGCCGCGCACGGATTCCGGTTCAGCCGCGCCGAGCTCGACCATGTGGTGGCCGCCAACGACAAGAAGCGGTTCGCCGTCGAGGGCACCCGGATCCGCGCCAGCCAGGGCCACAGCATCGAGGTCGACCTCGGACTGCCCCCGGCGACCCCGCCGCCGTACCTGTACCACGGGACCGTCGCCCGCAACCTGGAGTCGATCCGCGCGGCGGGCCTCAGGCCGATGAACAGGCACGACGTACACCTCTCGGCCGACCGCGAGACCGCGACCCGGGTCGGCGCCCGCCGCGGCCGCCCCGTCGTACTGACCGTCGACGCGGCCGCCATGCACCGCGCCGGCCATGTCTTCCACATCAGCGCGAACGGCGTGTGGCTGACCAAGGCCGTACCACCGGAGTACCTCCGCTTCGCCGAGCCGCACCGACCCCCCTTCCGCTCGGCCTCACCCCGTGGCTGAGCGGCCGCATACGGTGACCGTTTCGGCCCTGGTCGCGGGCTCCCCTTAGGCTCGAACGCATGAGTCTGCGTCTGAGCACCGTGATCCTCCCGTACCGCCGCTGGCACGAAGGCGGCCGTTCGGCCTGGACGCGTGCCGAGCAGCTCGGCTTCCACACCGCCTACACCTACGACCACCTGACCTGGCGCAGCTTCCGCGACGGTCCGTGGTTCGGCGCCATACCGACGCTGACCGCCGCCGCGGCCGCCACCGACCACCTCCGCCTGGGCACGCTGGTGACCTCGCCGAACTTCCGGCACCCGGTGACCCTCGCCAAGGAGCTGATCTCGCTCGACGACATCTCCGGCGGCCGGATCACACTGGGCATCGGCGCGGGCGGCACCGGCTTCGACGCCACGGCGCTCGGCCAGGACCCGTGGAGCCCGCGCGAGCGCGCGGACCGCCTCGCCGAGTTCGTGCCGCTGCTGGACCGGCTGCTCACCGAGGACTCGGTGTCGTACGAGGGCGACTTCTACTCGGCGCTCGAGGCATACAACATCCCGGGCTGTGTGCAGCGCCCCCGGCTGCCCTTCGCGGTGGCCGCCACCGGCCCCCGCGGGCTGAAGCTCGCCGCGCGGTACGGGCAGGCGTGGGTGACCACCGGCGACCCCAAGCTGTACGAGAACGGCACTCCGGAGGAGTCGGTCCGGGCGCTGCGCGGCCAGACCGAGAAGCTGGCCGACGCCTGCGCCGCGCTCGGACGGGACGTGACCGGCCTCGACAAGATCCTGCTCACCGGCTTCACCCCGGACCGCGGCCGCCCGCTGGAGTCCCTGGACGCGTTCGTGGACTTCGCGGGCCGGCATCAGGAACTGGGCTTCACCGAGATCGTGCTCCACTGGCCCATCCCCGACTCGGACTTCGCCGCGGACGAGAAGGTCTTCGAGCAGATCGCCATGGAGGCCCTGGCGCAACTGGACTGACCCGGCCCGGTGCCACCCGGCCACATCGCCGTCGGCCACACGTCATCTGTGTCTCATCTGTGCGGGCTCTCGCACGGCCGTGCTGGCATATGCGCGAGAATGACCCGGTGACCTCAGCCACCGGAACGCCCGAGACCCCGGCCTCCCCCAAGCTCTCGACCGCGCTCGAGCAGGCAGGCAGCCCCGTCGTCCCGCCGCGGTTGATCGCCACCGACCTCGACGGCACCCTGCTGCGTGACGACAAGTCGGTCTCCCCGCGTACGGTCGCCGCGCTGGCCGCCGCCGAGGAAGCGGGCATCGAGGTCTTCTTCGTAACCGGCCGCCCGGCCCGCTGGATGGACGTGGTCAGCGACCACGTCCACGGCCACGGCCTGGCGATCTGCGGCAACGGCGCCGCCGTCGTCGACCTGCACGGCGGCCCCGGCACCCACCGGTTCGTGAAGGTGCGCGAACTGGCCCGGCAGAACGCCCTCGACGCCGTACGCCTGCTGCGCGACGCGGCGCCCGGCACGGTGTACGCGGTCGAGCAGACGTACGGCTTCCACCAGGAACCGGCCTATCCGAAGCTGCACATGGAGATACCGGACAGCCTGGCGCCGGCCGAGGAGCTCCTGGCACCCGACGGCCCGGGTGCCGCCGAGCCGGTGCTCAAGATCCTCGCCTATCACCCGGATCTCGACCCCGACGCGTTCCTCACCCTCGCCCGCCTCGCCGTCGGCGACCGTGCGAACGCCACCCGCTCCAGCCCCAGCGCCCTGCTGGAGCTCAGCGGCTCCGGCGTCTCCAAGGCCAGCACCCTCGCCCTGTGCTGCGCCGAGCGCGGCATCTCGCACGAGGAGGTCGTCGCCTTCGGGGACATGCCCAACGACGTGGAGATGCTGACCTGGGCGGGTCAGTCGTACGCGATGGGCAACGCGCACCCGGACGTGCTGGCCGCGGCGTCGGGCCGGACGGTCGCCAACAACGAGGACGGCGTGGCCGTCGTCATCGAGCAGTTGCTGACGGCCCGGGCGTAGCCTCACCGGACCGCGGGCGGGCTCGCCCGTACGGCGGGACCGCGTCAGCGCACGCCGCCCGGCAGACCTCGTCAGCGCACTCCAACCGGCAGCTCCGCCTCGGCCTCCCGCTCCACCATGGTGCGCAACGGCCCGTCCACGGCGGCCAGTTCGGCGTACGGTCCGTGCTGCACCACACGTCCCTCGTCCAGCACGATCACCTCGTCCACCGCGTCGAGTCCGGCGAGACGGTGGGTGATGAGCAGCGTCGTACGGCCCTCGGTGGCGGCCAGCAGATCGGCGGTGAGCGCGTCGGCGGTGGGCAGATCCAGGTGCTCGGCGGGCTCGTCGAGCACGAGGACCGGGAAGTCGGCGAGCAGCGCGCGGGCGAGCGCCAGCCGCTGCCGCTGTCCGCCGGACAGCCGCGCGCCGTGCTCGCCGACGAGCGTGTCGAGCCCGTCGGGCAGCCCGTCCGCCCAGTCGAGCAGCCGGGCCCGCGCCAGCGCGTCCCGCAGCTCCGCCTCGGTCGCGTCCTTCTTCGCGAGCAGCAGGTTCTCGCGGACGGAGCTGTCGAAGAGGTGCGCGTCCTGGGCGCACAGTCCGACGAGCCGCCGTACGTCGTCGCCGTCCAGCGCGTATGCGTCCACACCGGCCAGCGTGTAGGAGCCCGCGCTCGGGTCGAGGAACCGCAGCAGCACCTGGGCGAGGGTCGTCTTGCCGGACCCGGACGGCCCGACCACGGCGACCCGGCGCCCTTCCTCCAGTGTCAGGTCGAGCCCGGTGAGCGCCTGCCGGTGCTGCCCGGAGTACCGGGCGGCCAGCCCCTTCACCACGACCGGGAACGGTGACGCGGGCGCCTGCCGCGGCCGCTCCGGCTCCCGTACGGGCTCGGGGGCGTCCAGGATCTCGTACACGCGCTCCGCGCTCCGGCGCACCCGCTGCCGGTACCGCACGGCCACCGGCAGTCCGAGCACGGCCTCGAAGGCGGCCAGCGGAATGAGGACGACCACGGCCATCGCCACCCCGTCCAGCCGTCCCCCGGCGACCGCCTGGGCACCCAGCAGGGCGGTGGCCGCCACGGTCAGTCCGGAGATCAGCGCGGTGAGTCCGTCGCCGAGCGCGGTGGCGGTGGCGGCGCGCGAGGCGATCCGGGTGAGGGTGCCGTCGGCCCGCCGGGCCGCGTCGGTACGGGCGGGCAGCGCGCCGGCGACCGTCAGCTCGGCGGTGCCGGTGAGCAGGTCGGTCACTCGCGTCGCGAGGTCTCCCCGGGCGGGCGCCAGCCGTCGCTCGGCGCGCCGCGCCACGGCGCCGGTCAGCAGCGGTACGCCGATCCCGGCCGCGAGCAGTCCCGCCGCGAGCGCGGCTCCGGCCCCGGGCACCAGCCAGGCGGTGAACGCCACGGATCCGGCGGACACGGCCACCGCGACCCCCGCGGGCAGCAGCCAGCGCAGCCAGTAGTCCTGCAGCGCGTCCACGTCGGCGACGAGCCGGGACAGCAGGTCGCCCCTGCGGGCCGTACGGAGCCCGGCGGGCGCCAGCCGCTCCAGCCGCCGGTACACGGCGACCCGGGTGTCGGCCAGCATCCGCAGCACGGCGTCGTGCGACACCAGCCGCTCCGCGTACCGGAACACGGCCCGCCCGATCCCGAAGGCCCGGGTCGCCGTCACGGCCACCATCAGATACAGCACGGGCGGCTGTTGCGAGGCACGCGAGATGAGCCACCCGGAGGTGGCCATCAGCCCGACGGCACAGCCGAGCGCCAGACTCCCGAGCAGCAGCGCGAGGGCGAGGCGTCCGCGCCGGGGGCCGGCGAGAGCGCGGACACGGGCGAGGACCCGCCCCTTGGACTTCGTGGGGGCCGCTTCGGACCCGTCCTCGGCAGGACCGCCAGCCGGCACCTCCTCGACGGAGCGCGCTTCCTGCGCCCCGGCAACGGCGGAAGTGGGGGAGGCGGTGGCCGCGGTGGCGGAGGACTCGGCCGCCTCCAGCCGCACCACGCGGTCGGCGACACCGAGCAACGCCGGTCGGTGCACGACCAGCAGGACGGTCCGCCCCACCGCCAGCCGTCGCACCGCCGTCACGACCTCGGCCTCGGTCGCCCCGTCGAGCGCGGCTGTCGGCTCGTCCAGTAGCAGTACGGGCCGGTCGGCGAGGAACGCCCGGGCCAGCGCGAGCCGTTGCCGCTGCCCGGCGGAGAGCCCGGCCCCGTCCTCGCCGAGCACGGTCCCGGCCCCCTGGGGCAACGCGTCCACGAACTCCAGGGCCCCCGCGTCGCGCAGCGCCCGCCGTACGGCCTCGTCGTCCGCGTCGGGACGCGCCAGCCGTACGTTCTCCGTGATCGTCCCGGCGTACAGGTGCGGCCGCTGCGGCACCCAGGCGATGCGCGAGCGCCACTGCTCCAGGTCGACGTCGGCCAGACCGGCTCCCCCGATCCGCACCCGGCCCTCACTGGGCCGTACGAACCCGAGCAGGACGTTCAGCAGCGTCGACTTGCCCGCACCACTCGGCCCGACCAGGGCGACGGTCTCTCCGGGTTCGACGGCGAAGGAGACATCCGTCACGGCATCCGTGGACCGCCCGGGATACCGGACCGTCACGCCCTCGAAGGCGAGCGCTCCCGAGGGCACCGGCCCGTTCCCGGACTCGGGTACCGGTGTCTCCAGCACGGCGAAGATCTCCTCGGCGGCGGCAAGTCCCTCCGCCGCCGCGTGGTACTGCGCCCCCACCTGGCGCAGCGGCAGATACGCCTCGGGCGCCAGCACCAGGATGAGCAGCCCGGTGTACAGGTCCATGTCGCCGTGGACGAGCCGCATGCCGATCGTCACCGCGACCAGCGCGACCGACAGCGTCGCGAGCAGCTCCAGCGCGAAGGAGGAGAGGAAGGCGATCCGCAGGGTCCGCATGGTCGCCTGGCGGTACTCACCGGTGATACGGCGGATGGAGTCGGCCTGCGCCTTGGCACGCCCGAAGACCTTCAGGGTGGGCAGCCCCGCGACGACGTCCAGGAAGTGCCCCGAGAGCCGGGACAGCAGCCGCCACTGACGGTCCATCCGGGACTGGGTGGCCCAGCCGATCAGCGCCATGAAGAGGGGGATGAGCGGCAGGGTGCCGACGATGATCGCCGCCGACATCCAGTCCTCGGTGACGATCCGTGCCAGCACCGCGGCCGGTACGACCACCGCGAGCCCCAGCTGCGGCAGATAGCGCGAGAAGTAGTCGTCGAGGGCGTCGACACCACGCGTGGCGAGGGTGACCAGGGAACCGGTCCGCTGTCCGCTCAGCCACCCGGGGCCCAGTGCCGCGGCGCGCTCCAGGAGCCGTCCGCGCAGCTCGGACTTGACTGCCGCGCTCGCCCGGTGCGCGGCGAGCTCGGTGAGCCAGGAGACCAGCGCACGGCCGCCGGCGACGACCACCAACAACACCAGGGCGGTGCGCAGTTCACTCGCCGACCGGCCGTGCTGGAAGGCACCGACCACCACTTCGGCGATGAGCATGGCCTGGGCGATGACGAGTCCGGCGCCGAGGGCGCCCAGGGCGACGACTGCCACCAGGAAAAGTCGCGTGGCGCGGGCGTAGCGCAGAAGACGCGGATCGATTGGTTTCACGTGAAACATGCCCTTCGGCCCGAGGAGGGGTGTTTCACGTGAAACGTGATGAACACCCCTCCTGCCAGACTCAGTGTGCGGGTTCGGCGATGTGCTGCGTGCCGATCCGCTTGCGGAACACCCAGTACGTCCAGCCCTGGTAGAGCAGCACGATCGGCGTGGCGATCCCTGCGCACCAGGTCATGATCTTCAGGGTGTACGGGCTCGACGAGGCATTGGTGACCGTGAGGCTCCAGTCACCGTTGAGCGAGGAGGGCATGACGTTCGGGAAGAGCGACAGGAAGAGCATCGCCACGGCGGCCACGATCGTGACGCCGGACAGGGCGAACGACCATCCCTCGCGGCCCGCCTGGTTGGCCACCAGGGCGGCGACCAGTGCGACGACCGCCACGATCATGGCTGCCAGGCTCTTGCCGTCACCGCTGTCGACCTGCGTCCACAGCAGAAAGATCACTGCCAGCACGGCCGTGACGAGGCCGACCCTCAGCGCGAGCTTCCGTGCCCGCTCCCGGATGTCCCCGACCGTCTTGAGCGCGGTGAACACCGCACCGTGGAAGGTGAACAGCGTCAGCGTCACCAGGCCGCCGAGAAGCGCGTACGGGTTCAGCAGATCCCACACGCTGCCGACGTACTCGGCATGCTCGTCGATCTTCACGCCCCGCACGATGTTGCCGAAGGCCACACCCCACAGGAGGGCGGGGATCAGCGAGCTCCAGAAGATCGCGTTCTCCCAGTTGCGCTGCCAGTTCTCCTCGGGCCGCTTCGCCCGGTACTCGAAGGCGACACCCCGGACGATCAGGCTGACCAGGATGACCAGCAGCGGCAGATAGAAGCCGGAGAAGAGCGTGGCGTACCACTCGGGGAAGGCGGCGAAGGTCGCGCCGCCGGCCGTGAGCAGCCACACCTCGTTACCGTCCCAGACAGGGCCGATGGTGTTGATCAGCACCCGCTTCTCGGCCCGGTTCCGGGCAAGAAGCTTGGTGAGGATGCCGACCCCGAAGTCAAAACCCTCCAGGAAGAAGTAGCCGATCCACAGGACGGCGATCAGGACGAACCAGACGTCGTGAAGTTCCATGACTGCAGCTCCCTCGGCCTAGTACGAGAAGGCCATCGGCTTGTCGGCGTCACGGACCTCGCCGCCGATCTTCGTGGGCGGGTTGAGGTCGGCCTCGGTGAGCTCGGGCGGGCCGGACTTGACGTACTTCACCAGCAGCTTGACCTCGATCACGGCGAGGATCGCGTACAGCAGGGTGAAGACGGTCATCGAGGTGAGGACCTCGGCCTGGGAGACGCCGGGGGAGACCGCGTGGCGGGTCTGCAGGACGCCGTAGACGACCCAGGGCTGGCGGCCCATCTCGGTGAAGATCCAGCCCCAGGAGTTGGCGATCAGCGGGAAGGCCAGGGTCCAGATCGCGATGCGCCAGGACCAGGTGGTGAGCTTCGGGCCGAACGCCTTGTTCTTGAACAGGACCAGATGCGGCACTTCGTCATCGCTCACCCGCAGGTGCTGCGGCAGCATGAACCTCTTCCGGGTCAGCCAGAGTCCGGCCAGACCGATGGCGAAGGACGCCATGCCGAAGCCGATCATCCAGCGGAAGGACCAGAAGGTGACGGGGATGTTCGGCCGGTAATCACCGGGCCCGAACTTCTGCTGCTCGGCCTTGTTGACGTCGTTGATGCCGGGCACATAGGAGTTGAAGTCGTCGTTCGCGAGGAAGGACAGCACGCCCGGAACCTCTATCGCGACCGTGTTGTGGCCCTTCTCCACATCTCCGTACGCGAAGATCGAGAACGGTGCGGAGTCCTGGCCGTCCCACAGGGCCTCGGCGGCGGCCATCTTCATCGGCTGCTGCTTGAACATGACCTTGCCGAGGGTGTCGCCGCTGACCGCGGTGAGCAGACCGGCGATGACCACGGTGATCAGACCGAGCCGCAGCGAGGTCTTCATCTCCGTGATGTGCTTCTTGCGGGACAGGTGGTAGGCGGCGATGCCGACCATGAAGGCGCCGCCGGTCAGGAAGGCCGCGGCGAGCGTGTGGAAGGCCTGGGCAAGCGCGGTGTTCTGGGTCAGGACGTGCCAGAAGTCGGTGAGCTCGGCACGCCCCTTCGCCTTGTTGATCCGGTAGCCGACGGGGTGCTGCATCCATGAGTTCGCCGCGAGGATGAAGTACGCCGACAGGAACGTGCCGATCGAGACCATCCAGATGCAGGCCAGATGGATCTTCTTTGGCAGCTTGTCCCAGCCGAAGATCCACAGACCTATGAAGGTGGACTCGAAGAAGAAGGCGATCAGGGCCTCGAAGGCGAGCGGTGCGCCGAAAATGTCGCCGACGAAGCGTGAGTAGTCGGACCAGTTCATGCCGAACTGGAACTCCTGCACGATGCCGGTGACGACGCCCATCGCGATGTTGATCAGGAAAAGCTTGCCCCAGAACTTAGTCGCTCTGAGGTACTTCTCCTTTTCCGTGCGCACCCACGCCGTCTGCAGGCCGGCCGTGAGGGCCGCCAGCGAGATCGTCAAGGGCACGAACAGGAAGTGGTAGACGGTGGTGATGCCGAACTGCCAACGCGCCAGTGTCTCCGGCGCCAAAGCCAAGTCCACGTCGACAATCTCCTTACATGCCGTGGTCAAGCGGCAGTTTGCCCCTTATGTCACACACAACGGCGGAGCAACCGGGACACGCTTGTGAACGCGTTCACATTCACAAGCAATTATGACGCATGACCGTTCGATGTCGGAGGGGCGGGGGGTCCTAAGCGCAATCCGGCGGACCTGGCCGAAAAGGGCCGGTGGGCCCATGGCGCATGGGGGCTTCCCCTGCTCACGGTGACGCTTGATGGCGTCTGCGTTCCACGTGAAACGGACGCCCACCGAATCGTGGCGCCCGGCACGGTCGCGTTCTGGCCGGAGGGCGAGGCTGTCGCCCTCCCCTACGGCCCCACACCGGGCTCGCGAGGCGACGAGTGCCGCCTCGCGAGCCCGTGCAACGTCCCGGGCCGCCTCGACGGCGACCCGGGCAGCGTGGAGCTCATGGACGAGTAAGGCCTCCTCAGAGCTCCTTGCGGAACGCCTCCGCCACCTTCACGAAGATGTCGTTCGCCTCGTGCTCCCCGACCGTCACCCGCACACCCTCGCCGGGGAACGGCCGGACCACGACGCCGTGCTGTTCACAGGCAGCCGCGAAGGCGGCCGTGTCCTCTCCCAGCCGCAGCCAGACGAAGTTGGCCTGGGTCTCGGGCACCGTCCAGCCCTGGGCGCGCAGCGCGTCGAGCACACGCTGACGCTCGCACACCAGCGAACCGACCCGGCCGAGCAGTTCGTCCTCGGCACGCAGCGAGGCGATCGCCGCCTCCTGTGCAAGCTGGCTCACACCGAACGGCACGGCCGTCTTGCGCAGCGCCGCCGCCACCGGCTCATGCGCGATCGCGAACCCGACGCGCAGCCCGGCGAGTCCATAGGCCTTCGAGAAGGTACGCAGAACACAGACGTTCGGCCGGCTGCGGTAGAGCTCCGCGCCGTCCGGCACCTCCGGGTCGCGGATGAACTCCCGGTAGGCCTCGTCCAGCACCACCAGGACATCGCGGGGCACCCGGTCCAGGAACCGCTCCAGCTCGGCCCGCCGTACGACCGTGCCCGTCGGGTTGTTGGGGTTGCAGACGAAAATCAGCCGGGTCCGGTCGGTGATCGCGTCCGCCATCGCGTCCAGGTCGTGCACATCGCCCGGCGTGAGCGGCACCCGCACCGATCGCGCGCCGCTGATCTGCGTGATGATCGGGTACGCCTCGAAGGACCGCCAGGCGTAGATGACCTCGTCGCCGGGGCCGCTGGTGGCCTGGATCAGCTGCTGGGCGACGCCGACCGAGCCGGTGCCGGTGGCCAGATGGGAGAGCGGGACGTCGAAGCGCTCCGACAGCTCGTCCATCAGCCCGCCGCACGCCATGTCCGGGTAGCGGTTGAAGTTCGCGGCGGCCGCGGTCACCGACTCCATGACCCCGGACAGCGGAGGGTAGGGGTTCTCGTTGGAGGACAGCTTGTAGGCGACCGGGCCGTCGGCCGCGGCGGGCTTTCCCGGCTTGTAGGTGGGGATACCCTCCAGCTCGGCGCGCAGCCTCGGGCTCGTCTCGCTCACCGCAGTCCTCCTCGCGACCCCCGGCGGACCGTCCGCGCCGCCGGCTTCCAATACTGCTCACCTTATGAGGATTCGGCGCTCCTGCGTACAGGTGCGGAGCGACGGGAAACAGTGAGGCGCAAACCACATCAGCCCCACCCGCATCAGGGGCATCACCGCATGAAGATGTACGAAACGGGGGGCGCGTCGCACATATATCTACGCGCCGGTGGCTCACGCCGTGGCGCGCATCGCTCGTGAAGGTGAGTTGAGACCTCTTCGAAACATCGGGCCCTTGGCAGGCCCATGCGCGCCGACAAGTCACGTCCTGCCATTGGATCGTTCAACTGACTTTCTTTCTAAGGCAGTTGATCCCTTATGACCATGCAGAAACGTGCCTGTCAACGCGTGCATATGCGTCCGCACTACCCCACCGCCTGAGCCCTACTATCGGCTCGCCATGACAGCAGCAGGGAAGCACCAGGTGAGCCGCGCGGAAACCTCACGTCGAGGCAGTCGGCCGGGTCGAGCAGGCATCAGAGACGTCGCCGCCGCCGCCGGGGTCTCCATCACGACCGTGTCCGACGCCCTCAACGGCAAGGGCCGGCTCCCGGACGCCACCCGGCGCCATGTCCGCGAGGTCGCCGACCGGCTGGGGTACCGCCCCTCGGCCGCCGCCCGCACACTCCGTACCGGCAAGTCGGGGCTCATCGGCCTGACCGTGACGACGTACGGGGATGAACCTTTCACCTTCACCGAGTTCGCGTACTTCGCCGAAATGGCCCGCGCCGCGACCTCGGCCGCACTCGCCCGCGGCTACGCCCTGGTGATCCTGCCCGCGACCTCGCGCCACGACGTGTGGTCGAACGTCGCCCTGGACGGCACGGTCGTCATCGACCCCTCCGACCAGGACCCGGTGGTCAGCGAGCTGGTCCGGCAGGGCCTGCCGGTCGTCTCCGACGGCCGCCCGGCCGGTTCGCTCCCGGTCACGGCATGGGTCGACAACGATCACGAGGCCGCCGTACTCGGCATCCTCGACCATCTCGCCGACGCGGGCGCCCGCCGGATCGGCCTGCTCACGGGGACGACGACGGACACGTACACCCATCTGTCGACCACCGCGTATCTGCACTGGTGCGAACGGGTCGGCCAGGACCCGGTGTACGAGGCCTACCCGGCGCACGACCCGTGTGCCGGCGCCGTCGCCGCCGACCGGCTGCTGGCCCGCCCCGACCGCCCCGACGCCGTCTACGGCCTCTTCGACCCCAACGGCACCGACCTGCTGGCCGCCGCCCGCCGCTACGGCCTGCGCGTCCCGGACGATCTGCTGCTGGTGTGCTGCAGCGAGTCCACGGTGTACGCCAACACCGAGCCGCCCATCACCACGCTCTCCCTGAAGCCCCGGCGCATCGGCACGGCCGTGGTCCAGCTCCTCATCGACGCCATCGAGGGAGTCGAGTCCGAGTACCCGGTCGAGCAGGTGATACCGACCGAACTGATCGTGCGCACATCGTCCCAGCGCCGTTCGCCGCGTACGACGGTCAGCCCGCCGCGGGTGCCGGAGGAGAAATAGCACCACTGGGCCGATGGGCCGGGCTCGTGGAAGCCCGGCCGGACCTTCGGAAGGGGCAGCGGCAACGGGGGCCGACGGTCACGAGTGCATCACACCTTCGGGGCCCGGCTCGACAGCCGCCCGCGGGGACTCATCGGCTCGACGGCAGCCGTCGTCCGCATCACAACAGCGGGTCGCCGGGGTGCGACAGCGGGTCGTCAGCCTGACGCCAGGAGGTCGTCCGCTCGGTGCCAGGGGTTCTTCAGGCGGCCAACGGAAGGTGAAAGCCCTGCCCAAACGGGGCGAAAGCCGCGTTGAACTGGAGTCTTGCTCCGATTCACCACCCCTGGGTCATCACATGGCGCGATCCGCATTCCTATGATGGGCCCACGACACCGCGGGCCGCTGCGACCAGGCAGTCCGAACCGGTGCAGATGCGGCGCGATGGTGGAGGGGTCTGATGACTCAGGGGGCCGGTCAGGGACCCGAAGTGGAGCGGACGGCGACGTTGCGCGACTTCCGGGTACCCGGGTACGTCCATGAGACCGGTCCGTATGCCCACAGCACCCACCCCGGCAACACCGTCGCCCCCGTGGACGAGGGCTACCCGGAGGGGTACACACCGACCCAGCGCGACCTGCCCGTCATCAACCGGGGCGACACGCTCCAGGTGCCCGTCGAACCGGCGGCCGCACCGGCCCCGCGCCAGACCACCGGCACGGGCCCGCTGTATGTCGTCGGGGACGTGCACGGCTATCTAGACGACCTGATCGCCGCCCTCCGGGAGAAGGGCCTGATCGACTCGGCCGGCCAGTGGTGCGCGGGCACCGCCCGGCTGTGGTTCCTCGGTGACTTCACCGACCGCGGCCCGGACGGCATCGGCGTCATCGACCTGGTGATGCGGCTGTCCGCCGAGGCCGCCGCGGCCGGCGGCTACTGCAAGGCGCTCATGGGCAACCACGAACTCCTGCTGCTCGGCGCCAAGCGGTTCGGCGACACCCCCGTCAACTCCGGCGCGGGCACCGCCACCTTCCAGGCGGCCTGGCTGCTCAACGGCGGCCAGAAGACCGACATGGACCGCCTCCAGGACCACCATCTGCAGTGGATGGCCCGCCTCGACGCCGTCGAGGAGGTCGACGGCTATCTGCTCGTCCACTCCGACACCACCGCCTACCTGGACTACGGCGACTCGATCGAGGCGGTCAACGACACCGTCCGCGAGACGCTCACGCGCAACGACGCGGACGAATGCTGGGACCTGTTCCGCAAGTTCACCAAGCGCTTCTCCTTCCGCGACGAGGGCGGCGCCGACGCCGTACGCTCCCTCCTCGATACGTACGGCGGTACGCGCATCGTTCACGGTCACAGCCCCATTCCGTACCTGCTGGGCGAGGTCGGGTCGGAGGACGGCGAGGAGGATGCCGGTCCCGTGGTCGAAGGACCGCACGTCTACGCCGAAGGCCTGGCCATCGCCATGGACGGCGGTGTGACCATGGCCGGAAAGCTGCTGGTCCAGCAACTTCCCCTGGATAACTGAGCGTTCCACGGGCAGGCGTCCCCCGACGGCGTACATGCAGGCCAGCACCCAATTTCTGGCAACCCCCTGTCACCGCGTGCCGTCGCGGCTCTACCATCGGCTTATCCGTAGCAGGCTCCCCTCCGTTTCTGCCCGACGGCTCGCCGGCGTGCGAGCCCCAAGCCCTACGGAGCATCGGGGGATGCACATGAACAGCGTTCCGCAGCACCTGCACAGCGAGGACCGCCAGGAATACGAGCGGATCCTCGATGAGGCGCTGCGCTCCGCACCACACCGCCCGGAACTGGCCGCTGTGGGACAGCGGCTGAACACCGAACAGCTGCGCACCATGGCGCTGAACGCCACCACACTCATCACGGCGGCCGCGGCGACCGAGTACCAGCACTATGTGAAGGTCCGCGAGGAACTGCGCCAACCGGCGCCGTCCACCCCGTCGTCCAGCGGTGAATCCGGCTCCGGTGAGCCGGGCGTCGCGGGCGCGATGGGGCTCGCCACCACCCTCGGCGAGGCCGCCGAGACCACCGGCGCGGGCGCCGTCGCCGTCGTCGCGGTCCTCGCCCCCGTCCTCGCCGGAACCGCCGCGGCGATATTCCTGCTGGTCGGCTACATACTGAAGATGCTGGACCCCGAGCCGGCATTCGCTCAGACCATGCTGACGGCGGGATGGGTGTTCGGCGCCATGACCGCGGCCGCGATCCTCGTCGCCGCGGTCGGGCTGCTGCTCACCGCCCTGCGCAACAGCCCCTCGCTGGACGCCGGAGCCTACGGCGAGGCGAACGGAGAGGTGGCCCGGGCCAGGGAAGCCTGGCGAGAAGCCCTGCTGGAGCGCGGCTTCCTCCCCTTCCTGCAGGAAGCCCTCGCCAACCCCGGCACGACCGCACTGCACCGCACGACCCCGCCGGCGCCGACCAGCCGCATGCCGCGCCTCGGCTACGACCGCCCGGGCTTCAGCAGCCCCGACGACGGCGGCACCCCGGGCCCACGCCCGAGCTTCACCAGCCCGGACTACACGAGCCCGGACTTCGGAGGCCCGGAACACCAGCCGGAATAGCCCCGGCCTGCGCCCCGGGTGGGGCGCAAGCCGGGCAACCGGCAACGGAGTAACCGCCGGATCAGTCGGCGATCGGCAGATACACCCGATTACCCGCGGCCGCGAACTCCTTCGACTTCTGAGCCATGCCCTCCTCGATCTCCACCCGGCTGCCACCGTGTTCACGGCGGATGTCCTGGGAGATCTTCATCGAGCAGAACTTCGGCCCGCACATCGAGCAGAAGTGAGCGGTCTTGGCCGGCTCCGCCGGCAGGGTCTCGTCGTGGAACTCCCGTGCCGTGTCCGGGTCCAGGGCGAGGTTGAACTGGTCCTCCCACCGGAACTCGAAGCGCGCGTCGGACAGCGCGTCGTCCCACTCCTGCGCACCGGGGTGCCCCTTGGCGAGGTCGGCTGCGTGGGCGGCGATCTTGTAGGTGATGACGCCGGTCTTGACGTCGTCACGGTTGGGCAGGCCCAAGTGCTCCTTGGGCGTGACATAGCAGAGCATGGCCGTGCCCCACCAGGCGATCATCGCGGCACCGATGCCGGAGGTGATGTGGTCGTACGCCGGCGCGACGTCCGTCGTCAGCGGGCCGAGCGTATAGAACGGAGCTTCATCGCAGATCTCCTGCTGAAGGTCGATGTTCTCCTTGATCTTGTGCATCGGGACGTGTCCCGGCCCCTCGATCATGGTCTGAACATCAAAACGCTTGGCGATCCGGTTGAGTTCCCCGAGCGTTCGCAGTTCCGCGAACTGCGCCTCGTCGTTGGCGTCGGCGATCGAGCCCGGCCGAAGGCCGTCGCCCAGCGAGTACGTGACGTCGTAGGCGGCGAGGATCTCGCAGAGTTCCTCGAAGTTCTCGTACAGGAACGACTCCTTGTGGTGCGCGAGGCACCAGGCCGCCATGATCGAGCCGCCGCGCGAGACGATGCCGGTCTTGCGGTTCGCGGTGAGCGGGACGTACGGCAGGCGGACGCCCGCGTGGACCGTCATGTAGTCCACGCCCTGCTCGGCCTGCTCGATGACCGTGTCCTTGTAGATCTCCCAGGTCAGCTCCTCGGCCCTGCCGTCGACCTTCTCCAGGGCCTGATAGAGCGGCACCGTGCCGATGGGGACGGGGGAGTTGCGCAGCACCCACTCGCGGGTGGTGTGGATGTTGCGGCCCGTGGACAGGTCCATGACCGTGTCGGCGCCCCAGCGGGTCGCCCAGGTCATCTTCTCGACCTCCTCCTCGATGGAGGATGTCACCGCGGAGTTGCCGATGTTGGCGTTGACCTTCACCAGGAACCGCTTGCCGATGATCATCGGCTCGATCTCCGGGTGGTTGACGTTGGCGGGCAGCACGGCCCGGCCTGCCGCGATCTCCTCACGGACGACCTCGGGAGCAACGTTCTCCCGGACGGCCACGAACTCCATCTCCGGCGTGATCTCGCCCCGGCGCGCATACGCGAGCTGGGTGACCGCCGTGCCGGCACGGCCGCGGCGCGGCAGACGCGGACGTCCGGGGAAGACCGCGTCGAGGTTGCGCAGACCGCCGCGGGGAGAAGTGTGCTTGACCCCGTCGTCCTCGGGACGGACGGGACGGCCCGCGTACTCCTCCGTGTCACCACGAGCGATGATCCAGTTCTCCCGCAGCGGCGGTAGGCCCCTGCGGACGTCTGTCTCGACGAGTGGATCGGTGTACGGGCCGGAGGTGTCGTACAGCGTGACCGACTGCCCGTTGGTGAGGTGCACCTGGCGAACCGGCACACGTACATCGGAGCGTGAGCCCTCGACATACCCCTTGTGCCAGCCGATGGACTTCCCGGCCTCACCCTGGGCAGGGTTCTGCATGGAGGCAGGCGTGCGTGCGTCCTTGTTGGTCATGAGACCTACTCCCTACGCCGGCATTACCCGGTAACAGGTTCAGCGGTCGACGCAGCGGTTTCCGTCTCAGTCGGCGTTTCATGTGAAACATCACTCTGTTCCACGTGAAACATCGCGAATACGGAGGTCAGCGCCCTCTCAGCCCGGTGCTCCGAGCTCCCGCGTGTGCAAAGGTGCCTCCACGCTAGCGTCAATTCGGCCTCGGTGAACAGAGGGCCCCTACCGTTCTTGCGATGATCTGGCGGTGACCACGACACAGCAGTACCCCTACCCGCCGCCCGAGCCGCCGCGCCGACCCGGCCCCGGACAGCGCGGCGGACACGAGCACGAGGGCCACGGTGCCGGTGACGAGAACCACCACGGGCACGGCCATGGACAGACCCCAGGACACGGACACGGCTCCGGAAACGGCGGCGGCCACGGCCACTCGCACAGCCACAGCCATGGCCCCGCCGCGCCCGTCTCCCAGCATCTGCGCAAGGTCATCGCTGCGATCCTGATCCCCTTCACCGCGGCGGTCGTGGTCGGACTCGTCGTGCTCTGGCCCGGTGGAGCCCCGCCGCACCAGCGCACGGGAGTCGGCTTCGACCGGCAGACGCAGCAGGCCACGGTCACCAAGGTCGTCGAGCTGAGCTGCAAGTCGGTGAACGCCTCGGGGCAGACTCCGACGGGCGACACCTCCACCGCCGAGGGCAACTCCGCTCAGCAGGAGGCGAACGGCACCTGCAAGAAGGCGACGATCCAGGTCGACACCGGCAAGGACAAGGGCCGTACCTTCACGGAGATCGTGCAGCCGGACCAGTCACGACAGTTGCACGAGGGCGAGAAGGTCGTGGTCGCCTACGAGCCCTCGGCGCCCAAGGACCTGCAGTACTCGGTCACCGATGTGAACCGGAAGTTCCCGATGGCGCTGCTCGCCGGCATCTTCGCGCTCGCCGTCGTGGTGGTGGGCCGGTTGCGCGGTGTCATGGCGCTGGTCGCGCTGGCCGTCAGCTTCATGGTGCTGACCCTCTTCATCCTGCCCGCGATCCTGCAGGGCTCGAATCCACTGGTCGTGGCGGTGGTCGGGTCGAGCGCCATCATGCTGATCGCGCTCTATATGTGCCACGGCCTGTCGGCCCGCACCTCGGTCGCGGTGCTCGGCACGCTGGTGTCGCTCCTGCTGATCGGCATCCTGGGCTCGGAGTTCATCGACTGGGCCGCGCTGACGGGCAACACCGACGACAACACCGGTCTGATCCATGGCCTGTACCCGTCGATCGACATGAGCGGTCTGCTGCTGGCCGGCGTCATCATCGGTTCGCTCGGCGTCCTGGACGACGTGACCGTGACCCAGACCTCGGCCGTGTGGGAACTGCACGAGGCCAATCCGACGATGGGCTGGCGCGGGCTGTACCGGGCGGGCATCCGCATCGGCCGTGACCACATCGCATCCGTCGTCAACACGCTCGTACTCGCCTACGCCGGTGCCGCGCTGCCGCTGCTGCTGCTCTTCTCGATCGCGCAGAGCAGCGTGACGACCGTAGCCAACAGCGAACTGGTGGCGGAGGAGATAGTGCGCACCCTGGTGGGCTCGATCGGCCTGGTCGCCTCGGTGCCGGTCACCACGGCCCTGGCCGCCCTCGTGGTGTCGGCCGACCGGCCGGGACAGGGGGCGGGGAAGCCGGCCGAGGTCCAGTCGGCCGCGACGCGCGGCGGCCGGGGGCGGCGCCGCAAGAGGTGACGCTCCGGCAGAAACGGTGACCTATGAGGAGAACCGGTTCCCTATGAGGAGAAGCGTTACTGCAGTGCTCCGCACGTCACTGTGGGGCGCCTCGCCCTCCATGCCGTAGCGCGTCAGCCTGCGCTCTGCTCCTCGGCCAGGATACGGTTCAGGGCCTCGTCGAGATGAGCGTCGAAGTCCGCCAGCGCCCCCTCCTGGCCGAGCGGCACCAACTTGTCCGTGCGGTCGAGGAAGGCCACCAGCGGCGGCGCCGAGGACCGGAACACCGCCTGGTCGCCACCGACCTGAAGCCGGATCAGCACCTCTCCCAGCACGTCCGTGTCGGCAGGCGCGATGTGCACATCACCGTCCCCGCACGGCCGGCCCACGCCGTCGATCAGCAGCTCGCGCCCGAAAGCCCAGGTCACCGGGGCATCTCCGGGCAGATGGAAGGTCAGCCGCACGGCATAGGGGTCACAGGTCTCGTAACGCAACTCCACCGGAATGCGAAAGGAGAGCTCCTCGGACACGAGAAAGCTCATCATGACCTCTGCCTGTACGGACTCGCGCATCGCCTACCCCGTCTTATGACACCGACCGGCCGGATTGATTCCTTTGACGCTGGTCAAATCTTGCAGAAAGTACACGTGAGATCACAAGGAGTGAGTTTTCAGATACTGATAGAGATCGCCAGTGTCCCCAGATGCCGTCCGACCTCGGCCTGCAGTTGCCGGGCCGCGGGCAGCAGCCGGTCCGCCTGGTGGGCGGGCAGGGACAGGGCCATCGTGGCCGCCGTGGTGCCGACCGTGATCGGGATCGCCGCGCAGACCGTCCCCAGCGCGTACTCCTGCCGCTCCGTCACCGGCTCCATCCGGCGCATCCGGTCCAGCCGCCGCAGCAGGCTCTGACCGTCGCGCACGGTGTACGGGGTGAGGGGCTGCACCGGGTAGCGGTCCAGGTGGTCGCGGCGCGCGGCCTCGTCCATCTGGGACAGCAGACACTGCCCGATCGCGTGCGCGTGCCCGGTTTCGCGGAAGTCGGCCCACTCCTCGACCGCCGGGGTGCTCGGGGTGTCGGAGACGCACATGACCTCGATCTCGCCGTCCCGGTACATCGCGTAGTACACCGGTACACCGATGGAATCGCGCCATTGCGCGAGCACGGCCGAGACCGCGCTGCGACGTTTCTGCTCTGCCCCGCTGCTGCCCAGCCGCTCGGCCGCCTCACCGAGGAAGAACAGGCCCTTGTCACGGCGGAGATAGCCCTCGTGCACGAGGGTGCGCAACAGGTGGTAGGCCGTCGGGAGCGCCAGGCCGGTCTCGCGGGCCAGTTGCTTGGCGGGAGCGCCGTACTCGTGCTCGGCGACCGTTTCCAGCAGCCGCATCGCCCGTTGCACGGATCCGATGAGGGTCGCGGAGTGCGGCTGCTCGGGGACCGCCGCGGAGGTCGGCCGCTGCACGGGGGGTGTGGAGGAGCGCGGCTGTGCGGGTGGTGCGTGCGGTACTGCGGGTGCGGTGTCAGCCGTGGCCAAGGGTCACTCCCGAAGCGCGAGGGGGCAGCCCGTGCGGAGGAACACGGGTGGGGTGTACGCCGCCCGCGGGGCTGGGCCCCGCGTCGAATTCCGGACTTTAACGGCCCGCCACCGCTGTCAGACGGCCTGCCCGGAAAACTTCGCTCGCCCGAGGGAACAGGCGATTCCTGTTACCGCCACCCGTTTCCCACGGCCCTCACCAGTTGCTGCGCGACGAGGAACCCGAGATGAACTTCCGCACGACGTAGATCAGTCCGCCGACCAGAGCGACGAAGATCAGGACCTTGAAGAGCAGGTAGACCACGAATCCGACCACGCTGGCTATCAGCCCGCCGAACACGACCAGGGCGATGACCGGCACCGCGATCCACTTCACCCACCACGGCAGTCCCGCGAAGATCTCTCGCATTGCCCTCGTCCTTTGCAGTCTTGTGCGTTCTCGATGTCCTGCACTCGATGCTAGAGCCGCCAGGGGGTCCGGCGGGGGCCTCGCACCCCTTGTCCTCCCCTGACCGTTCCCCTAGGGAACCCTGAGGCCCGGGATCAGGCCTCAGGGGGAGAAAAGATCACCAGGACCCTGAGGTCCTCGCTGATGTGATGGAACTTGTGGGCCACCCCGGCCGGCACGTACACCACGCTGCCGCGCGCGACCTGGGTCGTCTCCATGCCCACCGTGATCGACGCACGGCCGCTCACGACGAAGTACACCTCGTCCTGGTTGTGGGGCTTCTGAGGGTCGTGCTCGCCCGCGTTGAGGGCGTAGAGACCGACCGACATGTTGCGCTCCCGCAGAAACTGGAGGTAGGCCCCCTCGTTGGCGGCGCGCTCCGCCTCCAGTTCGTCCAGCCGGAATGCCTTCATCGCACTTGTCCGCCCTTGCTCACTGCTCAGATCCGGTCACGTCTGCCACGATCAGACACATGAAGAATTTCGTAGTCAAGACGATCGCCAACGCCGGGGCCCTGGCGGTCGCCGTGTGGCTGCTCGACAAGATCACTCTGACCGGTGACAGCACGGGCAAGAAGGTCGGCACGCTGATAGTGGTCGCCCTGCTCTTCGGCCTGGTGAACTGGCTCGTCAAGCCCATCGTGAAGATCCTGACCTTCCCCCTGTTCATCCTGACCCTCGGCCTGATCACCCTGGTGGTCAACGCGCTGATGCTGATGCTGACCTCGTGGCTGAGCGGCAAGCTCGACCTGAGCTTCCACGTGGACGGCTTCTGGACCGCCGTCGTCGGCGGCCTGATCATCTCCATCGTCTCCTGGGCGCTGAACGTCGTCCTGCCCGACGGCAAGGACTGACCCCGATGGCGTACCGCGTCTGCTTCGTCTGCACCGGCAACATCTGTCGTTCCCCGATGGCCGAATCCGTCTTCCGCGCGCGCGTGGCGGAGGCGGACCTGGCGGACCTGGTCGAGATCGACAGCGCCGGCACCGGCGACTGGCACGAGGGCGACGGCGCGGACCCGCGCACCGTCTCCGTCCTGGAGGAACACGGCTACGACGCCGACCACACGGCCCGCCAGTTCCGGACCTCGTGGTTCTCGCGCATCGACCTCGTGATCGCCCTCGACGCCGGCCATCTCAAGGCGCTGCGCCGTCTGGCGCCCACGGAGGAGGACGCGCTCAAGGTGCGGCTGCTTCGTTCGTACGACCCCGCCGCAGGCGACGACCTCGATGTACCGGACCCGTACTACGGCGGTCCGGACGGCTTCGAGGAGTGTCTTGAGATGGTGGAGGCGGCGAGCACGGGTCTGCTCGCCGCGGTACGCGAGCAGGTGGAGGGACGGGCGGCATGAGCGATTCGGCGACGGACGACGGCCGTACGGGGGACGGCACGCGCGCGGTGCGGGCCGGGCTGCCCGAACCGGTCAAGCACGAACCGACCCTGCCCGGTCCGGTCTTCGCCGCGCACTTCCATCTGCCGGGTGAGGTGACGGGCCCGTACGCCTACGGCCGTGACGACAACCCGACGTGGACCCTGCTGGAGCGGGCCATCGGCGAGCTGGAGGCGCCCGGGCAGAACGCCGTCGAGACTCTTGTGTTCGCCTCCGGCATGGCCGCCATCTCCGCCGTGCTGTTCTCCCAGCTGCGCGCCGGGGACGCCGTGGTGCTGCCGAGCGACGGCTACCAGGTGCTGCCCATGGTGCGCGCCCAGCTGGAGGCGTACGGCATCGAGGTGCGTACCGCGCCGACCGGTGACGACGCCCAGCTGGAGGTTCTGGACGGGGCGAAGCTGCTGTGGATCGAGTCCCCGTCCAACCCGGGACTCGATGTGTGCGACATCCGGCGGCTCGCCGAGGCGGCACACGCGCGTGGCGCCCTGGTCGCCGTCGACAACACCCTTGCCACGCCGCTCGGGCAGCGGCCGCTGGAGCTGGGCGCCGACTTCTCCGTGGCGAGCGGCACCAAGCAGCTCACCGGGCACGGGGACATCCTCCTGGGGTATGTCGCCGGCCGCGATGCCGAGGCCATGGCCGCCGTGCGCCGCTGGCGCAAGATCGTCGGGGCGATCGCCGGGCCCATGGAGGCCTGGCTGGCGCACCGCTCCATCGCGACGCTCCAACTGCGCGCGGACCGGCAGAACGCCACCGCCCTCGCGCTCGCGCAGGCCCTGCGCGAGCGGCCCGAGGTGACCGGGCTGCGCTATCCCGGGCTGCCCGACGACCCTTCGTACAAGACCGCCTCGCGGCAGATGCGGCGCTATGGGTGCGTGGTGTCCTTCACGCTGCCCACGCGCGCGCGTGCCGAGCGTTTTCTCCAAGCACTGCGGCTCGTGGACGACGCGACGAGCTTCGGAGGGGTGCGGTCCACCGCCGAGCGGCGGCGGCGCTGGGGTGGGGATCCGGTGCCGGAGGGCTTCATCCGGCTGTCCGTCGGTGCCGAGGACGCCGACGATCTGGTGGCGGATGTGCTCCGGGCGCTCGACGCATCGGCCAACTGACCGGATCGCGGACGCCCGCCCGGGGTCCGGCTACGTACAACGGACGGTCCGAGCCTCCCCCCTCGTGGCTCGGACCGTCCCGGTTCTGCGCGCGAAGAACCGCGCGAACAAGGCTAGTTGACTCTGTGTCAGTGTCCAATCACTGTAGCGACAGAGACCTATCGACTTATTTATAGTTGGGCCCTGCCTGGGGGCCGGAGAAGGGCAGGGAAAGGGGAGGGCGTGCCATGGATCTGGCCTTGCTGCGCACTTTCGTGACCGTGCACCGGGCCGGCTCCTTCACCCGCGCCGCCGCCCTGCTCGGCCTCTCGCAGCCGGCCGTCACCTCACAGATCCGCACCCTGGAAAGACAGCTGGGCCGCCCACTGTTCCTGCGGCAGGCCCGCGGAGTGACTCCGACGACCATCGGCGACGAACTCGCCCACAAGGCCGCGCCGCACCTCGACGCCCTGGTGGAGATCACCGAGACGGGACTCGACGACGAGTCCTCGCTGCGCACCCTGCATCTTGCCGGTCCGCCCGAGTTCACCGCGGAGCGCGCACTGCCCGCCCTCACGGAGCTCACCGGCGAGGACGGCCAGGGTTTCGCGCTGCGCGCCTCCTTCGGGAACGCGGAGGAGACCCTGGAGGGGCTGGCCGCCGGACATCATGATCTGGCCATCAGTACGGCCCGTCCGCGCGGCGCGCTGCTCACGGCGACTGCGCTCTGCGACGAGGAGCATGTACTGGTCGCGGCCCCGCGCTGGGCCGAGCAGATCGGCTCCGGAGTGCTGCGCCGCAAGGGCGCGCCCGCCCTGGAGAACCTGCCCGTCGTCGAGGTCCATGAGTCGCTGCCCTTCGTCTCCCGCTACTGGGCCTCCGTCTTCGACTCCCGCCCGGCGGCCTCTGGCACCGTCATCGTCCCCGATCTGCGTGCTGTCCTCGCATGCACGATCGCGGGCGCGGGGCTCGCGGTGCTTCCCCGCTATCTGTGCACCGCCGCTCTCGACCTCGGGGAGGTCGTCGCACTCCACAATCCCGCGGTGCCGCCCCTGCGGACGTACTTCCTGGTGGTACGCACCGGCACACTCGCCATGCCCCATGTCGCGCGGGCGCACGAGTGGCTCCAGCGGGCGGCCACGGACTGGTGCTGAGCGTCCTCGGTGGGTGAATCACGCCATGCGATGGAGCGGTGGCAGTTTGTGATGTTTCACGTGGAACCAGCCGGGCCACATTTCCTCCATGACCGTCCGACCCGTGGTCAAGCGCACCGCCCGTGCCGTCCTCCTGGACGGCGACGACCTGATCCTGATCAAGCGCACCAAGCCCGGTGTCGATCCCTACTGGGTCACTCCCGGTGGCGGGGTCGAACCCGAGGACACGACCGTCGTCGATGCCCTGCACCGCGAGGTGTACGAGGAGCTCGGCGCCAAGATCACCGATGTGGTGCCCTGCTTCGTGGACACCGTGGAGCACATCGGTGAGGACGGCGGCGCGACCGGCGTGAAGGTGCAGCACTTCTTCGTCTGCCACCTGGAGTCCATGGACCCGGCCCTGCGCCATGGCCCCGAAGTGGAGGAGCCCGCCGGCGAGTACGAGATCGTCCGCGTGCCTTTCACCCGGGTCGGCATCGCCTCCGTCCATCTCGTCCCGCTGTCGCTACGGCACTATCTGGACGGCAACATCGAGGGCGTACGCGCCATGCACGCCCCCGACCTCGGCTGACCGTGTGCCCCGCATGCCAATCGGGTCCCCGACGTTTCACGTGAAACAACCCTCCTTGTCCACACGTTGTACGGATGGCCACGACGTGGCCAAAAGCACATGCGTCCCCCCGAATCAGGTGGACGTCAGGGGTGCCGGTCGGACAGCCTGACCTGCGTGCCGACTCCTTCCCTCGCCGCTCTGCCCATCCGTCGACTGACGCCTCGAGATCTCGGCGCCTGCGCCGACCTGTCGGAGAACCGGGGGTGGCCCCGTGAGGAACACAAGTGGGGATTCCTCCTCACGGCCGGGAAGGGCCACGGCATCGACGACCCCGACGGCGGCCTTGTCGCCGCCTACGTCGTCACGGAGTACGGCCCCCGGGAACGGCCGGATCTCGCCGCCATCGGCATGGTGCTCGTCGCCGAGAGACACGCCCGCCAGGGCGTCGGACGCCGGCTGATGCGCCACATCGTCTCGACGATGGGAACCACACCGCTGACGCTCCATGCGACGCCGTACGGCCGACCGCTCTACGAGGAGCTCGGCTTCAAGGTCGCCGGGCGGGCGGAGATGCTCCGGGGGCACTTCACGCCGGGCGGGCCGGAGCCTCGGGTCCTGACGCGCTCGGCCACCGCCGAGGACCTCGGCTCGATCCTCCGGCTCGACGAGGAGGTGTTCGGCGCCGATCGCACGCACATCATCACGCGCCTGCCCGCCTTCGCCGACCAGCTGCGTGTCGCCGAGGAGAACGGCCGGATCGTCGGATACACGGCCGCCTGGCCCAATATGGACACCCATGTCGTCGGTCCGCTGATCGCCCGCGACACGGAGACCGCGAAGGCTCTACTCGCCTCACTCGCCGCCCACACGGAGCGTCCGCTCCGCATCGACATCGATGCACGGCACGAGGAGCTGATGGCCTGGGCGCAGGAGCGCGGGCTGAAGTCCGTGTCGTCCAACGCCGTCATGACGTACGGCATCACGGAACTGCCCGGGGACTGGACCCGGCGCTTCGCTCCGGTGACGGTCGCGGCGGGCTGAGCAGCTCTCGTACGTACGGCGAAGGCCGGCTCCCGCCGTGTGGCGGGAGCCGGCCTTGCAGCTGGGTCATGCACGGGATCAGGCGAGCGTCTCCACGGCGGCGAGAGCGAAGCCGTGGTCCTGCTCCGGCGCACCGCCGCCGACGCCTATCGCACCGATCAGACGGCCGTCGCGGTGGACCGGGATACCGCCCGCGATGAACAGCAGCGGCCGGTCGAGCGCGGTGGGCAGCGTGTGGAACAGGCCGCCGGGCTGGACGGCGTCGACGAGGTCCGCGGTGGGGGCGTTCAGCTGGAGCGCCGTGTACGCCTTGCGGGTGCTGGTCTCCCCGGAGATCAGCACGGCCCGGTCGTCGCGCCGGAAGGCGAGCAGATGACCGCCCGCGTCCAGGACGGTGACGCTGACGGTGACTCCGGCGGCCTCCGCCGCGCGACGGACCTCGGTGATGAGGCTCTCGGCGTCGTGGGTGGTGAGCGGGGCGACGGCGGTGGTGCTCATGGGGTGTTTCTCCTTGGGGGTACTGCAGGGGTCGGGCCTTGGGGTACTGCAGGAGTCCGGGGGGCTGCGGGGGTCGGGCTCGGTGAGGGGTGTGGCTCAGTGGTGGACGGCCGTCCGCTCCGCGGCGGGTGCGCCACCCGCCACCACGGCGGAGGGCCCGCTGTCGCGGCGCTCCAGGGCCGCTGAGAAGACGGCGAGGACCAGGGCGGCTGCGGCAAGCGCGGCGCCGACCCAGTTGGGGGCGGTGTATCCGTAGCCCGCGGCGATCACCATGCCGCCGAGCCAGGCGGAGAGCGCGTTGCCGAGGTTGAAGGCGCCGATGTTCACGGCCGAGGCCAGGGTGGGTGCGCCGTGCGCCTGGTCGAGGACGCGCTTCTGCAGCGGCGGGACGGTCGCGAAGCCCAGCGCGCCGATGAGGGCGATGGTCACGGCTGCCGCGATCTTGTTGTGCGCGGTGAGCGTGAAGAGCGCGAGCACGACGGCCAGGGCGCCCAGGGAGACGTACAGCATGGGCATCAGCGCGCGGTCGGCGAACCTGCCGCCGACGAGATTGCCGCCGACCATGCCGAGGCCGAAGAGGACCAGCAGCCAGGTGACGGAGCCGTCGGCGAAGCCGGCGACATGGGTCATCATCGGCGCGATGTAGGTGATGGCCGCGAAGACTCCGCCGAAGCCGAGGACGGTCATCGCCATGGCGAGCAGGACCTGGGCGTTCTTGAAGGCGGCCAGTTCGTGGCGCAGGTGCACACCGTCCGGCTTGGGCAGCTCCGGGACCAGCCTGGCGATGCCGGCCAAGCCGACGACGCCGAGGGCGGCGACGATCCCGAAGGTCACGCGCCAGCCGACGTGCTGGCCGACGAGCGTGCCCAGCGGGACGCCGACGACGTTGGCGACCGTCAGGCCGGTGAACATCATCGCGATGGCTCCGGCCTTCTTGTCCGGGGCCACCAGTTCGGCCGCGACGACCGAGCCGATGCCGAAGAAGGCTCCGTGGGCGAGCGAGGCGATCACCCGTCCGATCAGCATGACGGCGAAGGCGGGGGCGAGGGCGGACACCAGGTTTCCGGCGATGAACAGGCCCATCAGCAGCATCAGCATCCGCTTGCGCGAGACCTTGGTGCCGAGCGCGGTCATCAGCGGAGCGCCGATCACCACACCGAGCGCATAGCCCGTGACGAGCAGGCCCGCGGTGGGGATGGAGACGCCGAAGTCACCCGCGACCTCGGGCAGCAGGCCCGTGATCACGAACTCGGTCGTTCCGATTCCGAAGGCCCCGATCGCGAGAGCCAGAAGCGCGAGAGGCATGTGGGGGTCCACCCTTCCCAGATGATTGCAGGAGCGCTTTGCGTGCATCCACAATAGTTGCAGACGCGGGCTATAGGCAACCGCGGACTGTCGCGGTGTTGCCCTATCCTGGGTTTCAGCCGCTCCGGGACGGAGGAGAACGCCAATGACAGCGACGGACCCCGCGCTCACCGCCCTCGCCCAGGGCTGGTGTGCCCTCTCCCTGCTGCACGGGAGGATCGAGGCGCACATCGAGCGGGCCCTGCAGGCGAAGCACGACCTGAGCGTGCGCGAGTACTCCCTGCTGGACGTGCTCAGCCGGCAGCACGACCGCGAAGGGGGGCATCTGCAGATGAAGCAGGTCGCCGACGCGGTCGTCCTCAGCCAGAGCGCCACCACTCGGCTCGTCACGCGTCTGGAGGACCGTGGCCTGCTCGAGCGCTATCTGTGCCCCACTGACCGCCGTGGCATCTACACGAACGTCACCGAAGCGGGCCTCAAGCTGCTCGAAGAGGCCCGTCCTACCAACGACGCCGCCCTGCGCGAGGCCCTCGACGAGGCGGCCGGGAACCCCGAACTCGCGCCGCTGGTACGGGTCGTCGAGTCGCTGAACGTGCCCGCATAGGGTGCGGGCATGGGAGACCTCGAAATACGCCCCGTCGTCGCCGCCGACATCCCGGCCGTCGTCGGCATGCTCGCCGACGACCCACTGGGCGCGCGGCGCGAGTCACCGGACGACCTGGCCCCGTATCTGACCGCGCTGGAGCGGCTCTCCGCCGACCCGAACCAGCGGGTGGTCGTGGCCGTGCGCGAGGGCCGCGTCATCGGCACGCTCCAGCTCACCCTCATTCCCGGGCTGTCCCGGCGCGGTGCCACCCGGTCGATCATCGAGGCCGTTCGCATCCACGCGGACGAGCGCGGCACCGGGCTGGGCACCCAGCTGATCCAGTGGGCGATCGACGAATCCCGTCACCAGGGCTGCCAGTTGGTGCAGCTGACCTCCGACGTCAGCCGCACCGACGCCCACCGCTTCTACGAGCGGCTCGGCTTCACGGCCTCACATGTGGGCTTCAAGCTCCAGCTCTGACGGACAGCTTCACGCTCCGGCTCCGAAACACAGGAGGCGGCCCGTTTCACGTGAAACGGGCCGCCTCCTGTACGGGACCGACTAGCCGATCCCGCGCCACCCCTCCGGATCCACGCCACCGGGCACCGGAGCCCCCTCCTCGTACGGCTGCCGCGTGAACACGAACGATCCGAGGTCGAGATGGCTCACCGCCCCGTCCGGGCGCCGTACGGGCCGCAGAAGCTCTCCGGCGTAGTAGCCCTCCAGGCCCGTCCAAGTGCCGTCACCGTTGGGCCGGAAGCGTGACCGGCGGCCGTTGCCCGACAGCGGCCCGAGCGAAATCAGCCCGTCGGCCGTCACCCGCAGGGCGAAGGCCTGTGTGCCCCAGTACCACTGGCCCGCCAGCTCCACCACGAACGGGTCGGCTTCGCGCAGCGGCCGCCACGGCCCCGGGATCCGTGGCTCGGCCTCGGCGACGATGCGGACGAGATCGGCGCCCACCGCGGACAGCACCGGGCCGGAGGTGCAGTTCGCCAGCACCACGGCCGCGACATCGTCCGCCACGCTGATGACAAGGTTCGCCAGGAAGCCCGGCAGCGAACCCGAGTGCCCCACCAACAGCCGCCCGTGGCGGTGCTGGATCTGCAGGCCGAGTCCGTAGGAGGCACCCTCCGCCACGTCCGCGGCCTCGGCCGGCGCGGCCGGCGTGCGCATCTCCCGTACGGATTCTGCGCTCAGCACCCGATCGTCCCCCGTGGCCAGGAAGGCGGCGAACCGCGCCAGGTCGCCGGAGGTGGACCAGAGTTGCCCGGCCGGAGCCATTCTCCCGAGATCCTCGGCGGGCTCTGGAAGCATCACATCGGCCCACGGATGCACGGCCCAGCCGCCCGCATGCGGCGCCTGGGGCTGCGCACTTGTCCGGCAAAGGCCCAGAGGTTCGAGGATCTCGCGGCGCAGGACGTCCTCCCAGGGAGCGCCCCTCAGCTCCTCCACCAGCGCGCCCAGCAGCGTGTAGCCGGGGTTCGAGTAGTGGTGGCGGCGGCCGACGGGGTGCAGGAGGGGTTGCTCGCCGAGTACGTCGGCGAGTTCAGGGCGCAGCGACCCTGGTGTGCGCTCCCACCACGGCCCGGGCGACTCCGCCGCCAGCCCGCCGGTGTGCGCGAGCAGTTCGGCGATGGTGGCCTCCCCCGCGCCGGTGCCCGGCAGATGCTTCTCCAGGGGGTCACCGAGGTCGAGGAGTCCCTCGTCGCGCAGCCGCAGCACGAGGACGGCGGTGAAGGTCTTGGTGATCGAGCCGATCCGGTACTGCACGTTCTCGTCCCGAGCGTGCCCGTCCACCGAGGTCCGCGCACCGTGCCACACGGCCCTGCCGTCCCTCACCACAGCCGCCACCAGTGACGGCGCCCGCCCTTCCGCCTGCGCCACGGCGATCCGGTGCAGCAGCGCTCGTCGCGTACCGGGGAGCAGCTCTTCCTGCGATGTCGTCATGAACCCAGTCCATCGGGTGCGGCGATGTGCGTCGAGTTCATTTCTCAGGTCTGTGCCATGTCCACGAACCGCGAGTAGTGGCCCTGGAAGGCCACCGTGATCGTCGCGGTCGGGCCGTTACGGTGCTTGGCGACGATCAGGTCGGCCTCGCCCGCGCGCGGGGACTCCTTCTCGTACGCGTCCTCGCGGTGCAGCAGGATGACCATGTCGGCGTCCTGCTCGATGGAGCCCGACTCACGCAGGTCGGAGACCATCGGCTTCTTGTCGGTGCGCTGTTCGGGGCCACGGTTCAGCTGGGAGAGCGCGATGACCGGGACCTCCAGCTCCTTGGCGAGCAGCTTGAGGTTACGGGACATGTCCGAGACCTCCTGCTGACGGCTCTCGGCCCGCTTGGAGCCGCCGGACTGCATCAGCTGGAGGTAGTCGATGACGACGAGCTTGAGGTCGTTGCGCTGCTTCAGACGGCGGCACTTGGCGCGGATCTCCATCATCGACAGATTCGGGGAGTCGTCGATGTAGAGGGGGGCCGCGGAGACGTCCGGCATACGGCGGGCCAGTCGCGTCCAGTCCTCGTCGGTCATGGTGCCCGAGCGCATGTGGTGCAGGGCGACCCTGGCCTCGGCGGACAGCAGACGCATCGCGATCTCGTTGCGGCCCATTTCGAGCGAGAAGATGACGCTCGGCAGATTGTGCTTGATCGAGGCGGCCCGGGCGAAGTCCAGCGCCAGCGTCGACTTACCCATGGCGGGACGCGCGGCGATGACGATCATCTGGCCCGGGTGCAGCCCGTTCGTCAAGGAGTCGAAGTCCGTGAAGCCCGTGGGCACACCGGTCATCTCACCGCTGCGGGAGCCGATCGCCTCGATCTCGTCGAGGGCGCCCTCCATGATGTCGCCGAGGGGCAGGTAGTCCTCGCTGGTGCGCTGCTCGGTGACGGCGTAGATCTCGGCCTGGGCGCGGTTGACGATCTCGTCTACGTCGTCGTCGGCCGCGTATCCCATCTGGGTGATGCGGGTGCCGGCCTCGACCAGGCGGCGCAGGACGGCCCGCTCGTGGACGATCTCCGCGTAGTACTCGGCGTTGGCCGCCGTCGGCACGGTCTGGACGAGCGTGTGCAGATACGAGGCGCCGCCGACCTTGTTGATCTCGCCGCGCTTGGTGAGCTCGGCGGCGATCGTGATGGGGTCGGCCGGCTCGCCCTTGGCGTAGACGTCGAGGATCGCGGTGTAGATCGTCTCGTGGGCGGGCTTGTAGAAGTCATGGCCCTTGAGGACCTCCACGACGTCCGCGATGGCGTCCTTGGACAGCAGCATGCCGCCGAGGACGGACTGCTCGGCGTCGAGATCCTGCGGCGGCACCCGCTCGAAGGCCGCGCCGCCGCCGTCCCATTCGCCGTTCTCCCGGCCCCGGTCGTGCTGCTCGTCACGGCTCCGGCCGCCGTCCCCGCGCCGACGGGAGGCGGGCAGACGATCACTGGGACCACTGTCGGCCCACGGGTCGTCCAAGGGCTCGGAAATACTCACCGAGCCACCTCCTCCCGTCCGCCCAGCGGACCTCGCCGTGCCCCTCATTTCTACGGCACGACACTGACAGTTGAGAGGCCCAACTCCGGTTCCGTCGCGTCGGATTTGTGACGTTTCCGAGGTCGGCGGACGGAGCGGGCGCCGGACCACGTTAGGCCCGTCGGCACCGTCAGCCAATCTGGTTATCCACAGGCCATGTGGACGACGGCCCGGATGCTGTGGAGAAACTGGCAAAACCTGTGCACGACCCGGTGGACAGCCCTGTGAACAAGCCCTCGCTCGCCCTAGGGAAATCGCTCTGACCTGCAACGTTGCCGTCCACCGGCTGTGCAGAAGAAAAACTTCCCCAGTCGGATCAAGATCGGTTCGAACGGTGCGCGAGCCTACGCGACGTCAGACGAGAGGTAAGGAGTGCAACTCACTTGCACCTCTTACCTGTGGACGATTAGATTAGTGCCCATGCCACTGGCTTCCGCGACCCCCAGGCCCACCCGACGGCAGCACGACCGCGAGATCGTCGCGCTGGCCGTCCCGGCCTTCGGCGCACTCGTCGCCGAGCCGCTGTTCGTCATGGCCGACAGCGCGATCGTCGGCCATCTCGGCACCGCCCAGCTCGCCGGACTCGGCGTGGCCTCGGCCCTCCTCACGACGGCTGTGAGCGTCTTCGTCTTCCTCGCCTACGCCACCACGGCCGCCGTCGCGCGCCGGGTCGGCGCGGGTGACCTCCAGGCGGCCATACGCCAGGGCATGGACGGCATCTGGCTGGCGCTCCTGCTGGGAGCCGCGGTCATCGCCACCGTCCTGCCCCTGGCCCCCGGTCTCGTGTCCCTCTTCGGCACCTCGCACACCGCCGCTCCCTATGCGACGACCTATCTGCGCATCTCGGCCCTGGGCATCCCGGCGATGCTGGTCGTGCTCGCCGCGACCGGCGTGCTGCGCGGCCTCCAGGACACCCGGACCCCGCTGTATGTCGCCGTCGCGGGCTTCGTCGCCAATGCCGTCCTCAACGTCGGACTCGTCTATGGCGTCGGCCTCGGTATCGCCGGCTCCGCCTGGGGCACCGTCATCGCCCAGTGCGGCATGGCGCTGGTCTATCTCGCCGTGGTGGTCCGGGGTGCCCGTAAGCACGGGGCGTCCCTGCGCCCCGACGCCACGGGCATCAGGGCCTCCGCACAGGCCGGCGCCCCCTTGCTCGTCCGGACGCTGTCGCTGCGGGCGATCCTCATGATCGCCACGGCCGTCGCGGCCCGCCTCGGTGACGCCGACATGGCCGCCCATCAGATCATTCTGTCCCTGTGGAGCCTGCTGGCCTTCGCTCTCGACGCCATAGCCATCGCGGGTCAGGCCATCATCGGGCGCTATCTCGGCGCGGACGACGCCCAGGGCGCCCGCGAGGCCTGCCGCCGCATGGTCCAGTGGGGCATCGCCACCGGTGTCGTACTGGGCCTGCTCGTCGTGGCCGCCCGGCCCCTGTTCCTCCCGCTGTTCACCAGCGACTCCGTGGTGAAGGGCGCGGCGCTGCCCGCACTGCTGATGGTGGCCCTCTCCCAGCCCGTCTGCGGGATCGTCTTCGTCCTGGACGGCGTCCTGATGGGCGCCGGAGACGGGCCCTACCTGGCCTGGGCGATGGTGGTGACCTTGGCGGTGTTCACCCCGGTCGCGCTGCTCGTCCCCACGCTGGGCGGCGGCCTCACCGCACTCTGGGCAGCGATGACGCTCATGATGACGGTCAGGATGCTCACCCTCTGGCTGCGCGCCCGCTCGGGCCGCTGGATCGTGACGGGTGCGACGCGCTGACCGTTTCACGTGAAACACGCAGCGCCCGGCACGCAGCCGTACCGACACCGAACGCGAAGAGGGGCCGCCCCGTAGGAGGCGGCCCCTCTCAGCTGCTCAAGCCGAGCACAGCGTCACGCCGCGACGACCTCGATGCTGACCTTGGCGGCAACCTCGGGGTGCAGACGCACGGACGTCTCGTGGGCGCCCAGGGTCTTGATCGGCGCGCCGAGCTCGATGCGGCGCTTGTCGACCTCGGGGCCACCGGAAGCCTTGATCGCGGAAGCGATGTCGGCCGGGGTGACGGAACCGAAGAGACGACCGGCGTCGCCGGAGCGGACGGCCAGGCGGACCTTGACACCTTCGAGCTGGGCCTTCACAGCGTTGGCCTGCTCGATGGTCTGGATCTCGTGGATCTTGCGGGCGCGGCGGATCTGCGCCACGTCCTGCTCGCCACCCTTGGTCCAGCGGATAGCGAACTTCCGCGGGATCAGGTAGTTGCGAGCGTAACCGTCCTTGACGTCGACGACGTCGCCGGCGGCGCCGAGGCCGGAGACCTCGTGGGTGAGGATGATCTTCATGTGTCGGTCACCCTTCCCTTATCGCGCGGTGGACGTGTAGGGCAGCAGCGCCATCTCACGGCTGTTCTTGACGGCCGTGGCGACGTCACGCTGGTGCTGCGTGCAGTTGCCGGTCACGCGGCGGGCACGGATCTTGCCGCGGTCGGAAATGAACTTCCGCAGCATGTTCGTGTCCTTGTAGTCCACGTACGTGACCTTGTCCTTGCAGAAAGCGCAGACCTTCTTCTTCGGCTTGCGCACAGGCGGCTTCGCCATGGTGTTTCTCCTGTGTGATCAAGAAGTTTGGGTACGACCCGCCCTCGGTCCGAAGACCTAGAAGGGGGGCTCGTCCGAGTAGCCGCCGCCACCGCCGCCGCCGCCGGAGTTTCCACCCCAGCCGCCGCCACCCTGGTTGCCACCGGCGGGAGCGCCGGTCGCCCACGGGTCGTCGGCAGGAGCGCCGCCGCCCTGCTGGCCGCCACCGGGGCCTCCGCCCCAGCCGCCGCCACCCTGGCCGCCACCGCCACCGCCGCCGTAACCGCCCTGGCCACCGCGAGCGCCACCGGCGGTCTTGGTGACCTTGGCCGTGGCGTTGCGCAGGCTGGCGCCGACTTCCTCGACGTCCAGCTCGTAGACCGTGCGCTTGACGCCCTCACGGTCCTCGTAGGACCGCTGCTTCAGCCGGCCCTGCACGATGACGCGCATGCCTCGCTGGAGCGACTCGGCGACGTTCTCCGCCGCCTGACGCCAGACCGAGCAGGTCAGAAAGAGGCTTTCGCCGTCCTTCCACTCGTTGGTCTGACGGTCGAAGGTGCGGGGAGTGGACGCGACGCGGAACTTCGCGACCGCCGCACCGGACGGGGTGAAGCGCAGCTCGGGGTCGTCGACAAGATTGCCGACGACCGTGATGACGGTCTCGCCTGCCATGGGGAACCTCTCGGCGGGTTTGCTCTGGCTGCTTGGTTGCTGCTACTCGAATTCCGAGATCAGCTGAGCGGGGTGGCTCAGTGGGTCTCGGGGCGGAGGACCTTGGTCCGGAGGACCGACTCGTTCAGGTTCATCTGGCGGTCGAGCTCCTTGACGACCGCAGGCTCGGCCTGCAGGTCGATGACCGAGTAGATGCCCTCGGGCTTCTTCTTGATCTCGTACGCGAGACGACGACGGCCCCAGGTGTCGACCTTCTCCACCTTGCCGTTGCCCTCACGGACGACGGAGAGGAAGTTCTCGATCAGGGGGGCGACAGCGCGCTCCTCCAGATCGGGGTCGAGGATGACCATCACCTCGTAGTGACGCATGTGGAACCCACCTCCTTTGGACTCAGCGGCCACGGTCGTTCCGTGGCAGGAGGGTTGTGATGCGTACGCAACAGTGTCTGTCAGTAAAACAGCCGCCACTGACAATCGGAGGCTCCCGCCGGGAGCCTCCGCGGTGGCCTGGGCAGACACCGGTGCAGACGGTACAGAGTACCCGCACACCGGCTTCCGGTTGAAATCCGGCCGGGGGGACCGCCAATCTGTACACGTCGGGTGTGTATGGCGCTACGATGCGCCGCCTTCCGCAGGAGGTGCCCCATGGCACAACAGGCATTGCGACCCAACACCGCCGGATCCTTCCTCGCGACGGACGGCAAACCTCATCCCCTCCAGGACGCGCTGACCTTGGTGACGCTGGTCCTGGGTGTGACGTCCTTCGTCACGGCGATGTTCGACAACCTCCACCTGATCAGCTCCTGGACGGGCCTGGTGGGGATCTTCACCGGCGCATACGGGCAGTGGATCTCGGAGACCACACGCGAGCGCCTCGGTCTGATCCTGGGTCTCGGTGCCTCGGCCGTCGGTTTCTACCTGGGAATGGCGCACGGCGGACTGTTCGGCGGGCTCAGCGGATGACCGTCCGGACACCGTGCCTCGAACATCCGTAGAACACCGCTGACCGCCTCGGCGCGCGACAGGCCGGGGCGAAGGACCCGTACGCCCAGTCGGGGCGCCCGCACGGCGCAGTAGGCTTCGGCGCGAGAGCCGGAGCCCCTGTACCCATGGGGAGACACACCAGCCCGAGGAGCGCCCCGACATGAGCCTGACCCTGAGGACCATCAGCCGCGAACAGCATCTGGCATACATCCAGAGCCTGCCGGCGGCGAGCCACATGCAGGTCCCGGCCTGGGCCGATGTCAAGGCGGAGTGGCGGTCCGAGAGCCTCGGCTGGTTCGACGGCCGCACCGGCGAGATGGTCGGCGCGGGCCTGGTCCTCTACCGGCAGCTGCCCAAGATCAAGCGCTACCTCGCCTACCTTCCCGAGGGCCCGGTCATCAACTGGTTCGCGCCGAATCTGGACGACTGGATCCAGCCGATGCTGGCCCACCTCAAGCAGCAGGGCGCCTTCTCCGTGAAGATGGGCCCGCCGGTGATCATCCGGCGCTGGGAGGCCAACTCCATCAAGCAGGGCATCCAGGACCCGGACGTGAAGCGCCTGCGCGACATCGAGGCCGACTTCATCGAGCCGCGCGCCTTCGAGGTGGCCGACAAGCTGCGCCGTATGGGCTGGCAGCAGGGTGAGGACGGCGGGGCCGGCTTCGGCGACGTCCAGCCGCGTTACGTCTACCAGGTGCCGCTGGCCAACCGCTCCCTGGAAGAGGTCCACAAGAACTTCAACCAGCTGTGGCGCCGCAACATCAAGAAGGCCGAGAAGGCCGGCGTCGAGGTCGTCCAGGGTGGCTACCAGGACCTCGAGGAGTGGCAGCGGCTGTACGAGATCACGGCCGTGCGCGACCACTTCCGGCCCCGCCCGCTGTCGTACTTCCAGCGCATGTGGACGGCCCTCAACAGCGAGGACCCCAACCGCATGCGGCTGTACTTCGCCCGCCACAACGGCGTGAACCTCTCCGCGGCGACCATGCTGATCGTCGGTGGGCACGTCTGGTACTCCTACGGCGCCTCCGACAACATCGGCCGTGAGGTCCGGCCCTCGAACGCGATGCAGTGGCGGATGCTGCGCGACGCCTACGCGCTCGGCGCGACGGTCTACGACCTGCGCGGCATCTCCGACTCGCTGGACGAGACCGACCACCTCTTCGGCCTGATCCAGTTCAAGGTGGGCACCGGCGGGCAGGCCGCCGAGTACCTCGGCGAATGGGACTTCCCGCTGAACAAGCTGCTCCACAAGGCTCTCGACATCTACATGTCGCGTCGCTGACGTCCCGTTCGGTGCTTCCATACCTCTGACACACCGCAGCCACGAGAAAGGTTCCAGGTCCGGCCATGGCGCTCACGCTCTACGTCGACACCGCGCGCTGGCGTGCGCACCACAAGCACGTGCAGGAGCAGTTCCCGGGGCTCGTCCCGGTCTGCAAGGGCAACGGCTACGGCTTCGGGCACGAACGCCTGGCCGAGGAGGCCACGCGCCTGGGCTCGGACATCCTCGCCGTCGGCACGACGTACGAGGCCGCGCGCATGAAGGACTGGTTCGGCGGTGACCTGCTGGTGCTGACGCCGTACCGGCGGGGCGAGGAGCCCGTGCCGCTGCCCGACCGGGTCATCCGCTCGGTGTCGTCCATCGACGGCGTGTACGGCCTCGTGGGCGCCCGTGTGGTCATCGAGGTGATGTCCTCGATGAAGCGCCACGGCATCAGCGAGCAGGAGCTGCCCCAGCTGCACTCCGCCATCGAGAACGTCCGGCTGGAGGGCTTCGCCATCCATCTGCCGCTGGACCGCACCGACGGCTCGGACGCCGTCGAGGAGGTCATCGGCTGGATGGACCGGCTGCGCGCGGCCCGGCTGCCGCTGCACACGATGTTCGTCAGCCACCTCAAGGCCGACGAACTCGCCCGGCTCCAGCAGCAGTTCCCGCAGACCCGCTTCCGCGCCCGGATCGGCACGCGACTGTGGCTGGGGGACCACGAGGCCACCGAGTACCGCGGGGCGGTCCTGGACGTCACGCGCGTCGCCAAGGGGGACCGGTTCGGCTACCGCCAGCAGAAGGTGGCCTCCGACGGCTACCTGGTGGTCGTGGCGGGCGGTACGTCGCACGGGGTGGGCCTGGAGGCCCCGAAGGCGCTGCACGGCGTCATGCCGCGCGCCAAGGGCGTCGCACGGGCCGGCCTGGCGACCGTGAACCGGAACCTTTCTCCGTTCGTCTGGGGCGGCAAGCAGCGCTGGTTCGCCGAGCCGCCGCACATGCAGGTGTCGATCCTGTTCGTGCCGGCGGACGCGCCCGAGCCGAAGGTCGGTGAGGAACTGGTGGCCCATCTGCGGCACACCACCACGCAGTTCGACCGGCTCGTGGACCACTGAGCGGCCCACGAACAGCCGAAGGCCGTACACGGGAGTTCCGTGTACGGCCTTTTCCGTGCCCGCCGACGCCGTGTGACGTGGGCATCCGAGGCCTGTTCGCTCAGAGCGAACGGCTGGTCGGGGGTTCCGTCTCCGGGCTGCCCCACTCCACCTGGGGAGCGTCGAAATGGGCGGCGTGCCGCGGGGGATGGGCCGCCGGGCCGAGCACGAAGACGTCCGCCGCGCCGTCGAGCACGCCGCCCGAGGGGTCGTCGTCACCGGAGCGGCGCACCACGTCCCGCTCCGGCATGAGGATGTCCCGTACGACCACGGCACACAGATACAGCGTGCCCAGCAGGTGCACCGCGATCGCCCACTGGTATCCGTGGGTCGGCAGTCCCTTGTGGGCGTCTCCGCTGGTCGTGTACGCCAGGTACATCCAGATCCCGAGGAAGTACGCCACCTCGCACGCCTGCCAGATCAGGAAGTCCCGCCACTTCGGCCGGGCCAGTGCGGCCAGCGGCACCAGCCACAGCACGTACTGCGGCGAGTAGACCTTGTTGGTCAGGATGAAGGCCGCCACGATCAGGAAGGCGAGCTGGGCGAAGCGCGGGCGGCGCGGAGCGGTGAAGGTGAGCACCGCGATTCCCGCGCAGCACAGCAGCATCAGCAGGGTGGCGAGCGTGTTGACCGTGTCGGTGCTGGGTGGGCTGGTCGAGTTCTGGGCCCAGATCAGCCAGAAGGAGCCGAAGTCCACGCCCCGCTCCTGGCTGAATGTGTAGAACTTCGACCAGCCCTCGAAGGCGAACGCCATCACCGGAAGGTTCACGGCCAGCCAGGCGACCGTCGCACCGCCCAGGGCCGTGCCGAAGTCCCGCCATTTGCCCGCGCGCCAGCACAGCACGAGCAGCGCGCCGAGCAGCAGGACGGGATAGAGCTTGGCGGCCGTGGCGAGCCCCAGCAGGACGCCGAACGCGAGGGAGCGGCCCCGCGCCCACATCAGCATCGCCGCGGCCGTCAGAGCGACCGCCAGTAGGTCCCAGTTGATGGTGGCGGTGAGCGCGAAGGCGGGCGCCAGGGCGACCAGCAGGCCGTCCCAGGGGCGCCGCGCGTGCGTACGGCTCACACAGACGGCGATGACGGCGGCGCACACCATCAGCATCCCGGCGTTGACGAACCAGTACACCTGCTCCTGGTGCTGGAGGCTGCCGCTGCCGGGGGTGAGCCAGGCGGCCACCTCCATGAACACACCGGTCAGGACCGGGTACTCGAGGTACTCCATGTCGCCCTGGAGCTTGTCGAAGTACGGCACGAGCCCGTCGGCGAAGCCGCGCCCCTGGTAGAGGTGCGGGATGTCCGAGTAGCAGGCGTGCGTGTACTGCGAACTGGCGCCGAAGAACCAGGCGCCGTCGTAGCAGGGCGCCTTCTGGACCAGGCCGAGGGCGAACACGCCGATCGCCACCAGCACCACGACCCGCACCGGGGTCCACCAGGTCGTTCCGAGCAGGGCGTACCGCCCGATAGGGCCGCCGATCAGCTCACTGCCGGCCGCGGCGACCTCGTCCTCCCTGGTCGGCCGCACCAGATCGGGCTCGTGCACGCTCGTGGGCGTCGTTTCTGCACTGGGCATGGGGCACATCCTGCCGTACGTGTGTAGGAGTACGCCGAAGGCCGCCGCACCTCGTGAGGTACGGCGGCCCGTGTTTCACGTGAAACACCCACGGCGGGCAAAATGATCACCAACCGGTCGGTGCACCGACTAACCTGTCGATCCTCCGAAGAATCCTCCGTTGCCGTTGCCTCTGGTACTGCCGGTACTCGACGTATCCGTGGGAGTCGGCGATGAGGTCACCCCACCGTCTGTGCCACTGGTGGTCCCGCCATTGGTGTTGCCGCAGTTGAACTTGAACCTGCAGGTCTCGGTGGCGGAGGGAGACGGCAAGGTGGCCGTCTCGCTGGGCGTCTCACTCGGGGTTTCGCTCGGGGTCTCGCTCGGGGTGATGGTGACCGACGGGGTCGGGGAGGGAGCGCCCACCTCGTCCGCGATCTCACCGATCTTGACGGCCTCCGGGAAGCCGGGGTCGGACTTCCCCTTCAGCGCGGCCTTCATGTACTCGGTCCACACCGACGTCGGGATGTCACCACCGTGGATGGACGCGACACCGGCCGTGCCGTTCATGGAGAGCAGCTCGTGGTCCTTCGGGTTCTCGCGGAACATGGCGACCGACGTCGACAGCTGCTGGGTGTAGCCGACGAACCAGGCCGACTTGTTGCTGTCGGTGGTACCGGTCTTGCCCGCCGCCGTACGGCCCAGGGCCTTGGCGTTCTGACCCGTACCGTTCTGGATCACGTTCTCGAGGGTGTCCGTGACATTGTTCGCCACGTCCTCGGGGATCGCCGTCCTGCGCTTCGGCTTCGTGAAGTCGCCGAGCTCCTGCCCGTCCTTCTTGACCTTGGTGACCGAGTACGGGTCCGTGTGCGTCCCAGAGGCCGCGAAGGTCGCGTAGGCGTCGGCCATACGGATCGCGCTGGGAGTGGAGGTACCGAGCGCGAAGGACGGGTTGAGCGTGGCGAAGCTCTGGTCCAGGATGCCGGCCTTGTTGGCCACGTCCCTCACGTGCGACATGCCCACGTCCCAGCCGAGCTGCACGAACGGTGTGTTGATGGACTGCTCCATCGCCTTGCGCAGGGTGATGTAGCCCCAGGCGTGGTTGCTCTCGTTGTTCTGGTAGAAGACCGAGTTGTCCTTGTTCAGGACGAACGAGCCGTCCTCGTTCCTGACCTTGAGATGGTCGTCGCCGTTGTACTTGCTCAGCGGGGAGACCCCTTGCCCGTCCGTCTTGTACGTGCCGTACTGCATGGCCGCGGCGAGCACGAACGGCTTCCACGTCGAACCCACGGGGACACCCGAGGTGTCCGCGTTGTTGGTGAAGTGGTTGTTCTCGTAGCCCGCACCGCCGTACAGCGCGACGATCGCGCCGTCATTGGGCACCACCGAGGCCGCGCCGAACTGGACGTACTTGTCCTTCTCGCGCGTCTTCGGGTTCAGGCGCTGCTTCTCGATCTTCTTCACGGCCGCGCTCAGCGCGTTGACCTTGGTCTTGTCGAAGGTCGTGTAGATCTGGTAGCCGCCCTTGTCGAACTCCTGCTCAGAGATGTGGGAGTGCGCCAGGACGTACTTCTTCGCCGTGTCGGCCAGATAGCTGATCTGGCCGGTCATGCCCTTGGTCGCCTTGCGGCCCTGAGGCGTGGGGTACTCCTTGATCGCATCCTGGTACTGCTGGTCCGTGATGCGCTTGTCCTTGTGCATCTCGCCGAGAATCCAGCTCCAGCGTTCCTTGGAGCGCTTGAGGTTGGACTTGGCGTCCGCCGCGGGGTCGATGTCCGAGTTGCCGGCCGGGTCGTAGTACGTCGGGCCCTTGAGCAGCGCCGCGAGGAAGGCGCACTGACTCGGCTTGAGCTTGACCGCGTCCACGCCGAAGTACGTCTGAGCGGCGGCCTGGATGCCGTAGGCGCCACGGCCGTAGTACGAAGTGTTCAGGTAGCCCTGCAGGATCTGCGGCTTGGTGAGCTTGGTGCCCACCTTGATGGAGATGAACATCTCCTTGAACTTCCGGGACAGCGTCTGGTCCTGGCTCAGGTAGGTGTTCTTGACGAACTGCTGGGTGATCGTCGAGCCACCCTGCGTCTGACCGCCGCTGGCCATGTTGGCCAGGGCGCGGGCGATACCCATGGGGTCGACGCCCGAGTCCTGGTAGAAGCTCTTGTTCTCGGCCGAGATCACCGCCCACTGCATGGCCTCGGGGATCTGGTCGATCGTGACGTTCTGCCGGTTCGCGCCCGTGCCGGTGGCGACCATCTGCGAGCCGTCGGCCCAGTAGTAGACGTTGTTCTGGGACTTGGCCGCGTCGTTCTCACTGGGGATGGAGACCATCGCGTAGCCGACGCCGACCATGGCCACGAGGCTGCCGACGAAGCCGATGAACAGCCCGGTGACGAGCTTCCAGGAAGGCACCCAGCGGTGCCACCCGTCCTTGTCGTAGCGCGGGTAGTTGATGAACCGCTTGTTGTCGGGCGCGGCCGCGCGGCCTCTGCCGCGTCCTGGCCCGCCCGGGCCACCACGTCGGCCACCCGGACCCTCGTCGACCGCTCTGCGGCGGCCTCCCGTACTTCTCTGCGCCGCCCGACGGGCCTCGGCACGGCTGCCGTAGGGGCGCTCCTCGGCTCTGGCCCCATAGGCACCGGACCCATAGGAGTCGGAAGGGGACCCGGTGGCGCCTCGCGGTGCCGCACGGCGGCCGGAGGACGAGCCGGACTGGCCGCGTCGGGCCGCGGCACGTCCGCCTCCCTGCGGCGGCGGCGGTTTGCGACGGTGCTCGCTCATCGAACGACTACTCCTCGGGCAGGCGCACCCTTGCGCGCCTGGAAAAGGCGGCTGGTTTCCGGTCCCCCCGAAGTACGGATGTGGTCGGTTCTGCATTCACCCGTACTGCACCGAGGACATGGACGCTCCCCAGACGTCACTTGGTTCCCGGCGGTGTGCATGCCGCACAGACTACGCACCGCCAAAACCTGCTTTTACGGATGTTCATCACAAATCAGGCAACTTGCCTCCTGCGAATCGGTGATGTGATCCCGTTCACCGCCCCCCCTCTTGTCGCATGCGGAAGGCCGTTCTATCGTCGTGATGTATCGAGTCGATACATCAGCGAGAGATAAGGACGAGAGGAGGCGACGATGAGCCGGCGTTCCGGCATCCTCGAGTTCGCCGTACTCGGCCTGCTCCGCGAGTCTCCGATGCACGGCTACGAGCTGCGCAAACGACTCAACACGTCACTGGGTGTGTTCCGTGCGTTCAGCTACGGGACGCTCTATCCCTGCCTCAAGACGCTGGTCGCCAACGGCTGGTTGATCGAGGAGCCGGGCAGCACCCACGAGGACGCCCTGGCCGCTCCCCTCGCGGGACGCCGCGCCAAGATCGTCTATCGGTTGACGGCGGAAGGTAAGGAGCACTTCGAGGAGCTGCTCTCGCAGACCGGCCCCGACGCGTATGAGGACGAGCACTTCGCCGCCCGGTTCGCCTTCTTCGGGCAGACGTCACGCGACGTGCGCATGCGCGTACTGGAGGGCCGCCGCAGTCGGCTGGAGGAGCGCCTGGAGAAGATGCGCGCCTCGCTGGCCCGTACCCGGGAGCGACTCGACGACTACACGCTTGAGCTCCAGCGCCACGGGATGGAGTCCGTGGAGCGGGAAGTGCGCTGGCTGAACGAGCTCATCGAGAGCGAGCGGGCCGGGCGGGACCTCAGGGGTTCCGCGTCCGGGGGGCCCGCTCAGCAGGACACATCATTTGGAGCGACGGGCGGCCTGCCCCGTCCCGGGGACACCCCCGGGACGGATACGCCCGGCGACACCGCCACGTGAAGCCCACTCAGGGCCTCACTCGTACACACAGGGAGCAACCGGAATGGGTTCGGTCCGCGTAGCCATCGTCGGCGTGGGCAACTGCGCCGCGTCGCTGGTGCAGGGAGTCGAGTACTACAAGGACGCCGACCCGGCGTCGAAGGTCCCCGGCCTGATGCACGTGCAGTTCGGCGACTACCACGTCCGTGACGTGGAGTTCGTCGCCGCCTTCGACGTCGACGCGAAGAAGGTCGGCCTCGACCTCGCGGACGCCATCGGCGCCTCCGAGAACAACACCATCAAGATCTGCGACGTGCCCAACACCGGTGTCACCGTCCAGCGCGGCCACACCCTCGACGGTCTCGGCAAGTACTACCGCCTGACCATCGAGGAGTCCGAGGCCGAGCCGGTCGACGTCGTCCAGATCCTGAAGGACAAGCAGGTCGACGTCCTCGTCTGCTACCTGCCCGTCGGTTCCGAGGACGCGGCGAAGTTCTACGCCCAGTGCGCCATCGACGCCAAGGTCGCCTTCGTCAACGCCCTCCCGGTCTTCATCGCCGGCACCAAGGAGTGGGCGGACAAGTTCACCGAGGCGGGCGTCCCGATCGTCGGTGACGACATCAAGTCGCAGGTCGGCGCCACCATCACGCACCGCGTCATGGCGAAGCTGTTCGAGGACCGGGGTGTCATCCTGGACCGCACGATGCAGCTGAACGTCGGCGGCAACATGGACTTCAAGAACATGCTCGAGCGCGAGCGCCTGGAGTCCAAGAAGATCTCCAAGACGCAGGCCGTCACCTCCCAGATCCCCGACCGGGACCTCGGCGAGAAGAACGTCCACATCGGCCCGTCCGACTACGTCGCCTGGCTCGACGACCGCAAGTGGGCGTACGTCCGCCTCGAGGGTCGTGCCTTCGGTGACGTCCCGCTGAACCTGGAGTACAAGCTCGAGGTCTGGGACTCCCCGAACTCCGCGGGTGTCATCATCGACGCCCTGCGTGCCGCGAAGATCGCCAAGGACCGCGGCATCGGCGGCCCGATCCTCTCCGCGTCCTCGTACTTCATGAAGTCCCCGCCGGTCCAGTACTTCGACGACGAGGCCCGCGAGAACGTCGAGAAGTTCATCCGCGGCGACGTCGAGCGCTGAGACGGGCGCTCGTCCGAGAACGCTCCTGCCAGGGCTGTGAGGGTCCCCGGGTTTCCAGCCCCGGGGACCCTCCCGCATGTGTGAGGCTGTGCCCCATGCCCGTCGTTCGCGACCTGCGCGTCCTGCTCCGCTTCCGGAACTTCCGGCGCCTGCTCGCCGTACGCCTGCTCTCCCAGGGTGCCGACGGCGTCTATCAGGTCGCGCTCGCCACGTACGTCGTCTTCTCCCCGGAGAAACAGACCTCGGCCACCTCGATCGCCTCGGCGATGGCGGTGCTGCTGCTCCCGTACTCGCTCGTCGGCCCCTTCGCGGGCGTCCTGCTGGACCGCTGGCGGCGCCGTCAGGTCTTCGTGTACGGCAACCTGTTGCGCGCCGTGCTGGCGGCGGGCACGGCCGTCCTGATGGTCGTCCAGGTGCCGGACTGGCTGTTCTATGTCTCCGCGCTGTGCGTCACGGCCGTCAACCGCTTCGTTCTCGCCGGACTCTCCGCCTCCCTTCCGCGCGTGGTCGACACCGAGCGCCTGGTGATGGCCAACTCCGTCTCCCCGACCGCCGGAACGCTCGCCGCGACCGCGGGCGGCGGTCTCGCCTTCCTCGTACGGCTGGTGGTGTCGGACTCGGACGCCGCGGTGGTCCTGCTGGGCGCCACGCTGTATCTGTGCGCGTCCCTCGCCTCGCTGACCATGGCTCCCGGACTGCTCGGCCCCGACCGGAACCATGAACTTCCCCACCTGGGCACGGCGCTTGTGGGCACCGCACGGGAACTGCTGGCGGCCGTACGGCATCTGGCCGCGCCGCAGCGCCGGGAGGCGGTCTGGGCACTGCTCACGATGACGCTGATGCGGTTCTGCTACGGCGCCCTGCTGGTCATGGTGCTGATGCTGTGCCGGTACGCCCTCTCCTCCACCCCGGAGGCCGGACTCCGGCTGCTGGGGCTCGCGTTGGGGGTGTCCGGCGCCGGCTTCTTCGCGGCGGCCCTGGTGACGCCCTGGGCGGCCGGACGGCTGGGTCCCGGGCGCTGGATCGCCGTGTGCGCCGCGACGGCCGCCGTCCTGGAACCGGCTCTAGGCCTGCCCTTCGCCACCGGCCCCATGCTGGTCGCGGCCTTCGTCCTGGGCCTGACCACCCAGGGGGCGAAAATCGCCACGGACACGATCGTGCAGTCCTGCGTGGAGGACGGCTTCCGTGGCCGGATCTTCTCCGTTTACGACGTCCTGTTCAACGTCGCCTTCGTCGGCGCCGCCGGCGCAGCAGCCCTGATGCTTCCCCCGGACGGCCGGTCCGCGGTCCTGGTGGTCGCGGTCGCCGTTATCTACGGGGCAGTTGCTGCGGCTATGGCCCGCTTTGAACGCTGGTAAGTGTCACATCAATGACACAGAGGGGCCCTGGGTTACAGGGTTGTCAGTGGGAACCGCTAACTTACGTGGGTCTTACCTCGCGCCATGCGCACCCATGTTCCAGCCATGCGCACCCACGTTCTAGGGGGACCCCTAAGTGACTACTCCGCCGCCCCAGGGCCAGAACCCATTCGCACAGGGCCAGGCTCCGTACCCGCCTCAGGGCGGCCAACCGCAGCAGGGTCAGGCTCCGTACCCGCCTCAGCCCGGTGCCCCGTACGCTCCGGTTCCGCCGCAGCCCAAGCGCAAGATCGGCTTCCGCACGATCAGGACCATCGTCGTCATCGTGCTCGCACTCGGTGGCGCCATCTACGGCTACATATCCAGCCAGGACGACGCGAACACCGCGAAGGTCGGCGACTGCATGCATCGCGGCAGCACCAACGACACCAGCCCGGACCTTGAGGTCGTCGACTGCAAGTCGGCGAAGGCTGAGTACGTGGTGCTGGCCAAGGTCGAGGGCACGTACTCCGGCACCTCGGCTCAGATCACGTGCGAGACCAAGGCCAAGGACTTCAAGTACGTCTACACCGAGACGAAGAGCGGCAGCGACTTCCTGCTCTGCCTGAACGACTACAAGAAGTAAGGCAGACGTGAAGAGGGGCGGTGTTTCACGTGAAACACCGCCCCTTGGCGTATCTCGGTGGCGGCATGTTTCACGTGAAACATGCCGCCGTTTTCACGCTCAGCCCTGCTCGGCCCACCATTCCTTGAGTGCCGTCACCGCCGTGTCGTGCTCCATCGGGCCGTGTTCCAGTCGGAGCTCCAGCATGTGCTTGTAGGCCTTGCCCACCGTCGGGCCCGGTCCGACGCCCAGGATTTCCATGATCTGGTTGCCGTCGAGGTCCGGGCGGATCGCGTCGAGCTCCTCCTGCTCCTGGAGCTGGGCGATGCGCTCCTCCAGGCCGTTGTAGGCCCGGGACAGCGCGGCGGCCTTGCGCTTGTTGCGGGTGGTGCAGTCGGAGCGGGTCAGCTTGTGGAGCCGGTCGAGAAGCGGTCCCGCGTCGCGGACATAACGGCGGACCGCGGAGTCCGTCCACTCGCCGGTGCCATAGCCGTGGAAGCGCAGGTGGAGTTCGACCAGACGCGAAACGTCCTTCACCAGCTCGTTGGAGTACTTCAGCGCCGTCATGCGCTTCTTGGTCATCTTCGCCCCGACCACCTCGTGGTGGTGGAACGAGACCCGGCCGTCCTTCTCGAAGCGGCGCGTGCGCGGCTTGCCGATGTCGTGCAGCAGGGCGGCCAGGCGGAGGGTCAGGTCGGGACCGGCCTCCTCCAGAGCCATCGCCTGCTCCAGGACGATCAGCGTGTGCTCGTAGACGTCCTTGTGCCGATGGTGCTCGTCACGCTCCAGGCGCAGCGCAGGCAGCTCCGGCAGGACGTGGTCGGCCAGACCCGTGTCGACCAGAAGCGTGAGGCCCTTGCGCGGGTACGCGGACAGGACCAGCTTGTTCAGCTCGTCCCGGACCCGCTCCGCCGACACGATCTCAAGGCGGCCGGCCATGTCCTTCATCGCCGTGACGACCTCGGGGGCGACCTCGAAGTCAAGCTGGGCGGCGAAGCGCGCGGCACGCATCATCCGCAGCGGATCGTCCGAGAAGGAGTCCTCGGGCGTGCCCGGAGTGCGCAGCACCCGTGCCGCGAGGTCCTCGCGCCCGCCGTGCGGATCGATGAACTCCTTCTCCGGCAGCGCCACGGCCATCGCGTTGACCGTGAAGTCACGCCGGACGAGATCCTCCTCGATGGAGTCGCCGTACGACACTTCGGGCTTGCGCGAGGTCCGGTCGTACGCCTCCGACCGGTAGGTGGTCACCTCGATCTGGTAGCCATCCTTCTGCGCCCCCACCGTGCCGAAGGCGATCCCGACCTCCCATACGGCGTCCGCCCACGGCCGCACGATCTTCAGTACGTCCTCGGGGCGGGCATCGGTGGTGAAGTCCAGGTCGTTGCCGAGCCGGCCGAGCAGCGCATCGCGGACGGAGCCGCCGACCAGGGCGAGCGAGAACCCGGCCTCCTGGAAACGGCGGGCCAGGTCGTCGGCGACGGGGGCCACCCGCAGCAGCTCGCTCACCGCGCGCTGCTGCACCTGGTTCAGGGCAGTGGGAGTGTCTTCGTTGGCGTTCGGCACAACAAAAGAGGGTACGTGGCCCGGACGGCCGGGAGCGCCCCCATTAAACGCCCGCGAACATCTGCCGTTATAAGGGTCACAGGCCCCGCTCCCGCTACGTACATCCACTCTCCCTTTTATAAGGGGCATACAGGACATGTCACCCGGGTCCTCGATCTTGTGGAGCGGACCGCGGCACGTCGCCTCAGCGCACCTCGTTACCATGCGGGGACGCACATTCCGACGACCACTGACGACGACGAGGGACGGGCGAGCGCGTGGCCGAGGCGGCAGACTTCCAGGGGATGAGTCCCTCACCTGCCCGCCGGTGGCTGAGGCGTACCGGGGCACTGCTCGCCGGGGCGCCTCTGCTGGCCGGCCTGCTCCAGCTGCCCGCCGCGACGCCCGCCCGGGCCGCCTCCTCGGACGCGGTGTCCGTCTCACTGGACTCGCTCAGCCCCAGTGCCCCGACGGACGGGGACACGCTGACCGTCTCCGGCACGGTGACGAACAACGGCAAGCAGTCGGTCACCGGCGCCCACGTGGGCCTGCGCGTGGGGCCGGAGCTGACCATCCGCTCGGCCATCGACAGCGCCGCCGACCGGTCCGACAGCCTCCAGACCTCCGCCGGCTCCGAGATCGGCGGCAAGTACGTCGCGAAGTTCGCCAAGCTCCCCCCGCACGTCGCCCAGCACTTCAGCATCTCCGTACCGGTCGACAAGCTCGGCCTCGGCAAGGACGGTGTCTACGAGCTCGGTGTCTCGCTCTCCGGCCAGACCTCGGCGCAGCCCTGGGAGCAGGTACTCGGCATCCAGCGGACGTTCCTGCCGTGGCAGCCGGACGAGGCCGACACCAAGACGAGGACGACGTTCCTGTGGCCGCTGATCTCCACCGTCCACATGACGGCGAAGACGGGCGCCGGTGAACAGCAGACGCCGGTCTTCCTCAACGACGACCTGGCCAAGGACATCGCGCCGGGCGGCCGCCTGGCCCAGATGCTGGCCCTCGGCAAGGACCTCGACGTCACCTGGGTGATCGACCCCGATCTGCTGGCCTCCGTGGACGCGATGACGCGCAACTACCGGATCCAGGGCGACGACGGCGCCACCACGGCCGGCACGCACCAGGCGGTCGCCAAGCAGTGGCTCGCCGACCTGCAGAAGGCCGTGGCCGACAAGGAGGTCGTCGCGCTGCCCTTCGCGGACCCGGACCTGGCCTCCCTCGCCCACAACGGCACGAGCGTCACCGGCTCGCTCAGCCACCTCAAGGACGCCACGGACGTCGTCACGAACACGGTGGAGCCGATCCTCCATGTGAAGCCGACCACCGACTTCGCCTGGCCCGTGAACGGCGCCGTCGACCCGTCGATCATCAAGGTCGCCACCTCCGCGGGCGCCGACAAGGTGATCGCCCGCAGCGACAGCCTCCAAGAGACCGGCGGCCTGACCTACACGCCGTCCGCGGCCCGCCCGATCGGCGGCGGCACGACGGCGGTGGTCGCGGACTCACGGCTGTCCAGGGCGTTCGAGGGCGATCTGACGAAGGCGGACTCGGCCACGCTCGCCGTCCAGGAGTACCTGGCCCAGAGCCTGGCGCTGAACGTCCAGACGGACCGGCAGCGCAGCATCGTCGTCGCCCCGCAGCGCATGCCGTCCTCCAGCCAGGCGCAGGCGATGGCCCAGGCGATCGGGGCCCTCCAGGAGACGAACTGGGTCCAGACCCAGGACCTCGCCGACGCCGCCAAGGCCAAACCGGACCCGAGCGCCACCACGAGGATCCCGTCGACGTCCGCGTACCCCTCCTCGCTGCGCAAGCAGGAACTGCCGCGGTCGGCCTTCGAGCAGATCGCGCGCACACAGGACAAGCTCGACAACTTCCAGGTGATCCTCACCGACCAGTCCCGGGTCGCGACCCCCTTCGGGCGGGCCATAAACCGTGGGATGTCCACGTCGTGGCGAGGCCGGACCGTCGAGGCGGACCGCTTCCGGGCCGGCGTGGAGGCATGGCTCGACGAGCTCACCGACCAGGTCAAGCTGATCGACAAGTCCCCGACCAAGCTCTCCGGCCGCAGCGCCACCATCCCGGTGACCGTGCAGAACAACCTGGTGCAGGGCGTCGACCACCTGGTCCTGCGGCTGACCTCGACCAATCCCACCCGCCTCAAGATCGGCGGCGAGGCCTACCAGGAGCAGCGCGTCGCGGTGTCCGGCGGACACAGCCAGTCCGTGAAGTTCACCACGTCCGCCAACGCCAACGGCCAGGCGACCGTGATCGCCCAGCTGTACACCGAGGACGGCCAGGAGTACGGCAACGAGGTCAGCTTCGATGTGAAGGTCACCGAGGTCACGCCCACCGTGATGCTGGTCATCGGCGGGGGTGTCCTGCTGCTTGTCCTGGCGGGCTTCCGGATGTACACCCAGCGCAAGCGCGCGGCCGCCAAGGAGGCCGAGGAGGACGGCCCCGAGGACGCGGGGAAGGACACCGACGGTCCCGAGAACCCCGAAGGCCCTGAAGACCGTCTTCAGGAGGAGTCCGACGCCCGCTCCGGGGCAGACGACCCGGAGCAGCCGAGTGACCCGACACCGGACACCGCACCGGAAAGCGCCGACCCGTCCGGGACGGGTGAGAGAGTGGACCGTTGAGCGATGTCGTGGCCGGTGGGCCCGGGGACGATGAGGTGGGGTAACCATGAACGCGCCGTACGAGGGTGACCGTGGCCAGGCCGCGGCCGGCTCGGGCTACCCCGAGCCGCCGCCCGAGCCCGGCCAGGTGCCGCCGCAGCCCGCGGCGGACATGTACCTCCAGGACGCCTACGACCAGGACCCCTACCGGGCACAGGACCTCTCCGCCCAGGACCCGGTCGCCGAGGCGCTCTACGACCGCGCCTCGCACCCTCCGCCGCCCCCGGGCACGTACGAGCCGCAGCAGCCGCTGTACTCCCAGCCGGCCCAGTCCCCGTACGCCCCCGACCCCAACGTGTGGGCCCAGACCCCCGCGCCGGAGCCGGAGCGTCCGGCGCAGTACATGCCGTACGGCGACAACCCCCGCACGACCCAGTTCGTGGGCGTGGACGACCTCGTCACGCACTCCGGCGAGGAGCGCCACGAGCCGGACGCCTTCGCGCATCTCTTCCGGGACCAGCAGCAGGGCGGCGGGCATCCCGCCATGGGGACCCCGGCCGTTCCGGGCCCGGCTGCACCGGGCGTCGGCCCGGGCCCCATGGGGCAGTACGCGGCGACCCCGCAGCCCGCGGTCCCCCAGCACCCCGCCGCGCCGCAGCACCCCGCCGCCCCGTACGCCGCGGCCGCCCACCCCGCCGCGCCTCATGCGGCCGGGGCGCCCGCTCCGGCATCCGCCGGGACCGCCGCTCCCGACGCCGGCTCCGCCTCCGCCGCGCCTGCCGCGAAGAAGGGCGGGCGGGCCTCGGGCCTGCTGAAGTCCAGCGCCGTGATGGCGGCGGGCACGATGGTCTCCCGGCTCACCGGCTTCGTCCGCTCCGCGCTGATCGTCTCCGCCCTGGGCGTCGGCCTGCTCGGCGACACCTTCCAGGTCGCCTACCAGCTGCCGACGATGATCTACATCCTGACCGTCGGCGGCGGCCTCAACTCCGTCTTCGTGCCACAGCTCGTCCGCGCCATGAAGGAGGACGAGGACGGCGGCGAGGCGTACGCCAACCGCCTGCTGACGCTGGTGATGGTGGCGCTGGGCGCCCTCACGGCCCTCGCGATCGTGGCCGCCCCGGTCCTGATCCGGCTGCTGTCCGACTCGGTCGCCAGCGACCCGGCGGCCAACGAGGTCGGCGTCACCTTCGTCCGCTACTTCCTGCCCTCGATCTTCTTCATGGGCATCCACGTGGTGATGGGTCAGATCCTCAACGCCCGTGGGAAGTTCGGCGCGATGATGTGGACCCCGGTCCTCAACAACATCGTCATCATCGTCACGCTCGGCATGTTCATCTGGGTGTACGGCACCGCCGCCAACTCCGGGATGAAGGTCACGAGCATCCCGCCGGAGGGCCAGCGGCTGCTCGGCATCGGCGTGCTGCTCGGCCTCGTCGTCCAGGCCCTGGCGATGATCCCGTACCTGCGGGAGACCGGCTTCCGGCTGCGGCTGCGCTTCGACTGGCGGGGGCACGGCCTCGGCAAGGCGGCCACCCTCGCCAAGTGGACGATCCTGTTCGTCCTCGCCAACCAGGCGGGCGCGCTCGTCGTCTCCCAGCTGTCCACCGCGGCCGGCAAGGCCTCGCCCGTCGACGGCACCGGCTTCGCCGCCTACGCCAACGCACAGCTGATCTGGGGCCTGCCGCAGGCCATCATCACGGTCTCGCTGATGGCCGCCCTGCTGCCGCGCATCTCGCGCTCGGCCTCCGAGGACGACGCGGGCGCGGTCCGCGACGACATCTCGCAGGGTCTGCGGACGACCGCCGTGGCGATCGTGCCCATCGCGTTCGGCTTCCTGGCCCTCGGTATCCCGATGTGCACGCTGATCTTCGGCTCCTCGGGCACCAGCGAGGCCACCAACATGGGCTACATGCTGATGGCCTTCGGCCTCGGCCTGGTCCCGTACTCCGTGCAGTACGTCGTCCTGCGCGCCTTCTACGCCTACGAGGACACCCGCACGCCGTTCTACAACACGGTGATCGTGGCCGCGGTCAACGCGGGAGCCTCGGTGCTCTGTTACTTCCTCCTCCCGGCCCGCTGGGCGGTCATCGGCATGGCCGCCGCCTACGGCCTCGCCTACGCGATCGGCGTAGGGGTTGCCTGGAAGCGGCTGCAGAAGCGGCTGGGCGGCGATCTGGACGGCTCGCGCGTACTGCGGACGTACGCGCGTCTGTGCATCGCCTCGGTGCCGGCGGCGCTGCTCAGCGGCGCGGCCTGCTACGGGATCGGACACACCCTCGGCCAGGGCGTCGTCGGCTCGTTCGCCGCACTCCTGGCGGGCGGTGCCGTACTGCTCGGGATCTTTTTCGTCGCGGCCCGGCGTATGCGCATCGAGGAGCTCAACTCCCTCGTCGGCATGGTGCGCGGGCGTCTGGGGCGCTGAAGAGGGGGTACGCGCACAACCATCGTCCGCCGCCGTGTGTCGTGCATAGCGGCGGACTGTGGGCACAATTGGTTTCGGCGTCGGACAGCGTGCAACGGATGGGGAGGCAGGGACGACGGTGGCGGAACGGAGCACGGCTGCCGTCGACGTGGCAGACAACAGCGGTGACGAGCCGCTGACCGCCAAGGCGGACCAGTCCACGGCCGACGGGGTGGCCCAGAACCCGGAGCTGGACACGAACAGCAACGAGGCACAGGGGAGCGGCGGGACCGGTAGTGGTCCCGGGAAGGCGTCACCTTCCGAACTGCACAGCGGTCACAAACTCGCCAGGCGTTACCGCCTGGAGGAGTGCGTCACCCGTCTGGACGGATTCAGCAGCTGGCGAGCGGTCGACGAGAAACTCCGTCGCGCCGTCGGCGTCCATATCCTGCCCGCGGACCACACACGAGCCCGCTCGGTGCTGGCCGCGGCCCGTTCCTCCGCGCTGCTCGGCGATCCCCGCTTCGTCCAAGTCCTGGACGCGGTCGAGGAGAACGACCTCGTGTATGTCGTGCACGAGTGGCTGCCCGACGCCACGGAGCTGGGCACCCTGCTCTCCGCCGGGCCGTTGGAGCCGCATGACGCCTACCAGATGGCCAGCCAGGTGTCCTCGGCCATGGCGGCCGCCCACCGCGAGGGCCTCGCCCATCTGCGTCTCAACCCGAACGCCGTGCTGCGCGCATCCACCGGCCAGTGGCGCATCCGCGGGCTCGCCGTGAACGCCGCGCTGCGCGGCATCAGCTCCGACACCCCGCAGCGTACGGACACCGAGGCGATCGGTGCCCTGCTGTACGCGGCGCTGACCCAGCGGTGGCCGTACGAGAACGACGCATACGGCCTGTCCGGGCTGCCCAAGGACGTCGGCCTCATCGCACCCGACCAGGTGCGCGCAGGCGTCCACCGGGGCCTGTCCGAGCTTGCCATGCGCGCGCTCGCCAACGACGGTGCCACCGCCTCCCGGCACGAGTCCCCGTGCACCACGCCGGAGGAGCTGGTGAAGGCGATCGGCGAGATGCCCCGCATCCGCCCGCCGGAGCCCGCGTTCACCGCACCGCCCGAGTACCAGCGCACGACGTACCAGCAGGGCACGTACGGCCGTCCGGCCCCGCATCCCGGCGCCGGCCAGCCCCTCACCACGCCGCCGCCCCCGCTCCAGAGCCGCACCGGCAAGGCCCTGAAGTGGGCGGTCTCCGCCCTCCTCATCGCGGCCCTGGGCCTGGGCAGCTGGCAGCTCGCGGACGCCCTGATGGACCAGAGCGGCAAGTCCGAGGACACGCCGAGCTCACAGTCGACGGACGACGGCGACAAGGGCGGGAAGACCACCAAGCCCGCCGCCCCGATAAAGATCCAGGACAGCCGGGAGTTCGTCGCCGACGGCGGCGCCCAGCATCCCAACGACGTCGCCAAGACCTACGACGGCAGCACCTCGACCTTCTGGCGGACGAGGACCTTCACCGGCGGTCCCGAGATCGCGCCCTACAAGCCGGGCGTCGGCATCGTCTACGACCTCGGCTCCGTGAAGGAACTCTCCACGGCCGGCATCGGGCTTCGCTACTCTGGCGATCACACCACGGTCGAGCTGTACGCGGCCGACTCGCTGACGCCGCCGGCGTCGGCACTGGGGTCGATGGACAAGATCGGCAAGGTCACCACGACGGGCAACACCGCTACGGTCAAGTCGGCCAAGGCGGTGAAGACGCGGTACGTACTCGTCTGGCTGACCGCCGTACCGAACTCGGGTCCGGACCCCGAGACGTACGCCGACGCCGGCTTCAAGCAGGCCATCACCGAAGTGAAGTTCACAGGCTGACGTCTCACCGGAGGCGGAGGGGGCAGATGGCGGAAGGCGCCGGATACGACGGAGTGAGCGACCAGGACCTGCTCGCCCGCCATGTGGAAGGCGACCCCGATGCCTTCGGTGAGATCGTGCGGCGGCACCGGGACCGGCTCTGGGCGGTCGCGCTGCGGACGCTGGGGGACCGCGAGGAGGCCGCTGACGCGGTCCAGGACGCCCTGGTGTCCGCCTACCGAGCTGCGCATACCTTCCGGGGCCAGTCGGCCGTCACAACGTGGCTGCACCGGATCACCGTGAACGCCTGCCTGGACCGTGCCCGCAAGGCGGCCTCCCGGAAGACCGCTCCCGTCGACGACACCGAGCGTCTGGAGCAGCTCCTCGAGCCGCACGAATCGGCCTCGGCGCCGGCCGAGCGGAACGACCTGCACCGCCAGCTCCTCGAAGCCCTCGGCACACTTCCCCGCGAGCAGCGTGCGGCCCTCGTCCTGGTGGACATGCAGGGCTACCCCGTGGCGGAGGCGGCCCGCATTCTCGATGTGCCGACCGGAACGGTGAAAAGCCGCTGCGCTCGGGGTAGAGCAAGGCTGCTGCCGCTGCTCTCCCACCTCCGGCCGGAAAACGCCGCCGACGGGACAGAGCCGGACCCGGGACGGAACCGGGCGCCGGGGACATCCGTCCCACCGGCAGCGGGACCTCAGAACAGAGGTCCACACACCACAGGGCCGAGCGATTCAGCCGCAGTGAAGGGCGGAGGTGGGCGAGCGTGACTTCCACGACGGACACAACCGGGCACCCGGACGTCGCCGAGATCTCCGACCTCACCGAAGGCCTGCTCCCGCCCACACGGACCGCGGACGTACGGCGCCATCTGGACGAGTGCGAGCTGTGCACGGACGTCTTCACCTCGCTGGAAGAGATCCGGGGCCTCCTGGGCACGCTGCCGGGCCCGGTGCGGATGCCCGACGACGTCGCCGGGCGTATCGATGCCGCCCTCGCCGCGGAAGCCCTGCTGCAGGCCACCACGCCCGAGTCCGCGGACACACCGGTCCTGGTCTCCGCCTCCCCCGGTCTGTCGGACGAGGACGCCGAGTCGCCTGTTTCACGTGAAACATCGACCCCGGCGGACCGACCCGCCGGACGCCCCCACGCGGCGACCGGCCCGGGCCGCAAGGACCGCGGGCGTGGCCGGCGTCGCCGGACGGTCGTCCTGGGAGCCGTCTTCACCGCTGCCCTACTGGGGGCCGGGTCGCTCTTCCTGGAGTCACTGGGGAATGACCAGCCGACCACCGCGGCGCACGACACGTTCTCCAGCGGAAGCCTCAAGGGCCAGGTGACGGATCTGCTCACCACGAAGAAGGGCCTGCAGCCGGGCAGCCAAAAGCCCCGGCTGGGTATCGAGTCGGAGACCGACACGCCCGGCTCGACCGCCAAGACCCTCATCCAGCCGCAGGTCCCGGTCCCCGGCTGCGTGCGACAGGGCATCAACAACGCCGGCAATGTCCTGGGCGCCCAGAAGGGGACGTACGAGGGGACGGATGCCTACCTCGTCGTCCTGCCCGACGCAGGCGACAACACGCGAGTGACGGCGTACGTCGTCGACGCGACCTGTGTGAGCAAGGAGGCGGCCGCCCCGGGCAAGGTCCTCCTGACGCAGTCCTTCGCGCGTCCCTGAGCGACCGTTCTTCGTCTCGGCCCAGCGTGCTGAATCCCTGCCCGTGTGGCATCCCGTGTGCCCGGACACACCGGGAATGCGGGACCCTTAGGATCCGTTGGGTGGGGTGAGGGTTCCGAAAGGGCTCCCACCGGTCGACTGAGACAGACCAGAGACGAGGAATCAAGCCGTGAGCGACGTCCGTAACGTGATCATCATCGGCTCCGGGCCCGCCGGGTACACGGCGGCGCTCTACACCGCGCGCGCGTCGCTGAAGCCCCTGGTGTTCGAGGGTGCCGTCACCGCGGGCGGTGCGCTGATGAACACCACCGAGGTGGAGAACTTCCCCGGCTTCCGTGACGGGATCATGGGCCCCGACCTCATGGACAACATGCGCGCCCAGGCCGAGCGCTTCGGCGCCGAGCTCGTCCCGGACGACATCGTCTCCGTCGACCTGGCCGGTGAGATCAAGACCGTCACGGACACCGCGGGCACCGTCCACCGGGCCAAGGCCATCATCGTCACCACCGGCTCCCAGCACCGCAAGCTCGGCCTGCCCAACGAGGACGCCCTCTCCGGCCGCGGTGTCTCCTGGTGTGCCACCTGCGACGGGTTCTTCTTCAAGGACCAGGACATCGCAGTGATCGGCGGCGGTGACACCGCGATGGAGGAGGCCACCTTCCTCTCGCGCTTCGCCAAGTCCGTGACGATCGTCCACCGCCGGGACAGCCTGCGCGCCTCCAAGGCGATGCAGGAGCGTGCCTTCGCCGACCCGAAGATCAAGTTCGCCTGGCACAGCGAGGTCGCCGAGATCCAGGGCAACCAGAAGCTCTCCGGCCTCAAGCTCCGCAACGTCAAGACCGGCGAGCTCTCGGACCTGGCGGTGACGGGTCTGTTCATCGCGATCGGCCACGACCCGCGCACCGAGCTGTTCAAGGGCCAGCTGGACTTCGACGAGGAGGGCTACCTGAAGGTCGACTCGCCCTCCACCCGGACGAACCTGACGGGCGTCTTCGCCGCGGGTGACGTGGTCGACCACACCTACCGTCAGGCGATCACCGCGGCCGGCACCGGCTGCTCCGCCGCTCTCGACGCCGAGCGTTTCCTCGCCGCCCTCGCGGACAGCGAGAAGGCCGAGCCCGAGAAGACCTCCGCCTGATTCCCCTTCCCGCCCCACCGCACGATCAAGTTAAGGAGCCCGCCGTGGCCGGCACCCTGAAGAATGTGACCGACGACTCCTTCGAGCAGGACGTCCTCAAGAGCGACAAGCCCGTCCTGGTGGACTTCTGGGCCGCCTGGTGCGGACCGTGCCGCCAGATCGCGCCGTCCCTGGAGGCGATCGCCGCCGAGCACGGCGACAAGATCGAGATCGTCAAGCTCAACATCGACGAGAACCCGGCTACGGCCGCCAAGTACGGCGTCATGTCGATCCCGACCCTGAACGTCTACCAGAACGGCGAGGTCGCCAAGACGATCGTCGGTGCGAAGCCGAAGGCCGCGATCGTCCGCGACCTTGAGGACTTCATCGCCGAGTAGTCGGCAGGGCCGTCGAGGCGACGGCGGATGTTTCACGTGAAACACGAATGGGCCAACCCGGAAGGGCTGGCCCATTCGGCGTTTCCAGCGGCTCTCAGAGCGGCCGCAGCACGGGTTCCTTCTGTACGGCCCCGAGCAGCCGGTCGATGGCCAGCTCCACGTCTTCCTTCCACGAGAGCGTCGACCGCAGTTCCAGCCGCAGCCGCGGATGGGTGGGGTGCTGCCGGACCGTCTTGAAGCCCACGGCCAGAAGGTGGTCGGCGGGCAGGAGACAGGCCGGCTCTTTCCAGCGGGCGTCACCGAACGCCTCGATCGCCTTGAAGCCACGTCGCAGCAGATCCTTGGCAACCGTCTGGACCATCACTCTGCCGAGCCCCTGCCCCTGATAGCCGGGCAGGATGAAGCCGGTCATCAACTGCACCGCGTCCGGTGAGACAGGGCTCGTGGGGAACGCCGTGGAGCGGGGGACATAGGCGGGCGGAGCGTAGAGCACAAAGCCGACCGGTGCGTCGTCGACGTAGACCACGCGGCCGCAGGACCCCCAGTCCAGCAGGACAGCGGAGATCCAGGCCTCCTTCTCCAGAGCCGGAGTACCTGCCCTTACCGCGGCCTCACCGCTGACGGGGTCCAACTCCCAGAAGACACACGCGCGACAGCGCTGGGGAAGGTCCTGAAGGTTGTCCAGCGTGAGCGGTACGAGCCGACGCCCCATGAAGGCTGTTCCTCGCTTCCTTCGCCCGCGGCATCGCGAGCGGCTGTCAGAGCGCTGCGTTCCCTGAGCAGACTGCCGACGAATCCGCCGACCGCGCCCAAGCCCAGGCCCGCGCTCACCAGTCCGGTACGGCTCATCGTTCGCATGGCCCCCGTCTCCCACTCAGAGGTGCTGCCAGGTGGATGCGCCAAACCCGATCGCATCGTATCCACGATGCGATTGCATCGATACCGCCTGAAAGCAAAGAGCGGACCGTGTTCCGGTACACACCGGACACCATCCGCTCAACTGCCTGAATAAGCGAGCCCCGGCCAAGGAGGACCGCCCGGGGCTCAGTCCTCCGCCTCCTCGGACAGATCGTCCTGGCCGCCCCTCTGCAGGACCGGCCCCTCGCCCGGGGCGAGCGTGCCGAGGATCCGCTCAAGGTCTTCCATCGAGGCGAACTCGACGGTGATCTTGCCCTTCTTCTGGCCCAGGTCGACCTTCACCCGCGTCTCGAACCGGTCCGACAGACGCGTGGCGAGCTCGCTCAGTGCCGGGGAGACCAGGGCACCGGCACGCGGTCCCTTGGCACGCTGTGTCGTCTGGGGCCGCGATCCCATGAGGGTCACGATCTCCTCCACGGCCCGCACCGAGAGCCCCTCGGCCACGATCCGGTGGGCCAGGCGGTCCTGCTCCTCCGAGTCCTCGACGGACAGCAGTGCGCGGGCATGTCCGGCGGAGAGGACTCCGGCGGCGACCCGGCGCTGGACCGCGGGAGAAAGCTTCAGCAGACGCAAGGTGTTGGAGACCTGCGGACGAGAACGCCCGATGCGGTCCGCCAACTGGTCGTGCGTGCAGTTGAAGTCCTTCAGCAACTGGTCGTAGGCGGCGGCCTCTTCCAGCGGGTTCAGCTGGGCACGGTGCAGGTTCTCCAGCAGCGCGTCCAGGAGGAGCTTCTCGTCGTCGGTGGCCCGCACGATCGCCGGGATCGCTTCGAGGCCGGCCTCACGGCAGGCCCGCCAGCGCCGCTCACCCATGATGAGTTCATAGCGCGCGGGGCCGAGCTGCCGTACGACGACGGGCTGGAGAAGACCGACCTCCTTGATGGAGGTGACCAGCTCCTGCAGTGCATCCTCGTCGAAGACCTCACGCGGCTGGCGCGGGTTCGGCGTGATGGACTCAAGGGGGATCTCGGCGAAGTGGGCACCCACGGGAGGCGCGGGCGTCTCCGTGAAGCCGTTCATCGACGGCTCCTCGGTTTCATGTGAAACAGGCGGCAGCGTGGCCACCTTCGCCGCAGCCACTCCACGGTCGCTCGCCAGCACCGGAACCGCCGCGGGGGACGCGGGAACCGCACCACCCAACGCGGTCTGGGCCGGTGTCTTCTCCGTCGGGGCAGCGGGGATCAGTGCGCCGAGCCCACGGCCCAAACCCCTCCGTCGCTCGCTCACTGGATCCCCTCCACCATGCTCGGGTTGTTCTGGGCGCCGATGTGGGCCTGCGTCGGGTCATAGCTGACACCGACACCCTTCAGCGCGATTTCTCGGGCGGCCTCCAGATAGGAGAGGGCACCGCTCGATCCTGGATCGTAGGTCAGCACCGTCTGCCCATAACTGGGCGCCTCGGAGATACGGACCGACCGGGGAATGCTAGTGCGCAGCACCTCGTCACCAAAGTGGCTGCGCACCTCGTCGGCGACCTGGGAGGCAAGACGCGTCCGGCCGTCGTACATGGTGAGCAGGATCGTCGATACATGCAGGGCGGGGTTGAGGTGGCCCCGCACCAGGTCGACGTTGCGCAGCAGCTGCCCCAACCCCTCCAGCGCGTAGTACTCGCACTGGATCGGGATGAGGACCTCCTGGCCCGCGACCAGAGCATTGACCGTGAGCAGACCGAGAGAGGGCGGGCAGTCGATCAGGATGTAGTCCAGCGGCTGCTCGTATGCCTGGATCGCACGCTGCAGCCTGCTCTCCCGCGCCACTAGGGACACCAGCTCGATCTCCGCACCGGCGAGATCGATCGTGGCAGGGGCGCAGAAGAGACCCTCGACATCCGGGACCGGCTGTACGACATCCGCGAGAGGCTTGCTCTCGACCAGCACGTCATAGATGGAAGGAACATCGGCGTGATGGTCGATCCCCAGAGCCGTGGACGCATTGCCCTGTGGGTCGAGGTCGATCACCAGGACGCGGGCGCCATGCAGGGCCAGCGAAGCGGCAAGGTTGACGGTCGTCGTTGTCTTGCCCACACCGCCCTTCTGGTTGGCGACGACGACGACCCGGGTCTGCTCCGGTCGTGGCAGTCCTTCGCCGGCGCGGCCCAAAGCCTCCACCGCCAGCTGGGCAGCACGACCGATCGGAGTGTCGTCCATCGGAGGCGGTGTTTCACGTGAAACATCCGCTCCCATCGACTCGGTACGGGGACCGGGGACCGGATCGGTCATCGGTCCCGCGATGTTGGCGTCGGACCGCAAGGATTCACTCTCCTCGACTTCAGGCTCGCAATGAACAGAGCCTCCCATGTCTTCGGGGTCGCGAACCAGTGAGGCCTGTTGTTCTGTGGAGAAATCCACCTCTGTGGACAACTCCGATGCCTCTCCGAGTGAACCGAGAGGCTTGCGGTCGCGGGGTTCGGCCGCAGCGCGGCCGCGACTGATGATGCCGTGCAACAGTGAGCGACGTTTCACGTGAAACACGATGCACAGCGGCCGCGGCCGGGCCGTCACGACACTCCGGCATGCATGGGTCTGGCAGCTTGTGTGGAGTACGTCTCGTCCGCAGGACGGATCAGCGCCGTCGGCGTGCCCGCCCCGTACGGGCGGCCTTCGCCCGCTTCGCCGCGAACCGCACACCGCCGGGGCTCTCCCCGACCTCGACCCGCACGACCGTGGACAGCGGGTCCACGACGCCTTCACCCACGTGGAGCACGGACGTCTCCACGGCCCCGAGCTTGCTCAGCGCGGTGGCCGCGCTCTTGAGCTCCTCCTCGGCGGTGTCCCCCTTCAGGGCGAGCATCTCGCCGTACGGCCGCAGCAGCGGGATGCCCCAGGCGGCCAGCCGGTCCAGCGGAGCCACGGCCCGCGCCGTCACCACATGGACCGGCGGCAGCTTGCCCATGACCTCCTCGGCACGGCCACGCACGACGGTAACGTGATCCAGGCCCAGGAGCTCGACGACCTCGGTGAGGAAGGTCGTACGCCGCAGCAGCGGCTCCAGGAGCGTGATCTTCAGGTCCTCGCGGACGAGCGCCAGGGGAATGCCCGGCAGGCCCGCGCCCGAGCCGACGTCGCACACCGTCACCCCCTCGGGGACGACTTCCGAGAGCACCGCACAGTTCAGCAGGTGGCGCTCCCACAGACGGGGCACTTCCCGCGGGCCGATCAGACCACGCTGCACGCCCGCCTCGGCGAGCAGTTCCGCGTAGCGGACCGCATCGGCGAAGCGATGACCAAACACCTCCCGCGCCTGTTCGGGCGCAGGGGGGAGCTCCGCTGCCTCCGTCACGGGGACCGTCCTTCCGTACAGCGCCGGCGCACCGAGCGCCGACCACCAGAACTACCAGGCTGACAAAGTTCGGCCCCGTCTGCGCAACAGACGGGGCCGGTGGATTGTGGAGACCGATCAGGCGGGCAGCACGACGACGAAGCGCTGCGGCTCCTCGCCCTCCGACTCGCTGCGCAGTCCCGCGGCCTTGACCGCGTCGTGCACGACCTTGCGCTCGAACGGGGTCATCGGCTTGAGCTTCACGGGCTCGCCGGAGCTCTTGACCTCGGCGGCGGCCTTGGCACCCAGCTCGGAGAGCTCGGCCCGCTTCTTGGCTCGGTAGCCCGCGATGTCCAGCATCAGCCGGCTGCGGTCCCCGGTCTCCCGGTGCACGGCCAGTCGGGTCAGCTCCTGCAGAGCCTCCAGCACCTCGCCGTCACGGCCGACCAGCTTCTGCAGGTCGCGGCTGCCCGCGTCGCTGATGATCGACACAGCGGCGCGGTCGGCCTCGACGTCCATGTCGATGTCGCCGTCGAGATCGGCGATGTCCAGCAGACCCTCGAGGTAGTCCGCCGCGATCTCGCCCTCCTGCTCCAGGCGGGTCAGGGTGTCTGCACCCTCGGCAGCGGCGGAGGTGGTGCCTTCCGTCACGGGATGGACTCCTTCTTACTTCTTGGACGGGGACTTGGGCCGCTGCGGACCCTTGCGCTGACCGGACTGGGCCTTGCTGCGGTTCCCGGTGCCGGGCTTCGGGTCCTGCTTGGCGGCGGGCTTGGCGTCCTGCGGCTCGTCGGACTTCTCCAGCGAGGTGCTCGGCGTGGGGTCATCGGCCTGCTTCGCGCCGCCGGACTGCCGCTGAGCCTTCGTCTGGCGCTTGGGCTGCTGGCGCCGGGGAGCGGCGGTCGTGCCGTCCTCGGACACGGCGGCGGCCGGGCTCTCGCTCTTCACCACGGTGCCGTCGACCTCGGCGGCGAGGCCCGCCTTGCTCAAGGCGTTGATGAACTTGCGCTCGAACTCGTTGCGGTCACGGCCCTTGGCGACGATCGCCTTGACGATGGTCTTCTCGCTGCGGCGACGGGTCTTGCCGTGGCTCGTCACGTGCTTGGTCAGACGCTCCAGGTAGGCGGCCTGAGCCTTGGAACCCGGGGTCGGGTTGTTGTGGATGACGTACATCTGCTGGCCCATGGTCCACACGTTGGTGGTCAGCCAGTAGACGAGGACACCGACCGGGAAGTTGATGCCGAAGACGGCGAACATGACCGGGAAGACGTACATCAGCATCTTCTGCTGCTGCATGAACGGCGTCTTCACCGTCGTGTCGACGTTCTTCGTCATCAGCTGACGCTGCGTGTAGAACTGCGACGCCGACATCAGGACGATCATGATCGCGGTGACGACCCGGACGTCGGTGATGGAGGCACCGAGCGACTCCACCTTCGCCGCACCGTCCGTGAACTTCGCGGCCAGCGGAGCACCGAAGATGTGCGCCTTCTGCGCGCTCTCCAGGAGGCTCTGGTTGATGACACCGATGGTCTGGCCCGACGCGATGCCGTTGAGCACGTGGTACAGGGCGAAGAAGAACGGGGACTGCGCCAGGATGGGAAGGCACGAGGAGAGCGGGTTGGTGCCCGACTCCTTGTACAGCTTCATCATCTCTTCGGACTGACGCTGTTTGTCGTTCTTGTAGCGCTCCTGGATCTTCTTCATCTCGGGCTGGAGCGTCTGCATGGCCCGGGTCGCCTTGATCTGCTTCACGAACAGCGGGATCAGGCAGATGCGGATCAGGATCACCAGGGACACGATGGACAGGCCCCAGGCCCAGCCGGTGTCAGGGCCGAAGATGGCGCCGTACACCGTGTGGAACTGGACGATGACCCAGGAGACGGGTGTGGTGATGAAGCTGAAGAGGCTGGCAATCGTGTCCACTAATCATGCTCCTTGGGCATGGGACGAAGTCTCTGCGGCCGGGCTCGAAGGAGGCTCGGAAGGGAGCTTCCCGTCGATGGCCGGTTCGGCGGCGGAGGGCCCGCCCCTGCGTGCGCGCCAGGCGCCGCGCAGCATTTCGTGCCACCGCGGGCGCTTGCGCGGCGGAACATGGTCCACACCACCGAGCGACCACGGATTGCACCGGAGGATGCGCCAGGCGGTGAGTGCCGTCCCCTTGATCGCACCGTGCCGGTCGATGGCCGTGTAGCCGTAGTGAGAGCACGACGGGTAGTACTTGCACACCGGGCCGAGCAGCGGACTGATCGTCCATTGGTACAGCTTGATCAGGGCCAGCAGTGGGTACTTCATCGCGCGCCCCCTCCCAGCAGCCGTTGAAGGGCGGCATCCAGGTCTCGGGCCAGCTGTGCATGGTCTGCGTCACCCGCTCCGGGCAGCGCTCGTACGACTACCAGGCTACCGGGGGGAAACAGGGCGACTCGGTCACGCATCAGATGGCGAAGTCTGCGCTTCACTGTGTTGCGTACGACCGCGCCACCCACTGCCTTGCTCACGACGAAACCCGCACGCGTCGGGGGAGCGCTCTCCCCAGGCGCGTGCGGGTCCGTGGCACCGCTACGAAGGTGGACGACGAGAAGCGGGCGTCCAGCCCGACGACCCCGTCGTACCGCGGTCGCGAAGTCCTCGCGCCGCCTCAGCCGGTTCGCGGTGGGCAGCACGACGTCATGACCTGATCGGGATCAGGCGGACAGGCGGGCGCGACCCTTGCTACGGCGGGACGCGAGAATCGCGCGGCCGGCACGGGTGCGCATACGCAGCCGGAAGCCGTGGGTCTTCGCGCGACGACGGTTGTTCGGCTGGAAGGTGCGCTTGCTCACTCGGGGGCTCCAGTAAAAATCGGGTAGTTGCGGGGTGCCGTCCTGGCTGTCACCGTGCGCCCACGAGTAGCTCGCGTTACGCCCGAGTGCACCGCTTTCCGATCACCTTCAGTGACCTGTGCCCATCGGAGGCAGGCGGCAGCAGCCATCGACAACTCGACCTGGTTACGGTACGCGGGGCTGCGCCATCCGGTCAAACCAGGGGTCACCGAGAGACACTGTCCACAGGCTGGGGACAACAACTTGAACCGCACGGGCCGCGCTGACTACCGTGACTGAACTCCGATTCGTTCCTTTATCCCCGGCCGAGCGGGTTCCTCCCGCCCGCCCACCCGATCTGCATCCCGACCCGTCCTCGAACCACACGTTCGTGGGACCTGTGAGAGAGCGTGCCCTGTGGCTGACGTACCTGCCGATCTTGCCGCAGTGTGGCCACGAGTACTGGAGCAGCTCCTCGGTGAGGGCCGCGGTCAGGGTGTCGAGGCGAAGGACGAGCACTGGATCCGGCGCTGCCAGCCCCTCGCGCTGGTCGCGGACACCGCCCTGCTCGCCGTACCGAACGAATTCGCGAAGGGCGTACTCGAAGGCCGTCTCGCCCCGATCGTCAGCGAGACCCTGAGCCGCGAGTGCGGCCGCCCGATCCGCATCGCGATCACCGTCGACGACTCCGCGGGCGAGCCCCCGGCCCCGCCGGCGCCCCCCGCCCAGCCGCAGTCCCGCTACGAGGAGCCGGAGCTGCCCAGCGGGCACTACGACGGCTACGGCCGCCACCGCGGCGACCAGCGGCAGGCCGGCGACCAGGCGCCGCGCCCGGACCAGCTGCCGACCGCCCGCCCCGCCTATCCGTCCGAGTACCAGCGCCCCGAGCCCGGCGCCTGGCCGCGCCCCGCCCAGGACGAGTACAGCTGGCAGCAGCCGCGGCTCGGCTTCCCGGAGCGGGACCCCTATGCCTCGCCGTCCCAGGACCCCTACGGGCCACCGTCACGCGACTCCTACGGCCCGCCGGCGCAGGACTCCTACGGCTCACAGGACGCGTACGGCCCGGGCCAGGACGCCTACGGCCCGGCCAAGGACGCGTACGGCTCGCCGTCCCAGGACTACCGCCCGCAGTCGATGGAACGTCCTTCGTACGAGCAGCAGCGCTCCGACTACGACCCGTCGCGCGTCGACTACGACCAGCGCGACGCCGCCCGCCGCGACCTGCCCGAGCCGTCCGGCTCCGGTCAGGCGCACCGCGGCGGTCCGGGCGGCTCCGGGCGGCCGGCGACCGGTGCTCCCGGCCCGCTGGCCGCGCAGCCCGCGCCGGCGACCGGTCCGGGCGAGCCGACCGCACGGCTGAACCCGAAGTACCTCTTCGACACGTTCGTCATCGGCGCCTCGAACCGCTTCGCGCACGCGGCCGCGGTCGCCGTCGCCGAGGCGCCCGCGAAGGCGTACAACCCCCTGTTCATCTACGGGGAGTCGGGACTCGGCAAGACGCACCTGCTGCACGCGATCGGGCACTACGCGCGCAGCCTCTACCCGGGCACGCGCGTGCGCTATGTGAGCTCCGAGGAGTTCACCAACGAGTTCATCAACTCCATCCGCGACGGCAAGGGCGACAGTTTCCGCAAGCGCTACCGCGAGATGGACATCCTGCTCGTCGACGACATCCAGTTCCTGGCGGACAAGGAGTCGACGCAGGAGGAGTTCTTCCACACCTTCAACACGCTCCACAACGCGAACAAGCAGATCGTGCTGTCCTCCGACCGGCCGCCCAAGCAGCTGGTCACGCTGGAGGACCGGCTGCGGAACCGGTTCGAGTGGGGTCTGATCACCGACGTCCAGCCACCCGAGCTCGAGACTCGCATCGCGATCCTCCGCAAGAAGGCGGTGCAGGAGCAGCTGAACGCCCCGCCGGAGGTGCTGGAGTTCATCGCCTCCCGCATCTCGCGCAACATCCGCGAGCTGGAGGGCGCGCTGATCCGGGTCACCGCGTTCGCGTCGCTCAACCGGCAGCCGGTGGACCTGGGCCTGACGGAGATCGTCCTCAAGGACCTGATCCCGGGCGGCGAGGACTCGGCGCCGGAGATCACGGCGACGGCCATCATGGCGGCGACGGCCGACTACTTCGGCCTCACGGTCGAGGACCTGTGCGGCACCTCTCGCGGCCGCGCCCTGGTGACCGCGCGCCAGATCGCCATGTATCTGTGCCGTGAGCTCACCGACCTGTCGCTGCCGAAGATCGGCGCCCAGTTCGGCGGCCGCGACCACACGACCGTGATGCACGCCGACCGCAAGATCCGCGCGCTGATGGCCGAGCGGCGCTCCATCTACAACCAGGTCACCGAGCTGACCAACCGCATCAAGAACGGCTGACCGCCACACCCCTCATGCGCTGAAGGCGCCCTCGGGAGGACATCCGGGGGCGCCTTTCGTCGTTCCGCCCCGGCCTCGACCGTCACCCAGCAGCAACCCGATGTTCGATTACCAGCCGGGTTACGGCCGCTCTCCACAGATTCGGTGACTTTCTTCCGTCCACATCCTGGGGACTGTGGAGTTGTCCAGATCGTGTCCACAGCGGACCCTGTTGAAAGACCATCAGACCAGGTCACCTGGCTGTGGATTGGTGGACGAAGGATCTCCACAGACTGTGGACGAAGGAAAGATCCACAGGCTGTGCACGGAGTTGTCCACCGGCAGCCCACAGGCTGGGGCCGGTTGTCCCCAGCGATCCCCAGCTTCTCCACATGGCTGTCCACTGTTCGGCAACGCGGCGCACCCGATCACCGCGTCGAGTGAAAGGCGTCACATCAAGGTGCCGGATTGGGGTGTGGGAAACGTGGGTAAATCTGGGGACGCAGCTGGGGAGAACTGCCCTCGGGCTGTGGGCGGTGTGTGCAGAACTTCCTGTTCTCCACAGAGACGCCTGGTTGTCCACTGCCGTCACCCACAGGACCGGTGGACAAAATTTCCGCGCTGAGCTGGGCAAACGTGGTTATCCACGGTATCCACAGGCCCTACTACTACTCCCGACTAGAGAGAGTGCGGAATCCGTTTCGAAGCGGGGCCTGTGCACAACTCGCCGTTTCGAGCCCGGCTGCCCCTCGGCACGACTTGACCCCGACGGGCACCTACTGTCAGTGCCGTGCGTCAGACTGGTCCCCGGTGTTCTTCCCGTCGCAGTGGGCGGTGACACCGAGTCGTAGGGCTCAGTAGCAACAGCAGGAGGCGGCTTACGGTGAAGATCCGGGTGGAACGCGACGTACTCGCGGAGGCAGTGGCCTGGGCGGCACGCAGCCTTCCGGCCCGTCCGCCGGCGCCTGTCCTCGCCGGCCTTCTCCTGAAGGCCGAGGACGGCCAGCTGAGCCTGTCCAGCTTCGACTACGAGGTCTCCGCCCGGGTGTCCGTCGAGGCCGAGGTCGAGGAGGAGGGCACCGTCCTCGTCTCCGGCCGTCTGCTCGCCGACATCTCCCGCGCCCTCCCCAACCGGCCGGTGGAGATTTCCACAGACGGTGTACGGGCGACGGTGGTCTGCGGCTCCTCGCGCTTCACACTCCACACCCTGCCTGTGGAGGAGTACCCGTCCCTGCCCCAGATGCCGAACGCGACGGGCACGGTCCCCGGCGAGGTCTTCGCCTCCGCCGTCCAGCAGGTCGCCATCGCCGCGGGCCGCGACGACACGCTGCCCGTCCTCACCGGTGTGCGCATCGAGATCGAGGGCGACACGGTCACCCTGGCCTCCACCGACCGCTACCGCTTCGCGGTCCGTGAGTTCCTGTGGAAGCCGGAGAACCCGGACGCCTCGGCGGTCGCCCTGGTGCCCGCCAAGACGCTCCTGGACACCGCCAAGGCGCTCACCAGCGGCGACAGCGTGATCCTGGCGCTGTCCGGCTCGGGCGCGGGCGAGGGTCTGATCGGCTTCGAGGGTGCCGGACGCCGGACCACCACGCGCCTCCTGGAGGGCGACCTCCCGAAGTACCGCACGCTGTTCCCGACCGAGTTCAACAGCATCGCCGTGATCGAGACCGCCCCCTTCGTGGAGGCCGTCAAGCGCGTCGCCCTGGTCGCCGAGCGCAACACCCCGGTGCGGCTCAGCTTCGAGCAGGGCGTGCTCATCCTGGAGGCCGGCTCCAGCGACGACGCACAGGCTGTGGAAAGGGTCGACGCACAGCTGGACGGCGACGACATCTCGATCGCCTTCAACCCGACCTTCCTGCTCGACGGTCTGAGCGCCATCGACTCGCCGGTGGCCCAGCTGTCGTTCACGACGTCCACGAAGCCCGCGCTGCTCAGCGGCAAGCCGGCGGTGGACGCCGAGGCGGACGAGGCCTACAAGTACCTGATCATGCCGGTGCGCCTCAGCGGCTGAGCGGGCCGCGTTCCCACCGGTCACCGCCCCGTCGGACGAAGCCGCAGGTGAGGGCATACGTATGAGCGCGTATGCCCACAGATGTGCGTGAGCGTCCGGGTTTAGGCTCGGACGTGGGTACGAAGGTGCCCCACACGTCACACAGCAACCTAAGGATCAACTGATGGACCTCGGTCTCGTCGGCCTCGGCAAGATGGGCGGCAACATGCGCGAGCGGATCCGCCGCGCGGGCCACACCGTCATCGGATACGACCGCAACGCGGACCTCGCGGATGTCCACAGCCTGGAAGAGCTTGTGGGCAAGCTCCCCGGCCCGCGTGTGGTCTGGGTGATGGTCCCGGCCGGCAAGCCCACCCAGAGCACGATCGACCGGCTCGCCGAGCTCCTGGAGCCCGGCGACGTGGTCGTGGACGGCGGCAACTCCCGCTGGACGGACGACGAGCGGCACGCCGAGGAGCTGGCCGCCAAGGGCATCGGCTTCGTCGACTGCGGTGTCTCCGGCGGCGTCTGGGGCCTGGAGAACGGCTATGCGCTGATGTACGGCGGCGACGCCGAGAACGTCGCCAAGGTGCAGCCGGTCTTCGACGCGCTCCGGCCCGAGGGTGACTTCGGCGCGGTGCACGCGGGCAAGGTCGGCGCGGGCCACTTCGCGAAGATGGTCCACAACGGCATCGAGTACGCGATGATGCAGGCCTACGCCGAGGGCTGGGAGCTCCTGGAGAAGGTCGACTCCGTGACCGACGTCCGTGAGGTCTTCCGCTCCTGGCAGGAGGGCACGGTCATCCGCTCGTGGCTGCTCGACCTCGCGGTCAACGCCCTCGACGAGGACGAGCACCTGGACGAGCTGAAGGGTTATGCACAGGACTCCGGCGAGGGCCGGTGGACTGTGGAGGCCGCCATAGACAACGCGGTGCCGCTTCCCGCGATCACCGCCTCGCTGTTCGCGCGGTTCGCCTCCCGCCAGGAGGACTCGCCGCAGATGAAGATGATCGCCGCGCTGCGCAACCAGTTCGGCGGCCACGCCGTAGAGAAGAAGTAATCCACAGGGTCGCCCCGCGATCCACAACCTTGGGGGAGGTCGGCGAACGACCATGCACGTCACGCATCTGTCGCTGGCCGACTTCCGCTCGTACGCCCGGGTCGAGGTCCCGCTCGACCCGGGCGTCACCGCCTTCGTCGGCCCCAACGGGCAGGGGAAGACGAATCTCGTCGAGGCCATCGGCTATCTCGCCACCCTCGGCAGCCACCGGGTCGCCTCCGACGCCCCCCTGGTCCGCATGGGCGCCGACCGCGCGATCATCCGGGCGCAGGTCCGACAGGGCGAGCGGCAGCAGCTGGTCGAGCTCGAGCTGAACCCGGGCCGGGCCAACCGCGCCCGTATCAACAGGTCCTCGCAGGTCAGGCCGCGCGATGTGCTCGGGATCGTACGGACCGTGCTGTTCGCGCCCGAGGATCTCGCCCTGGTCAAGGGCGACCCCGGTGAGCGGCGGCGTTTCCTCGACGAGCTGATCACCGCCCGCTCCCCGCGCATGGCGGGCGTGCGCTCCGACTACGAGCGGGTCCTCAAGCAGCGCAACACGCTCCTGAAGTCGGCCGCGCTGGCCCGCCGGCACGGCGGCCGGTCCATGGACCTGTCCACGCTCGACGTGTGGGACCAGCATCTGGCGCGCGCGGGCGCCGAGCTGCTCGCCCAGCGCCTCGATCTGATCGCCGCGATCCATCCGCTGACCGACAAGGCGTACGAGCAGCTGGCCCCCGGCGGCGGTCCCGTCGCCCTGGAGTACAAGCCGTCCGCCCCCGGCGAGGCCCACACGCGCGAGGACCTCTGCGCCCAGCTGATGGAAGCCCTGGCCGAAGCCCGCAAGCAGGAGATCGAGCGGGGTGTGACGCTCGTGGGCCCCCACCGTGACGATGTGATTCTCAAACTCGGTCAGCTGCCCGCCAAGGGGTACGCATCCCACGGCGAGTCCTGGTCCTGTGCGCTGGCGCTGCGCCTGGCGTCGTACGACCTTCTGCGTGCGGAGGGCAATGAGCCGGTGCTGATCCTCGACGACGTGTTCGCCGAGCTGGACGCCCGGCGCCGGGAGCGGCTGGCCGAGCTGGTCGCGCCCGGTGAGCAGGTTCTGGTGACCGCCGCGGTCGACGACGACGTGCCGCACGTCCTGGCGGGGGCGCGGTACACCGTGGCCGAGGGGACGGTGGAGCGCGTATGAGCACCGACGAGCCCACCCCCCAGGGCCGCGGGAAGGCGCCCGAGCCCTCCGGAGTCGACCTGGCGCGCGTGGCGTTGCGCGCCGCCAAGGAGCAGGCACGCGCGCGTGGCGCCGCGGCGCAGGAGAGGAAGCAGGCGCGGCGCGGTGGCCTGCGCTCCGGCGCGCGCGCCGACGGCCGCGACCCGATGGCGCTCGGTGCCGCGATCAACCGGCTGATCAACGAGCGCGGCTGGGAGACACCGGCCGCGGTGGGCGGCGTCATGGGCCGCTGGCCGCAGATCGTCGGCGAGGACCTGGCCAAGCACTGCGTACCGCAGCGGTACGACGAGGACGAGCGCGTCCTGAGCGTGCAGTGCGACTCCACGGCGTGGGCGACCCAGCTGCGGCTGCTCGCCCCGACGCTGGTCGCCCGGCTCAACGAGGACCTCGGCCACGGCACGGTGAAGCTGATCAAGGTGAACGGCCCCGGCGGTCCCGTCCGCCGCTACGGCTCCTTGCGTGCCCCGGGGAGCACGGGCCCCGGTGACACCTACGGGTGACATACCTCACGTGGCGGTGCCGTGGTGCGGTCCGGTCGTACACCGGCGCGCCGTCTTGTCGTACAACCGCACGTGGTTGCGAATCCCGACCTGACCCCGGAGTAGCCAAGGGTTGACAGCCGGAAGCGCTGAGTGCCTCCGTGAGCCTCTTGGAGCCCCCTTCCGCATATCGGGACCCGGCCGAGACCGGTTCAGGGCGGCACATGGGGACTCAGGTACCGGCAAACCCCCATCACTGTCGGCGCTACCGGTAGACTGGAAGCCAATCCCGCCCCATTCGTGGGGACGTCCGGGAAAAGCTGAGCAACGCTGATCAAGGCTTACCACCGCAACATGCCGCAGCCGCTCCGGCAACCCTCCCCCAAAGGGGGCGCCCCCAGGAGCCCGGCTCGTGCTGTGCCAGTGCCAGAAAGGGCGCTTCGTGGCCGATTCCGGCAACCCCAACGAGAACATCCCGTCCACCGACGCCGGCGCGAACGGTGAGGTCACCGCCTCGTACGACGCCAGCGCCATCACCGTGCTCGAAGGGCTGGACGCGGTCCGCAAGCGACCCGGTATGTACATCGGCTCCACCGGTGAGCGCGGCCTGCACCACCTGGTGTACGAGGTCGTCGACAACTCGGTCGACGAGGCGCTGGCCGGTCATGCGGACACCATCGACGTGACGATCCTGGCCGACGGCGGTGTGCGGGTCGTCGACAACGGCCGTGGCATCCCGGTGGGCATCGTCCCCTCCGAGGGGAAGCCGGCCCTCGAGGTCGTCCTGACGGTGCTGCACGCGGGCGGCAAGTTCGGTGGCGGCGGCTACGCCGTCTCCGGCGGTCTGCACGGTGTCGGCGTCTCCGTCGTGAACGCCCTGTCCAGCAAGGTGTCGGTGGAGGTCAAGACCGACGGCCACCGCTTCACCCAGGACTACAAGATGGGTGTCCCGACGGCGCCGCTGGCCCAGCACGAGGAGACGGGCGAGCACGGCACGTCGGTCACCTTCTGGGCCGACCCGGACATCTTCGAGACCACCGAGTACTCCTTCGAGACGCTCTCGCGGCGCTTCCAGGAGATGGCGTTCCTCAACAAGGGCCTGACCATCAGGCTCACGGACGAGCGCGAGTCGGCGAAGGCCACGGCCGGCGCGGACGAGGCGGGTGCGGACGAGAAGGACGAGGTCAAGACCGTCACCTACCGCTATGAGGGCGGCATCGTCGACTTCGTGAAGTACCTCAACTCCCGCAAGGGAGACGTGGTGCACGCCACCGTCATCGACCTGGAGGCCGAGGACAGGGACAAGAGCCTGTCCCTCGAGGTCGCGATGCAGTGGAACAGCGGCTACAGCGAGGGTGTGTACTCCTTCGCGAACATCATCCACACCCACGAGGGCGGTACGCACGAAGAGGGTTTCCGTGCCGCGCTGACCTCGCTGATCAACAAGTACGCGCGCGACAAGAAGCTGCTGCGCGAGAAGGACGACAACCTCACCGGTGACGACATCCGTGAGGGTCTGACCGCGATCATCTCGGTGAAGCTGAGCGAGCCCCAGTTCGAGGGCCAGACCAAGACCAAGCTCGGCAACACGGAGGCGAAGACCTTCGTCCAGAAGGCGGTCTACGAGCACCTCAACGACTGGCTGGACCGCAACCCGAACGAGGCCGCGGACATCGTCCGCAAGGGCATCCAGGCGGCCACCGCGCGCGTGGCGGCCCGTAAGGCCCGCGACCTCACGCGGCGCAAGGGCCTGCTGGAGTCGGCGTCCCTGCCGGGCAAGCTCTCCGACTGCCAGTCGAACGACCCCACCAAGTGCGAGATCTTCATCGTCGAGGGCGACTCGGCCGGCGGCTCGGCCAAGTCCGGCCGCAACCCGCAGTACCAGGCGATCCTCCCGATCCGCGGCAAGATCCTCAACGTGGAGAAGGCGCGGATCGACAAGATCCTGCAGAACCAGGAGATCCAGGCGCTGATCTCGGCCTTCGGCACGGGCGTGCACGAGGACTTCGACATCGAGAAGCTCCGCTATCACAAGATCATCCTGATGGCGGACGCCGACGTCGACGGCCAGCACATCAACACCCTGCTGCTGACCTTCCTGTTCCGCTTCATGCGGCCGCTGGTCGAGGCCGGGCACGTGTTCCTGTCCCGTCCCCCGCTCTACAAGATCAAGTGGGGCCGGGACGAGGTCGAGTACGCGTACTCCGACCGTGAGCGCGACGCCCTGCTGGAGCTGGGCCGTCAGCGCGGCAAGCGCGTCCGGGAGGACTCGATCCAGCGCTTCAAGGGTCTCGGCGAGATGAACGCCGAGGAACTGCGCGTGACCACCATGGACATCGAGCACCGTGTCCTCGGCCAGGTCACCCTCGACGACGCCGCTCAGGCCGACGACCTGTTCTCGGTCCTCATGGGCGAGGACGTCGAGGCCCGCCGCGCCTTCATCCAGCGCAACGCCAAGGACGTCCGCTTCCTCGACATCTGAGTCGGTCTCAGCTGACCGCACCAGGAAGGATCTTCACCAGCAATGGCCGACGAGAACACTCCTGTCACCCCTGAAGAGAACGGCGAGGCGGTCGTCCGCGTCGAGCCCGTCGGGCTCGAGACGGAGATGCAGCGTTCGTACCTCGACTACGCGATGTCCGTCATCGTGTCCCGCGCGCTGCCCGACGTCCGTGACGGTCTCAAGCCCGTCCACCGCCGTGTCCTGTACGCCATGTACGACGGCGGCTACCGCCCCGAGCGTGGCTTCTACAAGTGCGCCCGCGTCGTCGGCGACGTCATGGGCAACTACCACCCGCACGGCGACAGCTCCATCTACGACGCGCTGGTCCGCCTCGCCCAGCCGTGGGCGATGCGCATGCCGCTCGTCGACTCCAACGGCAACTTCGGCTCCCCGGGCAACGACCCGGCGGCCGCCATGCGCTACACCGAGTGCAAGATGGCGCCGCTGTCGATGGAGATGGTCCGCGACATCGACGAGGAGACCGTCGACTTCACGGACAACTACGACGGCCGCTCCCAGGAGCCGACCGTCCTGCCCGCCCGCTTCCCGAACCTGCTGATCAACGGCTCGGCCGGGATCGCGGTCGGTATGGCGACCAACATCCCGCCGCACAACCTGCGCGAGGTCGCGGCCGGCGCCCAGTGGTGCCTGGAGAACCCGGAGGCCTCGCACGAGGAGCTCCTGGACGCGCTCGTCGAGCGCATCAAGGGCCCGGACTTCCCGACCGGCGCGCTCGTCGTCGGCCGCAAGGGCATCGAGGAGGCCTACCGCACGGGCCGCGGCTCGATCACCATGCGCGCGGTCGTCGAGGTCGAGGAGATCCAGAACCGCCAGTGCCTGGTGGTGACGGAGCTGCCGTACCAGGTGAACCCGGACAACCTGGCGCAGAAGATCGCCGACCTGGTGAAGGACGGCAAGATCGGCGGCATCGCCGACGTCCGTGACGAGACCTCCTCGCGCACGGGCCAGCGCCTGGTCATCGTCCTGAAGCGGGACGCGGTCGCCAAGGTGGTGCTGAACAACCTCTACAAGCACACCGACCTGCAGACGAACTTCGGCGCCAACATGCTGGCGCTGGTCGACGGCGTGCCGCGCACCCTCTCCCTGGACGCGTTCATCCGCCACTGGGTGACGCACCAGATCGAGGTCATCGTCCGCCGTACGCGCTTCAGGCTGCGCAAGGCCGAGGAGCGGGCGCACATCCTGCGCGGTCTGCTCAAGGCCCTGGACTCCATCGACGAGGTCATCGCCCTGATCCGGGGCAGTGAGACCGTCGAGGTCGCGCGCACGGGCCTGATGGCCCTCCTGGAGATCGACGAGATCCAGGCGAACGCCATCCTCGAGATGCAGCTGCGCCGACTGGCCGCCCTGGAGCGCCAGAAGATCGTCCAGGAGCACGACGAGCTCCAGGCGAAGATCAACGAGTACAACCAGATCCTCGCCTCCCCGGTCCGCCAGCGCGGCATCGTCAGCGAGGAGCTGGCCGCGATCGTCGAGAAGTTCGGCGAGGACCGCAAGACCATGCTGGTGCCCTACGACGGTGACATGTCCATCGAGGACCTGATCGCCGAGGAGGACATCGTCGTCACCGTCTCGCGCGGCGGTTACGTCAAGCGGACCAAGACGGACGACTACCGGGCGCAGAAGCGCGGCGGCAAGGGCGTACGCGGCACGAAGCTGAAGGAAGACGACATCGTCGACCACTTCTTCGTCTCGACCACGCACCACTGGCTGCTGTTCTTCACCAACAAGGGCCGGGTGTACCGGGCGAAGGCGTACGAGCTTCCGGACGCCGGCCGTGACGCGCGCGGGCAGCACGTCGCGAACCTGCTGGCCTTCCAGCCGGACGAGGCGATCGCCGAGATCCTCGCAATCCGTGACTACGAGGCGGCCCCGTACCTGGTGCTGGCCACCAAGGCGGGCCTGGTCAAGAAGACCCCGCTGAAGGACTACGACTCCCCGCGTTCGGGTGGTGTGATCGCCATCAACCTGCGGGAGCGGGAGGACGGATCCGACGACGAACTGATCGGGGCCGAGCTCGTTTCGGCCGATGACGATCTGCTGCTGATCAGCAAGAAGGCGCAGTCGATCAGGTTCACCGCTACGGACGAGTCGCTGCGGCCGATGGGCCGTGCCACCTCGGGTGTCAAGGGCATGAGTTTCCGCGAGGGCGATGAACTCTTGTCGATGAATGTTGTTCGACCCGGTACGTTCGTGTTCACTGCCACGGACGGCGGGTACGCGAAGCGGACCGTCGTCGACGAGTACCGCGTCCAGGGTCGCGGCGGCCTCGGCATCAAGGCCGCCAAGATCGTGGAGGACCGTGGATCGCTCGTCGGCGCGCTGGTGGTCGAGGAGACCGACGAGATCCTCGCCATCACGCTGTCCGGCGGTGTGATTCGTACGCGAGTCAACGAGGTCAGGGAGACGGGCCGTGACACCATGGGCGTCCAACTGATCAACCTGGGCAAGCGCGATGCCGTGGTCGGTATCGCTCGAAACGCCGAGGCGGGGCGCGAGGCGGAGGAGGTCGACGGCGAGGATGTCGTGGACGAGACCGCCGAGGGTGCCGCGGCCACCGGCACGGACGAGGGTGAGGCGCCCTCGGCCGAGTAGCACGAGGAGTGAGTCAGCGTGAGCGGAGCCACGGGCGCCGGTCCGGTCGGTAGCTCGACCGGGACCTCTGCCGGTAAGCACGACGACGGCGGCGGCCGTGGCTCCGCCACGAACGCGGGAACCCCGACGGACCCGCACACGACCAATCTCAAGCCGGTCAAGTCCTCCGGGACCGACTCGCACTCGCCCGACTCTCATGGATCCCAGGGGGGAACTGTGACGGACACCCGAGGCCCGCAGACCCAGCACTACGAGGCTGGAGCGGGCCCGGCCGCTCCGGGCGCCCAGCCCCCGGCCGCCGCCCCCGAGGCGCAGGCCGCTTCGCCGCTGCCCGGCGAGCGCCGGCAGCAGCAGCCCTCCGGGCCCTACCACCCGCCGCAGGCCTACCCGGCACAGGCTCCGGCGGGTGCCGTACGCCGGGCGCGCACCGGCGCGCGCACCACGCCCCGCACCCGCAAGGCGCGGCTGCGCGTGGCCAAGGCCGACCCGTGGTCGGTGATGAAGGTCAGCTTCCTGCTCTCCATCGCGCTGGGCATCTGCACGATCGTCGCGTCCGCCGTGCTGTGGATGGTCATGAACGCGATGGGCGTGTTCTCGACGGTCGGTGGCACCATCTCGGAGGCGACCGGCTCGAACGAGGCCAACGGCTTCGACCTGCAGGCCTTCCTGTCGCTCCCGCACGTCCTGATGTTCGCGACGATCATCGCGGTGATCGATGTCGTCCTCGCGACGGCCCTGGCCACCCTCGGCGCGTTCATCTACAACCTCTCCGCGGGCTTCGTCGGCGGTGTCGAACTGACGCTGGCCGAGGACGAGTGACCGGCGTACGAACGTTCGCTGACGGTCCTCCGACAACCGATTTTGGGACTGCCCCGGTCGTGCGCTAATCTTCAGGAGTCAGCGCGCGGGACACACACCGCAGAGCGCGGCGGGGCTATAGCTCAGTTGGTTAGAGCGCATCCCTGATAAGGATGAGGCCACAGGTTCAAATCCTGTTAGCCCCACATGCGAAAAGACCCCCAACCGATCATGGTTGGGGGTCTTTGACATCAACGGCTGACATCAACCCATGAGTGGATCTTCCAGGAGCTCAGCGAGCATCGCGACGGCTTCCCGCTCGCTGTCCCCCACCACGTGCGTGTAGACGTCCATGGTCATGCTGATCTGGCTGTGCCGAAGGATCGCCTGAGCGACCTTTGGGTGCACCTTCAGGAAGGCCAGCAGCGTGCCGCAGGTGTGCCGGGCGAGCCGGACCGTGATCCGGCGAACGCCAGCCCGTTTGACGAGGCGGTCGAAGGTGCGGGAGAAGCCCATCGGATCGATCATGCCGCCATGTGCGGAGGAGAAGATCAGGTCGTGGTCCGGCTCCTGGGTCCAGTGCTTACCAGCTATCTTCCGCTCCAGCTCCTGGAGCTCCCGGCGTTCCTCCAGGGCACGGGCGCAGAACTCCGGCAGGGGAAGCACGGCCTGTGACGACTCCGTCTTGAGGTCCTTGAGGACCAGGCCGACGGTCTTGACCCGCTGCACTTGCTTGACGGGGGTGAAGTGGCCGGCCTCGAAGTCGATGTCCTGCCAGCGCAAGCCGAGCACTTCGCTTCGCCGCAGACCGAGGACCAGGACGAGGACGCAGGCCGCGTAGAGGCGGTGAGCGCGGGCCGAGCGAAGGAACGCGATCGCTTCCCGAGGGCTCCACGCCGTGCCCTTGTCCTTGGTCACCTTGGGCATGTCGACCAGGAGGGCGACGTTACGCGTGACCAGCTCCTCGCGGACGGCCCGGTTGAGTGCATTGCGGAGGACGCGGAGCACCTCGAAGCGGGCGGAGGCCCCGACCCTCTCCCGCGCCAGCGCGGCCATGAAGGCGCGGATCTGTGCCGGGGTGAGCTTCACCAGCGGCTTCTTCCCAAGGTGAGGCACCAGGTAGAGCCTCACCTTGGACTCGTACTTGGCGTACGTGTTGTGTTCGCGTTCCGGAGCGACGATGTGCTCCAGCCAGTAGGCCAGCCACTCGCCGAGCGTCCAGGACCGCGACGGCCCCGGGATGCCGTTGCGCTCCTGGTCCTGCAGCTTGCCGAGCTTCTCGTTGGCTTCGTCCCAGGTTCGGCCGTAGACGTACTTACGCACCCGGTTGCCGTCCGTGTCGGTCACGTACGCAGCACCGTGATAGCGACCGTCGGACCGCTTGGTGATCGTGCCGCCGCCGTTGGGTCGACGCTTCGCCATCAGGCAGCCTTCCCGATCTGCCCGACGATGAAGTCACGGACCGCGTGATCCGGGATACGTCGGCATCCGTCGACCTTGATGGAGACGAGACGGTTGGTGCGGATCAGGTCGTAGACCTTGGTCCGGCCCACTTTGAGCCGCGTCATGACCTCGGGCACGGTCAACAGCTCAACAGGTGCGGTGGTCATGCTGCGGCTCCTTCCAGGGCCAGTTCGTCTTGCAGTGCTTCGCGTGCGGTCTCGCGGTTGAGTCGGATGTCTCGGGCGATCGTGGCGGCGAGCCAGGACTCCCCAGGGGTGTGGCCCTGTCCGGCGTAGGTCCAGTGGGCGAGCACGAGCGTGGAGCCCTCCGTGTCGTCGAGGTCTTCGGAGAGCCCGCGTTCGCGGCGTTCCTGCCGGGCGCGGTAGTCGGCGCGGACCTGGCGCAGGGCGCCGAGGGTGGTGGAGTAGCGGCGGGACTTGGTGGAGAAGTGGCCGCGGAAGCCGAGCATGTGAGCCCAGCGGGCGAGCAGCCGTTCCGGGTAGGCGTCGTCCAGGTCCCAACAGGCTTCGATCAGGCGCCGGGTGTGGGCGGGCAGCGGCAGCCGATCGAGTTCGGACAGTTCCCCGATGCGGTGGTCGACCGATCCGGTGGTCTCGGCCGCGTTGGTGGCGTACTTGGCCACGTAGGAGGCGACGGCCTGTTCGGTCAGTTCCTCCTGTCCGAGGGCGCCGATGGGCTGCACGTCGACCTGGGAGCCCCAGCGCAGGGTGCGGGCCGGGTGGTCGCCGGAGGCGGGGACCGGGACGGAGACGCGGGCGGCGGCCTTGATGGCGTCGTCCAGGAGGCGGACCGTGGCCCATGCTGGCGGGGCGGTGTCCGGGCCGTCCGGGCCGTCGAGTCGGACCACGGCGTGGAAGTGGACGGAGCCGCGCTTTTGGAACTCGGCGACCTTGCCGAAGGAGACCCGGCACACCTCCTTCAGCTCTGCCTGTGTCAGGCTCGCACGGGCGGCGATCTCCCGGCGCAGGTAGATGGTGAAGCGCCGCCACAGGTCCCCGGCGTAGTTGTTGAACAGCACGGCGCCCGCGTAGTCGTAGCGCTCCGGGTCCAGTGCCGTGCCCAGGGCCGGGTCATCCTCGGCGTGGGAGCTCCCGCAGCGGCAGCGCCGGGAGTCGGGCCGGTTGTGGACCGGGCCGAACGAGGGGGCGGTGAGGGTGGCGAAGACGCGGGGGTGATCCCGCACGGTGGCGGGGACGTCCTTGTGCTCGTCGCCGGTGATCCCGGCCCGGATCAGGTGGTACGTGTCGCCTGCGTAGGTCCAGGCGCAGGCCGGGCAGCGGGACGCACGGCGGTTGCCGCAGGCCAGCCGGAGCATGGCGCCCGGCTCGTTCGCGGTGCTGTACGAGTAGAGGACGTCCCCGGTCGCGCGGTCGCGGGTGACGGTCTCGCCCACGAGGCGGATCGGGTGGGAGCAGCCGCCGGTACGGTGGACCTGTTCCTGCCAGCGGTCGAAGCCGGGCGAGTTCGCCACCCGCAGCAGGTCGGCGAGGGTTAACGGGTCGGTGCCCAGGGAGGCCGCAGCACCGGCCACGGCCTCAGGGGCGACGGGGAAGACCGTCACGCGGCGACCTCCAGCCGCACCGGGGCCGGGGCGGGGGTCGAGCCGAAGTGCCGGTCACGCGGGCAGATCACGTCCCCGTCGTGGGTCAGGACGCGCAGGCTGTCGACCGCGACGCGGGTCCAGGCCGGGGCATGGGTGCCGCAGCCGGGGCAGGTGGCCGCCCGGGCGGGGACGTCCAGGAGGTCGAGGACGGAGGGGAAGATGCTCACGCCGCCCTACCTTCTTGAGTGCGTCCCGTGAGTTCGCGACTCTGGGACTGCGCGGGTGGGGCAGGGATGGTTTTCATGCTGGCTGCCCTCCATGGCTTCGGTGGCTGATCCCCCTGCTCCGCCACTTCTTCCGGACTGCTGATTAGGCTCTGCGGACCATCGCTGTGTAGGGCGAGGACGGGCGGAAGAGGTCGCGCCGCAGGTCGCACGGCGAGGGGAGCGTCATGTCCGCCACCGCAGGATTCGACATCGCCAAGGAGTTTCACTGGCTGACCGTCATCGACCACCGTGCCCGGCTCCTGGCCAGCCACCGGGTCGACAACGACTCCGCGGCCATCGCCCAGGCACTGGGGGAACTGCACGCCTTCGAAGCCGAACACGGCCCGGTCAGCGTCGGGCTGGACGTCGTCGGCGCGATCTCCGGCCTGCTGACCGCGCGGCTTCCGGCCGGGCGAACGAGTCGAGATCCTTAACGCTGGACTTGTGCCCGCCCCGGCGGAGGCCGCCGAAGCCCTCGGAGTGGCGGAGGGGGAATCTGTGGTCCAGCGGCGACGGCGCTACCTGGACGACGAGGGTGTAGTCACCGTGTCCACGTCGTGGCTGCCGGGGGATCTCGCCGAGGCCGCCCCGGAACTGATCGTCGCGGAAGCGCTGCCCAAGATGACCTTTGGTCTGATCGAAGAGCGCACGGGGCGGCGTGCTGTCCGCCGACGCGATGTAGTCGCCCTGAAGCCCGTGCCTGACGACATCGCCCCGCTACTCGACGCCGAGGCTGGGACGCTTGCCCTGACCATGACCAACCAGTACTGGGACCAAAACGGATCTTCGACGGAGTGCGCCATCGACTTCCTGGGAGCAAGCCGACAGCTCACAGCGGAGTACGACCTCAACTGAGTGACGCGGCCCGGTTACAGGTTTCTCTACCTCATCAAGCCCCGGCTGCGCTCCGCTCCGCCGGGCGCGCTTCCCGGCTCCGCTGCGGGCGACGCTCCTACCTCCGGCCCGCTCCGCCCGCGCTGCGCCGACGCGCGCCCACTGGTGGATAGGGCCGGTGGCCATGAGTCGAGCACCGCATAGCGGGGCCGCGGTCAAGGCAATGCCTCCGGCGGGGGATCGGCCGGCACCGGGATGGAGGGGGCGCCGTCGCCGACCGCGGGCACGTAGTGGCGTGCGCGGGGTGCTCCCATCCCATCCACCGTCGCCCCAGGCAGAGCCGAGCAGACGCGGCCCAGGGGCGTCAAGGTCGTTCGTACAGTGGCGCGCTCCACCTTGACGCCCCTGAACCACGCCCGCTCCACGGTGTGTGGGTCGAGGGCGGACGGGATGGGAGCTGTTGGCGGGGGACGTTGAGGTGTCCTTCGCGGGCGTGGTACTGGTGGGCGGCGGTGAGGTTGAGCTGCGTCGGAGTGGATGATCCACCGGCTCTCGGCCGGTTCGAACCGGGCGTCTTCCACCACCGTCTGAAGTCCGTCCGCAGGCGCCACTCGCAGCTGCGGGCTGACGGTGAGGTAGCGGCGCAGCACCTCCATCTCGGCTCGGCGCAGGCCGATCCAATGCTGATGCGCGGGCTGCGCGGGCTGCGCGGGCTGCGCCTCGCGCGGTGGCGGCGCTGCGGTGTGCGTGTGGGCGTAGGCGAGGGTGTCCCAGCCGTCGTCGGCGAGCAGGAACACGATTGCCTCGAGCGCGTTCATTAGGGCTCTCCACCGCCTGCCGCAGGCATCGAGGTCACCACGGCGGGCGCCCGACCAGCGCTGCGGGGACGCGCCCCCGCCCCTGCGGTTCCTGGACACCGTTTCCCGCTGCTCTGGCTGCCGAACGTTGCCTCCCGTACGCGGCCTGCGCGCAGCGGCATCAACGCAGGCATGGGCGCCCGGTGGCGCGGGACCTCACGATGGTCTACCTGCTATAAACCCACAGGAGTATGATTCATGCGCATGACATAAGGAGATCTGTGCGAATACGACGTGTCCTTACTGCCCTGGGTGCGGGCGCTGCAACGCTCATGCTCGTTGCAACCAACGCATCCGCAGCCACCGCTGAGATAGACCTCGCCACCGCCTCGCCCATGCCCGAGGGCAACAGCCAGGTATGTGCCGAAGGTGGCTGGTACACCGGCGCTGACAGCCACCGCACCACCGCCTGCTTCATGAAGACGGGCGACTGGTGGGTGATCACCGACACGCAGTCCGACGGCTACTCGGCAGTTGCTCTGTGGCAGGTCACCGACGGTCACGGGGACGTCGTACGGCAAGGGCGCGTGTACAACACCGCCGGCTGGGGCGAGACCCGCTACAAGAACAAGAACTACCCCGAGGGCTACGACATTTCGATCAGGGCATGCGTCGGGCACTGGAACGGTGGGGACAGCCCCACCGTTTTCACGGAGGGATGCAGCGCCCCGGTGTACACCACCACCTGACGGCTTAGTCAGTAGAGCAGCCCCGGCAGGGCATTCGAAACCCTGCCGGGGCTGCGGCGTACCCATAGCCGTCCACGTCCGCACCCCCGGCGAACCTGTCAAGCCCGCCCACGGTGGCTGACACCAACGCCTGACACCAACAGCCCCGAACAGCAGCGGTTGGCGTCGGATTCCCAGCGGATGGTCAGCCTAGGAGCACGGCTTATTGACCATCCTCACCGAGGCCCCATGATCGACCTGATAAGGATGAGGCCACAGGTTCAAATCCTGTTAGCCCCACAGCATGAAGACCCCCGGTCCAGCAGGGCCGGGGGTCTTCGCGTGTTGCGGCGCGTCGGATTCCAGGGGGCGCGAGAACGCCGGACGGCACACGAAAAGGCCCGACCGCTGGCGACGGGGGATGCACCAGCGGTCGGGCTGTGTCCAACAGTAACAAGGCTGTCGGCGCCGTGGGAGCCGACTCCTCGGCTGCACCGAGCAGTTGTGATCGGGATCACGCAAGCGCTGTCTGGAACGGTCGGTGACGTCACCGGCCGCAAGGCGGCTCGTACGAGAGCCTGGGCAGGTACTCCTGCCACTTCTCCGGCGTCAGAACGCCCCGGGTGATCGAGCAGATGTGGTCGATCGCCTCGTCCACGTCCAGCTTCCACAGCCGCACGGTGTCGGCGCCGCTGGACACCCCGAGCATGTGGCTGTTGGGGCTGAACGACAGGAAGTTGCCCGTCTTGGCGTTGGGGCTCATCGACTGGCCGATGGGAGAGGCCGAGGAGGGGTGGGCGACGTTCCACAGCCGGACCGTGTCGTCGTTGCCGCCGCTGGCCAGCGTGCGGCCGTCCTGGCTGAACGTCAGCGACACGACCGCCTCGGTGTGGCCGCTGGGAACGGGGCCGAGCCCCGTCGCCCGCACGGGGTCGGCGACGTTCCACAGCCGGACCGTGCCGTCGTCGCTGCCGCTGGCCAGCGTGTGGCCGTCGGGGCTGTAGGCGAGCGCGTTGACCGGCCCCAGGTGCTCCTTGAGGGGAGCGCCGAGGACGGTGGCGTGACGTGGGTCGGTCACGTTCCACAGGCGGACCGTCGTATCGGCGCTGCCACTGGCGAGAGTGCGGCCGTCCGGGCTGAAGACGAGCGCGTTGACGTATCCGGTGTGGCCGGTGAGGAGCTTGCCCAGGCGCCTCGGGCGGGCCGGGTCGGTGATGTCCAGCAGCTGGATTGTCCGGTCGTCGTAGTCGGCGGCCAGGGTGCGGCCGTCGGGGCTGATGGCCAGCGCGTCGCCGCCCGCGAACCGGGTCCGCAGCGCGAGCGGCCGGCCGTGGGCGACGGGATCACCGGGGTCGGCGACGTTCCACAGCTGCACCGTGTTGCTGGTCCCGGTCAGCACGGCGAGCGTGCGGCCGTCGGGGGAGAACACCAGCGACCGCAGGTCCCGCTCCCCGGTCGTGAAGGGCTCGCTCAGCAGGACGGGCCGGTCGGGGCTCTGCACGTTCCACAGCCGCACGCGCCCGTCGCGCGCGGCCGTGGCGAGCACCCGCCCGTCCGGGCGGTACGCCCCGATCCGGCCGATCATGTCCGAGGCCGGGATCGACCACAACCGCACCTTGTTGTCCCCGCTGCCGGTGGCCAGGGTCCGCCCGTCGGGGCTGAAGCCCACCGCGTACATCTCGCCGCTGCTGCCCGCGAGGGGCTCGCCGACCTGGGACGGGTAGGCCGGATTGCGGACGTTCCACAGGCTCGCCGTGCTGTCGGCGCTGCCGGCGGCGAGCATGGTGCCGTCCGGGCTGAAGGCCACCGACCAGATGGGACCGGTGTGCCCGGTGAGCGGCGCGCCGAACTGGCGGACACGGCGCGGTGAGCTCACGTCCCACAGGCGGATGGTGTTGTCCGCGCTGCCGGAGGCGAGGGTGCGGCCGTCGGGGCTGAAGGCGACCGAGTGCACGGTGGAGGTGTGGCCGGTGAGCGGGGTGCCGAGCGGCGCCGGACGGCGTGGGTCGGTGGTGTTCCACAGCAGGATCGTGTTGTCGTCGCCCCCGGCCGCCAGCGTGTGGCCGTCGGGGCTGAAGGCCACGGAGCGTACGGCGCCGGTGTGGCCGGTCAGGGTGGAGAGCGAGGTGGGCCGGGCCGGTGCGTGTACGTCCCACAGGCGTACGGTGCGATCTTCGTCCGCGGCGGCCAGGGTGCGGCCGTCCGGGCTGAAGGCGAGCAGGTAGATCGTGCCGTCGTGGCCGGTCAGGGGCTTGCCGAGGGCGCGCGGGTGCGCGGGGTCCCGTACGTCCCACAGCCGGATCGTCCCGTCGTCCGCGGCGCTGGCGAGGGTGTGGCCGTCGGGGCTGAAGACCGCGGTGCTCACCCAACTGGTGTGGCCGGTGAGGGGCTTGCCGAGGGGCCTCGGGTGGGTCGGGTCGGTCACGTCCCACAGCCGGACGGTCCGGTCGTAGCTGGCGGTGGCCAGGACGTGGCCGTTCGGGCTGAACGTGGTGAGGTAGACGGCGCCGGTGTGGCCCAGGAGGGGGGTGGCCAGCGGGGCGTTGACGATCGAGATCAGCCGGCTGTTCGTGCCCTCGTCGTCGGGCCGCAGACCGTGCGCCACCAGGTCGAGCTGGGCGGACAGCGACGGGTCCGTGTACTGGACGCGGTCGGCCTCGGCGACCACCTGCTGGAACACCGCGTCGTCGCGCTGCTGGCGGGCGATCACCGCCGAGCCGACGGCCAGTACGGCCAGGACGACCAGGGCCGACACGGCGGCACGGCTGATCCACACCGTGCGCCTGCGCAGCCGGACCGAAGCCTCCAGGAACTCCACCGCGCTCCTGGTGAGGAAGGTGTCACCGGCGGACTTCACCCAGTTGTGGGCCTGCTCCAGCCTGGAACCCCGGTAGAGCAGTGACGTGTCGCGCTCGGAGTCCTCCCAGGACCGGCCGTCCTCCTCCAGTCGCTGGCGCAGCAGATTGCCGCCCCGGTCCTCGTCGATCCAGTCGCGCAGCCGGGGCCAGGCGTGCAGCAGCGCCTCATGGGTGATCTCGACGGTCTCCGCGTCCAGGGTCACCAGCCGGGCACGCACCAGGGCCTCCAGCGACTCCTCCGTCTTGCCGGGGTCCGTCGACTCCTGGGCCAGCTGGCGTCGAGTGCCCCGGCGACGGGTGGCCTGGGTGTCCTCGCTCAGCCGGACCAGCCTGAGCAGGAGCAGCCGCGCTGCCGTGCGGGCCGCCGGGTCGAGGCCGGACCAGGCCCGTTCGGCGGTCGCCGCCACCGCCCCCTGGATGCCGCCCGCCGCGCGGTAGCCGGCCAGGGTCAGCCGTCCCGCCTTGCGGCGCTGCCAGGTGGCGAGCAGGGCGTGGGACAACAGCGGCAGTACGCCGGCGTCGTGCGCCCCCCGGGGGCCGTCGGCGCTCACCTCCCGGACTATCAGCTCCGCGAGCCCCGGCTCGAGTTCCACGCCGACGGCCTTGGCCGGACCCGTCACCGCCTCGCGCAGTTCCGCCGTGGTCAGCGGGCCGAGGACCATGTGCCGGTGCTGCAGCGCGTCGGCGAGTTCGGGGTGGCGCAGGCACTGATCGTAGAAGTCGGCGCGTATGCCCAGGACCACGAGCACGGGGGCCGGGTCGTCAGGGCCGCCGGGTGAGCAGGCGGTGTGCAGCAGCCGGACGAAGGTGCGCCTGCTCGTCTCGTCGGAGCAGAGGGTGAACGCCTCTTCGAACTGGTCCACGATGACGACCGGACGGGCGGCCCCGGGCGCCTCGCGCCGCGCCCATGCCGTCATGGCCTCCCGCACCGCCCGATCGAACTCCGGGGTGCCGGGTTCCTCCTTCGAGGAGAGGACCTTCTCCAGTTCGGGGATGCGGCGGACCAGTTCCGCGAGCGGATCGGCGCCGGGCATGAGCTGCAGGACGCCCCGGGCCGGGCTGTCCTCGTCGTCCGCCGCGCCGCTCTGCAGCGCGGGCACCAGACCGGCGTTCAGCAGGGAGGACTTCCCCGCGCCCGAGGCGCCGACGAGCACGACCAGACCACCGGTCCGCTCGGCGGCGCGGAGCTGGGCGACCAGGGCGTCCGTGCTGCGCTCGCGGCCGAAGAACCACCGGGCGTCCTGCCTGCGGTACGAGGCGAGCCCCCGGTACGGGCACACACCGGGGACGGCCCGGGCGTCGGCCGGAGCCTGTTCCTCATCCTCCGCGGATCCCGCGGCCCGGTCGCCCACCGGGTCGGCCACCGCGCGCTCCCACAGACGCTGCCACTGGGCCAGGTCGTACAGGCCCGCGGAGACCGGCGCGGGCTGCGAGCGCCGGGCCTGGGGGATCAGTACGTGCAGCACCGCGGCGAGCGCGGCGAACTGGGCCGGTACGTTCTTCGCCCGCCGCCAGTCGCTGATCCGCTGGGCGGACACCCGCACCGGACGCCCTCGTTCGTCGACCCGGTGAAGCCGGTCGACCGCCTCGGCCACGCGTTTGAGGGGAGGGTTTCCCGCCTCCTTGTACAGCAGCGCGAGACGTTCCGCGAAGGCTGTTCGTGCCCCTGAGTCGGAACTCAAGGTGTCCACCCCTTACTTCCCCCCGCACCTGGGCATCCGGACCGGAAAACCCACTCTATCCGGCTGACCTGCGAGGAAGCCGGTACCCGGACGCCCGAGCCTCCTCGGCGGGGGCCTCGACTGGCAGGATTCCGCCGTAGGGGCGGGTCCCGCGGACGCCGCCCGGACAGGCCACCTGCTCAGCGTTCGAAGAGACAGCTCACGACGCCGCATGTTCTCGGTCACCTTCCGGCGGCCTCACCGGACGGCGGTGTCGCTCTCGTCGTACGAGCTTGAAGGACCCGTGCGGACAGTCCCTCGAGGGCTGTCTCCAACCCACCTCGGGTCCGGCCTCCTCCGCGTCGTTCGGCGCCGGTCCCCACGTGGGGAGGGACCGGAGCCGAACGACGCGGCACAGCAGAGGTCCCGGTTCCGGTCAGCGGATCCAGCCCGCGGCACGAGCGGCGGCGACCGCGTGTCCCTCCGTGGCCTCGGCCGCGTCGTTCAGGGACGGGTCCCTTCCCGCAGCCGTCCCGCCCGCCGCGACCGCGGCGGCCCGGGAGGCGGCCAGGGCCGCGCGCAGCGCCTCGACGGCTTCGGTGCGGTCGTCGCGCGACTGGGCCACCTGCGCGGCCAGCGCCGCGGCGGCCGCGGCGTTCCGGGCGCACCGGGCGTCCGCCGCCGGGTCGGGTGCCCTCTCGGTGAACCCGGTGATCGACTCCCCGGACAGGCGCAGGGCGTTGGCGGCCCGTCCGGCGGGGCTCTTCGGCACGATCTCGGCCGCGTCCCGCTCGATTCCGGCGTGCCGGCACATGGCCGCGGCGCGGTCGTACGCGCTGTTCGCGCGGGCGGAGTGAAGTTTCCTGAGCGCCTCCACCGACACCGGATCCCCTACGCCCCGTACACCCTGTACGTCCTGTGCGTCTTGCGTGTCTCGCGGTTCAGTCATCCCTGCCTCCTCGTTCGCCCGTACGACGCCTGACGCTGCTCGGCGGCGCGGGCAGGGTGTCACGACGGGGGCGAAGAGACCAGAAGCGTGCCCTTGCCCGTCAAGGGGGCCGGTCCTAACCTTCTTCTGACGGACCGTCAGATATTGCATCGGCCAGTGAGAGGCGAGGCCATGGTCACCAGCGCCGGCGAAACCAGTGAGCTGCCGAAGGTCATCAGCGTGGACGATCACGTGATCGAGCCCGCGCACCTCTTCGAGACGTGGCTCCCGAGCAAGTACCGCGACAAGGGGCCGAAGCCGTTCACGGCGGGCATCGGCGAGCTCCAGTACATCGGCGGCAAGTACCGGTTCACCACCGACCCGGACGGCCAGATCACCGACTGGTGGGAGTACGAGGGGGGCCTGTTCCCGTACAAGCGGATCATCGCGGCCGTCGGCTTCTCCCGGGACGAGATGACGCTCGACGGCATCACCCGCGAGCAGATGCGCCGCGGCTGCTGGGACCCCAAGGCCCGGCTGGAGGACATGGACCTCAACCATGTCGAGGCCTCCCTCTGCTTCCCGACCTTCCCGCGCTTCTGCGGGCAGACCTTCGCCGAGGCCGAGGACAAGGAGGTCGCCCTCGCCTGTGTGCGCGCCTACAACGACTGGATGGTCGAGGAGTGGTGCGGTGACAGCGGCGGGCGCCTGATCCCGCTGTGTCTCATCCCGCTGTGGGACGTCGGGCTCGCGGTCGCCGAGATCCGGCGCAACGCCGCCCGTGGTGTACGGGCCGTGACCTTCAGCGAGATCCCCACCTACCTGGGGCTGCCCTCGATCCACTCGGGCTACTGGGACCCGTTCTTCGCGGCGTGCGAGGAGACGGGCACCGTGGTCAACATGCACATCGGGTCCTCGTCGCAGATGCCGGCCGCGTCGCCGGACGCTCCCCCCGCGGTCCAGGCCTCGCTGAGCTTCAACAACGCCATGGCGTCGATGATGGACTTCCTCTTCTCCGGGGTCCTGGTCAGGTTCCCGCGGCTGAAACTGGCGTACAGCGAAGGACAGATGGGGTGGATCCCGTACGCCCTGGAACGCGCCGACGACGTGTGGGAGGAACACCGGGCCTGGGGCGGGGTGAAGGACCTGATCCCCCAGCCGCCGTCGACGTACTACTACCGGCAGATCTTCTGCTGCTTCTTCCGCGACAGGCATGGCATCGAGGCGATCGAGACCGTGGGCGTGGACAACGCGACCTTCGAGACCGATTATCCGCACGTCGACTCGACCTGGCCGGACACGAAGCGGGTGGCCCAGGAGCATGTGGGCGGCCTGCCCGCCGACGTGGCCTACAAGCTGCTGCGCGGCAACGCGATCCGGATGCTGGAGCTGCCTTTCAAGTAGGCCGCGTAGGAGGGGGCACCGCTGGGAAGGGACCTCGCATGAAGGTCTCCATCGACGCCGGCCTCTGTTACGGTTCCGCGGAGTGCGCCCACCGCGCGCCGGCCGTGTTCGCGTTCGAGGACGGGTACGGCGTGGTCCGGCCCGGCCATGAGGACGCCGGCGACGACGGACTCGTACAGGAAGCCGCCGAGCGGTGCCCCTCCCAGGCCATAAGGATCAGCGAGAACGCATGAGCAGTGCCCTTTCCGAGGCCATGGTCACCCTCGGCCGACGCTATGTGCGTGACGCCCCGGGCTCCCTCGGCAAAGCGCTGCTGGCCGGGCGCTATCTGAATCCGTATCTGCGCGACCACCCGCGGCGGCGGGTGGTCGAGACCCGCGCCGGCGCCCGGTTCGCGGTCGACACCCAGGACCTCATCCAGCGCTATCTGTATCTCTTCGGGGTGTGGGAGCCGCACATGACCAGCTGGCTCCGGGGCCGGCTGCGGCAAGGTGACGTCCTGGTCGACGTCGGGGCGAACGTCGGCTGTCTGAGCCTGGTGGCGGCCCGCCTGGTCGGGGACACGGGCCGGGTGGTCGCCGTCGAGGCGTCACCCGACTTCCACCGCAGGCTGCTGCGCAACATCGAGCTGAACCGGTGCGGCACCGTCCGCGCGGTCAACGCCGCCGTCTCGGACAAGCGGGAGACGCTGACCTTCGTCCTGGCCAGCTCCCACAACATGGGCGCCAACAGCATCGTGCCCTACGACGGTCCCGCCGAGTCGAGCTTCGAGGCGCAGGCGTGCCCGCTGCCCGAACTCCTGGAGCCGGAGGAGATCGCCCGGGCCCGCGTCATCAAGATCGACGTCGAGGGCGCGGAGGGCGCCGTCGTCAAGGGCCTGGCCCCGATCCTCGACGAACTGCGCCCCGACGTGGAGATCGCCGTCGAGGTCACCCCGGAGCGCATGGCCAACCTCGGCTACTCGGTCGACGACCTGCTGGAGACCATGCGCAAGGCCGGGTTCCATACGTATCGCCTGCTCAACGACTATGCGCCGGAGAGCTATCCGGCGGCCCTGAGCCGGCCGGTGGCCCCGGTGCGATGGCGGGGACCGGTCGTGGGCGAGAGCGAGCTGGTGTTCTCGCGCGTCGACGCCGAGACGCTCGGGTGACGCGGCCTCGGCGAGTGTCCCGACCGTCGTGCCTCTTCCCCCCGGCGGATCCGGCGGTTCACGCAGGCGGATAGCGCCAGTCGACGTCTGCCAGCGCCCGCGCCCTCGCCTCGACGACCGCCATGCGCGCCTCGCGTTCCACCGGATCGACGTGGGAGGCCTGTCCGGTCGCCTGCCCCTCCCACTTCCGGTAGAGAAGTCCCACCTCCGCCGAGAACCAGCCACGGCTCACGGCGTTCAGCGCGAGCAGCAGACCGGTGTCCTCGGACGCCGGGAGGGCCATCCAGCCGCCGAGCGCGAGCAGCAGACCGCGGCGGACGAAGAGCGTCGCGGGGTGGACCTGGGCGCGGAAGCCGTTGGCCTTCCAGAAGTCGAGCACGGCCCCGCGCTCGACGGGGCCCTCGTCCGGGTCGCCCGGGAAGCCTGCGGTCGAGCCGTCGGGCAGCAGGTCCAGGACCCGGGAAGTGGCCCACCCGATGGTGCGGTCGGCCTCCAGAACGGCCAGGTCACGGGCGAGTGCGCCCGGCGTGAGCTGGTCGTCGGCGTCCAGGATCCTGACGTACTCGCCGTCCGCGTGCGCCAGGGCGATCGTGCGGGCGACGCCGGGACCGCCGGGCCGGCCCTGCCGGAAGGTCACCCGCACGTCGTCGGGGACGTACGGACGGACCTCGTCCGTCCTTCCGTCCTCCTGGACGACCCAGTGCCACTCCCAGCCGTCCGGGAGCCGTTGTTCGCACAGGGACTTGTACGCCTCCGGCAGGAACCGGGCCGAGGGGGCGTGCACAGCGGTGACGATGATGACGCGCCGGCTCACGGCGGCACTCACCACCTTTCCAGGGACGTGGTGAAGAGCAGTTCCGTGCGGTCGCCCGGCAGCGTGACGACGGAGACGTCGACCACGCGTCCGTCGATGTCGTACGAGGTCTTCCTGAGGACGATCACCGATGTGCCCGCCGGGAGCTCCAGCGCCTTGGCCTCCTCCGGCGTCGGGGGGCGGGCGGTGAAGCGTTCCTCGACGCGGTCCACCTCGATGCCGACGGTGTACAGCTGGTGCTGTGTGCCGCCGGGCCAGGGCTCCTTGGTCTCGTCCAGCAGGTCGGGGTTGGCCGCGATCATGTCGCGGACGAGATAGGAGGTGACGAGGTTGAAGGGTGCGGTCTCGGCCGCGTACCGCGTCCTGTACGTGCGTTCGAGCAGCGTCGTGCCCACCGGCACCCCGAAGGCGTCCGCCAATTCGTCGGGTGCCTCGAACTCGCGGTATTTCGCGTAGAAGACGAGGTCGTCGAGGCACAGACCGGTGTCGTGCTCCGTGGCTCCGGTCTCGGCCCGGGTGGCCTCGGGCGCACGGGCGCGGTTCTTCTCCCACTGGTGCCGCCCGTTGTCGCGGACCGCGAGCGTACGGGGGCGCCTGACGAAGTTGCCGCGGCCGTGCTGCTTGTCGATCAGGCCTTCCTCGCTGAGCAGCCGCAAGGCGCTCTGCACGGTCGGCACGCTCCGGCCGTAGTGCTCGGCCAGCGCGGCCTCGGACGGCAGCCGGTCGCCGGGCTTGCGCAGGCGCTCCCGGATGGACCGACGTATGTCGTCGGCGATCTCCTCGTAGGCCTTGGGCACGGATTCAGTCTAGCGACTCCTAAAGAGGTCTTGACGAGTTGAGGAGGAGGCCGGCCGTTTTGGGCGCGACGAGGACCCCCGGCCCGTGGAGGCCGAGGGTCCTGCCTGTTCAGTACGCAAGCTCGCCGTCACATCTGTCCTGCTCGTGCCGACCGTGTCTGTCAGCAGGCGAGGGGTGCTGTGCGTTCGCCCAGGGCCTCCAGCTCGTCCGCTTCCGTCGTGTCGTCGAGGGGGCGGTGGCGGCAGCTGGGGGATTTGCCGTGGGCCTCCGCGTGGATCCGTTGTTTCATCGTGGGGGGCAGGGCCCTGACGTTGGGTCGGGACGCGGTAGGGGACCAGGACCATCGGGACAACGACGGCAACGTGGGATGCGCCTTGCTGTTGCGCGGGGTCTCGGTCTGCGGTACCGCCGCGGCGGTGGTCGCCGAGACGAGTCCGAGCGCCGTGAACAGCGCGAGGAAGGCGGTGACGATGGTGGTCCACAGCTTCATGACCTTGTTCCGGGCCATGGCCCCTCACTTTCGGGTCGGGCGATTTGCGTACTTTCCTCATGATGTGTATGGGGGTCGCGAAGTGGTGGACCTCCGCCCGTGGCGCGTCGATGTTCTGATGAACACCACCCGGATGGAGGCACGGGCGTCGGAAATGTTCCAGAACGGGGCGGTAGAGCCCGAAGAGCGAACAAAGTGACCGTCCGTGGGGGTGTGATCACCCTCCGATCGGAGCGGCGCGATCCTCACCCATTGCCCTGTCGCGGGCGGGAGTTGGCGTCCGACGCAGGTCACCGATCGATATCGGTCGGTGTGTATAGTCGGGCGGCAGAGGTCCCCTACGTCAAGGAAAGACGAGGTCGCGCGGTGAAGAAGCTTCTCCTGGTCGCACTGGCCGCCATCGGCGGGCTCCTCGTGTACCGCCAGATCCAGGCGGATCGCGCCGAGCAGGATCTGTGGACGGAGGCGACTGACTCCGTGCCCACGGGTTCGTGAGTACCGATACCGGTATCTGATCAGACCCCGACCGCCCTCGCGGTCGGGGTTTTGTGTTGCCGGGCGCGGCCGGACGCGACCGGGCGCCGCAGGCACCGGGGGCAAGGGCTCCGAGACGGCGCTTTTCGGACGCTCGTCCGGATTTCGCGGATGGCGCGGGCGCGGGCGGGGCAGGATGGCCACGGTCCGGCACGACTCGGTCACGACGGCCGGTGTACGACGACGAGGGGGCGCGTGATGTTGCGGCGTACGGCGTGGCGGTGGACGGGAGGACACCGGAGCCTTCGTCGTCCACGTCATCCACGTCATCCACGTCATCCACGTCGTCCACGTGGTCCGCGCGCTGCCGCTGTGCGAGCCGTCGTCGCGGGCGCGGTGCTGTGCGCGGCGGGGCTGCTGCCGAGCGGGAGCGCCGTGGCGGCCGGTCCGGGCGGCAGCGCCTATGACTTCGCCCCGGGCGACCGTGGCGTCGCCGGAGCGAAAAGCACCACGGGCGCCGTAGCGCTGGAGCCGGGCCGGACGTACCGCAGCTCCATCGCCCACGGCGCCAAGCTCTCCTACCGCCTCGAACTCGACTCCACGACGACCGCGTACGTCCCCGTCACCCTCGTACCCCCCGCGAACGCCACCGTCACCGCCTCCGACGGCATCAGGGTGTCGCTGCAGGACGCCGACGGAACCCCCTGCTCCTATGCGTCCGCCCGCTTCGGCGGCGGACTGAGCCCGCGTCCCGTCACGGCGCTCGGGGTGCGCGAGAGCGGCAAGACGCTCTGCCAGGGGCCCGGCACCTACTACCTGCTCGTCGAGCGGCTCGACGCCACCGGATCCGGGAACACCGTCTCGCCCGGAGTCTGGGACCTGGAACTCGCTCCCGTCACGGAACCCCGTCTGAAGCAGGCCGGGGCCACGACAGCGCCCGAGGTCTGGAACTCCGCCTCCCCCGAGGCCCTCGCCGGCGAGCCCAGGAGCCGCGCCGGCGGAGCGGGCTTCGCCACGGCACGGGGTCTGGAACAGGGCGTGTGGCAGACCGGCATCGAGCCGGGACAGACCCTCTTCTACAAGGTGCCGGTCGACTGGGGCCAGCAGCTCTACGCCACCGCCGAACTGGGCAGTTCGAGCAGCGACGGCGGCTATGTCAACGGCGCCCTCGACCTCGCGGTGCACAACCCCGTCCGCGGCCGCGTCGACGACGTGGCCCGTGGTTACACCGGAAGCCAGACGACGGCCACCATCTCCCCTCTGCCCCCCGTCGAGTACCGCAACCGGTACGCCGTCGCCGAAGACGTGCGCGGCATGCGCTTCGCCGGCTTCTACTACCTCGTCGTCCATCTCAGCGCCAAGACGGCCGACACGTTCGGCAAGGGACCCTACGGGCTGACGCTGCGCGTGCGCGTCAGCGGCACCGCGCACTTTGGACCGGGATACGCGGGCCCGCCCGCGCAGCACAAGCTCTTCGAAGTCACCCGGCAGGACCGCCGGGCGGCGGCGGCCGGGGCCGCGGGGGAATCCGGCGGTGGTGACCCGGCGATGAGGGCGGTTGCGGTCGCCGGCCTCGGCACGGGCACCGCGCTGCTGATCCTGCTCGGGGTGTGGACGGTGGTGGCCCGGCGGCGGGCGGGGGCTCAGATCCGGGTCAGCGCCCAGAAGCCCACGGCGTAACAGGCCAGCGCGAGCAGCAGGATCGGGACCGCCGCCTTCGCCGGGGGACCGGGGCGGCGGGCGCGGCGCGCCCGGCGTCTGGAGCGCTGTGGCCGAGCCCCCGGCGCGGGCGGCGCGGGCGGCGGGAACTGCGGCTCCTGGGCGGTGTACGAAGCGGTGGAGGCGTCGACCCGCTGCTGCGTCACCGGTGTCAGGACCTGGGTGGGGTTCCACGGCTGATGCGGCTGGAACGGCTGGAACGGCGGGAGCGGCTGCTGGTACGGCTGCTGTTGAGGCTGGAACCCCTGGGGAGTGTGCGCGGTGTACGTCGGCTGGGCGGGCGTTTCCGGCGGCTCCTCCGGCTGGGCCGTATGCGGCGGCGGCAGATGGAAGCTGCCGGTGTCCGACATGGCGGAGGGCTGCGAGCCGGTCGCCCGGCGCGGATCGGCGGGTACGGCGGTATTGCCGGTGCCGGCAGTGTCGGCGGCGTCGGCGGCGGGCGTGGCCGCGCCGGCGGCCGGATTCGACGGCCGGGAGCCCGTGTCCCCCGCTCCGACGGCCTGAGCGCCCGTGTCCACACCTCCGTCCACACCCGGAGCCCGCTCCAGGGGCCCGTCGAGTGCGAAGCCCGGTGGGAGCGGCCCGAGTTGGTCGAAGATCTCGATCCACTCGTCGTCGGGGCCCGGCTCGGGCAGCAGCTCCCTGGCTGAGGCGAGGGCCTTGCGCGCCCCCGTCGCCGTACGGAAGCGGGCCTGTGGATCGGGCTGGATCAGCGTGGCCACGACCTGCCAGAGCGGATCCGGGATGCCCTTGGGCGCACCCGGTGTGCCGTGCTCGGCGAAGTACTGGACGAGTGCCTTGGCGTCAGGCTTGGCACCCTCCAGCAGATACAGCGCGACCAGGCCCACCGCGAACAGGTCGGACGGGAAGTCCGGTTCCGCGCCCATCATCTGCTCGGGCGCGAGGTAGCCGGGCGTCCCCACCACGAGGTTGGTCTCCGTCAGACGGGGTTCGCCCAGCCGCATCGCGATCCCGAAGTCGGACAGCCGCAGTCGCGGGCGTCCGGTGCCGGTCGCTTCGAGCAGGATGTTGGCGGGCTTGATGTCACGGTGCACCACCCCTTCCCCGTGGACCGCGGCGAGCCCGGACAGGAGCTGGTCGAGCAGCGTGCAGACGAACACCGGCGGCAGCGGGCCGTAGTCCCCGACCAGATGGACCAGCGAACCTCCGGCGACCAGGTCCATGGTGAACAGGACCTGGTCGTCGTCGGCGGCCCAGCTGGCCGGTGCGAGCACATGCGGATGGTCGATCCGCAGGGCCTGCTCCCGCACGAAGCGCAGGAGCGAGTGGGCGTCGCGCTGCTGCAGCACCTTGGCGGCCACATAGCGTCGGCGGCGGTGGTCCCAGGCGCGCCACACGGCGCCGACTCCTCCGCGGCCGATCGGGTCGACCAGTTCGTACCGGCCGGCGAAGACCTCACCCATGGCTGCTCGTCGCTCCTCCCCCTGCGGTTGCCCCCTGCTTCCCCCGTACTTCCCTCGTGCTTCCCCCGTGATGAGTGATACGACCCCTCCGTGCCCCGAGCCGTTCCCCGACCCCGATCCGCCGGACCCCCTCCGGTGGACCGGGCCGTGGGATCAGCTCTGGTGGGACTGGTAGTGCGCGACCGCGTCGGAGGTGCGGCCCGCGCCGTACACCCGGAGAAACTCTGCCAGTTCCGGGTGGGTCGGGGCGAGGGTGTCGGCGGCCTCGATGATGTCCCCCGCGGCGGCCACCGAACGCAGCAGTGACTGGATCTCCCGCACCACCCGCTTGACCGTGGGCGCACCCGAACTGGTCGTCGGCTGCGAGGTGTTGCTGAGCACGGAGCCCCCCTGCGACTTCTTGATCTCGTCCATGCGGTCCGTCGCCTCGGCCGCGCTCACGCTGCCGTCCGCGACCTGCGCCGCCAGGTCCTGCAGCAGCTGCACCCGCTGGACCACCGCGGGATTGCCGATCTTCGCGCGCTGGCCGCTCATCAGCTGTGACAGCATCGGCGCGGAGAGTCCCAGCACCGCCGCGAGACGAGCCTGGTTGAGGCCAAGATCGTCGATGAGCTTACGGAAGAGCGCCCCCAACGGCTCCCCGTACCAGTTCCGCTGCAGCTCCCGCGCTCTTGCGGTGGCTTCCTGCTGTGCGGCGTCCATTGCGTCTCCCCATCGCTTCCCCAGAACGTGGTTCGCTGTAGCGAACCACGACGAGCATCCTACGGAGAGTGGTCGTCCACGGGGACCCCCAAGTTTTTTGCGAGATACCGGGGGTGACCCGGTACTCTGGTCTGCGGCGCCCACCGGAGTGATCCGGCGGCTGCTTTTTGCACGGGGCCTTAGCTCAGTTGGTAGAGCGCTGTCTTTGCATGGCAGATGTCAGGGGTTCGACTCCCCTAGGCTCCACTTCTTCAGACCCCTCCGACCAGCGGGAACGCTGTTGGAGGGGTCTTTTTGTCCCGGTTTTCCGTGCTGGCGGACGTCTCGGCCGGTATGGGTGCGGGGCCGGACACCAGGTGTCCGGCCCCGCTGTCACCACCGCCCGCGCCGGCCCGCCGGGTCACCCCGTCGGGTCCGCCCCGGTCGGCAGGGGCGGTTCGGCCGCGACGCGCCGCCACTCCTCGTCGGTGAGGACCCGGGACCGGAGCAGGAAGCGCACGCCCTCGGGGGCTTCGAGGGAGAAGCCGCTGCCCCGGCCGGGGACCACGTCGACGGTGAGGCGGGTGTGCCGCCAGTACGCGTACTGGCCGGCGCTCATCCAGAACGGGGTGTCCCCGGCGACCCGGCCCAGCAGGACGTCCGCGGCGCCGACCCGGAACTCGCCGCGCGGGTAGCACATCGGCGCGCTGCCGTCGCAGCAGCCGCCGGACTGGTGGAACATCAGCGGGCCGTGACGTGCCGTCAGCTGCCGTACCAAGTCCTCGGCGGCGGCGGTCAGTTCGACTCGCGTCGCCCGCTCGCTCATCGTGAAACCCCCGGCCTAGAAGAAGCCGAGCTTCTGCTCCGAGTAGCTGACCAGGAGGTTCTTGGTCTGCTGGTAGTGGTCGAGCATCATCTTGTGGGTCTCGCGGCCGATGCCGGAACCCTTGTAGCCACCGAAGGCCGCGTGGGCCGGGTAGGCGTGGTAGCAGTTGGTCCACACGCGGCCGGCCTTGATCTCGCGGCCCAGGCGGTAGGCGAGGTTGCCGTTGCGGGACCAGACGCCGGCGCCGAGGCCGTAGAGGGTGTCGTTGGCGATCTTGAGGGCCTCTTCGGGGGAGTCGAAGGTGGTGACCGAGACGACCGGGCCGAAGATCTCCTCCTGGAAGATCCGCATGTCGTTGGTGCCCTTGAAGACGGTCGGCTCGATGTAGTAGCCGCCTTCCAGGCCGTCGACGGTGCGGGCCCTGCCGCCGGTGAGGAGTTCGGCGCCCTCCTGCTTGCCGATGTCGATGTAGGAGAGGATCTTCTCGAACTGGTCGTTGCTGGCCTGCGCGCCGATCATCGTCTCGGGGTCGAGCGGGCTGCCGCCCTTGATGGCCTTGGTGCGCTCCAGGACGCGGGCCATGAACTCGTCGTAGATGGAGGAGGCGATCAGGGCCCGGGAGGGGCAGGTGCACACCTCGCCCTGGTTGACCGCGAACATCACGAAGCCCTCGACGGCCTTGTCCAGATAGGCGTCGTCGGCGGCCATGACGTCGGACAGGAAGATGTTCGGGCTCTTGCCCCCCAGCTCCAGGGTGACCGGGATGATGTTCTCGGACGCGTACTGCATGATCAGCCGGCCGGTCGTGGTCTCGCCGGTGAAGGCGATCTTGGCGATGCGCGGACTGGAGGCGAGCGGCTTGCCGGCCTCGACGCCGAAGCCGTTGACCACGTTGAGCACGCCCGGCGGAAGCAGGTCGGCGATCAGCTCGATGACCTTCAGCAGGCTGACCGGGGTCTGCTCGGCGGGCTTGATGACCACGCAGTTGCCCGCCGCCAGGGCCGGGGCGAGCTTCCACGCGGCCATCAGGATCGGGAAGTTCCACGGGATGATCTGGCCGACCACGCCCAGCGGCTCGTGGAAGTGGTAGGCGACGGTGTCCTCGTCGATCTCGCCGACGGTGCCCTCCTGGCTGCGGACCACGCCCGCGAAGTAGCGGAAGTGGTCGACGGCGAGCGGGATGTCGACGTTCAGGGTCTCCCGGACGGGCTTGCCGTTCTCCCAGGTCTCGGCGACGGCGATCTTCTCCAGGCTCTCCTCGATGCGGTCCGCGATCCTGTTGAGGAGGTTCGCCCGCTCGGCGGTGGAGGTCCGGCCCCAGCGGTCGGCGGCGGCGTGGGCGGCGTCCAGCGCGAGCTCGACGTCGGCGGCGGAGGAGCGGGCGACCTCGCAGAAGACCTTGCCGTCCACCGGCGAGAGGTTGTCGAAGTAGCGGCCCTCGACGGGGGCGACCCAGTCACCGCCGATGAAGTTGTCGTAGCGGCGGGCGAAGTCGACGATGCTGCCTTCTGTTCCTGGCTGCGCGTACACCATGGCGGCTCTCCTCGGGGGATGGTGAGGGCTGTACGACGGCCCGTGCCGCCGTGCCGCCGCTCACTGTGAGCCCCGGAGGTTGGCGCGAGGTTGGCGTACCGGACGCCAGGAGCCAGGCGGCGGGTGTCAGTCGCGCAGCGCCGTGCTCAGCCGTCCCGCCGCGACCGCGCGGCGCGCGTCGCCCTGGTCGAGCAGGCGCAGCGCGTGCTCGTGCACCTCCGCGTCGTACGGGGCGCGCTCGCCGTAGCGCAGGGCGTGCTCCGGGCGGGTGCTCGCCAGTACGGCCTCGCGGACGGCCACCTCCAGGTACGCACGCCACTGCTCGATGCCCGGCGCCGCCGAGCGGGGCAGCAGCGGGCCGCGGTACAGGCGCAGGGCGGTCTCCGCGTCACCGTTCTCCAGGGCGCGCAGCACGTCCACGGCGTCGCAGGACACGGGGGTGGTCAGGGCGTAGCGGCGGGTGGCGATGCCGCCCGAGAGGGCCCGGCGCAGGTGGGAGATCTCCGCCTTGAACGTGGAAGCCGTGACGGGCCGGTCGCCGTACAGGGCCTCGCGCAGCCGCTCCGGTGAGAAGCCGTCCGGTTCGAGGGCGAGCAGGGTCAGGATCTCCAGCTGCCGGGGGCGCAGCGCAAGGGGCCGCTCCTCGCGGACGGCCTGGTCGGTCCCCAGGCAGGTCAGGCGCACCTGGCCCGGGTTGTCGCGGGTCAAGCGGGGCAGCTCGGTGCGCAGCCGTGCCTCGATGACGGACACCAGCGAGCGCACCGTGGACATGGCCAGCGGGTTCGACCGGTCCCAGGTGGTGGACATGTCCAGGACGCCCAGGACGCGGCCGTCCGGGCCGTGGACGGGGGCGCAGTAGCAGACCCACCCGTGCAGTGCCGTCACCAGGTGCTCGGCGGAGAAGACGGAGCTGGGGCGGCCGGTGCGCAGGGCGAGGGAGAGCGCGTTGGTGCCCATGGCCTGCTCGTCCCACCGTCCGCCGGGCGCGAAGTTGACGCGCTCGGCCCGGCGGGTCATGGTCCGGCCGCCGCAGGTCCACAGGATGGTCCCGGACTCGTCGGTGACCGCGGTGACGAATCCGGCGTCGTCGGCGATGCCGCGCAGCTCGTCGGCGAGGTCGTCGACCGGCCGGCGCAGCGGCGAGTCGGTCCAGCGGTGGTGCACCGTGCCGCCGTCGGTGACCGGGGCGCTGTCCCGGCCGGGGTCCACACTGCTGAGCGAGCGCGCCCAGGACTCGGTCACCTCGTGGCGCAACGCGTCGGCGCCACCGCCCGCCGCCGGCCCGGTGGTCTTCAGCCGCGGCACCAGGCGGAACCACTCGCCCTCCAGCGTGGCCTTGCGGCGCTGGAGGTCACTGCGCTGTGACATCTGCATTTCCCCTGCCGTCGAACGGGGACATTCGGCTATTGTCCGCGGGAACTTCACCGGCACACCTGACCTGTCGGGCCGTTTTCCCCGTCCGATCGGACAGGTGCCCCACCCGGACCGGCATGCCTAGCGTGGTCTTCGGTCTGTACAAAGTTTTATCGGCCAATCGGGCGGTAAAATCAAGGTTGCGTCCGCGTTGCGGGCCTCGCGCCCATGGGAGGTCGCATGACGCTCATGTCCGGCGCCGTGACGACCGGTGGCAGCGATCCGAGCGCCGACTGGAGTCGTGACGAGTACTGCGAGCTGCTGGGGCCGCAGGAGACGAGCAGTGACGCCGTCCGCAGGTCGGCCCGGCTGACCAAGTTCCACGTGCCCGAGGTCGTGTTCGGGCCCGGTTCGCTGACCGAGCTGGGGCACTGCGCGCTGCGCCTCGGCGGCCGTCGCCCGTTCCTGGTCACCGACCCCGGACTGCTGGAGGCGGGCTGGACGGACGAGGCGGTCGGCCATCTCAGGCGGGTCGGCCTGCGTCCCGTCGTATGGCACGACGTCACCCCCAATCCCAAGGACCACGAGGTCCAGGCCGCCTTCGAGAGGTACGCGCAGAGCGGCTGCGACGTGATCGTCGGGGTGGGCGGCGGCTCGGTCATCGACGCCGCCAAGGGCGTGGCGATCCTGTCCGGCAACGGCGGACACATTCTCGACTACGAGGGTGTGGACCAGGTCGTGCAGCCCATCCCGCCCACCGTGATGGTGCCGTCCACGTCGGGCACCGGGGCGGACGTCTCGCAGTTCACCATCATCACCGACACCACCCAGCACATCAAGATCAGCATCGTCAGCCGCACGCTGGTCCCGGACATCTCGGTGATCGACCCGCGCCTGCTGACCACCATGCCGGACTGGCTGAACGCCGCGACCGGGCTGGACGCCCTGACCCACGCCGTCGAGGCGTTCGTGTCCCGGGCCCACAACCCGCTGACCGACATCCACGCGCTGCATGCGGTGGAACTGATCACCGGCAACCTGATACGGACCCAGGTGCAGCCGAAGAACTTCGGCGCCCGGCTCGCCATGGCCCAGGCCGCCCTGGAGGCGGGCATGGCCTTCACCAACGCGATCCTCGGAGCGACGCACGCCATGAGCCACCAGGTCGGCGGACTGCTGGACGCGCCGCACGGCGTGGTCAACGGTGTCCTGCTGCCGCATGTCATCCGGTTCAACGCCGCGGCGTGGCCGGAGCGGTTCGTCGCGCTCGGCGCGGCGGCCGGCCTGCCGACCGACGGCGTTCCGCCGCACGAGGTGGCCGAGCGGCTCGCGGACCTGGTGCGCGCGCTCGCGGACGACCTCGGCGTCCCGAAGAGCCTGACGAGCCTGGGGGTCGCGGAAGCCGACGTGCCCGTGCTGGCCCGCACCACACTGAGGGACGCCTGCATGGCCACCAACCCCCGGGACGTCGACGTGCGGGACGTCGAGCGACTGTTCCGCGAAGCCCTGTGAGGCGATTCCGGTGAGCGTGCCAGAACGGTCCCCCCAGACCGCCGACCTGGGCGTCCTCACCGGGCTGCGGTCCGGCAAGCGGTCGTACTACCCGGCGTACGTGCGCTCCGCCGAGCGGCTGGAGCGGACGGTGGAGGCACTCGACGGGATCTCCCGCGCCCTGGTGCGCACCGCCGAGGGCCCGCGTGCCCTGGTCGAGGCGGTCGTCCGGACGGCGGCCGAGCATCTGCAGGCCCGCTGGCTGCTGCTGGCCGTGGCGGACGGAGCGCTGCGCGCGGCCCGGCCGCGCTTCCTGCTCTATGCCGACGACTTGCTGATCGACGACGAGAGCAGGGTGCCCGCCGAGGTGCGGGAGCATCTGGCGCTGCTGCGCAGCCACCCCTGGGAGGCCGGCACGCCGGACCGGGGCCGGGACTGGGTGCGCGCGCCGATGACCCTCGACGACGAGCCGGTCGGCGGGATCGCGGCGGCGCCCGGCCCCGGTGTCGAGGTCGCCGACACCGACCTGGCGATCCTGCGGGTCCTGGCCAACCAGGCCGCCGTGGCACTGCACCACACCTTCCTCTTCCACGCGGCGACCACCCTGCGCGGCCGGGCCGAGGAACTGTCCGAGGCGGCCGAGCGGCAGGCCCGCGACCTGGCCGCGCGCAGCGCCGAGCTGGCCGAGACACAGGCACGGCTGCTGGAGGCGCTGCAGCGGCAGGCACTGGACGACGAACGGCGCCGTATCGCGCGCGAACTGCACGACAGCGTCTCCCAGTACGTGCTCAGCGCGGGCATGACCGTCGAGGTGTGCCGGGCGGAGCTGGAGGCGCTCGGCGGGCCGGCCGCGGACATCGCCGAACGGCTGGCCGGCGCCAAGGACCTCAACCGGCAGGCCGTGGAGCGGCTGCGGGCCGCGATCTACGCCCTCCAGCACACCTCGCAGGAGCCCGCGGGGCCGCTGCCGGTGATGCTGGAGCGGCTGTCCACGGTGCACCTGACCACGGACCTCGACGTACGGGTACAGGTCACGGGCAGCCCGGTGCCGCTGCCGCCCGAGGCCGACCAGTCGATCCTCCGGCTGGCCGGCGAGGCCCTGTTCAACTCCGCCACGCACGGCAAGGCGGGCCGGGCACTGGTCCGGCTGCGGTATCTGCCCGAGGCCGTCGTGCTGACGGTGTCCGACGACGGCTGCGGCGATCCGGCCCAGCTGCGCCGCGCGCTGCGGCTGTCCACGGCCACCGATCTGGGCGGCCGGCACCGCGGCCTCGCCAACATGGTCACCCGGGCGGAGGAGTTCGGCGGCCGGCTGTCCATCCGCCGGTCGGGCATGGGCGGCGTCCTGCTGCGGGTCGGCATCCCGCTGCCGGTGAAGCACTGTTCAGGAGGCAGGCGATGACCACTCAGCAGTCGGCCGCGGCGCCCGCGCAGGCCCAGCGGATCGTCCTGGTCGACGACCATGCGATCGTCCGGCACGGCCTCAGGTCGATCCTGGAACGCGAGAGCGACCTGGAGGTGGTGGGCGAGGCGAGCACGGCCGCCGAGGCCGCCGCCGTCGTGGAGCGGACCGGCCCGTCGATCGTGCTGCTCGACCTGAAGCTGTCCACCGCGGCCGACACCGAGGGCCTGGACCTGTGCGCCCGGCTGACCCAGCGGTACCCGGATCTGGCGGTGCTGGTGCTCACCACCTTCCTCGACGACTCCCTGGTGGTGCAGGCGATCCAGCACGGTGCGCGCGGTTACGTCGTCAAGGACGTCGACACCACCGAGCTGCTGCGCTCCATCCGCGCGGTCGCCCGCAACGAGAGCGCCTTCGACTCGCACGCCGCCGCGGCGATGGTGCGGTCGATGCGCGTGCAGCCCGACCGGCCGAAGTTCACCGACCGCGAGCTCAAGGTGCTCCGGCTGCTCGCCCGCGGGCTGAGCAACCGGGAGATCGGCGCCGAGCTGTACATCTCGGAGACCACGGTGAAGTTCCACGTCCGCAACATCATGCGGAAGACGGAGGCCGGAAGCCGGGCCGAAGTCGTGTACGAGGCCAGCAAGCTGGGCGTGATCTGAGAACGGAAAGGGAGCGGGGTCAGCTCGCGTCGAGGACCAGCCAGCCGCCGTGGTGCGAGGTGACGCAGAAGCGGTGGCCGGTGCGGCGGCCCAGGGCGGTGAGCCCGGCCGGGTCGAAACACCGCACGTGCCCGTAGGCGGCGGTGGGTTCGTCCTCGTACGGCACGGCCACCACCACCCGTTGCCGGGCCAGCCGCAGTGCCTCCCGTACGACGGTGTCGCCGTGCCCGGGATCGAGGTGCTCCAGGACGTGGATGACCGTGACGGTGTCCACCGAGCGGTCCGGCCGGGGGACCTGTGCCGCGTCGCAGGCCAGGGTGTCCAGCGCGAGGCCGCGTGCCCCCGCCACGGCGGCCAGCAGGCGCATGGTGCCGCGTGAGAGATCCGAGGCGATCACCGCGTACCCCTCTCGCTCGGCGAGCAGCAGGGGCAGGAAGCCGAAGCAGGCGCCCATGTCCAGCACCGTGCCCGGGGCCACCAGGTCCAGGGTGCGGCGGTAGACGGGGGCGAACCCGGCGATCGACGAGTGACCGGCCGGCTTCGGCGCCCGCCAGTACTCCCGGATGCGGGCCAGTGTGTTGTCGTAGAACGTGGTCCAGGCGGGCAGCGCCCCGTCCACGCAGGAGCGCACCACCCCGGTGAAGACCCGCTCGAAGATGTCGCTGCCGGACAGCCAGCCGGGGGCGAACAGCTCCTCGGCGAGCAGGCCGGCCAGATCGTTGTCCAGTTGCCCGGGGCGCAGCGAGTGACCCAGCTCGACCCGGCGGCCCCGGCGGCGCAGGCTGAAGTGCTCGGTACGGACGATGGGCCGGGGGGTGGCGTCGTCGAGGCGAGGGCTGTCGCGGATCACCCGGACCAGGTGGTCGGCGTACGCGCCGGACGGGCAGGGAGCCAAGGGGTCGATGCGGCGCGCGGTGATCGCGCTGCGCAGGCTGGGCACGCTCATCGTCCGGTCACCTCCGTGGCCATGCGGTGGGCGGTGCGTTCGAGACCGGTGAGGTCGGAGACCACCTGGACGCGGTCGCAGTACTCGGCGTAGCGAGGCAGGTCGCAGGAGCCGAGGCCCCAGGAGAACCGGGGTTCCGGGGTCAGCCAGATCGTCTCGCGCACCCTGCGGGTGATCTCCTCGAAGGCGGGCAGCCCAGGGGGGTTGCCGTTGCCGCGTCCGTCGCCCAGGACCAGCAGGGTGGTACGGCGGTTCAGGGCGGGGGCGTGTTCGGCGAGCAGCAGCTCGAACGTCCGGCCGTAGTCGGAGTTCGCGTCCACGTCGAGCAGGCCGCCGGCCGGGAGGCCGTCGAAGACCAGGCCCAGTGCCCGCTCCAGGGGGTGCTCGGTGAACAGCTCGGTGATCTCGGTCGGTTCGTCCACGAAGGCGAAGGAGCGGACCTGTCCGAAGAGGGACTGCAGCCCGTGCACCAGGTGCAGGGTGAAACGGGCGGTGGCCCGCACGGACAGGGAGACGTCGGTGAGGATCACCAGGCGGGGGCGGTCCTCGGCGCGGGTGACGGTGACCGGGCGGAACGGCACTCCGTCGTAGCGCATGTTGCGGCGCATGGTGCGGCCCGGATGCACGCGCCCGCGTGGCGTGGTGCGCTTCCGGCTGGTCAGGGCGCCGTGCAGGGAGCGGCCGATGCGGCGCAACGCCTCCTCCAGCTGGGCGCGTTCGTGCTCGTCGACGGTTTCCGCGCGGGCATGCCCGGCGAGCCGAGCCGACTCCACGGCCACCGACTGGAGTTCGGCGAGGCGGTCCAGGTGGCGCCCCAGCAGTTCGGGCAGGTTGTCGATGACGCCTGCCGGCCCTCGTCGAAGCGCTCCGGCTCCGGGGTCGTCGGAGGCGTCGTCGGCGAGCCGGCCGAGCAGGGCGTCCTGCTGGGCCACGGTCAGTGTCGTGTCGATCGGATGTCCGGCCGCCGCCGCGAGCTGCCCGGGGATGCCGGCGCCGTGCAGCCGCTCGGTCTCCAGCTGGACGGCGGGGCCGCGCGTGCGGTCGGCGGCGCCGTCCTTGGACAGCACGATCTCGTCGGTCATCGAGGCCAGGTCGAGCTTGTTGGCCTCCTGGTGCAGGTTGTACCGCTGGGCCAGGTCCTGCTGGTCGAAGTAGTCGCGGATGTCGGCCGGCTTGCCGTGGCTGTGGCCCTGCTGCGGGGTTTCGGACGGCTCGTCGGAGACGGTGTACGACTCCAGTTCGCCGGTGTCGGTCAGGTCGTCGTGCTCATGGCTGTGACCGTGCCCGTCGGAGTCCTGGTGGACCGGGCGGAGCGAGAAGAACGCGGCGAACAGCTCGTCGAACAGCTCGTCGTCGCGGCGGTCCTTCACCAGCGTCAGGCGCAGGGCCTCGCGCAGTGTCCCGCGCCCGCCCAGCACGCCCGGCTGGGCGGCGGCGCGCATGGCGTCCATGGCCTCCGACACGGACACGCGCAGCCCGAACAGCCGTAGAACGCGGACGAATCGGTGCACCCCGGCTTCCATTGCGGCCTCCCGTGTCCTGTTGGTCCTGTCGTGGCGGGTCAGACCGCGCGGCGGCGGGCGATGGCGGCGAAGGCGCGGGCGCCCTGGCCGGCGCCGGGTGCGGTGCGGCGCGTCGGGCCGGGGCCGGGTGCGCCGTAGTAGCCGTCGTCGTGGCGGCCCTGCTGGTCCATGGCCGCCCGGATCGCCCGCCCGTCCACCTCGTGATCGTGGTCATGGTCGTGGTGGTGCCCGTGGTGATGATGGTGGCCGTGCCCGTCGTGCTGGTGGCCCGGCTCGGGCAGGGTGCGGTTGGGGTCGACGAGGCGGGGCAGGACGTCCAGGGCGCGGCCGAGGTCGCGTTCGTACTTGAGGACCACGTTGGCGGTGTCGGCGAGCACCTCGGGATCCAGCTCCTCGACGCCCAGCACGGCGAGGGTGCGGGCCCAGTCGACCGTCTCGGAGATGCTGGGGTTCTTGCGCAGCTGCAGCTCGCGCAGGCCCCGTACCACCTCGACCAGATGACGGGCGGTGGCCTCGGACAGCCCGGTGTCCTTGGCGCGCAGGATCTCCAGCTCCCGCTCGGCGTCCGGGTAGTCGAGGAAGAGGTGCAGACAGCGCCGCTTGAGCGCGGCCGACAGATCGCGGGTGTTGTTCGAGGTCAGGACGACGTACGGCGGGACCTTCGCGGTGTACGTGCCGATCTCGGGGACGGACACCTGGTACTCGGCCAGGCACTCCAGCAGTACGGCCTCCAGCGCCTCGTCGGCCCGGTCGACCTCGTCGATCAGCAGCACCGCCGGCTCCTCGCCGCGGACCGCCTCCAGCAGGGGGCGCGGGGCGAGGAACCGGTCGGAGAAGAACACGCTGTCCTGTTCCTCGATCCGCCGGACGGCCGAGGCCAGATCGGGCGCGTCGGCGGTCAGGTCGCCGATCTTGTCCCGGAGCATCTGGGTGTACAGCAGCTGCTTGCCGTAGTCCCACTCGTACAGGGCGCGGCTCTCGTCCTGGCCCTCGTAGCACTGCAGACGCAGCAGCCGGCGGCCGGTGGCGGCGGCCAGCGCCTTGGCCAGCTCGGTCTTGCCGACGCCGGCCGGGCCCTCCAGGAGCACCGGCTTGTCGAGTCTGGTCAGCAGGAACACGGTCGTGGCGAGCCGGCGGTCGGCGATGTAGCCCTGCGCGGCGAAGCGTTCGGTGATGTCCTCGACCGAGGCGAACTCGGCGGGGCGGGCGGGTGTGGCGGGCACGGGTCCTCCATGAGGTGCTGTTCGGCCGGGGAGGGGCGACGGGGCGGGGGACGGCGAGGGTGGTCCGTGCCCCGCCCCGGTCCGGAAGAGGGCTCGGTGGAAGCGGGTTTTCAGCCCAGGAGGTCGTCCAGGTCGCCGTTCATGCAGTGGTCGACGACCGGCCGGACGGTGTCGAACGTGCACTCCTTGGCGTTGCCCGGGGTGCAGGCGTCGCCGAGGACGTGGTTCGTGATGCGGTCGACGTCGGCGGCGTCGCCCTTGATCACCTGGGCCTGCTCGTAGTACTTCGTCGGGCCCTGGCCCAGCCGGTTCTTGGAGTAGGTGTCCTGCTGGACGTCCGTGAACTTCTCCGGGATGCCGACGTCGCGCAGCAGCCGGATGCCCGCGGCGAGCGCGGCATCGGCGGCCTGGACCTTGGTCATGCCGTGGGTGTCCACGCCCATCGCCTCGGCGATGTCCGCGAACCGCTCGTACTGCGCCGGCATGTTGAACGCCCACACGCGGGGCAGCGCGATGGCGTTGTTCAGCCCGTGGTGGGTGTCGTAGCACGCGCTGACCGCGTGCGAGATGGAGTGGATGATGCCCAGGCCGCCGGAGTTGAACGCCTGCGCCGCGATGTACTGCGCGTACATCATGCCCTCGCGCCCGGCCAGGTCCTGGCCGTTCCACACCGCCTGCCGCAGATGCCGGGCCGTGAGCCGGATGGCGTGCAGCGCGTTGCCCAGCGAGGGCTGGAAGTTGAGCCGGGAGACGTACGGCTCGGAGGCGTGCGCGAGGACGTCGAAGCCGCACTGCGCGGTGTAGTCGAGCGGGCAGTCGTAGTACAGGGTCGGGTCGTCGATGGCGAGCGAGGCCACCGAGGCGTCGTCGAAGGCGACGTACTTGTGCGGGTTGTCCGGGTCGGTGGTGGTGTCGGTGATGACGTACGCCCAGGAGGTCTCCGAGCCCGTGCCGGCCGTCGTCGAGACCGCGATGTGCGGCGGGTTCTTCGGGTTCTCGGACTTGTTGAAGCCCTCGAAGTCGTTGACGTTGCGGCCGTCGTGGGCGACGGAGATACGGGCGCCCTTGCACGCGTCGTGCGACGAGCCGCCGCCGATCGACACGAACGAGTCGCACTTGTTCTCCTGGTACAGCGCCACGGCGTCCATGACGTTGTAGTCCTTGGGGTTCGACTCGACCTTGTCGTACACCACGACCTCCAGGCCGTGGTACTTCAGCGACTCGACGATCTTGTGCACGGTGTCGCTGCCGCGCAGGCCCGTGGTCATCACCAGCGTGCGCCTGAATCCGAGCTTCTTGGCCTCCGGGCCGATCAGCTCATGGGCTCCCGGGCCCATCAGCGCCCGCGGGAAGGGATGGAATTCCTTGATCGGGAACGGCTTGAGAAGTTCTTCGACCTTCATGATCGCGACTGTCCTCTCCGCGCGGTGGGGCCGCGCGTGCTGCGTCGACTGCTCCCAGGGCCCGCCGGCGGGCAGAGGTCCGGGTGGAGCACGGACGTGCCGAACGAATGCGGCGTGCATCACCCTCCGGGACCGCGCGGCGGTGCGACACCGGCCGCTCGGACGGCAGGCGGGCGCGGACGAAGGGGATGTGCCCTGTCCGATCGGACGGGGTGAGCGCCGCTGACCTGCGGCGCAGCGGGCACACCTGTCCGACCGGACAGGGTGAGGGCGGCCGAAAGCAGGGCGAGACGCGAAGAGGACCGGCCTAGCGTCGAATACGGCCGGTCACCGCGTGACGGCACCGGCGCACATTCCCGACTCCCCTTTCGCTTCAGGAGGTTTGCCATGGACGAGGACCAGATCCGCGCCGAGCAGGAGACGGCCGTGGACGACGTGGTCGAGGAGATCCTCGTCGAGGAGGTCTCCATCGACGGCATGTGCGGCGTCTACTGAGCCGGCCGTCATGCCGTCCCCCTTCGACGCGGACCGGCCCTACCGGCTGAACCCCTGCGTCGCGCTGCGCCCCGAGCCGTTCGGGGCGCTCGCCTACCACTTCGGCAACCGTCGGCTGTCGTTCCTGAAGGCGCCCGAACTGGTCGAGCTGGTACGGGGGCTGGGCCGCCACACCAGCGTCCGGGAGGCGCTCGCCGGTGTGCCCGAGCGGCGCCGGGACGCCTTCCGGCGCGCGCTGGCCTCGCTGGCCGCCGCCGACATGATCATCCCCACCGAAGCGGAGCCGCAGCCGTGACCGTCACCCAAGAAGCGTCCGCCCCGGTCCCCGCCCTCGTCGAGCAGTTCAAGGGCGGGCTGCACGCCCCCATCTGCCTGACCTGGGAGTGGACGTACGCGTGCAACCTCTCCTGTGTGCACTGCCTGTCCTCCTCCGGACGGCGCGACCCGGCGGAGCTGTCCACGGACGAGATCAAGTCCGTGATCGACGAGCTCCAGCGCATGCAGGTCTTCTACGTCAACGTCGGCGGCGGCGAGCCGACCGTCCGCCCCGACTTCTGGGAGCTGCTGGACTACGCGATCGCGCACCAGGTGGGGGTGAAGTTCTCCACCAACGGGCTGCGGCTGACCCCGGACCGGGCCCGCCGCCTCGCGGCCACCGACTACGTCGACATCCAGATCTCCCTCGACGGCGCCACCCGCGAGATCAACGACGCGGTGCGCGGCCGGGGTTCGTACGACATGGCCGTGCGAGCGATGGAGAACCTCGCCGCGGCCGGCTTCCGGGACTTCAAGATCTCCGTGGTGATGACCCGTCAGAACGTCCCGCAGCTGGACGACTTGGCGTCCCTGGCCGACCGCTACGGCGCCCAGCTGCGCATCACCCGGCTGCGGCCGTCGGGGCGGGGCGCCGACGTCTGGGACGAGCTGCACCCCACCGCGGAGCAGCAGCGCGAGCTGTACGCCTGGCTCGTCGGCCACGGCGAGAAGGTGCTCACCGGTGACTCCTTCTTCCACCTCAACGCGCTCGGCTCGCAGCCCCTGCCCGGGTTGAACCTGTGCGGAGCCGGGCGTGTGGTCTGCCTGATCGACCCGGTGGGCGACGTGTACGCCTGCCCGTTCGCCATCCACGACGTCTTCAAGGCGGGCAACGTGCGTGCGCCGGGCGGCTTCGAGCGGGTGTGGCGCGACTCCGCGCTCTTCGCCGACCTGCGCCGGCCGGCCTTTGGCGGCGCCTGCTCGGGCTGTCCGGCGTACGACGCCTGCCAGGGCGGCTGCATGGCCGCGAAGTTCTTCACGGGCCTGCCGCTGGACGGCCCGGACCCGGAGTGCGTCAAGGGCCACGGCGCCACCGCCCTCACGGCCGACGACCGCACCGCGCTTCCGCTCCAGGGCAACGACCACTCCCACCGCACCGTGCCCCTGGGCATGCCCGCCGTCCGGACCAGACGGCCGGACCGCTTCTGCGACGAGAGCCCGCTGGCCGGCGCCGACGCCGTACATCACACGAAGGGAACGTCATGAGCAAGTGGATCGAGACGGTCGCCGAGGCCCAGCGGCTGGCGAGAAAGCGGCTGCCGAAGTCCGTCTACAGCGCGCTGCTCGCCGGTTCCGAGAAGGGCGTCTCCTACGACGACAACACCACCGCCTTCGCCCAGCTGGGCTTCGCCCCGCACGTGGCCGGACTGTCGGCCAAGCGCGATCTGGCGACGACCGTCATGGGACAGCAGATCGCCCTTCCGGTGATCATCTCCCCGACCGGTGTGCAGGCCGTACACCCGGACGGAGAGGTGGCCGTCGCCCGCGCCGCGGCGGCGCGCGGCACCGCGATCGGGCTCAGCTCCTTCGCCAGCAAGCCGCTGCCCGACGTCGTGGCGGCCAATCCGCAGACCTTCTTCCAGATGTACTGGATGGGCTCCAAGGACGAGATGGCGCGCCGGATCGAGTACGCCCGCGAGGCCGGTGCCAAGGGGCTCATCGCCACCCTCGACTGGTCCTTCTCCTACGGCCGCGACTGGGGCAGCCCGAAGATCCCCGAGCGGCTGAACCTCAAGGCCATGGCGCGGTTCGCACCGGAGACGCTGGCCCGCCCGCGCTGGCTGTGGGACTTCGTGAAGTCCCGCAGCCTGCCGGACCTGACGACCCCGAACCTCGCCGAGTCCGGCCAGGACGCGCCCACGTTCTTCGGCGCCTACGGCGCGTGGCTGCAGACCCCGCCGCCCTCCTGGGACGACGTGCGCTGGCTGCGCGAGCAGTGGGACGGGCCGTTCCTGCTCAAGGGCGTCTGCCGGGTGGACGACGCCCTGCGCGCCGTCGACGCGGGCGTCACCGCGATCTCCGTGTCCAACCACGGCGGCAACAACCTCGATGCCACCCCGGCACCGATCCGGGCCCTGCCCGCCGTCGCGGACGCGGTCGGCCACCAGGTCGAACTGCTGCTGGACGGCGGTGTCCGGCGCGGCAGCGACGTGGTCAAGGCGCTGGCACTGGGCGCCAGGGCCGTGCTGATCGGCCGCGCCTACCTGTGGGGCCTGGCGGCGGGCGGCCAGAGCGGCGTGGAGAACGTCCTCGACATCCTCAGCCGCGGCATCGACTCCGCCCTGCTCGGCCTCGGACGCTCGTCCGTCCACGAACTGACCCCCGACGACCTGGTGATCCCGCCCGGGTTCACCCGCACCCTCGGCGCGGTCTGAGATGGCCGCGGGCCCCGCGCGACTCACGGATCTGGCCTGGCCGGACCTCACGGCCCGCCGCCCCCTGGTGCTGCTGCCCCTCGGCTCCTGCGAGCAGCACGGCCCCCACCTCCCCCTCGACACCGACACGGCGGTGGCCGGCGCCGTCGCCGAGCGGGCCGCCGCCCGGCTCGGCGCGGAGGTGGACGTGCTGGTCGCGCCCGCCCAGCCCTACGGGGCCAGCGGCGAGCACGAGGGCTTTCCCGGCACGGTGTCCATCGGCCACGACGCGCTGCGCCTGCTGGTCACCGAGACCGGTCGCTCCCTGCTGCGCTGGGCGGGGCGCCTGCTGGTGGTCAACGGACACGGCGGGAACGTGGTGAGCCTGGCCGACGCGGTGACCGGTCTGCGCGGCGAGAGCCGCGACGCGGCCTGGTGGCCGTGTCTGCCGCCGGGGCCGGCGGCGAACACAGACGCCCATGCGGGCCGCACCGAGACCTCACTGATGCTGCGGCTGCGGCCGTCCGCCGTCCGCGGCGAGCGGGCCGCGGCCGGACCCACCGACCCCGTCCATCTGCTGATGGACCGCCTGGTCGCCGAGTCCGTTGGCGGGGTCAGCCCCTCCGGCGTCCTCGGCGACCCGGCCGGAGCCGGCGCGAGCGAGGGCGAACGGCTCCTCGACCGCATGGCGGACCGCCTCGCCGCCGACATCCGCGCCTGGCGGGTCTCCGCGCGGGGCAGGCTCGGCCTGCCCGATCGGCAGCCGGTCACCGCCCGAACGGGTGACGGGCGGTGACCGGCCGCCGGGTCGCCGTCGTCACCGGCGCCGCACGGGGCATCGGCGCCGCGACCGTACGCCGACTGGCCCGCGAGGGCTGGGCCGTCGTCGCCGTCGACCGGTGTGCGGACGACCCCGACGTGCCCTACCCGCTCGCCGACCCGGAACAGCTGGACCGCCTGGCCCATGGGTTCCCCCTGGTGCGCACGGTCAGGGCGGACGTCCGCGACGCGGCCGCGCTGCAGGCCGCCGTGGAGCGGGCCGAGCGCGAGTTCGGCGGGCTCGACGCCGCCGTGGCCGCCGCGGCGGTCATGCTCGGCGGCGGCCCGGTGTGGGAGCAGACCGACGCGCAGTGGCGGACGCTGCTCGACGTGGACGTGATGGGAGTGGCCAACCTCGCCCGAGCCGCCGTACCCGCGCTGTTGCGTGGGCCGCAGCCCCGCACCGGCCGGTTCGTCGCCCTCGCCTCGGCCGCCGCACACCGCGGGCTGTGGGGCCTGGGCGCCTACTGCGCGGCCAAGCACGCCGTGGTCGGCTTGGTCCGCGGCCTCGCCTGCGACCTGCGGGACACCGGGGTCAACGCGGTCGCGGTGTCACCGGGTTCCACGCGCACGGACATGCTGCGGGCCACGGCCGACCTCTACGAACTGCCCGACGTCGACAAGCTCGCCGAGCAGCAGCTGTCCGGGCGGCCTCTGGAGCCGCAGGAGGTGGCCGCGGTGGTGGCCTGGGCCTGCTCGGCCGACTCCTTCGCCGTCACCGGCTCCGTACTCCACGCGGACGGAGGGTTCACGACATGACACGGTTCCTGCGGGACGCGGACACGTCCCGGTCCGGACGGCACGCGGGCCCGGCCCGGCTCGTCGCGCGTGCGGGCGCCTTCCTGTTCAGCGGGCGCGCGGGCGGGTCCCTGCTCGCCGGGCACACGGGGACACCCGAGTGGTCCGAGCCGCTGCCGTCCCCGCCGCGGGACCGGCTGCCCGACGGGTTCGCGGTCGAACTCGCCGCCGACACCCACCGCTCCCGCGACGGCCACCTGATGCTCGGCGGCTCCCCGCCGAGGCTGCTGCGGCTCGGGGCCGCCGCCGTGCGGCTGCTGGCGGACGGCGGGTTCGAGGTGACGGACGTCCCGAGCGCCGCGCTCGCCCGCCGGCTCCTGGACGCGGGCGTCGCCCACCCCCGCCCCCCACTGCCCCCGGTCCGCGACACCACCCTTGCGATCCCGATCCGCGACCGGGCCGACCAACTCGACGGACTGCTGACCGCCTTGCGCGCCGACGCGTCCACCTCCACCCTGCCCGTCCTCGTCGTGGACGACGGCTCCCGGGACCCGGACGCCCTCGCCCGCGTGGCCCGGCGGCACGGCGCCCGGCTGCTCGTGCACCCGCGCAACCTCGGCCCGGCCGCCGCACGCAACACCGCACTGCGCCACGCCGAGACCGCGTACGTGGCGTTCTGCGACTCCGACGTCGTACCCGAACCGGGCTGGCTCGCCCCTCTGCTGGCCCACTTCGGCGACCCGGCGGTGGCTCTCGTCGCCCCCCGGATCGTCGCCCTGCCGGTGCCCGCGCCACGGCGGCTCGACCGCTACGAGCAGATCCGGTCGCCGCTGGACATGGGGTCGCGGGAGGGGCCGGTCGTGCCGGTGTCGATGCTCGGCTATGTCCCGAGCGCGACCATCGTGGTCCGCCGGTCCGCCGTCGGCGCCGGGTTCGCCCCCGGCATGCGGGTGGGGGAGGACGTGGACCTGTGCATGCGGCTGCACCAGGCGGGCTGGCGGCTGCGCTACGTCCCCGACGTGCGCGTGGGCCACCGGCACCGCACCGACCTGCGCGGCTGGCTCGCCCAGCGGGCCGGATACGGCACCGGCGCCGCCGACCTGGCCCTGCGTCACCCCGGCCGGGTGCCGCCGCTGTACGCCGCCCCCTGGTCGCTCGCCGCCTGCGCCCTGCTGCTGCGCGGCAGGCCGGTACCCGCGGCCAGCGCGCTGGCGCTGACCGCGCTGACCGCCGTGAAGGTGGCCCGGCGCATGCCGGACGCCGACCAGCCCGCCCGGGCCGGTGCCCTGCTGTCGCTGGCCGCGCTCGGCGGTACCGCCCAGCAACTGCTGCGCTGTGCCACCCGGCACCACTGGCCGGTCGCCGTGGCAGCCGCCGCCGTCAGCCGCCGGGCACGCTACGGCCTCGCTGCCGCCGCTCTCGCCGAGGGACTGGCCGACCACCACCGTTCCCGCTCCTCGCTGGGCCCGCTCACACACACGGCGATCCGCCGCCTGGACGACCTGGCCTACGGCTGGGGCGTGTGGCAGGGCGCGCTGCGCCGCCGTACCGCCGCGCCGCTGATGCCCCGCCTCGCCCTGCCCCTGCGCGGCCCGGCCGCGAAGCGCCCCTGGGAGCCCCGCTCCCTCGCGCCAACCTCGCACCAACCCGCCACGGCCACCGTGGAGACCTGGTGACGGACGGGTCGCCCGGCCTCCCGAGACCCGCCCGTCACCCCCACCCACACCTCTGGAGGAACCAGCATGACGCCGCGCTCCGAACTCCGCCCCGCACCCGGCAGCCCGCTCGCGGGTGGGGGCACCTCCCACGCCCTTGAGGCAGTGGGGGAGGCCGAGGAGGTGTCCCGGCTGTACGAGGAGGCCGCCACCGACCGCCTGGCGTTCTGGGCGCGGCAGGCGGAACACCTGCACTGGGAGACCGGCTGGTCCGCCGTCCTGGACCGGACGGACGCGCCGTTCGCCCGCTGGTTCACCGGCGGGAGGCTGAACGTCGCGTACAACTGCGTCGACCGCCACGTCGAGGCCGGTCACGGCGACCGGGTCGCCTTCCACTGGGAGGGCGAGCCGGGCGACACCCGGACCATCACCTACGCCGAGTTGCGGCGCGAGGTGTGCAGGACGGCCAACGCCCTGCTCTCGCTGGGCCTTTCGGCCGGGGACCGGGTCGCCATCCAGCTGCCGATGATCCCCGAGGCGGTGTTCGCCATGCTGGCGTGCGCCCGGCTCGGGCTGCCGCACAGTGTGGTCTTCGGCGGGTTCTCGCCGGCCGCTCTCCAGTCGCGTATCGAGGACGCCGAGGCCCGCCTCCTGATCACGTCGGACGGCCAGTACCGCCGGGGCCGGGCCGAGCCGATGAAGGCGAACACCGACGAGGCCACCCGGCACGCACCGAGCGTCGAACACGTCCTGGTGGTCCGGCGCACCGGAACCGACGTGCCCTGGACCGAGGGCCGCGACCTGTGGTGGCACGACCTGGTCGGCGCCCAGCCGGACGAGCACAGGCCGGAGTCCTTCGACGCCGAGCACCCACTGTTCATCCTCTACACCTCCGGTACGACCGGAAGGCCGAAGGGCATCCTGCACACCTCCGGCGGCTACCTCACCCAGGCCGCGTACACCCACCGCACCGCCTTCGGCCTCGACGCGGACACCGACGTCTACTGGTGCACCGCCGACATCGGCTGGATCACCGGGCACTCCTACATCGTGTACGGACCGCTCGCCAACGGCGCCACCTCGGTGATGTACGAGGGCACGCCCAACACCCCGCACGAGGGACGGCACTTCGAGATCATCGAGAGGTACGGGGTGTCGGTCTACTACACCGCCCCCACCGTCATCCGCACCTTCATGAAGTGGGGCGAGCAGCTCCCGGCCCGCTACGACCTGTCGTCGATCCGTGTGCTCGGCAGCGTCGGCGAGCCGATCAACCCGGAGGCGTGGCGCTGGTACCGCACGCACATCGGCGCCGACCGTGCGCCGGTCGTGGACACCTGGTGGCAGACCGAGACCGGCGCGGTCATGATCGCCCCCCTGCCCGGAGCGGCCCCCGCCAAGCCGGGCTCCGCGCAGCGGCCGGTGCCGGGCATCTCGGCCAAGGTGGTCGACGACCGGGGCGAGGAGGTCGGCAGGGGTGAGAGCGGCTACCTGGTGCTCGACGAGCCCTGGCCGGCCATGCTGCGCGGCATCTGGGGCGACGACGAGCGGTACCGGGAGACGTACTGGGCCCGGTTCGCCGGGCAGGGCCACTACTTCGCCGGTGACGGCGCCCGCTACGACGAGGACGGCGACATCTGGCTGCTGGGCCGGGTCGACGACGTCATGAACGTTTCCGGGCATCGCATTTCCACCGCCGAGGTCGAGTCGGCGCTCGTCTCGCACCCCGCGGTCGCCGAGGCCGCGGTGGTGGGGGCGGCGGACGCGACGACGGGGCAGGCGATCGTCGCGTTCGTGATCCTGCGCGGCGGCACGGTCCGGGCCGAGGGGTCCGATGGGGCCGAGGGGGCCGAGGGGTTCGACGGGGCCGAGGGGTTCGACGGGGCCGAGGGGGACATCACCCCGGCCCTGCGCGAGCACGTGGCCCGGGAGATCGGCCCCATCGCCAAGCCCCGCCAGATCATCGTGGTCCCCGAGTTGCCCAAGACCCGGTCCGGGAAGATCATGCGGCGGCTGCTGCGCGATGTCGCGGAGAACCGTGAGATCGGCGACGTCACGACGCTCGCCGACGCCTCCGTGATGGACCTCATCAACGCACACCGCCGTACTCACTGGAAGGCGTGACCCCCTGATGCGACTCGTCCTCATCGGCCCTCCCGGAGCGGGCAAGGGCACCCAGGCCGCCCTGCTCGGCCGGCGGTTCGGCATCCCGCACATCTCCACCGGGGACCTGTTCCGGGAGAACGTCGGCCGCGGGACACCACTCGGGCAGGAGGCCCGGCGATACCTCGACGCGGGCGAGCTCGTGCCCGACCATGTCACCGGCGCGATGGTCCGCCGTCGCCTGGAGGAACCGGACGCCCGGCGCGGCTTCCTCCTCGACGGATTTCCCCGCACCGTCGAGCAGGCGCACGCGCTCACCACCATCCTGGCCGCGACCGGAGCGGTCCTGGACGCCGTCGTCGAGTTCGACGCTCCCGAGCACGTCGTGGTGGAACGTCTGCGCGGCCGTGGCCGGTCCGACGACACCGAGGAGGTCATCCGGCACCGCCAGCAGGTCTACCGGCGGCAGACGGCCCCGCTCCTCGCCCATTACGCGGACATCGTGCTGACCGTGCACGCCGTCGGAGCCGTCGAGGAGATCAACGACCGGGCACTGGAGGCGCTCGCCGACCTGCCCGGAGCGGCATGAGTGGTTCCCCTTCGTGGTGGGGTCGTGACCGATGAGCTGGGTATTCGAAGGTCATGCGGGTGAGCGTGGTGGACGCGGGATCCAATACGGTCCGACTGGTGGTGGCCGACGCGGAGGGCGGTGTTCCACTGCCGGTCCATACCGTCAAATGGCGACTGCGCCTGTCCGAACAGGTCGAGCCCGACGGGACGATCGGTGAGGAGGCGGTGGCGCGGCTGGTGAAGGCCGTCGCCGCGGCGGGCGGTGCGGCTGAGCGGTGGCGGGCGGCGGGCCCGCTGGCGTTCGCGACCACGGTCGTGCGCAACGCCCCCAACCGTCAGGAGGTACTGGACCGGGTGCGGTCGGAGACGGGCATCCGGATGTGCACCCTGCCGGGGGAGACGGAGGCACGGCTGACGTTCCTGGCGGCCCGCCGCTGGATGGGCTGGCAGGCCGGCCCCCTCGCACTCCTCGACATCGGGGGCGGCTCGCTGGAGGTGGCCTTCGGGCGCGGCCGCCTGCCCGACTTCGCCGCCTCCCTCCCGCTCGGCGCGAACCGGCTGACCCGGGAGTTCCTCGGCGCCCAGGACCCGCCCGCCCAGGACGAGTTGAAGGCGTTACGGCGCAGGGTGCGCCATGAGCTGCGGGATGTCGCGGCGCGGGTCCGCTGGGAGGGTCCGCGCACCGCCGCCGTCACCTCCCGCACCTTCCAGCAGTTGGCCCGGTTGTGCGGTACCGCCCCCGGACGCCATGGCCCCTTCGTCCAGCGCGACATGCTCCGCGGCGACCTGCGCCGGGCCATCGGCGCGCTCGCCGCCCTCCCCGAGGCCGAACGCGCCCAGTTGCCCGGGATCTCCGCGCCCCGCGCCGCCCAGAGCCTGGCCGGAGCCCTCGTCGGGCACACCGCCATGAAACTGATGGGCCTGCACAGGGTCGCCGTCTGCCCCTGGGCCATCCGTGAAGGAGTCCTGCTCCGCTATATCGAGGACGGCGCCGGTTGGTGGGCGGACGTCACCAGCGACATCGGCACCGATACTGCCCTCGCGCCGTCCACCGCACTCCGTATCGCCACCCCGCCTGCCCGGGCGGATGTTCCACGTGAAACATCGCCGTGGGGCAAAAGACCCTGAAGTCTTCTGCCCCACGGCGATGTTCGCGACAACGGATGTCGGCGGCGTAGGTCAGTGGCGGTGCTTGTCGTCCTTCGCCGCCTGCTCCTCGGCCTCCTTGGCCTGCACCTCGGGGTCGAGACTGCCGTCCACCGACGACAGACTGCCGGACTCGGGCACCTCCGTGGCGGCGGGCGGTTCCACCAGCCAGTCGGGGTTGGTCTGCTTGTCCCACCACTTCCAGGCGACGAAGGCACTGGCCGCCACGGCGCCCAGCACGACCAGCACCTTGGCGACACGCCCGGCCTTCTCCCGCCGCTCGTGCCTGCGGACCAGCTTCTGGATCTCCTCCGGTGAGACCTGACCGCGCAGCGCGGCCAGCGCGGCGACACCCCGCGCGGTGGCCTCGTCACGCATCGGCCCCGCCGCCGCGACGGCCTGCTCGATCCTCGGCCGCGAATAGTCGGCGGCCTGCCGGGCAGCCTTGCGGGTGAGGACGGCCGCGTCGTGCGCGGCCTGGTCGACCTTCGGCGGCACATGGGCAAGGGCCTGTTCCAGGCGCGGTGCGAGATGGGCGTCGTACTGGACGCGGGCCTGCTCGGCGGCCTGGGACACCACGGGCGCAAGCCGTACGCGCGCCTCCTGCGCGTAGTACGAGGCACGCTCCTTGGCCGTGTCGGCGTAGGGCGCCACCACTTCCGCGGCGTGCAGCACGCTGTCCTTCGCCGAGCCGGTCGCGGCGCGCACGCTGTCAATGCGGGTCACGGCTTCCTCCTCCTCGGTGGCGTACGGTATTTCGACTTTCCACACTTTTACGGATCATGCCTGTCAAGCATCTGTGTCGCACGCGAGGGAGGGCATACGGGTGCCGATGCACTCGATCAAGCGCAAGCGAGAATGAATGACGAATTCTTGGACAACAGGAGCTTGTCGTCGACAATGCCACGGATCGCCGCCGTGCGCTCCCGCCCAGCGGGGACTCGACCTGTTTTCCGCAAGCGATTCGCGCGGATGAGCGCCCATCGACCTCGGCCGGGCGACGCCATGGCCCGGCCGTGCAAGGATCGTGGGATCACAGGAAGACAACGGAAGGCAGATCGTGGCCGAGCAGCTCTACGCCACCCTGAAGACCAACCACGGCGACATCGAGATCCGGCTGTTCCCGAACCACGCGCCGAAGACGGTCAGGAACTTCGTCGAGCTCGCCCAGGGTGAGCGCGAGTGGACCCACCCCGAGACCGGCGTGAAGGGCACGGACCGGCTCTACGACGGCACGATCTTCCACCGGGTGATCAGCGGCTTCATGATTCAGGGCGGTGACCCGCTCGGCACCGGCATCGGCGGTCCCGGCTACGAGTTCGAGGACGAGTTCCACCCCGACCTCTCCTTCAACAAGCCCTATCTGCTCGCCATGGCCAACGCCGGCCCGGCCACCAACGGCTCGCAGTTCTTCATCACCGTCGGCCCGACCACATGGCTGAACCGCAAGCACACCATCTTCGGCGAGGTCACCGACCCGGCCGGCCAGAAGGTCGTCGACGCCATCGCCAACGTGCCCACCACGCGTCCCAACGACCGGCCGGTCAACGACGTCGTCATCGAGTCGGTCGTCGTCGAGAAGCGCCAGGGCTGAGCCGAGCGGCTCGCCCATTTCTCCTGGAGGGAACCAAACGCCCCGCTCGTCCGTAAGGATGAGCGGGGCGGTGTCATTGCCCACCACGACCGAGGGGATCTCATGGACCAGGCTGCAGACAGCGCGCAGGACGCCCAGCGCGTGCCGGTGTGCTATCGGCACCCGGACCGCGAGACCGGCGTCCACTGCACCCGGTGCGAGCGTCCGATCTGCCCCGAGTGCATGGTCAGCGCGTCGGTGGGCTTCCAGTGCCCCGAATGCGTCCGCACCGGCTCGGGCACGGGGCACTCCCCGGCCGCGTCCCGGCCCCGGACGGTCGCGGGAGGCACGGTCAGTGCCGACCCACGGCTGGTCACCAAGGTGCTGATCGGCCTCAATCTGGCCTTCTTCGTGGTCCAGCTCGCCATGGGCGACCGCTTCACCGACCGGTTCGACCTGATCGGCCAGGCCTACGTCCCGCTTCTCGGCTCGGTCCAGGGCATTGCGCACGGCCAGGTGTACCGGCTGCTCACCGCGATGTTCCTGCACGCCAGCTTCATCCACATCCTGTTCAACATGCTCAGCCTGTGGTGGATCGGCGGCCCCCTGGAAGCGGCTCTCGGCCGAGCCCGGTACCTCGCGCTGTACTTCGTCTCGGGGCTGGCCGGCAGCGCCCTCAGCTATCTGCTGGCCGAACCCAACCGGCCCTCGCTGGGCGCCTCCGGAGCGATCTTCGGCCTCTTCGGCGCGACCGCCGTCCTGATGCGGCGGCTCAACTACGACATGCGCCCGGTCATCGCCCTGCTGGTGATCAACCTCATCTTCACGTTCAGCTGGAGCGGCATCGCCTGGCAGGCCCACATCGGCGGCCTGGTCGCGGGCCTTGTGTGCGGCTACGCCATGGTCCATGCCCCGCGCCGGCACCGGAACCTGATCCAGTACGGCACCTGTGCGCTGTTCCTGGCCGCGGTCGTGGTCCTGACGCTGCTCAGGACCGCACAGCTCACCTGATACCGAACCGTTGTCCACAGCGTGTGGCGGATCTTGTGCACGCTGTGCGGGAACAGCTGTGCCCCCTGCCGCTCACGTGTGTTTTCCCAGGTCGGACAGGGGGCGAACAAGCTTGCGGTCGCCGGTAGGCCAGTCACACCGGCGTCAACACTCGATGAGTTATCCACAGATCGTCGTTCTTTTTCCCCACTGTGGAAAACGGCTGTGGATAACTCAGCGGATAGCCCTGGGCAGAGCTGTGTTTCACCGGGAGGTGGCCGCTACTTCCACTGCGTGGAGACGCCGAATCCCGCCGCGATGAAGCCGAAGCCGACCACGATGTTCCAGTTGTCGAGCTTGTCGATCGGCAGCGAACCGTCGGTCACATAGAACACGACGATCCAGGCCAGGCCGATGAGGAACATCGCCAGCATGACCGGCGCGACCCAGGCGCGGTTGTTCAGCTTGAGGGCCGTCGCCTGCTTCGCGGGCGGCGGCGTGTAATCGGCCTTCTTGCGGATACGTGACTTCGGCACGAGGGTCTCTCCTGTCGATGCGCTGCGTGGCCGCGCAGGTAGCTGGGTCGGTCCGGGGCAGCGTACAAGGGGACACTTAGCGCTCCCCCGGGCGTCAGTTAGCGTAGTGCTTCCGCGGCGCCGAAGGAGATAAGGGTACGTTGAGCAATTCTGCCGACTCCCCCGGGACGGGATCAACGGGTTCCGGCCCTGCTCCCGCATCCCGTGTCCGGCCGGTGCGGATCCTCACCGCGGCCGTGTTCGCCCTCGCCGGGCTCATCTTCTTCACCAGTTTCAACACGGCCAAGGGCACCGACATCCGTACGGACGCCTCCATGCTGAAGCTCTCCGACCTGATCCAGGAGCGCAGCCACAAGAACAAGGGGCTGGACGAGTCCAACGCGACCCTGCGCGACAGCGTGGAGTCGCTGGCCCAGGGCGACGACGGCTCCACGGAGGCCGAGGACCGCAAGCTCGCGGCGCTGGAGGAGAACGCGGGCACCCAGAAGCTGACCGGCAAGGCGATCACGGTCACCCTCAACGACGCCCCGCCGAACGCCACCGCGAAGCTCCCCGGCTACCCCGAGCCACAGCCCGACTACCTGGTCATCCATCAGCAGGACCTGCAGGCGGTGGTCAACGCCCTCTGGAAGGGCGGTGCCCAGGGGATCAAGGTCATGGACCAGCGGCTGATCTCCACCAGCGCGGTGCGCTGCGTGGGCAACACGCTGATCCTCCAGGGCCGCGTCTACTCACCGCCGTACAAGATCACCGCGGTCGGGGACCCGGACAAGCTGCAGAAGGCGCTCGCGGCGAGCCCGGCGATCCAGAACTACATGGTGTACGTCAACGTCTACGGCCTCGGCTGGAAAGTCGCCGAGGACGGGACGGTGACTCTTCCCGGCTACTCGGGCACAGTGGATCTGCACTACGCGAAGCCCGTGCAGTAGCCGTCCGTCCAGGAGTCGCCGGTGCGCGTGATCGTCAGGTCCGTCAGCGAGCTCTGCATCACCGTCGGCGCTCTGATCGTCCTGTTCGTCGTCTATGTGCTGTTCTGGACCGGTGTGAAGGCCGACAGTGTCATGAACGACCAGATCGACCAGTTACAGCGGGAGTGGTCGAAGGGGGCGGCCGGGCACCCGGCGGCAGGCCCCGGAGCATCTTCGAGCCCGGCCAGGCCCGCGGCGTACCACTACGGCAAGCCCTTCGCGATCATGTACATCCCGCGGCTCGGTTTCACGTGGAACAAACCCGTGCTGGAGGGCACCGGCACGGACGTGCTGAAGAAGGGCCTCGCTCACTATGCCCGCACCGCCCGGCTGGGCCAGGAGGGCAACTTCGCGGTCGCCGGTCACCGGCGTACCTACGGTGATCCGTTCAAGGACTTTCCGGAGCTGCGCCCGGGGGACGCGGTCGTACTGACGAACGGGACGACCTGGTTCACGTATCGGATCGACAAAGGCCCTTACAAAACAGTTCCGACGGACGTTGAAGTGATCGACCCTGTGCCACGTAAGTCGGGGTATACGCGTCCAGGCCGCTATCTCACACTGACCACGTGCGATCCGGAATGGGGGCACAGTCACAGGCTGATCGTCTGGGCGCATCTGGACTCCACACAGCCTGTGGAGGCAGGCAAACCGAAGGCTCTGCGCCGTTAGTCTGGTGGCTGTACGGCGTGAGTCAGGTGCCGTGGCGCGACGGAAGGGACGGCATGTACGGCTGGATCTGGCGGCATCTGCCGGGCAATGCGTGGGTGAGGGCGCTGATCTCACTCGTGCTGGTGCTGTTCGTGATCTACGTCCTGTTCCAGTACGTCTTCCCGTGGGCCGAACCGCTGCTGCCCTTCAACGATGTGACGGTGGACAACCAGTGAGTGCGCGGATTCTCGTCGTCGACAACTACGACAGCTTCGTCTTCAACCTGGTCCAGTACCTGTACCAGCTGGGCGCCGAGTGCGAGGTGCTGCGCAACGACGAGGTGTCGACGGCGCACGCCCAGGACGGCTTCGACGGCGTGCTGCTGTCACCGGGCCCCGGCACCCCGGAGCACGCCGGCGTCTGCGTGGACATGGTCCGCCACTGCGCGGCCACCGGGGTGCCCGTCTTCGGCGTCTGCCTGGGCATGCAGTCGATGCAGGTGGCGTACGGCGGTGTGGTGGACCGCGCGCCGGAGCTGCTGCACGGAAAGACCTCCCTGGTCGAGCACGAGGGCCGGGGCGTCTTCGCCGGACTGCCGTCGCCCTTCACGGCGACCCGCTACCACTCGCTGGCCGCCGAGCCGGCCACGGTTCCGGCGGAGCTGGAGGTCACGGCCCGTACCCACGACGGGATCATCATGGGCCTGAGACACCGTGAACTCCCGGTCGAGGGTGTGCAGTTCCACCCCGAGTCGGTGCTGACCGAGCACGGGCACCGGATGCTGGCGAACTGGCTGGTGGAGTGCGGTGACCAGGGCGCGGTGGCGAGGTCGGCGGGGCTCGCCCCGGTGGTGGGCAGGGCCACGGCGTGACCGCGCTGCGCCCGGAGCGCGAGACCGATGCCTCGTACGGGGATCAGTCGTACGGGGCTTCCGGAGCGCTCGGGGACCAGTACGGGCAGGGGGGCTACGGAGAGCCGTATCTGCCCCCGGTCGACGAGGAGACGGTGGCCCTCCGTCTGCCGGACCCGCCACCGGGGACCGCGAGCAACGCCACATACGCCTCTGTCGCCTCATCCGCCTCCTCGGCCACCGGAACCCCGGTGGGCGGCCGAGCGGCCCGCAGAAAGGCCGCCAAGCGGCGTGGCGGGCGTCATGGCGGTGCGGCGAGGGCGCCGGAGCCGCGGAGGGAGGAGAACGGGGCCGGGGCGCCGCTCTCCCGAGTGGAGGCCCGGCGCCAGGCGCGGGCGCGCAAGCCGGGCGCGGCCGTCGTCGCGAGCCGGGCGATAGGCGAGGTGTTCATCACCACCGGCGTGCTGATGCTGCTGTTCGTCACCTACCAGCTGTGGTGGACGAATGTCCGGGCCCATGCGCAGGCGGGCCAGGAGACGAGCAGCCTGCAGAACGAATGGGCGAGCGGAAAGCGGGAACCGGGCACGTTCGAGCCGGGGCAGGGTTTCGCCATCCTGCACATTCCCAAGCTGGACGTGGTGGCGCCGATAGCGGAGGGCGTCAGCAACAAGAGGGTGCTCGACAAGGGCATGGTGGGGCACTACGGCGAGAGCCCGCTGAAGACCGCGATGCCGAGCGCGAAGACCGGCAACTTCGGGCTGGCGGCACACCGCAACACGCACGGGGAGCCGTTCCGGTACATCAACCGGCTCCAGCCGGGCGACGACGTCGTGGTCGAGACCCAGGACACGTACTACGTCTACAAGATGACGTCGATGCTGCCGGTGACGGCGCCCAACAACACGAGCGTGCTGGACCCGATCCCCAGGGGGTCCGGCTTCACCCGGCCGGGCCGCTACATCACCCTCACCACGTGTACGCCGGAGTTCACCAGCAAGTACCGGCTGATCGTCTGGGGCAAGATGGTCGAGGAACGGCCGCGCAGCAAGGGCAAGCCGGATGCGCTCGTCGAGTAAGGGCAGATGAACAGTGGCAGCGACCGCCGACGACACCGAAGAGCAGACGGACACGCCGGAGGCGGCGCCGGTACGGCGGCGCCGGGGCACCGGCCGTATCGCCACGGCGGTCAGCGTCTTCGGTGAACTTCTCATCACGTCGGGCCTGGTGCTCGGCCTGTTCGTCGTCTACTCCCTGTGGTGGACGAACGTCGTCGCCGACCGGCAGGCGGACCAGCGCGGTGACAAGGTCCGCGACAGCTGGGCCCACGACACCGGCCCCGGCGCGCTGGACACCAAGGACGGCATCGGCTTCCTGCACGTGCCGTCGATGCACAACGGCGAGGTCCTGGTCGAGAAGGGCACGTCGACGAAGGTCCTGAACGACGGTGTGGCCGGCTACTACACGGACCCGGTGAAGGCGACCCTCCCCATGTCCGGCAAGAAGGGCAACTTCACCCTCGCCGCCCACCGCGACGGCCACGGCGCCAAGTTCCACAACATCGACAAGGTGGAGAAGGGCGACCCGATCGTCTTCGAGACCAAGGACAAGTGGTACGTCTACAAGGTCTACGCCGTGCTCGACGAGACCTCGAAGTTCAACGTCAAGGTCCTCGCCCCGGTCCCGAAGGAATCCGGCAGGAAGAAGCCGGGCCACTACATCACCCTGACGACGTGCACACCGGTCTACACGAGCCGGTACCGCTATGTGGTGTGGGGCGAACTGGTCCGCGTGGACAAGGTGGACAGCAAGCGGACACCGCCGGAAGAGCTGCGCTGACCGATCGAGGTGCGGTGATGCGACAAGCAGAGCCCCGGCTCTCCTCACGGAGGAGAGCCGGGGCTCTGCTTGTCGTGGCCGGCCGGTCAGCCGCTGGTGCCGCCGAAGAGGGTGGCACCGCCGTCGTTGCCACCGTTGTTGCCGTTGCCGAAGCCCACGGTCGTCAGGGTGATCGTGGTGCTGTTCGGGTCGGCCGCGGTGCCCGCGCCCGGGTCCTGCTGGCTGACGAACGCGTTGTCGTCCTGCGAGCTGCCGGCGGCGAACTGGATGTTGTTGAAGCCGTTCTGCTGCAGGATCTTCTTGGCGTTCTTCACGGTCTGACCGACGACGTTCGGCACCTGCGTCTGCTGCTGCTGGGCCTTGCCGACCTGGATCTGCACCGTGGAGTTCTTGTCGACCTGCTGACCGGCCTGCGGGTTGGTCGAGATGACCTTGCCGACCTGGTTCGGGTCGCTGGTGTCCACCTCGACGCAGTTGCCGGTCAGGTTGTTGGCCGTCATCTGGGCCTTGGCGGCGTCACAGGTCTGGCCGGTGACGTCCGGGACGGTCGACTTCTGCGCGGCCTTCGCGATCGTGAGAGTGATCGTGGAGCCCTTCTGGACCTGCTTGCCGTCGACCGGGTTCTGTTCGAGGACGGTGCCCGGGTCTTCCGTGGACTCCCGGGTCTCGGTGTCGACCTTGAACTTGTAGTCGTCGCCCTCGAGCTTCGACTTGGCCTCGTCGAGGCTGAGCCCGATCACGCTGGGCACGGTGACCTTCGGCGCGCCCGTCGAGACCACCAGATTGACGGTGGAGCCCTTCTTGACCTTCGTGTCGGCAACCGGGTCCTGCGAGCAGACGTTGCCCTTGGTCTGGTCCTCGCAGGGCTTTTTGCTGATCGACACTTCCAGACCGACGTTGTCGGCCATCTTTCTGGCCGTGTCCGCCGGCTGGCCGACGAAGTTCGGCGCCGGGATCTTGCCGTCGCCCCCGGTGTTGCCGCTGAAGGCGTACTTCCCGATCAGGATCGCGCCGACCAGGACCAGGATGCCCGCCACGATGAGGAGAATCGTGGAGGTGTTGTTCTTCTTCGGCTGGCGGCGGCGGTCGGGGCGGTCGTCGTAGCCGTAGCCGCCGTCGTCCGGGTTCATCGGCGGCAGCATCGTCGTGGCGCCGGCGTCCGCGCGCAGGGCCGTCGTCGGCTGGTCGTCGGGGTAGCCGCCGTAGCCGACCGAGCCCATGGCCGCTGCGGCCGCCACGGGCTGGCCGTCGAGGCAGGCCTCGATGTCGGCGCGCATCTCGTCGGCGGACTGGTAGCGGTAGTTCGGGTCCTTGACCAGTGCCTTCAGGACGATGGCGTCCATCTCGGGCGTGATCTCGGGGTCGAAGACGCTCGGGGGCTGCGGTTCCTCGCGGACGTGCTGGTAGGCGACCGCGACCGGGGAGTCCCCGACGAACGGCGGCCGTACCGTCAGCAGCTCGTAGAGCAGGCAGCCCGTCGAGTAGAGGTCCGAGCGCGCGTCGACCTGCTCGCCCTTCGCCTGCTCCGGGGAGAGGTACTGGGCGGTGCCGATGACGGCCGCGGTCTGCGTCATCGTCATGCCGGAGTCGCCCATGGCGCGGGCGATGCCGAAGTCCATGACCTTGACCTGGCCGTTGCGCGTCAGCATGACGTTCGCCGGCTTGATGTCACGGTGCACGATGCCGCTGCGGTGGGCGTACTCCAGGCCCTGGAGGATGCCGATGGTCATCTCCATCGCACGCTCGGGCAGGAGCTTGCGACCGCTGTGCAGCAGCTCACGAAGCGTGGACCCGTCGACGTACTCCATCACGATGTACGGGATCGAGACCCCGTCGATGTAGTCCTCGCCCGTGTCGTAGACCGCCACGATCGCGGGATGGTTGAGCGAGGCGGCCGACTGGGCCTCCCGGCGGAAGCGGGCCTGGAAGGACGGATCACGCGCGAGGTCCGCGCGCAGCGTCTTCACCGCCACGGTGCGGCCGAGGCGGGTGTCATGCGCGAGGTAGACCTCCGCCATGCCACCGCGGCCGAGCACCTGGCCCAGCTCGTACCGGCCGCCGAGGCGACGCGGCTCTTCCATAGCTACCTACCAGCCCTCTCCGTCGGGTCTCGGCCGCGCACGTCCGTGTGCGGCCGGAGGCTGCCGTCCGGGCCTACCGTACCCGGCTGGCGCTGTGTGACCTGGCCAAGCCCGTCACCCGATACAGGACCGGTATCGCAACGTGCACCGATGTGAAGGGGACGTGAGCGGGGTCACTCACTTCTTGGACGCGATGACCGCCTCCATCACGCTCTTGGCGATCGGTGCCGCGAGGCCGCCGCCGGAGATGTCGTCGCGGTTGGCGTTGTCGTCCTCGATCACGACGGCCACGGCGACCGGCGAGCTGCCGTCGCTGAGCTTGGCATACGAGATGAACCAGGCGTAGGGGTTCTCGCTGTTTTCCACGCCGTGCTGGGCGGTACCGGTCTTGCCGCCCACGGTGGCGCCGGAGATCCGTGCCTTCGTACCCGTGCCCTTCTGGACGACCGTCTCCATCATCGACTGCAGGATCTGCGCGTTCTTCGCCGACAGCGGCTGGCTGAGCTGCTGCGGCTCGGTGGTCGCCACGGTGTCCAGGTTCGAGGACTGGAGCTTGTCGACCATGTACGGCTTCATCAGCTTGCCGCCGTTGGCGACGGCCGAGGCGACCATGGCCATCTGCAGCGGGGTCGTGGCGGTGTTGTACTGGCCGATCGAGGACAGCGCGGTCTGCGACTGGTTCATGCCGCTGGAGAACACCGAGGCGCTGGAGCGGGTCGGGACGAACTGCTCCTCGTCGAAGCCGAACTTCTTCGCCTCCGCCAGCATCTTGTCGTTGCCGAGGTCGGCGCCGATCTTGCCGAAGACGGTGTTGCAGGAGTACCGCAGCGCGACGCGCATGGGCGCGTTCTTGCAGGGGATGTTGCCCTCGTTCTTCAGCTCGGTGGTGGTGCCGGGCATGGTCCACGGCAGCGGCGACTTGGTGTTCGTGTCGGCGTCCGGGTACAGGTTGTTCTCCAGCGCGGCCGCGGCCGTGACCACCTTGAAGGTGGAGCCCGGCGGGTAGGTCTCGCGCAGGGCCCGGTTCAGCATCGGGTCGGCGGGGTTGTACTTCTTCTGGAGCTTCTTCCAGGCATCGGCGTCACTGTTCCGGTCACCCGCGAAGGTCGAGGGGTCGTACGACGGGTACGACGCCAGCGCCAGGATCTTGCCGGTGGACGGCTCCAGGGCGACCACCGCGCCCTTGCCGCCCTGCTTCGCCAGGCCGCTGAACGCCGCCTTCTGCGCGGCCCCGTTCAGCGTGGTCACGACATTGCCGCCCTGCTGCGGCTTGCCCGTGATCATGTCGAGGGTCTTGCGGAAGAAGAGCCGGTCGTCGTTGCCGGTGAGGATGCCGTCCTCGATCTTCTCCAGGAAGCTGCCGTCGAAGGCCTGCGAGGAGTAGCCGGTGATCGGGGACCACATGGCCCCGTTCTTGTAGGTGCGCTTGTACTTGTAGTCGCCGCTCTTGGTCTCGACCGAGCCGGTTATCGGGTTGCCGTCGACGATGATGTCGCCGCGCGGGTACGCGTACCGCTCGATGGCCACACGGCGATTCTTCGGGTCGGTGCGCAGTTTGTCGGCCTGGACGTACTGAAGCCAGTTGTCACGGATCAGCAGCGCCAGGACCAGGAGTCCGCAGAAGATCGCGATTCGGCGCAGTGGCTTGTTCACGTCCGGCCTTTCCACAAGCTAACAGGTGCGCCTGTTTGCTTCAGTCTCTCGGTGTCGCTGGTGCTGGCGCTCATCCTTGGCCGCCCACAGTCTAGAGGCAGTGACTGTGCCTCCAGGCGGGGCAGTCGACAACGACTGATCAATAGACGTACTGGAGGGGCGGAGGGTTCCAGTAGAAGCGGACGGCTTCCGTCCCGGCGAGTGCCGGGACCGGAAGCCGTCCGTCAGAGGTGTGCCGAGGGGCAGGTCAGCACTTCGGCGGGGTGTTGCCGCCGGCCACCCGGAAGTAGTGCGCGGAAGTGTATCCCCAGACGTTCTTGCTGGAGTTGACGTTCTTCACGTAGTACCAGGTGGTGTTGCCGTACACGCCCTCGCCCTGGACCTGGCACTTCACCGCGGCGCCGTCACCGAGGTAGCCCCGGTCGACGATCGCGGTGCCCGTGCTCGGGCCCTTGCGGACCTTCACGTCGTCGGTGGTCCAGTTGCCCCCCGTAGAGCGGAGCGGCCTGGGCGCTCGACGCGCTGGTGACGGTGAACAGTGCGGCGCCGAGCGCGGCGGCCGCACCCACCGCGATGCGCTTGCCGCGCGAATCCATGCGAAGCATGAAATTCCCCCTATGTGTTTCGTTTTCCCGTGGTCACGGGTCACAGCTGGTCGGCTGCGACTTTAGTGGGCGGCACGGGCGAAAACGATCTTCATTGAGGTGATCACGATCACCCGGTGGGGCCGGCGCTTCCGGGGCGCACGATCTGGGTCATCTCGGAGTCGGGATTGGCGACGGGGGTGGGCGCCGGGCGGCGGGCCGTGTCGCTGATGCGGATCAGGATGCCGATCAGCGCCCAGTTGGCCAGCACGGACGAACCGCCGGAGGCCAGGAACGGCATGGTCATACCCGTGAGCGGGATGAGGCCCATCACACCGCCGGCCACCACGAACACCTGGAGGGCGAAGGCGCCGGACAGGCCGACGGCGAGCAGCTTGCCGAACGGGTCGCGGGCGGCGAGGGCGGTGCGCACACCGCGTTCCACGATCAGGCCGTAGACCAGCAGGATCGCCATGATGCCCGCCAGGCCCAGCTCCTCGCCGAAGGTGGCGAGGATGAAGTCGGAGTTGGCGGCGAACCGGATGAGCTCGGAGTGACCCTGGCCCCAGCCGGTGCCGAGTGTGCCGCCGGAGCCGAAGGCCCACAGGGCCTGCTGCAGCTGGTCGGAGTGGGCGATGCCGTCATGGGTCACGATGCGGCTGAGCTCGTACTCGCGCATCGGGTTGAGCCAGGCCTGGACACGCGTCTGGATGTGGGGCTCGAAGCTCGCCACGCCGACGGCGCCGACCGCGGACATCAGCAGACCGAAGACGATCCAGCTGGTCCGCTCGGTGGCGACGTACAGCATGACGACGAACATGCCGAAGAACAGGAGCGAGGTACCGAGGTCGGTCTCGAAGACCAGGATGAGGATCGACATCGCCCAGACCACGAGGATCGGGCCGAGGTCGCGGCCGCGCGGCAGGTAGAGGCCCATGAAGCGGCGGCTGGCGAGGGCCAGGGCGTCGCGCTTCACCATCAGGTAGCCGGCGAAGAAGACGGCGAGGATGATCTTCGCGAACTCGCCGGGCTGCAGCGTGCCCAGGCCGGGGACCCTGATCCAGATCTTGGCGCCGTAGAGGCCGGCCCCGAGGCCGGGTACCAGAGGCAGGAGGAGCAGGATCAGGGCGCCGAACATGGAGATGTACGTGTAGCGCTGCAGGACACGGTGGTCCTTCAGGAAGATCAGCACGACGACGAACAGGGCGATGCCCAACGCGGTGTACAACAGCTGGCGGGGCGCCGCGCTACCGGTCTGGCCGATCGCCCGCAGCAGCTTGGACTGGTCGAGCCGCCAGATGGCGACCAGTCCGAGCCCGTTCAGCAGCGTGGCCAGCGGCAGCAGCAGCGGGTCGGCGTACGGGGCGAACTTCCGCACACCGAGGTGGGCGACGCCGGCCAGCAGGCCCAGGCCGAGCCCGTAGCCCAGCAGGCCGGTGGGCACCTGGTCATTGATGGCCAGACCCACGTTGGCGTACGCGAACACCGGGATGACCACGGCGAACACCAGCAGCGCCAGCTCGGTGTTGCGCCGGCTCGGTGCGCCGATGGCGCCGATCGTGGACGTGTGGTGCGTCGAACTGTTGGAAGTACTGCTCATCGTGTGACGGGGCCTCTCACGGCTTGCCTACTGCTTACCGCACAGCGAGACGACCTTCTGCTCATCCTCCGAGAGCGTGGGCCCGGGGCTGGGAGTCGCGGTCGCGGACGGGGTCGAGGACGGAGACTTCGAAGGGTTCGTCGAAGACGGTGCCGAGTTCGACGGGTTGGGTGTCGGTGAGGCCTTGGACGTGAGGGAGGTACGCGTGGTTCCCGTGGTGCCCCCGGCCTCGCCCTGGCCCGTCTTGGCGTTCTTCTCGCTCTCGGCGGCCGTGCGCTCGGCCTCCTTCTTGCAGGCGGAGGCCTGCACGGACAGCTCCTGGACCTTCGACTGGGCCTTGACGAGGTCGCCCTGCGGGATCGTGTTCTTGACCTGCTTCTGCTGGTAGGGCGGCAGGTACTTGAGTTCGATCTCGGGGTGGTCCTTCTCGACCTTCGACAGCGACACCCAGGCCAGGTCCTGGTTGATGCCGCGGTACAGCGCGACGTGCTCGCCCTTCGTGCCGACGTAGTACTGCGTCTGCGTCCAGCGGTAGCCGCCGTACAGGCCGCCGCCGATGACCGCGAGGGCGAGACCGCCGTAGAGGGATCTCTTCAGCCACCTGCGGCCCTTGCGCGGCTTGATGAAGTCGTCGTCGGTGTAGTCGCCGAAACTGCCCTCCGGCACGTAGCCGGTGGTGTCGCCGGAGCCGGGCGGGCCGAACTCGCCGCCGCCCTGGCCGTGTCCCTGGCGGCCGAGGTGGGAGGCGCGGCCGGCCGGGGTCTGCATGATGCCGTTGTCGTGCAGGTGGTGCTGGTTCTCGGCGACCGCGCCGACCACCACCGGGGTGTCGGACAGCTGGCCGGCGAGGGTGTCTCCGGTGTCCAGGTCGAGGACGTCGGCGACGATGACGGTGATGTTGTCCGGGCCGCCGCCGCGCAGCGCGAGCTGGATCAGCTCCTGCACGGTCTCCTGCGGGCCCTGGTAGCTGGCGAGGGTCTCCTCCATCGTCTGGTGGGAGACGACGCCGGAGAGGCCGTCGGAGCAGATCAGATAGCGGTCGCCGGCGCGGACCTCGCGGATCGACAGGTCGGGCTCGACATGGTCGCCGCTGCCCAGTGCCCGCATCAGGAGGGACCGCTGCGGGTGCGTGGTCGCCTCCTCCTCGGTGATCCGGCCCTCGTCGACGAGGCGCTGCACCCAGGTGTGGTCCTGGGTGATCTGCGTGAGCACACCGTCACGCAGCAGATAGGCGCGGGAGTCGCCGACGTGGACGAGGCCGAGCCGCTGCCCGGTCCAGAGCAGGGCGGTGAGCGTGGTGCCCATGCCCTCCAGCTGGGGGTCCTCCTCGACCATGGCGCGCAGCTGGTCGTTGGCGCGCTGCACGGCGGCGCCGAGGGAGGTGAGGATGTCGGAGCCGGGCACGTCGTCGTCGAGCGTGACCAGCGTCGAGATCACCTCGGAGGAGGCGACCTCACCGGCGGCCTGGCCGCCCATGCCGTCGGCGATGGCGAGCAGGCGGGGACCGGCGTAACCGGAGTCCTCGTTGCCCTCCCGGATCATGCCTTTGTGCGATCCGGCGGCGAAGCGCAGTGACAGACTCATGCGCACCTCGCCCGTCGGCTCCGGGTACATCCGCACGGTGCCCACCCTCCGGTCGGGAGCGCGCCGACGGCCGGCTTGCGGTCCGCCGTTGCGTGCTCGCTCCGCTCGCGCTCTTTCATGACGTGGTACTACTTCCGCAGCTCGATGACGGTCTTGCCGATGCGGATCGGCGCGCCCAGCGGGATCGGTGTGGGGGTCGTCAGCCGGGACCGGTCCAGATATGTGCCGTTGGTGGAGCCGAGGTCCTCGACGATCCACTGACCGTCGCGGTCCGGGTAGATCCTGGCATGGCGGCTGGAGGCGTAGTCGTCGTCCAGCACGATCGTGGAGTCGTGTGCGCGGCCCAGGGTAATGGTCTGGCCCTGGAGCGCCACCGTCGTGCCCGTGAGGGTGCCCTCGGAGACGACCAGCTTGGTGGGGGCGTTGCGGCGCTGACGGCCGCCGGCCTGCTGGCCGCGCTGCTGCGGGGGCGCGGCCTGCTGCTGCCGTGCGGCCTGCTGCGGCCGTGCCGCCTCCCTGCGCGACCCGCGCTGGGTGACGCGCGTACCGAACAGGTCGCTGCGGATGACCTGCACGGCCACGATCACGAACAGCCACAGTACGGCCAGGAAACCCAGCCGCATGACCGTGAGGGTCAGCTCTGACATTGCCCCCGCTTCACCCTTCGGCTTGCCGGTAAATGATGGTGGTGCTGCCCACGACGATCCGCGAGCCGTCGCGGAGCGTAGCGCGGGTGGTGTGCTGCCCGTCCACCACGATGCCGTTGGTGGACCCGAGATCCTGGATCGTCGAGGGCGTTCCGGTCCGGATCTCACAGTGCCGGCGGGAGACGCCGGGGTCGTCGATCCGCACGTCGGCTTCGGTGCTGCGGCCCAGCACCAGCGTCGGGCGGGAGATCTGATGGCGGGCGCCGTTGATCTCGATCCAGTAGCGGGTGCGGCCGCCGCTCGCGTGGGCGGCCGGGGGCCGCTGGGCGGCGGGCTGCGGGTATCCGTAGCCGCCGGGCCGGCCGCCGGGCGGCGGCGCGGACGGCATGGGCGGGGCTCCCGCGGGCGCGGCGGCCGGCGGGTAGCCGTAGCCGCCCGGGGCGCCCTGGCCGGGCCTGCCGGCCGGCGGGGCCTGCTGGCTGCTGGAGGAGGCGAGCGTACGGCTGCGCACCCGGTACAGACCGGTGTCCAGGTCGTTCGCCTTCTCCAGGTTGACCTTGATCGGCCCCATGAAGGTGTAGCGCTGCTGCTTCGCGTAGTCACGCACCATTCCGGCGAGCTCGTCCCCGAGCTGGCCGGAGTAGGGGCTGAGGCGCTCGTGGTCCGGCGCGCTCAGCTCCACGATGAAGTCGTTGGGTACGACGGTCCGGTCGCGGTTCCAGATGGTCGCGTTGTTGTCGCACTCACGCTGGAGCGCTCCGGCGATCTCGACGGGCTGGACCTCGGACTTGAACACCTTGGCGAAGGTGCCGTTGACCAGACCTTCGAGACGCTGCTCGAACTTCTTCAGGACTCCCATGGGGCACCTCCTCCGTCGCTGCTTCCCTACTGCCTTGCCTGGTACTGCTTACTGATCGTATCCACGCGCCCGGCAAACAGCCGGTTCCCCGCGTGGGCCCCCTTCGAACTCTCTCTGTCAAGGATCGTAGAGGCGGGCCACGACCAGTGTCCCGCACCTGACTGTGGACCCGGTCCGCCTCCTGGGGAGATGACGGGGACCGGTACGAGGTTGATACGTGAACCGGTACTGCCTGATACCTGGTCCAGGGTGCCCGTCCCGGGCCGAAACAAGGGATGTGAACCCGCCCTGTCCGACGTGCTAATGTTCTGGATGTCGGAAGGGGCCGCCCCGAAAGGGACGGAGACGGAAGACACACCCAATGCGCGGGTGGCGGAATAGGCAGACGCGCTGGATTCAGGTTCCAGTGCCCGCAAGGGCGTGGGGGTTCAACTCCCCCCTCGCGCACAGTGGCAAGGGCCCATCGTGATCACGGTGGGTCCTTTGTCGTGTTTGCGGGGTATTTCACAGTGTGATGAGTCTCTCAGGTCCGTGGGGGGCTGCGGACAACTCGCCCGCGGGGTCCGGTCCTTCGTCATCGCCGGGTCGCCGGGGCTCGGGATTTCCACAGGCGTGGAGTTGTCCACAGGGTCTGACGCGTTTCGGCCACCGGTTGTACGGTCTGCACGAGTTGATGTTCGGGCGAGTACGTGTGTGGACGCGGGGGAGGCGGTCGCGGTGACCGAGGCCGGAGCGGCAGTGGGGGAGTCGGCGCGGGCGGCGGGACGGCTGCCCCGGGTGCGTGGATTCGCCCAGTGGCCGTCGCAGGGTTCGCCCAAGGAGCAGGGCAAGGCGCTGCGCACGAGCGTTCCGCGCCGCACGCACAGCGCCCTGGACCTGGACGGCTCGCGGCCCGACGCGGTGAGCGCCGTCGAGGAGTCCAACCGGGGCCGTATCCCCGGGCTCACGCCGATACGGGTGGGCAGGATGGCCGCGACCCCCTTCGCCTTCCTGCGCGGCTCGGCCGGCCTCATGGCGTACGACCTCGCGCGCACCCCCATGACCCGGATAGGCACCCAGATCTGCGGCGACGCGCACGCGGCCAACTTCGGCCTGTACGGCGACGCCCGCGGCGGCCTGGTCATCGATCTGAACGACTTCGACGAGACCGTGCACGGCCCCTGGGAGTGGGACCTCAAGCGGCTCGCCGCCTCGCTGGTGCTGGCCGGCCGGGAGGCGGGTGCCGACGAGGACATGTGCCGCAAGGCGGCGGGCGACGCGGTGGGGGCGTACCGGCGCACCATGCGGCTGCTCGCCAAGCTGTCGGTGCTGGACGCGTGGAACGCCATCGCGGACGAGGAGCTCGTCTCGTACACCGACGCCCATGACCTGATCGGGACGCTGGAGCGGGTCTCGGAGAAGGCGCGGGCCAACACCAGCGGGCGGTTCGCGGCGAAGTCGACCGAGGCCGCCGAGGACGGGGGCCGCCGTTTCGTCGACGCCCCGCCGGTGCTGCGGCGCGTGGAGGACGCGGAGGCGGCGGCCGTGGCCGCGTCCCTGGAGCCTTATGTGGAGACGCTCTCGGAGGACCGGCTGCCGCTCCTGGCCCGGCACGCGGTGCACGACGTGGCGTTCCGGGTGGTGGGCACGGGCAGCGTGGGCACCCGCTCGTATGTCGTCCTGCTCCTGGACCACCGCGGTGAACCGCTGGTCCTCCAGGTGAAGGAGGCCCGTCCGTCGGCGCTGGTCCCGCATCTGGCGACGGCCGGCTTCGACGCGGCGCCCGTCGGCCACGAGGGCCGCCGGGTGGTGCTGGGCCAGAAGCGCATGCAGGTGGTCAGCGACATCCTGCTGGGCTGGACGACGGTCGACGGCCGGCCTTTCCAGGTCCGGCAGTTCCGCAACCGCAAGGGCAGCGTCGACCCCGCGGCCCTGTCCGCCGACCAGATGGACGACTACGGCCGGATGACCGGCGCCCTGCTGGCCCGCGCCCACGCCCACAGCGCCGACCCCCGGCTGATCGCCGGCTACTGCGGCAAGAACGAGGAGCTCGACGAGGCCATGGCCGCGTTCTCGATCGCCTATGCCGACCGCACGGAGGCGGACCACGCGAACCTGGTGACGGCGGTGCGGTCGGGGCGGATCGCGGCCGAGATGGGGGTGTGACGGTCCGGGGTGCGAAGGGCCGGACGCGCGGTGAGGCAGGGCGAACCGGGCGGCGCCGGGGGTGACGGTTTCGGCCGTGGCCTACGCTGGTCGGGTGACGACCCCGGAAGCTGATCAGTCCCAGGCACCGCGGCCCGAGGAGCGGCTGGAGCGGGCCGTGCGGGCCGCCGAGCAGGCCTTGATCGACTATGAGATCGCGGTGGAGACCTTCCGCGTCGAGGTCGAGAACTTCTCCCGGCTGCACGACCAGAAGCTCGGTCCGATGTACACCCGGCTGGAGGAGCTGGACGCCCGGATCGCCGAGGCCAAGGCCGCCCGCACCGGCGACCCGGAGGACATCCGGCTCGCCGAGGAGGCCCGGGCCCGGGTCATGCCGATCCCCGGCGTCGAGGAACTGCTGAACGGCTGGATGGACGGCTACGGCCTGTTCCCGGAGGCTTCGGCGATGCTCACGGACCAGGCGGTACGGCCTCCGGAGCGGGTGCGCCCGAGCGAGGAGGCCCGCAAGCTCTACCGCGAGCTGGCCCGCAAGGCCCACCCCGACCTGGCGCAGGAGGATGACGAGCGCACACGGCGCGAGGAGTTCATCACCCGCGTCAACGCCGCCTACGCCCGCGGCGACGAGGCGCTGCTGCGCGAGCTGGCCGAGGAGTGGGCCGCGGGACCGGCCCCCGCCGAGCCGGGCCCGAGTCGCAGCGAGGAGCTCTATGCCCGCCTCGAATGGCTGGCTCAGCGCAAGGAACTCCTCACCCTGATCGCCCGGGAACTGGAGGACACCGCGATCGCGGCGATGCTCCGCCTGGCCCCGGACGACCCCGACGCCCTCCTGGACGAGATCGCCGAGAAGCTCCTCGCCGATGTGGCGGAGCGGGAGGCGGAGCTGGCGGGGCTGCTGGGGCAGGAGTAGCGCGGCCCGACCGCGGTGTGCGTTCGGGTAGCGTCGGACGCATGAGTTTCGCAGCGCGTGTGCCCACGGTCGGGGTCGTGGACCTCAAGGACGGCGACTTCCTGCTGGACGTCCGCGAGGACGACGAGTGGCGGGCCGGCCATGCCGAGGGGGCGCTGCACATCCCCATCAGTGAGTTCGTGGCCCGCTACGGCGAGCTGAGCGAGGCGGCTCCGCAGGACGGCCGGGTCCATGTGATCTGCCGGTCCGGCGGCCGCTCGGCCCAGGTCACGATGTATCTGGTCCAGCAGGGCATCGACGCCGTGAACGTCGACGGCGGCATGCAGGTCTGGCAGGCGGCCGGCCGCCCGGTCGTCACCGACGCGGGCCAGCCGGGCTTCGTCCTCTAGCTCACAGATCCTCTGGGTGGATCACAGACCCCCCGGGGCGTCGGTCAGCCCAGGGGGTGCGCCGCCAGCAGGTCGCCCAGCGCCTCCTCGTGCGCCGCGGCCGGGCCGAGCGCCAGCTCCAGGTGCTTGGCCCAGGCGTGGTAGCGGTGCAGGGCGTATTCGGTGTCGGCGCCGAAGCCGCCGTGCAGGTGCTGAGCGGTCTGCACCACCCGTCGTACGCCCTCAGCGGCCCAGATCTTGGCCACGGCGACGTCCGCGGAGGCGGGCAGCACGCCCGGTGCCCCCGAGCCGATCCGCCAGGCGGCCTGCCACAGGGTGGCCTCCATGGCGCGCAGATCGATGTAGCGGTCGGCGGCCTGGACGGCGACGGCCTGGAAGGTCGCGATCGGGTGCCCGAACTGCTCCCGCTTGCCGGTGTACTCGCTGGTCATCCTCAGCACCCGCTCGCCCAGCCCGAGCGCCAGCGCGCACGTCCCCGTGACCAGCAGCTCCCGCAGCCACTCCCACGCCCCGTCGGCCTCGACGACGTCCCGGGCGGCGATCCGCGCGGACTCCAGGCGCAGTTCGCCCAGCCGCTCCCCGCTGGTGGAGACCTGCTCGGCGAGGGCGACGCCGGCGTGATCGCGGGGCACCAGAGCGAGGACGGTGCGGTCGGTGTCGGTGTGTGCGGGTACGACGACGAGGTCGGCGTCGTACACCCACGGCACGGCCGTCTGCACCCCGTCCAGCACCCACAGGTCACCGTCGCGCCGTGCGGTCACGGCGAGTTCGGCCGGGTCGTGGCCGGTGCGGCCGTTCGCGGCGACGGTCAGCACCAGCTCACCGCGCCCGGCACGGGGCAGCAGTCCGGCCGCCAACTCCTTGCCGCCGTAGACCTGTACGGCGGCCGCGGCCGCGCTGCTCTCCAGCAGCGGCACCCGCCCGAGCACCTTCCCGGACTCCCGCAGCACCAGGCACAGCGCGATGGCGTCCAGGCCCGCCCCGCCGTACTCCGCGTCGAACAGCAGGCTCAGCAGGTCCGCGTCGGCGAGCCTGGCCCACAGCGCACGGTCGAAGCCCTCGGCCACAGCACCGGTGGTGAGCGCCGGGCTCGGCACCTCGTCCGGCGCCACCCCGGCGAACACTCCCCGGGCCGCCTCGGCCGCTGCCAACTGCTCCTCGGTGAAGGTGAAGTCCACGGTCCTGTCCTCCCGGCGGATCCGTTGATCTGACGGACCGTCAAGATAGAACAGGTTCTAGAAGAAGGGAACGGTGAGGGAGGCGAGGGACCGGTGAGGGAGGCAGGGGACCGGCGGGGGCGCCGGTCCGGCCTCAGCGGTCGAAGTCCAGCTCCACCTTCTCCGTCACCGGATGCGACTGGCAGGCCAGCACATACCCCGCCTCCGTCTCCTCCGCCTCCAGCGCGAAGTTGCGGTCCATGCGCACCTCGCCCGAGACCAGGAAGGCCCGGCACGTCCCGCACACCCCGCCCTTGCAGGCATAGGGGGCATCGGGCCGGTTGCGCAGCACCGTCTCCAGGAGCGACTCGCCGTCGTGCACCGGCCAGGTCCCGCCGCGCCCGTCGAGCCGGGCGGTCACGGTGCTGTGCGCGGGGGCCGAAGCGGTCGTCGCGGGGGCCGCACCAGCGTCCACGTGGAAGATCTCCTCGTGGATCCGGGCCCGGTCCACACCGAGCTCCCGCAGCGCCCGTTCCGCGCCCTGCACCAGCCCGAACGGCCCGCACAGGAACCACCCCGCCACACCGTCCACCGGCAGCAGCGCGGGCAGCAGCCCGGTCAGCCGCTCCTGGTCGAGACGCCCGGACGGCAGGCCGGCCTGCTGCTCCTCCCGGGAGAGCACCGTCACCAGCTGCAGCCGCTCGGGGTAGCGGTCCTTCAGGTCGGCGACCTCCTCCAGGAACATCGTGGAGGCGGCCGTCCGGTCGCTGCGTATCAGGCAGAACCGGGCCGAGGGCTCGCGCGCGAGCAGCGTCGAGGCGATCGACAGCACCGGGGTGATGCCGCTGCCGCCGACGATCGCGGCGTACAGACCGGGCGTGGGCTCCAGCGTGAAGCGTCCGGCCGGGGTCATCACCTCCAGCTCGTCCCCGATGTTCACCTCCTTCAGCGCGTATGTCGAGAAGGCGCCGCCGTCGACCAGCCGCACCCCGACCCGCAGGGTGCTCGGGCCTTCGTCGCCGGGGGCCGGGGAGCAGATCGAGTAGGTCCGCCGGATCTCCGTGCCGTCGACGACCCGGCGCAGGGCGAGGTGCTGGCCCGGCGCGTGCCGGTACTGCTCGCGCAGCTCCGGCGGGACGGTGAGGGTCAGGGCCACGGAGTCGTCGGTGAGCCGGTCGACCGCGGCCACCGGGAGCGGGTGGAAGCGGGCCATCACAGCTCCTTGAAGTGGTCGAACGGTTCGCGGCAGTCGCGGCAGCGCCGCAGCGCCTTGCACGCGGTGGAGGAGAACCGGCTGAGCAGCTCGGTGTCGGCGGATCCGCAGTGCGGACAGCGGACGGGGTCGGACGCGTCGGCCACGGTGCGGGTCGGGCCGAGCCCGAGCGCGACCGGTCCGGCCTCGCGCCGCTCGCGCGGGGGAGCTATGCCGAACTCCCGCAGCTTGCGCCGCCCTTCGGCCGAGATGTCGTCCGTCGACCAGGCGGGTGTCAGCACGGTGCGGACGGTGACTTCCCGCACGCCGTGCTCGCGCAGCACCCGCTCGATGTCCAGGGACATCGCCTCGACGGCCGGGCAGCCGGTGTAGGTCGGGGTCAGCTCGACCTCCACCGCGCCGGTGTCGCGCAGGTGCACCGCGCGCACCACACCCAGCTCCTGAAGGGTGAGTACGGGCAGTTCGGGGTCGGGCACCGAACCGGCGAGCTCCAGGAGTTCCGCCTCCAGCGCGGTCGTCGTCACCATGACGCCCCCGGGTGGCTGCGGTGCAGATGCTGCATCTCGGCGAGCATCCGCCCGAAGGGTTCCGTGTGCAGGCCCTGACGGCCGGCGCCCGCCGACCACGCCCCGGTCCGCGGCCCCTCGGGCACGGCCAGGGTGGCCCGGCCGAGCACGGCGCCCACGGACTCCAGCCAGGCGGCCTCCATACCCGCCCAGTCGGCGTCCAGGCCCTCCACCGGCTGGAACATCTCCCCGGTGAAGCGCCACAGAGCGTCGCACGCCAGCCGCATCCGGTCATGGCTGACGTCCGTGCCGTCGCCGAGCCGCAGCGTCCACTGCTCGGCGTGGTCGCGGTGGTAGGCGACCTCCTTGACGGCCTTGCCGGCGAGCGGCGCGAACGGGCCGTCGCCCGCTGCCAGCTGGGCGTAGAGCAGCTGCTGGTAGGTGGAGAAGTACAGCTGGCGGACGATCGTGTGCGCGAAGTCGCCGTTGGGCTGCTCGACCAGCTGGACGTTGCGGAAGGCGCGCTCCTCGCGCAGATACGCGAGCTCGTCCTCGTCGCCCACCATGGACAGCAGCACCCGGGCCTGGCCGAGCAGGTCCAGCGCGATGTTGGCGAGGGCGACCTCCTCCTCCAGGGCGGGGGCGTGGCCCGCCCACTCCCCCAGCCGGTGCGAGAGCACCAGGGCGTCGTCGCCCAGGGCCAGGGCGGCGGACCGCGCGGGCACGGGGGTCTCGGGTGCCGGGGTCACAGGTGCTTCACCCCTTCCGGGATCTCGTAGAAGGTCGGGTGCCGGTAGGGCTTGTCGGCGGCCGGCTCGAAGAAGGGGTCCTTCTCGTCCGGCGAGGACGCGGTGATCGCGGCGGCCGGGACGACCCAGATCGAGACGCCCTCGCCACGCCGGGTGTACAGGTCACGGGCGTTGCGCAGGGCGAGCTCGGCGTCCGGCGCGTGCAGGCTGCCGGCGTGGGTGTGGGACAGGCCGCGGCGCGAGCGCACGAAGACCTCCCACAGGGGCCAGTCGGTGTTGGTCATGCCTGCGCTCCTCCAGTCCCGCCGGGCCGTGTCCCCGCGGTGTGCTTGGCCGCGTGGACCGCGGCCGCCTCCCTTACCCATGCGCCCTCGTCGTGTGCCCGCCGGCGCTGGGTGATGCGCTGTTCGTTGCACGGGCCGTTGCCCTTGAGGACCTCCCAGAACTCCGACCAGTCGATCGCGCCGAAGTCGTGGTGCCCGTGCTCCTCGTTCCACCGCAGGTCCGGGTCGGGGAGCGTGAGGCCCAGCGACTCGGCCTGGGGGACGCAGATGTCCACGAACCGCTGGCGCAGCTCGTCGTTCGAATGGCGCTTGATCTTCCAGGCCATCGACTGCGCGGAGTGCTGGGACTCGTCGTCGGGCGGGCCGAACATCATCAGGGACGGCCACCACCAGCGATCGACCGCGTCCTGCGCCATCGCGTGCTGCTCCGGCGTGCCGCGGCTCAGGGCGAGCAGCAGCTCGTAGCCCTGGCGCTGGTGGAAGGACTCCTCCTTGCAGACGCGGACCATCGCGCGCGCGTACGGGCCGTACGAGCAGCGGCACAGGGGCACCTGGTTGGTGATCGCGGCGCCGTCCACCAGCCAGCCGATCGCCCCGACGTCCGCCCAGGTCAGGGTGGGGTAGTTGAAGATCGAGGAGTACTTCTGGCGGCCGCTGTGCAGCTTGTCGAGGAGCTCTTCGCGGCTGGTGCCGAGGGTCTCCGCGGCGCTGTAGAGATACAGGCCGTGGCCCGCCTCGTCCTGGACCTTGGCCATGAGGATGGCCTTGCGGCGCAGCGAGGGCGCGCGCGTGATCCAGTTGGCCTCCGGCTGCATGCCGATGATCTCGGAGTGGGCGTGCTGGGCGATCTGCCGGATCAGCGTCGCGCGGTAGGCATCGGGCATCCAGTCCCGGGGCTCGATGCGCTCGTCCGCGGCCACGGCGGCGTCGAACGTGCGCTCGAACGCCGCCGTGTCGACGGTGTCCTGGGCGCCGGACGCCGGTGAACGCGACGTGCTCTGCGCGGCTGCTGTGGCCATGCGGTCCCCCTGATCTCGGGCTCTGACTGAGTGCTCTCCCGACCGATCGTTCGGTCCGTGCTGTTCAATGGTGAAGCGAGCGCCGTGAGGTGTCAACCGCTGTGGACAACCGCCCCAGCAGCCTGTGGACAACTTGCGGTCCTGCTGTGGAGGCGGCGTGCGGCGGGACGTACGACCTTGTGCGACCTGCTGTGATGGCTGCGGCGGACCAGCGATGGCGGGCGCGGGTGCGGGGACCGGGCCGGCGCTGGAGTGGTGCAGGAGTGGCGACGGCCACGTGCTCGGGTGCCTTTACGGGGCTGTGCCCGGCGGGTGGGGCTGAGTACCGTTCCGTGCGAACGCCGAGGAGCGGTGTTCGCGGACCATGCGGCGCCCTGCGGGGACGGGGCGGACGGACGACTGAGCGGGATCGGGGAACGGGGCGGAATGGACGCGTACGACGGAGACTCGAAGGCCCCGCACGGGCCGGACGGGTCGCGCGGGGCGCGTCGACCTGGGACGTCCGACGTCGCCGGGGAGGCCCGTGATGACGGTGAGTCTCCGGAGACCGGTGAGGTCAGTGGGGCTAATGGGGCTCATGAGGCCGCTGCCGACGAGGCCGATGGTGCCGACGAGCCCCGCCAGTCCGACGGCCCCGGCCCCTCGGACTCACCCGAAGCCCCCGGCCCCCACGTCCCGGCCCTGTCCATAGCCCCTGACACCCGGCCCCAGGCCGAGACCGCACCCCCGGCCCCCCGGCCCCCGGCCATGGCCCCACCCCCCGACCCCATCCCCATCCCCCCGATCTCCGTCGCCCCCACCCCCGCACCACCCCGCACCGGAGTCGCCGCCCTCTCCCCCCGCTATCAGATCGGCGCGGCCCTCGCGCTCGCGGTCGTCGCGGTGGTCGCCTGCGTGCACCTCGGGATGGTGTTTCTGCACGTCGCGCCGGCGAACACGGTGACCAAGCAGCACGGCAAGGCGATCGACGAGTGGATCTACCCGGAGTTCGAGCAGAACTGGAAGCTGTTCGCGCCGAACCCGCTGCAGCAGGACATCGCGGTCCAGGTGCGGGCCCAGGTCGTCCTGTCCGACGGCAGCATGACGACCACCGGCTGGTACGACCTGTCCGCGCTGGACGGCGCGGACATCAGGGGGAATCCACTGCCCAGCCACACCGAGCAGAACGAGCTGCGCCGGGCGTGGGACTTCTTCACCGCCACGCACGACGCCTCGAACCGGCCGGTGGGCCTGCGGGGGTCGCTCTCCGAGCAGTACCTGCGCCGGATCGTGGTGATGCGTCTGTACCGGGAGGACCCGGCGAGCCGGGAGGGCACCGTGCAGAGCGTGCAGGTCCGCTCGGAGACCACCAATGTGCCCCCGCCCGAGTGGAGCCATGAGCAGGTCTCCGACAAGCCGGCGTACCGCGTGCTGCCGTGGTGGACGGTCACGGACGACGAGGCCGCCAGGGGTGTGAAGTGAACCGTCTCTTCGTGTGTGTCTCCCGCGGCATCGCCCGGGTCACCGAATCCGCCCTCGGTCCCCACCAGAGCGCCGTGATCCGCATCGGCTTCGCGGGGACCTGGCTGCTGTTCCTGCTGCGCGAGTTCCCCCACCGTCAGGAGCTCTACGGCCCCGACGGACCATGGAGCTGGGACCTCGCCCAGCAGCTGACGAGGGACAACCACGCCTTCACCGCCCTGATGTGGTCCGACGGGCAGGCCTGGTTCGAGACCTTCTATCTGCTGGCCGTCGTGTCGAGCGCCCTGCTGCTCGTGGGCTGGCGCACCCGCACGATGTCCGTGCTGTTCATGCTCGGCGTGCTCTCGCTGCAGAACCGCAGCGTCTTCATGGGCGACGGCGGCGACAACGTGCTGCACCTGATGTCCATCTACCTGGTGTTCACGCGCTGCGGCCAGGTGTGGTCCCTGGACGCGCGCCGGGCGGTGCGCGTGGAAGCGGCACGCGCGCGTGGGGAGCGGGTCACCGACCGGGTGGGACCGGTCCTGTGGGTGGTGCTCGGGCTGGTGTTGAGCGGGGTGACCCTGGCGGGCCGCCTCGGCGGCGGCCGGCTGGTGCCCGCGCTCCTGTGGACGGCGTGGGCGGCGCTCGGCCTGTGGTGGCTGGTCGGCCGCCTCACCAGGCAGGACGAGCCCCGGATCCTGATGGACGTGATCGCCAACGTCCTCCACAACGCCGCCCTGTTCGTGATCACGGCCGAGGCATGTCTGATCTATGCGACGGCCGGCTGGTACAAGATCCAGGGCTCGCGCTGGCAGGACGGCACCGCGGTCTACTACCCGCTCCACCTCGACTACTTCTCACCCTGGCCGTCCCTCGCCGGCCTGCTGTCCTCCAGCGGCACGATGGTGATGCTGGTGACGTACGGGACGGTGATCGTGCAGGTCGCCTTCCCGTTCACGCTGTTCAACCGGCGGGTCAAGAACGTCCTGCTGGCCGTGATGATGACCGAGCACGCCGTGATCGCCGTCGTCCTCGGGCTGCCGTTCTTCTCGCTGGCGATGATCGCCACGGACGCCGTCTTCCTGCCGACGACCTTCCTGCGCCGGCTCGGCGACTGGGCGGCACGCGCGCGTGGGCGAGTGCTCGCCCGCGGGGGCCCCGCGGTGCCGAGGCCTCGCGCCCCGGAGGACGGGGAGCGTCCCCGCGTAGGCTTCACGGCATGACCGACCCTGTGACCCGCTGGCGCGAGCACGCCGGCTCCGCCGTGCTGCTCGACGGCTTCCATGCCCTCAAGCACGCGGTGCGTTTCGGGGCCGAGGTCCTCGTGGCGGTCACCACGGACCGGCGTGCGGCGCTCGCCCTCGCCGACGACCTGGCCCCGGACGTGCGGGACACGCTGGACGCGCTGCTGACCGAGGTGCCGGAGCAGACGTACGCCTCGTTCGTGCCGCGACCGCATCCCACCGGCGTGGCCGCCCTGGCCGTACGACCGTCGCGCGAGGACAATCTGCGGGCGCTCGCCCGGATGCCGCGCACCGCGCCCGTCGTGGTCCTCGACGATCCGCGCAACCTGGGCAACGCCGGGGCCGTGATCCGGCTGGCCGCCGGCTTCGGGGCGACCGGGGTCGTCACCACCGGCACGCTGGACCCCTGGCACCCCACGGTGGTACGCGGCGGGGCGGGGCTGCACTTCGCGACCGCGGTGGAGCGGCTGACGGTGCAAGAGCTGCCGGCCGGGCCGCTGTTCGCGCTCGACCCGGAGGGCGAGGACATCCGGGGCGTGAAGCTGCCGGACGACGCCGTGCTCGCCTTCGGCTCCGAGCGCAGCGGTCTGTCCGCCGAACTGCGCGCGCGGACCGACCACTTGGTGGCGCTGCCGATGCGCCCCCAGGTCTCCAGCTACAACCTCGCGACCAGTGTGGCCATGACGCTGTACCACTGGAGCGCCACCGGGGGCGCATCCCTCGACTCCTAGGCGCCGCTCAGGACTCCCGGCGGACCTCGACGACCCGGAAGCGGTTCGCCACGAACGCGCCGTCGCAGAGTGCCGCGTTGGCCGCCGGGTTGCCGCCCGAGCCGTGGAAGTCGGAGAAGGCGGCGGTCTGGTTGACGTACACCCCGCCGGTGAGGTTGAGCGACAGCTGGGCGGCCTCCTCCAGGCAGACCTCCTCGATCGCCCGCTCGACGTCCTCGTCGGTCGTGTACGCGCCGACGGTCATCGCGCCCTTCTCGCGGATGGTCCGCCGCAGCAGTTCCACGGCGTCGGCCGCCGAGTCGACCGCGACGGCGAAGGAGACGGGGCCGAAGCACTCGCTCATGTAGGCGGCCTCGTCGTCCGGCTTGGCGCCGTCCAGCTTCACGATGACCGGCGTGCGGACCACCGCTCCCGGGAACTCCGGGTTGGCGATCTCGCGGGAGGCGAGGGCCACCTCGCCCAGGCCCGCCGCGGCCTCCAGGCGGGCCTTCACGTCCGGGTTGACGATCGCGCCGAGCAGGGCGTTCGCGCGCGCGTCGTCGCCGAGCAGGCCGTCGACCGCACGGGCGAGGTCGGCGACGACCTCGTCGAAGGTCTTGGGACCCTCGTCGGTGCGGATGCCGTCGCGGGGGATCAGCAGGTTCTGCGGGGTGGTGCACATCTGGCCGCTGTACAGGGACAGCGAGAAGGCCAGGTTGGACAGCATGCCCTTGTAGTTGCCGGCCGACTCCACGATCACCGTGTTGACGCCGGCCTTCTCCGTGTAGACCTGCGCCTGGCGGGCGCTGGCCTCCAGCCAGTCGCCGAACGCCGTCGAGCCGGTGTAGTCGATGATCCTGATCTCGGGGCGGACCGCGAGCGCCTTGGCGATGCCCTCGCCGGGCCGCTCGGCGGTCAGCGCGACCAGGTTCGGGTCGAAGCCCGCCTCGGCGAGCACGTCGCGGGCGATCCGCACGGTCAGCGCGAGCGGCAGCACCGCGCGCGGGTGCGGCTTGACCAGGACCGCGTTGCCGGTGGCGAGGGAGGCGAACAGGCCCGGGTAGCCGTTCCACGTCGGGAAGGTGTTGCAGCCGATGACCAGCGCGATGCCGCGCGGCACCGGTGTGAACTGCTTGGTCAGCGCGAGCGGGTCGCGCTTGCCCTGGGGCTTGGTCCACTCCGCGGTGTCGGGCGTGCGGACCTGCTCCACGTACGCGTACGCCACCGCCTCCAGGCCGCGGTCCTGCGCGTGCGGGCCGCCCGCCTGGAACGCCATCATGAACGCCTGGCCGCTGGTGTGCATGACCGCGTGCGCGAACTGGTGCGTGCGGTCGCTGATCCGCTTGAGGATCTCCAGACAGACCACCGCGCGCACTTCCGCGCCCGCGTCCCGCCATGCGCGCTGTCCGGCCTTCATGGCGGGCAGCAGCGTGTCGAGGTCGGCCCGCGGGTAGGTCACACCCAGCTCGATGCCGTACGGCGACACCTCGCCGCCCACCCAGTCGTCGATGCCGGGCTGGTCGGTCAGGTCGAGCCGGTTGCCCAGGAGGGCCTCGAAGGCGGCCTTGCCGGCTTCCGCGTCCAGACTGCCGTGCTCGCCGTACGCCTTCGGGTGCTCGGGGTGCGGGGACCAGTACGCGCGCGTGCGGATGGCCTCCAGCGCCTGGTCGAGAGTCGGCCGGTGCTTGGCGATCAACTCGTGCGCGGTCAGTTCGGAGGCCATGCGGGACCAACTCCTCGTCTCAAGAGCTCCTCGTCGAGCTCATGACCTGTGCGGAAACAGAGGCGGGAACAGGCGGACAGAGTTAGAGTAACCGAACGATCGGTCGGGACAAGGGGGCCTGCCGCATCTGTGGAAAACCCCGTGCGGGAGGATCGCGCACATGACAGCACTGGACCTCAGCAGCCCCGTCGCCGTCGTGGGCACCGGCACCATGGGCCAGGGCATCGCCCAGGTCGCGCTGGTCGCGGGCCACCCCGTGCGCCTGTACGACGCCCTCCCCGGGCGGGCCCGGGCCGCGGCCGAAGCGATCGGCGCCCGCCTCGACCGGCTCGTCGAGAAGGACCGGCTCGCCGCCGCCGACCGCGACGCGGCCCGGGCGCGCCTGCTGCCCGCGCAGGACCTGGCCGAACTCGCGGACTGCGCGCTGGTCGTGGAGGCCGTCCTGGAGCGGCTGGACGTCAAGCAGGAGCTCTTCCGCGCGCTGGAGGACATCGTCGCGGACGACTGTCTGCTCGCCACCAACACCTCGTCCCTGTCGGTGACGGCCATCGGCGGCGCCCTGCGCAACGCCTCCCGCTTCGTGGGTCTGCACTTCTTCAACCCGGCCCCGCTGCTGCCGCTGGTCGAGGTCGTCTCCGGGTTCGCCACCGACGTCACGTCGGCCACGCGCGCGTACGAGACCGCCCGCGCCTGGGGCAAGACGCCGGTGGCCTGCGCCGACACCCCCGGCTTCATCGTCAACCGCCTCGCCCGGCCCTTCTACGCCGAGGCCTTCGCCGTCTACGAGTCCCAGGCCGCCGACCCGGCCACCATCGACGCGGTGCTGCGCGAGTCCGGCGGCTTCCGGATGGGCGCCTTCGAGCTGACCGACCTGATCGGGCAGGACGTCAACGAGTCCGTCACGCACTCCGTGTGGCAGTCCTTCTTCCAGGACGTCCGCTTCACGCCGTCCCTGGCCCAGCGGCGCCTGGTCGAGTCCGGTCGGCTGGGCCGCAAGTCCGGGCACGGCTGGTACGACTACGCCGACGACGCCGAGCGCTCCGAGCCGCACACCGCCGACAGGGCGACGCCGCCCGCCTACGTCGTCGCCGAGGGCGGCCTGGGCCCGGCGGCCGAACTGCTGACCCTGACCCGCGAGGCGGGCATCCCGGTCCGCGAGGAGGAAGAGGACCACGGCACCCGGCTGGTGCTGCCCAGCGGCGGCACGCTGGCGCTGGCCGACGGGCAGACCTCCGTCGAGTTCCGCGACGTCGTCTACTTCGACCTGGCGCTCGACTACCGCAGGGCCACCCGCATCGCCCTGTCCGCCTCGAAGGACACCGCGCCGCAGACCCTGTCCGAGGCCATCGGTCTGTTCCAGGCGCTCGGCAAGGACGTCAGCGTCATCGGCGACGTCCCCGGCATGATCGTCGCCCGCACGGTCGCCCGGTTCATCGACCTGGCGCACGACGCCGTCGCCAAGGGCGTGGCCACCGAGGAGGACATCGACACCGCGATGCGCCTCGGCGTCAACTACCCGCTCGGCCCCTTCGAGTGGAGCCGCAGGCTCGGCCGTGACTTCGCCTACGACCTCCTGGACGACCTGCACCTGCGCGACCCGTCCGGACGCTACGCGCCGTCCCTCGCGCTCTACCGCCACGCGTACGCCACCGAGAAGCGGGAGGGCACCCCATGACCACCGCCAAGCGCGACACCTACACCCCCGAGTCGCTGCTCTCCGTCGCCGTCCGGGTCTTCAACGAGCGTGGCTACGACGGCACCTCCATGGAGCATCTGTCCAAGGCGGCCGGCATCTCCAAGTCGTCGATCTACCACCATGTCGCCGGCAAGGAGGAACTGCTGCGCCGCGCCGTCAGCCGGGCGCTGGAGGGGCTCTTCGGGATCCTCGACGAGGAGCACGCGCGCGTGGGGCGCCCCGCCGACCGCCTGGAGTACGTCGTGAGGCGCATGGTCGAGGTGCTCATAGCCGAGCTGCCCTATGTGACGCTGCTGCTGCGCGTGCGCGGCAACACCGACACCGAGCGGTGGGCCCTGGAGCGCCGGCGCGACTTCGACCACCGGGTCGCCGAGCTGCTGAAGGCGGCGGCCGCCGACGGGGACGTCCGCGGTGACGTGGAGGTGCGCCTCGCCACCCGGCTGGTGTTCGGGATGATCAACTCGGTGGCCGAGTGGTACCGGCCGGACGGGCGGGGCGCCAGCGACCGGGAAGTGGCCGACGCCGTGGTGCAGCTGGCCTTCGGAGGCCTGCGCCGGGCCGGATGAGCCGCCAGGTCAGCCCTCGGGCTCCAGGTCCTCCTCCTCGAACACCAGCAGGGTCCGTGTGCTGAGCACCTCCGGGATCGCCTGGAGCCGGGTGAGCACCAGCTCCCGCAGCGCCCTGTTGTCCGGCGTGTGCACCAGCAGCAGCACGTCGAAGTCGCCGCCCACCAGCGCGATGTGGGAGGCGCCCGGCAGCAGTCTGAGCTGCTCGCGCACCGTGCGCCAGGTGTTCTGCACGATCTTCAGGGTGATGTACGCCGACGTTCCCTGCCCGGCGCGCTCATGGTCGACGCGGGCGCGGAAACCGCGGATGACACCGTCCTCGACGAGACGGTTGATACGGGCGTAGGCATTGGCGCGGGAGACGTGGACACGCTCGGCGACGGACCGTATCGACGCACGGCCGTCCGCCTGGAGGATCTGCAGGATGTCCCGATCAATGGCGTCCAGCGGGCGCGGGGGCGGCAGGACGACGCCGGCTTCCGGGCCCTCGGCCATTTGTTCAGATGCCATGTCCCCCCGCCTTCCCGCCGTGGACGTACTGCGTTCATTCCAGGTTGTGGAGAACCGTTTGTCCACAGCCTGGAGGCGCCTGTAGCCAAAATGTGCCGACGACCGAACAATCGGTAGGTGAGGCGAGTCACAGGGGACGCGCCTCCCGTAGCCACTCCCACGAGGAGGTGCCGTCATGACGGTCATGGAGCAGCGGGGCGCGTACCGGCCTTCGCCGCCGCCCGCCTGGCAGCCCCGTATGGACCCCGCGCCGCTGCTGCCCGACGCCGAGCCGTACCGCGTCCTCGGCACCGAGGCGGCGGCGAAGGCCGACCCGGAGCTGCTGCGCCGGCTGTACGCCCAGCTGGTGCGCGGCCGTCGTTACAACGCGCAGGCCACCGCCCTGACCAAGCAGGGCCGCCTCGCCGTCTACCCCTCCAGCACCGGCCAGGAAGCCTGCGAGGTCGCCGCCGCGCTGGCCCTCCAGGAGCAGGACTGGCTCTTCCCGAGCTACCGCGACACGCTCGCGGCCGTCGCCCGCGGAGTCGACCCCGTCGAGGCACTCACCCTGCTGCGCGGCGACTGGCACACCGGCTACGACCCGCACACGCACCGCGTCGCCCCTCTGTGCACCCCCCTCGCCACCCAGCTGCCGCACGCCGTGGGCCTCGCCCACGCCGCCCGCCTCAAGGGCGACGACGTGGTCGCGCTCGCCCTGGTCGGCGACGGCGGCACCAGCGAGGGCGACTTCCATGAGGCGCTGAACTTCGCCGCCGTCTGGCAGGCGCCGGTCGTCTTCCTGGTCCAGAACAACGGCTTCGCGATCTCCGTCCCGCTCGCCAAGCAGACCGCCGCCCCCTCCCTGGCCCACAAGGCCGTCGGGTACGGCATGCCGGGCCGCCTGGTCGACGGCAACGACGCCGCGGCCGTGCACGAGGTGCTAAGCGACGCCGTACGGCACGCGCGCGCGGGCGGCGGCCCGACCCTCATCGAGGCGGTGACGTACCGCATCGAGGCCCACACCAATGCCGACGACGCGACCCGCTACCGCGGTGACGCCGAGGTCGAGGCCTGGCGCGAGCACGACCCGATCCAGCTGCTGGAGCGGGAGCTGACCGCCCGCGGGCTGCTCGACGAGGACGGCATGCGGGCCGCGCGCGAGGACGCCGAGGCGATGGCCGCCGACCTGCGCGAGCGCATGAACCGGGACCCGCAGCTCGACCCCATGGACCTGTTCGACCACGTGTACGCCGAGCCCACCCCGCAACTGCGGGAGCAGCGCGCTCTGCTGGCGGCCGAGCTCGCGGCCGAGCAGGAAGGCGGTCACCGATGACCACCGTCGCCGTCAAGCCCGCCACGATGGCGCAGGCCCTCACGCGCGCGATGCGCGACGCGATGGCCGCCGACCCCACCGTGCACGTCATGGGCGAGGACGTCGGCACGCTCGGCGGTGTCTTCCGGGTCACCGACGGGCTCGCCAAGGAGTTCGGCGAGGACCGCTGCACGGACACCCCGCTCGCCGAGGCGGGCATTCTCGGCACGGCCGTCGGCATGGCCATGTACGGACTGCGCCCGGTCGTGGAGATGCAGTTCGACGCCTTCGCCTACCCGGCGTTCGAGCAGCTCGTCAGCCATGTCGCCCGCATGCGCAACCGCACGCGCGGCACCATGCCGCTGCCGATCACCATCCGCGTCCCCTACGGCGGCGGCATCGGCGGCGTCGAGCACCACAGCGACTCCTCCGAGGCGTACTACATGGCCACTTCGGGCCTCCATGTCGTCACGCCCGCGACCGTCGCCGACGCCTACGGACTGCTGCGCGCCGCCATCGCCTCCGACGACCCGGTCGTCTTCCTGGAGCCCAAGCGGCTCTACTGGTCGAAGGACACCTGGAACCCCGAGCACCCGACGGCCGTTGAACCGATCGGCCGCGCCGTGGTGCGGCGCACGGGCCGCAGTGCCACGCTCCTCACGTACGGCCCGTCCGTCCCCGTCTGCCTCGAAGCCGCCGAGGCGGCCCAGGCGGAGGGCTGGGACCTCGAAGTCGTCGACCTGCGCTCCCTGGTGCCGTTCGACGACGAGACGGTCTGCGCCTCGGTGCGCCGCACCGGACGCGCGGTCGTCGTGCACGAGTCGGGCGGATTCGGCGGACCGGGCGGCGAGATCGCGGCCCGGGTCACGGAGCGCTGCTTCCACCACCTGGAGGCGCCGGTGCTGCGCGTGGCCGGGTTCGACATCCCCTACCCGCCGCCGATGCTGGAGCGGCACCACCTGCCCGGCGTCGACCGGATCCTGGACGCCGTGGCGCGTCTGCAGTGGGAGGCCGAGGGCTGATGGCACAGGTGCTGGAGTTCAGGCTCCCCGACCTCGGGGAGGGGCTCACCGAGGCGGAGATCGTCCGCTGGCTGGTGCAGGTCGGTGACGTCGTCGCCGTCGACCAGCCGGTCGTCGAGGTCGAGACGGCCAAGGCGATGGTCGAGGTCCCCTGCCCGTACGGCGGCGTGGTCACCGCCCGCTTCGGCGAGGAGGGCACGGAACTTCCCGTGGGCGCACCGCTGCTGACGGTGGCCGTCGGATCGGCCGCCCCTGCCGGTGAGACCGAGGGTTCGGGCAATGTGCTGGTCGGATACGGCACGTCGGAGGCGCCGGCGCGGCGCCGCAGGGTGCGTCCGGCACCGGTCCCGTCCGTCACGCGCAACGGTGCGAGCGGCGCCCCGGGCGCAGCGTCCGACGCGGCCGTGTCGAGCGGTACGACCGCGGTGAACGACACGACCGCAGCGGTCGGTACGACCGCCGGGCGCGCGGGCACCGCGTACACCGGCGGCCCCGTTCCCGTGATCTCCCCGCTCGTCCGCCGGCTCGCTCGTGAGAACGGCCTCGACCTGCGGCAGCTCGTGGGTTCCGGCCCCGAGGGGCTGATCCTGCGGGCGGACGTCGAGGGCGCGCTCAAGGCCAGGACCGCGCACGCCGTCCCCGCGGCCCAGCCCGCGACGGCCGTCCCCGCGTCCTCCTCGGTGCCGAGCGCCGCAGGCACCCGCATCCCCCTCAAGGGCATCCGCGGCACGGTCGCCGACAAGCTCTCCCGCAGCCGCCGGGAGATCCCGGACGCCACCTGTTGGGTGGACGCGGACGCCACGGAGCTCATGCGCGCGCGGACGGCCATGAACGCGGCCGGAGGACCGAAGATCTCCCTCCTCGCGCTCCTCGCCCGGATCTGCACCGCCGCCCTCGCCCGGTTCCCCGAGCTCAACTCCACTGTGGACCTGGAGGCCCGCGAGATCGTCCGGCTGGACCAGGTGCACATCGGGTTCGCCGCGCAGACCGAGCGCGGGCTCGTCGTGCCCGTCGTACGGGACGCGCACGCGCGGGACGCGGAGGGGCTGACCGCCGAGTTCGCGCGGCTGACCGAGGCCGCGCGGGCGGGGACGCTGACGCCCGGGGAACTCACCGGCGGGACCTTCACGTTGAACAACTACGGGGTGTTCGGCGTCGACGGCTCCACACCGATCATCAACCACCCCGAGGCGGCCATGCTCGGCGTCGGCCGCATCATTCCCAAGCCCTGGGTGCACGAGGGCGAGCTCGCCGTGCGGCAGGTCGTCCAGCTCTCGCTCACCTTCGACCACCGGGTGTGCGACGGCGGCACGGCGGGCGGCTTCCTGAGGTACGTGGCGGACTGCGTGGAACAGCCGGCGGTGCTCCTGCGCACCCTGTGACCGGTTCCCTGTGATCGGGGAGGCATTCCCTGTGATCAGGGAGGCACGCATACTCGGAGGGTGACCGCCTCCGAGCCCGCCGACCCCGGCCCCGACGTGCCGTACGACGGCGCGCCCGCACACGCCGATGTGCCCGACGACGCCGCGTCGTACGCCGATGTGCCCTACGACGCCGCGTCGTACGCCGATGTGCCCTACGACGCCGTCGTGCTCGCCGGTGGTGCCGCCCGACGCCTCGGCGGGGTGGACAAACCCGCCGTGCGGGTCGGCGGGCGCCCGCTGCTCGACCGGGTGCTCGCGGCCTGCGCCGGAGCGCGTACGACCGTCGTGGTGGCCGAACCGCGGCCGACCGCCCGTCCGGTGCGGTGGGCCCGCGAGGAGCCGCCCGGCGGCGGACCGGTCGCCGCGCTCGACGCCGGGCTCCGGCACACCGCGACCCAGGCCGTCCCCACGGAGGATGTCCCGACGCAGGACGTGCCGACGCAGGACATCCCGACGGAGGACGCCCCGGAGCACGCGCCGGGCGGCGCCGAGTTCACCCTGGTGTTCTCCGCCGACCTGCCCTTCCTCGAAGAGGCCACGGTGCGCCGGCTGGTGACGGCCCTGCGCACCAGCGGCGCCGAGGGCGCGCTGCTCAGCGACGCGGACGGCCGCGACCAGCCGCTCGTCGCCGCGTACCGTACGGCCGCCCTGCGCCGTGAGCTCGCGGCGCTCGCGGACCGGCACGGCGGCCTCGTCGGGCTGCCCCTGCGCCGGCTGACCGGCGCGCTCGACCTCACCCGTGTCCCGGACCCGCTCGCCTCCTTCGACTGCGACACCTGGGACGACATAGCCACCGCCAGAGCACGCATCAGGGAGCATGGGTACGTGTTGGATGAATGGATCTCCGCAGTCAAGGACGAACTGGGCATCGACCTGGACGTCGACACCGGCGTCCTGCTCGACCTCGCGCGCGACGCCGCCCATGGAGTGGCCCGCCCCGCCGCCCCGCTGACCACCTTCCTCGTCGGCTATGCGGCCGCGCAGGGCAAGGGCGGCCCCGAGGCGGTCGCAGAGGCCGCCCGCAAGGCGACGGCTCTGGCGCTGCGCTGGGAGGAAGAGAACGGCTCCCCGCAGCCCGCCCCGGGCCCGGACGCCGGATGACCGCCCACGGCAGCCGGGCCGGCGCACACACCGAGGACACCGACGACCTCGACGTCGAGGAGGCGCTCGCCCTCGTGAGGGAACCCAAGGAAGACCGCGGTCCCGCCCCGGGCGGCCACGTACCCGCGCCCGCCTCCGACGCCGGGCGCGCCTCGGACGACGCTCACCACAAGGCCACCCCCTGGCCCAGGGCCCGCGAGATCGCCGCCCGTGCCGCCCGCTCCGGCGCCCGCCGCGCCCCGGTCTCCGTGCCGCTCGGCGACGCCCTCGGCCTGGCCCTGGCCACCCCGCTCGACGCGCTCACCGACCTTCCCTCCTTCGACACCTCCGCGATGGACGGCTGGGCGGTCGCCGGACCCGGCCCCTGGGCCGTACGGGAGAAGGGCGTTCTGGCCGGGCACGCGCAGCCGGAGCCGCTGACGGACGGGGAGGCGGTACGGATCGCGACCGGCGCCCGTGTCCCGCCCGACACCACGGCCGTCCTGCGCAGCGAGCACGGCCGCATCGACGCCAAGGGCCGTCTGCACCCCACCCGGGAGGTGGGCCACGGCCAGGACATCCGCCCCCGTGGCCAGGAGTGCCGCAGCGGCGACCAGTTGCTGCCCGTCGGCACCCTCGTCACCCCCGCCGTACTGGGCCTCGCCGCGGCCGCCGGATACGACATCGTCACCGTGATCCCCCGCCCCCGTGCCGAAGTGCTCGTCCTGGGCGACGAGTTGCTCACCGAAGGGCTCCCGCGCGAGGGGCTCATCCGTGACGCGCTCGGCCCGATGCTGCCGTCCTGGCTGCGCGCGCTCGGCGCCGACGTCACCTCGGTACGCCGGATCGGCGACGACGCCGAGGCCCTGCACAAGGCCATCACCTCGTCCGACGCCGACCTCGTCGTCACCACCGGCGGCACCGCGTCCGGCCCCGTCGACCACGTCCACCCCACCCTGCGGCGCATCGGCGCCGAACTGCTCGTCGACGGCGTCAAGGTGCGCCCCGGCCACCCCATGCTGCTGGCTCGCACCAAGGAGAACCAGCACCTCGTCGGCCTGCCCGGAAACCCCCTCGCGGCCGTCTCCGGCCTGCTCACGCTCGCCGAACCCCTGCTGCGGACCCTCGCCGCCCACCCGGCCCCCGAGCCCTACACGCTGCCGCTGCGGGAGACGGTGCACGGGCATCCGTACGACACCCGGCTCATCCCCGTGGTGCTGCGCGGCGACGGTGCCGCGCCGGTGCACTACAACGGCCCGGCGATGCTGCGCGGCATCGCCGCCGCCGACGCGCTCGCGGTCGTACCACCCGGTGGCGCCGGGCAGGGGCAGGAGACGGAACTGCTCGACCTGCCCTGGGCGAGCGCGGGAATCGGGGTGTGTTTCACGTGAAACTTCCGGGTCATGACGCCATAGCCCGCCAGGCGGGCGAACAACTGGTGACCCATCAGGTGAAGCTCCCGAAGAAGGTGGTGGAGCGCCCGATCCGCCAGGTCGCCAAACGCCTGGCGATGGCCCTGCTGGTGCTGGTCGCGACCGCGTTGATCGTCTATGCCGACCGCGACGGCTACAACGACAACTCCGACGGCTCCGTCGATCTCCTCGACGCGTTCTACTACGCGACGGTCACCCTCTCCACCACCGGATACGGCGACATCACCCCGGTCGGCGACGGTGCCCGGCTCACCAACATCTTCGTCATCACGCCCCTGCGTGTGCTGTTCCTGATCATTCTCGTCGGCACCACGCTGGAGGTGCTCACCGAGCGCACCCGTGAGGAATGGCGCCTGAATCGCTGGAGTCAACGATTTGCTGGATGTACCACCACACGGTTGAGCACACACCTCGGGCCCGGCCTCCTGGTGGAAGCCGGGCCCGGTCCGGTCGGTTGCTGGTGAATCAGAGCGATTCAGCCTGTCGCCGTGGGGGTCTCCTCCTACGCGGGCTCACCACGGCCGATGGTCATTGACCAGCGCACGGATGAGGGGGCCTCGACCGAGACGACGCCGCTGCGGTCCACTCCGCCGACGCCCACCTGGTTGTAGGTGGTGCTGACCTGGTCGGCGAGACACTCCAGCGGGAAGGTGACGTGCACGGACCGCACCGCGACCTTGATCTTGCCTGCGCCCTGGCAGCGGACCGCGACGATCAGCGCGTCCCCCTTCTTGCCCTTGCTGAAGGCGGTGCTCGCGTTCCCGGTGGTCACCTTCTGGCGGCCGGCGAGTGTTTCGTCGGCGTCCAGCTCCGGGGGCTTCCGGACGGATGGCTGTGCACTGCTGTCCGGAGTGGTCGTTGCCGTCGGCGAACCCGGCGCGGACGAACTTGTGGGCTGCGAAGGCTTCTTGGCCTTGCTGTGATCCGAGGTGCAGCCAGTGAGCGGGGCGAGCAGCGCAGCACACGCGATGCTCAGTCCTGCGAGGGTTCGGAGGGACATGTCAGCTTTCCCAGATGTGCCAGCCGACGCGGTGCGGCGTGTAGACGGTCACCTTCTTCTTAGTGCCCTTGACGCAGTTGGCGTGCGTGTACTGGTTGTACCCGTAGCTCTTCAGCCGGTAGACACCGTAGCGGCCGAAGGTGGTCTTGTGCGAGGGAGTGTCCACGCTGACGGTGTTGCCGATCTTGGCGGTGAGGGACACGGAGACGTTCACTCCCCACTTGCCCTCGACTTCCGTGACCAACGACTTCGCGGTCACTTTCAGTTCACCGCTGACGGCGATACCGACCGTGCCCGACGTCTCGGAAACGAACGTGGACTTGGCCGTGTGGGGGGTGCTGTTGTAGTTGGACTGCTCCGCCCCCACGCCCTTGTGGTAGTCCTTCTTCTTGCTTGTGGGGTAGTAGTACCAACCTGCTTCGCAGACGCGGCCGGACGGGATGTTGGCCCCCTCGTCTTCGGTGTCGGAGGGCGCAGCCGCAGGCGTGTCGGGGGCGCCCTCAATGAGATCCGCCTCCTCCGGCTGGTCCGGCGGGGTCGTAGCGATGGTGGTGTCATTCGCGGCGGGTGCCGAATCGTCTGCGAGCGCCGGACCCCCGCCGGCGAGGAGGGCAACAGCGATGGCAGGCACGAGCAGAGCCGCCTTGGATGTGCGCATGACATTTTCTCCTTGGTCAGGGGAGTTAACGTGCCGCGATCGATTGCTTACCGGCACTGACGGGATCATGTCAGTGAGGGGCCCTGCGCTTCTCGGACAGCGGTGTTGAGGGTTCTCCTTATGCCGCTGCCTGCAACTCCTCGTACTCGGCGTGGACTTCTGCGGGAGT
>NZ_JBIAWG010000019.1:0-7814 GCF_042895285.1 Streptomyces sp. NPDC001406
CGATGGTACTGCAGGGGGGACCCTGTGGGAGAGTAGGACACCGCCGAACAATTCTTGGGAAAACCCCCGCACCTTCCGGTGCGGGGGTTTTCTGCGTTCAGAGGCGTTTAGGCTCGAAGGCATGCGCTATGAACTCGTCATCTTCGACAACGACGGTGTCCTCGTCGACAGTGAGCCGATCTCCAACCGGATTCTGGCCGCCCAGCTCACCGAGCTCGGGCATCCGACCTCGTACGAGGACTCCATCCGCGACTACATGGGATCCGCGATGCACCGGATCCATGAGCTCATCCAGGAGCGGACGGGACGTCGGTTGCCGGACGACTTCGACGATGTCTTCCATGGCCAGGTGTTCGCCGCGTTCGAGCGGGAGTTGAAGCCGGTGGCCGGCGTTGCCGACGTGCTGGAGAAGCTGGCGGCGGACGGGGTGCCGTACTGCGTGGCCTCCTCCGGGAGTCATGAGCGGATCCGGGTGGGGCATCGGACGACCGGGCTCGACCGGTGGTTCGAGGAGTCGAGGATCTTCAGTTCGCAGGATGTCGGGCGGGGCAAGCCGGCGCCCGATCTGTTCCTGTACGCGGCCGAGCGGATGGGGGTCGCACCGGAGCGGTGCGTGGTCGTGGAGGACAGCCCGCTGGGCGTACAGGCGGCGGTGGCGGCCGGGATGGACGTTCATGGGTTCACCGCGATGACGCCCGCGGCGAAGCTCGCGGGCGCCGGTCAACTTTTCTCGGACATGAGCGAGTTGGCTGCCCTGCTGGCCTGACAAATGTCATGCCGAGCCCTGGACGATCGTTTCTACTGGAGTACCCGCCCCCTCCGCGAAGCTGAGGGCATGACGACGAAGACGAGCAAGAAGAACCCCTTCGCCCCGCTGATCGTGGACGTGGCGGTGCCTCTCGGTTCGTACTACCTGTTCAAGGACGGCCTCGGGATGAGCACCTTCGCGGCGCTCGCCTGGAGCAGTGTGGTGCCGGCGGTGCGGACCGTGTGGGGCCTGGTCAAGGAGCGGAAGACCAACGGCCTGGCCGGGCTCATCCTCGTCGTGAACGTGGTCTCCCTGCTGCTGAGCTTCGTCTCCGGCGACCCGCGGCTGATGCTCGCCAAGGACAGCGGGATCAGCAGCACGATCGCCATCGGGATCCTGGTCTCCGTCGCGCTCGGGAAGCCGATGATGACCGCCGGCATGAAGCCCTTCCTGGTGAAGGGGGACTCGGCCAAGGAGGCCGCCTGGCAGCGGCTGATGTCCGGGAGCGCGGCCGGGTCCGCGGACTTCCTCCGCAAGGAGCGGGCGTTCTCCGTCGTCTGGGGTGTGGTGCTGCTCGCCGAGTGCGTCGTGCGGGTCGTGGGTGCCTACACCGTCCCCGTGGAGACCATGGTGTGGCTCGGCACGGTCATCATGATCGTCGCGATGGCGATCGGCTTCGTCGTCAGTGGCGGCCTGGCCGCCGGGCCGATGGAGGGAATGCTGGCCGCCGAGGTCGAGGCCGGGGCGGTCGACGGCGGGGCGGTCGACGGCGGGGCGGTCAGGACGCCCCAGGTTGCTGTCGCCGCCTGAGCCCCCGTTCGGTAAAGTTGAGGGAAATTCATCTTTGGCTGGATCTACCCACGGGTACCCCGGGGCCCTACGCTCGCCGCCATGACAGATGTGCTGCGGCGCGGTAGGGCCTCGTTGGCGTTCAGCTTCTTCGCTCAAGGCGCCACCTTTGCGCTGCTCGTGACGCGCATTCCGGCCATTCAGGACCGGTACGGCATCTCCGACGCGTTGCTGCCCGTCTTCCTGGCCGCCGTGCCGATCCTCGCCGGGGTCGGCAGCGTGACGACCGAGCAGCTGGTGAAGCGAATACGGCCCAGCCGGCTGCTGCGCTGGTCCCAGCCGGTGGTGCTGCTGGCGCTGCTCGGCGTCGGCGCGGGTGGGCAGATGGCGGAGCTGGCGCTGGCCCTGGCGGCCTTCGGGCTCGCCGTCGGTGCGCTGGACGCCTCGATGAACATGCTCGGGGTGAGTCTGCAGCGGACGTACGGGCGGAGCATCATGCTCAGCTTCCACGCCGTGTACAGCCTGGGCGGGATCGTGGGGGCCTCGCTGGCCTGGGTCGGGGCGCACTGGCATCTGGCGCTGTGGGTGTCGTATCTGCCGGTGGTGGCGGTGCTGCTGCCGGCGGCGTTCCTGGGGAGCCGGTGGTACGTCGACGGGGATGTGGAGCCCGTCGAGGAGGCGCAGGGGGCGGCAGCGGGCGGGGGTGTTGTCTTCAAGCTGCTCCTGCCGCTGTGTCTGGTGATGACCTTCGCCTACATCGGGGACTCGACCGTCTCCAACTGGAGTGCGAAATATCTGCAGGACGTGCTGGGCAGCTCGGAACAGCTGGCGACGGTTCCGTACAACGTGTACATGGTGACCACGCTGCTGGGGCGGGCCATCGGGGACTTCGGGGTACGGCGGTTCGGGGCCGTGGTGGTCGTACGGGTGGGGGCGCTGGTGGCGGCGCTCGGGTTCGCCGTGGTGTCCGTGGCGCCGGGGGCCTGGGTCGGGATGCTCGGATTCACCCTGCTGGGGCTGGGGCTGTGTGTGCTCGTGCCGCAGACCTTCGCGGCGGCGGGGAGGCTGTTCCCGGGGGCGTCGGACGCTGCCGTCGCGCGGCTCAACATCTTCAACTACGTCGGTTTCCTGGTCGGTTCGCCCTTGGTCGGGGCGCTGGGGGATGCCTGGAGCTACCGCGGGGCCATGCTCGTGCCGATGGTGTTGGTGCTGGTGACACTGGCCTACGCCCGGTCGTTCGCCGCTCAACCTGACCGATACGGTGGCGGGCATGAGCGGCCGCGCACAGCTGATGTGGGACGAGGCAGTAACGGGCTATGACTTCGGTCCGGACCATCCGATGGATCCGGTCCGGCTGGAGCTGACCCGGAAACTGGTGGGTGCCTTCGGGCTCGACCGGGAACTGGAGGTCGTCTCGGCCAAGCCGGCGGGGGAGTCGACGCTGCGGCTCGTCCACCGGGAGGACTACATCGAGGCGGTCAAGGCCGCGTCGGCGGATCCGGGGTCGGCGAACGGGGCGTACGGGCTCGGGACGATGGACGATCCTGCCTTCGCCGGGATGCACGAGGTGTCCGCGCTGATCGCCGGGCAGTCGGTGGGGGCCGCGGAGGCGGTGTGGCGGGGGGACGCGCTGCACGCGGTGAACTTCGCGGGTGGGCTGCACCATGCGATGCCGGGCAGCGCGTCGGGGTTCTGCGTCTACAACGACGCCGCGCTGGCGATCGCGCGGTTGCTGGAGCTCGGGGCCGAACGGGTGGCCTATGTGGACGTCGACGTGCATCACGGGGATGGTGTGCAGGCGGCGTTCTGGGAGGATCCGCGGGTTCTGACGATCTCGCTGCACGAGCATCCTCGTACGTTGTTTCCGCAGACCGGGTGGCCGGAGGAGACCGGGGCGGAGGCGGCGGAGGGGTCTGCCGTGAACGTGGCGTTGCCCGCGGGGACCGGGGATGCGGGGTGGGTGCGGGCGTTTCACGCCGTGGTGCCCGAGTTGCTGGCCGACTTTCGTCCGCAGGTGCTGGTGACGCAGCACGGGGCGGATACGCACTTCGAGGATCCGCTTGCTCATCTGGCCGTTTCGCTGGACGCGCAGCGGGCGGTGCAGGTGGCGTGTCATGACCTGGCGCACGAGTACGCGGAAGGGAAGTGGGTCGCGCTGGGTGGGGGTGGATACGCGGTGGTGGAGGTCGTGCCGCGGTCGTGGACGCATCTGGTGGGGATCGCGGGTGGGCGGGAGATCGCGCCCGAGACGGTGATTCCCGATGGGTGGCGGCAGGAAGTGTTCGCTCGTACGAGACAGTTGGCGCCGGCGCGGATGACGGATGGGCGGTGGCCTGTGTCCTGGGCGGACTGGGGGTTGGGGTACGACCCCGCTGATCGCTTGGATCAGGCCGTGCTGGCTACGCGGCGGGCGGTGTTTCCGTTGCGGGGGATGCTGCCGTAGGGGGCGGGTGGTTGGGTGCGGGTGGGTTTTCTCGCCCCCGCCGCCCCTACCCGTCCCGTCCCCAGGGGCTGCCGCCCCTTCGACCCCGCCCGGAGGCTGCGCCCCCGGACCCCCGCTTCGGCCTGAACGGCCTCGTCCTCAAGCTCCCCCAAGCTCTACGAGCAGGGCGTACCCCCACGGGCTGGTTCTGCTGCCCCTCTCCGGAAAGTGAGCCGTTACGCCAACCGTGCGGTCTTCCTGCGATCCCGGCCCGTCCCCCGCCCCCGTCCGTCACCATCGCTCCCGTGTTGAGCAGTGGAGTCGTTCGGGCGCATCTTCTCGGTGCTCGGCTTGCCGGGAGTGTGGCTACTACGCGGGAGGAGAGTCTGCGGAGTTATCGGCTCTTCGCCGCTCGTGATCCTCGGGTGATGATCGGTATCGATCCTGAACGGGGCTGGGAGATGCGGGATTTGATCGGACTCATGGCGGAAAGGTGTGGGGTTTCGGCCGACCCTGCGCATACATCCGGGCATGATGTGATCGACCCGGAGCTGACCCTGGCTGCGCTGGATGCCTTCGCGGAGCGGCTCGCCGAGGTCGCCCGGCGTGGGGCGCCGGTGCTGTTCGGTACCGGGCACCCGCATCGGCTGCTCGGTTTCTACGCCGACCTGGCAGACGCTTTGTCGGCGGCGGGATGTGAGATCCTCACCCCCGCGCAGGGTCGCTGTGTCGACATAACGACCCGGTTCGGTCTACGTACGCACAACCTTGATTACGTACGAGGTGTCGCGCTGGCCCGGGCGGCCGGCACCGAACGCCCCGGTTGTGAGCCCGGCGCACACACGCATTCACCGCTCCCGGTTCGTACCGCGCTGGCCGCGGCGGCGGAGGGCGGCGGGCCGCTGCCCGAGCTGGTGATCGGCGATCATGGCTGGGTCTGCGGAGCAGGTCAGTTGGGGTTTGAAGCCATGGGTCTGGCGGATACGGATGACCCTGCGCTCTTTGTGGGGGAGGCGGAGGGGGTCGTGTCCGTCGTCGTTCCGGTTGATGACGCTGTGCGGTCTGATTACTACCGCCCGCTTACCCGCTACGTACTCAATCGAGCGTGTCTGTCACAGTAGGCCGCCGATGGGTGCACCTCTTCCCCACTCGCATCACCCGCCCCTACATTGGGGAGTGAGCACGCAACGACGAAGAGTCACCGGAAGGGGAAGCCGGTGGCCGTCGAGTGCGGAAGGTTCAGGTGTGTCATGGCTGCAGGTGGCGAGAGGCCTCTGAACGAGGTTCAGTTCCTTACCGTGGCGGAGGTTGCCTCGGTGATGCGAGTGTCGAAGATGACCGTGTACCGGTTGGTGCACAGCGGTCATCTGCCCGCGATCCGGGTCGGGCGGTCGTTCCGTGTCCCGGAGCAAGCGGTACACGAGTACCTCCGCGAGAGCTATGTGGGGGTGGAGACAGCCTGACGAACCCCTCGATTACGACCTCAGCGCTCGGACGGGTAGGCTGGCCCCTCGTAGGTCGTATGGGCCCATGGCGCCCAAACACCGAGTGATGAGAAGTGAGCGAGGGTAGTCGTGGGCTCTGTTATCAAGAAGCGGCGCAAGCGGATGGCCAAGAAGAAGCACCGCAAGCTGCTCAAGCGCACGCGCGTTCAGCGTCGTAACAAGAAGTAAGCGACGCCGCGAAAGCGTGTTCGCGTGGCCCCTCACCGTTGCTGGTGGGGGGCCGCCGTCATATGCGGACCGGGCGAATCTCGTCACTTCGTGCATCGGGAGGTCATCACAGCGCAACACCGACCCGCTAAGTTGGCGAGCACGGGGAACGCGGCAGGAGCGGCACAACGCCGAGGGCGGAAGGAAGGCGCTGATCTTGGGGAAGGTCGTGCTCGTGACCGGAGTGGCCCGTCAGCTGGGGGGCCGGTTCGTACGACGGATCCAGCGTGACCCACAGGTGGACCGGGTGGTCGCCGTGGACGCGGTGCCACCCGAGCATCATCTGGGCGGGGCGGACTTCATCCAGGCCGACATCCGCCAGCCCACCATCGCGCGAGTGCTGGCCGAGACGTCCGCGGATACCGTCGTGCATATGGACGTGACCGGCACAGCGCTGGGCAGCGGGAGCCGTACGACGGTCAAGGAGACCAACGTCATCGGCACCATGCAGCTGCTCGGGGCCTGTCAGAAGTCGCCGACCGTGAAGCGACTGGTGGTGAAGTCCAGTACGAACGTCTACGGGTCCGCGCCGCGGGATCCGGCCGTCTTCACCGAGACCACCCCGGCCAAGTCGCTGCCCAGCGGCGGCTTCGCGAAGGACACGGTGGAGGTCGAGGGGTATGTTCGCGGGTTCGCCCGGCGGCGGCCCGATGTCGCCGTGTGCGTGCTGCGGTTCGCGAACATCCTCGGGCCGACCGCGGACACGCCGCTCGCCTCGTACTTCGCGCTGCCCGTGCTGCCGACCGTGTTCGGCTACGACCCGCGGCTGCAGTTCGTGCACGAGGACGATGTGATCGAGGTGCTGCGGATCGCCTCGCACGAGCCGGAGCGGGGCACGCTCAACAGCGGCACGTTCAATATCGCCGGCGACGGCGTCCTGCTGCTCTCGCAGTGCTCCAGGCGCCTGGGGCGTCCCACGGTGCCGCTGCTGCTGCCCGCGGTCACGTGGGCCGGTTCCCTGGTCCGTACGCTGGGCATGACGGACTTCTCGCCCGAGCAGATCCGGCTGCTGACCCACGGCCGGGTCGTGGCGACGGATCAGATGCGCGAGACGCTGGGATTCAAGCCGAAGTACACGACCGCGGAGACGTTCGCGGACTTCGTCCGCAGCCAGGGCCCGGGCCTGCTGCCGCCGGAGGACCTCGCGCGAGCCGTCGACCGGATCGCCGCGCTGTCCCTGCGGAACAGCGGCCACCCCCCGACGCAGAGCGCCAACTGAGGAGCGCATCAACGATGGCGGATGCCAAGGTCATTCCGTTCGACGACGACCGGACCCGCGGGAACGCCGTACAGCGGCCGCCCCGGCGCCGGAGCGCGGGGAACCGGCGCAAGGGCGGCGAGTCCGCACTGGTCCGTGAGGTACAGCCCCTGCCCAGCAGGGCGCCCGCGCAGGATGATGTTCCCGTGACCCGTGAGGAAGAGCTGCCGCCCGAGCCGAAGCGGCAGCAGGACGGCGGTCTGGAACGGCGTGTGGCGAGCGGCCTTGCCTTTCTGCGGCGGCGGCTCACGGGGAACTACGACGTCGACGACTTCGGCTACGACGAGGAGCTGACCGACCAGGTCCTGATGTCCCTGCTGCGGCCGGTGTACGAGAAGTACTTCCGGGTCGAGGTGAAGGGCATCGAGAACATCCCGGCCGAGGGCGGCGCGCTGATCGTGGCCAACCACTCCGGGACGCTGCCGCTGGACGGCCTGATGATGCAGGTCGCCGTGCACGACCACCATCCGGCGGGCCGGCATCTGCGGCTGCTCGCGGCGGACCTGGTCTTCGTGCTGCCGGTGGTGAACGAGCTGGCGCGCAAGCTGGGGCACACCCTGGCGTGCACGGAGGACGCCGAGCGGCTGCTGGGCCAGGGTGAGCTGGTCGGGGTGATGCCGGAGGGCTTCAAGGGCATCGGGAAGCCCTTCGGCGAGCGCTACAAGCTCCAGCGGTTCGGCCGGGGCGGCTTCGTCTCCACGGCGCTGCGCAAGGGCACGCCGATCATTCCGTGCTCGATCGTCGGGGCGGAGGAGATCTACCCGATGATCGGCAACGCGAAGACCCTCGCGCGGCTTCTCGGCTTCCCGTACTTTCCGCTCACCCCTACCTTCCCGTGGCTGGGCCCGCTCGGGGCGGTCCCGCTTCCGACGAAGTGGACGATTC
>NZ_JBIAWG010000019.1:7910-192577 GCF_042895285.1 Streptomyces sp. NPDC001406
GCGGCGGTCGGTGTTTTTCTGAGTGTGTTCGGGGGCATGTCGGGTCGGCGGACGGAGTCCGGCGCAGGCGGCCGAAGCCCGCGGAGCGGTGCGAGGGTGGCGGTGTGAATGGGTCCCTGGCGCGGCTTCTCGGCTTCCCGTACTTTCCGCTCACCCCTACCTTCCCGTGGCTGGGCCCGCTCGGGGCGGTCCCGCTTCCGACGAAGTGGACGATTCAGTTCGGTGAGCCGATTCCGACGGACGGTTATCCGCCGGAGGCGGCGGAGGACCCGATGTTGATGTTCAATCTGACGGACCAGGTGCGGGAGCAGATTCAGCACACGCTCTACAAGCTGTTGGTGCAGCGGCGGTCGGTGTTTTTCTGAGTGTGTTCGGGGGCATGTCGGGTCGGCGGACGGAGTCCGGCGCAGGCGGCCGAAGCCCGCGGAGCGGTGCGAGGGCGGCGGTGTGAATGGGTCCCTGGCGCGGCTTCTCGGCTTCCCGTACTTTCCGCTCACCCCTACCTTCCCGTGGCTGGGCCCGCTCGGCGCGATCCCGCTCACACGCTCTACAGCTGTTGGTGCAGCGGCGGTCCGTTTTCCTTTGATGCGTTGTGGCCGTCGGTGTACGGCGACGGGGGCGCCCCTTTCAGGAGGGGCGCCCCCGTTGGGTTGATGGTGGGCTAGTTGGCGTCGTTGCTGTCGATTCCCAGGCCCGGGAGGAGGCCCGGGAGGAGGGGCGGCAGGGTGACGTCCGGCTGTGTGGTCGGGGTCTTGCTGGTGGACGGGGAGGCGCTGCCGCTGCTCTTCGGCGGGTCGAACAGGCCGCCCGTGGTGCCGCCGAGCAGGCCGTCGCTCTCGCTGCCGGACGCCGAGCCGCTGGGGCTGCCCGTGCTCGAACTCCGGCCGGAGGCGGAGCTGCCCGTGGAGGGCGCGGTCGACCGGTGTGTGCCGGAGGAACCGGGGGACGCCGAGCCGGTGCCCTGCCGCTTGCCGTCCGCGGTCTGCGAGGGCGTCTGCGGGAGCAGGGACTGGAGCGGCGCGACCTCTTCGTCTATGGCGTCGAACACCGACGAGACCTGGTCACTGACGTCCCCGAGCTGGACGGGCAGCTTGTCGCGGAGCGCGCCCCAGGCCTCACGGTGGGACCGCGAGAAGGCGGAGAGGGCCTGGATGGGGCCCAGGGAGTCCGGGTCGCGCTCGTAGGCCGCGTGCAGCAGGCGGTGGCCCTCCGAGACGTCGTGCTGCATGCCGGACAGCGTGTGGCGGATCTCGCCGATGGACTCGTGGTCCAGCTGGCCGCTGCGCCCGCGCTCCATCAGCCGTCTGGCCTCGCTCAGCCTCGTCGAGGCCTGGTCGAGATACGTCTGGCCGCGCTCGTCCTCCCCATCGCTCAGGTAGTTGAGCTTGAAGTCCTCGATGCCGCGCTTGAGGCCGTAGAGCGAGTCACCGGGCAGCGCGTCGGAACTCGCGGCGGCCACTCCGCCGAAGGCCCCGGCGGCCACCCCGACGCTGAGTCCGCCGGCCGCGAGGCCCTTGGTCAGCCGTGAACGCGGTCGCAACTTCCCCAACGGGCTCGCCCGATGGGCGCCCTTGGCCCGGTGGGAACGCTGCTCGGGCACCGAAGGATCCGCCGCCCCGCCCAGGGTGCCCTCCCGCAGCATGGCCTCCATCGCGGCCACGAGCTGGGCCCGTTGGACGACCTTGACCTCCGGGTCGAGCTCCGGCCTGGGCAGCGCGCCCAGACCGGCCGCGAGGGCCAACAGCTCGCCCTGCTCGGTCCGTTCCGCAGTCGCGGGGAGCGGTGGCGATGCTCCCGGACTCTCGGACTGCGTGGCCGCCGTGTCCCGGTCGGACTGCTCCTCCAGGGCCTGGGCGAAGGCGTTCGCCCGCCGGTGCGCCGATACGTTCGCGATCACTGGCGGCACCTCCTCTCGTCATGACGGTCGACTCCCCAGGGGGTCCTGAGGGTTGCACGCCCCCGAGCACTTCCACACGATCTGGTGATCAGGGTCGGCCCGGACGTGACCACAGGGAGCCTGTATCCCGCACAACGACTGGCGCGGCACTTGGGTTACGGACGACAGATGAAAGGATCAGAAAGACAACAGGCCCTCACGGAACGTGAGTTGCTCGTTGCCCATCGTGTCCGGGCGGCGGCGCGAGTCAGCGTGCGTCGTCGGGCAGGAGCCGGGCGAGGGTGCGCACGGCCCGGTACTGGAGCGTCTTGATGGCGCCCTCGTTCTTGCCCATCACCCGGGCCGTCTCCGCGACGGAGAGGCCCTGGAGGAAGCGCAGCGTCACGCACTCCTGCTGCTGCGGGTTGAGCCGCCGTACGGCGTCGAGCAGAGCGGCGTTCGAGAGCGACTCCAGGACCGAGTCCTCCGGGGAGCGCTCGACCTCGTTGGCGTCGAGCATCTCACCGGTCGTCACTTCGAGGCGGAAACGGCTCGACTTGAAGTGGTCGGCGACCAGGTTGCGGGCGATGGTGACCAGCCAGGCCCCGAAGTCGCGGCCCTGCCAGGTGAAGGTGCCGATGCGGCGCAGGGCGCGCAGGAACGTCTCACTCGTGAGGTCCTCGGCGGTCGCCTTGCCGCCGACGCGGTAGTAGATGTAGCGGTACACCGTGTCGCTGTACTGGTCGTACAGGCGGCCGAAGGCCTCGGCCTCGCCGGACTGCGCGCGCTCGACGAGGTCCATCATCCGCGCGCTGTCGCTGTCCGCGGCCGGACGGCGGGCGGTGGCCGCACCGGCCGAGCGGCCGCGTCTGCCGACCGCGGCGCCGCCGTCGGCCAGTGCGTAGCACGGGCCCACGGGCGCGGCGGTGGCGAAGGCGGGGACGGCGGACGCGGTGGGGACGTAGCCGCGCAACAGCTGCTGGGCCGTCGCGACCGTTGCGCGCAGCGTAGCCAGGCCCGAGGCGTCAACCCCGACGTGTGGGTACACGGGACTCCCAGAGGCAGAGCTTCCATCACGTGCAGTGCGGAACCGTTCACCCGTCGTAGCGACGGAGAGGTACCGGTTTGCGTCCCAGGAGAATAACGCTTCGTGCAGGCGCTGCTACACCCAGTTGCTCAAATCATCGATTGCGTCGCTTCGGTAACCGTTTGGCGCCACTTCAAGTGCCATAGAGTGAACGCTTGTTGATCGGAAAAGTGCGAGTTCCTACGGAGCGAGGGCGTGTTGAGACCCCGGACGGCATAATCCGGCACCTGAGTGCGGCCGACCGGGGGTTTGTGGTGGTGGTGACAGAAGTGGTGACCGAAAGCGTCTACCGACGGCGTCGGTGCAGGGCGATCGCGGCCGCGGTGCCGCCGGCGACCGCTCCGACCCCCGCCGCTGCGGGGATGCCGACCTTCGCCGCCTTGCGGCCGGTGCGGTAGTCGCGCAGCCGCCAGTCCTTCTCACGGGCGTGTCTGCGCAGCTTGGTGTCCGGGTTGATCGCGTAGGGGTGGCCCACGAGCGAGAGCATCGGGATGTCGTTGTGGGAGTCGCTGTAGGCGGCGCAGCGGGACAGGTCCAGGCCCTCCGCGAAGGCCAGCGCGCGGACCGCCTCCGCCTTCGCGGGGCCGTGCAGCGGCTCGCCGACCAGCTTGCCCGTGTAGACGCCGTTGACGGACTCGGCGACCGTGCCCAGGGCGCCGGTCAGGCCGAGGCGCCCGGCGATGACCCCGGCGATCTCCACGGGGGCCGCGGTGACCAGCCACACCCGCTGGCCCGCGTCCAGGTGGGCCTGGGCCAGCGCCCGGGTGCCCGGCCAGATGCGCTCGGCCATGTACTCGTCGTAGATCTCCTCGCCGATCGACTGGAGCTCGGCGACGCGGTGCCCCTTCACGATCGAGAGCGCGGAGTCGCGGGCGTCCTGCATGTGCTCGGGGTCCTCGACCCCGGCCAGCCTGAACCACGCCTGCTGCCAGGCGAACTTCGCCAGGTCGCGGGTCTCGAAGAACTTCCGCTTGTACAGGCCCCGGCCGAAGTGGAACAGCGCGGCACCCTGCATCACGGTGTTGTCCAGGTCGAAGAACGCGGCGGCTTTCTCGTCGCCGAGCACCGGGAAGTCGGGCTCTTCCTCGTCGGGAACACCGGCGGCGTCCTGCGAGGACTTGCGCGCTGCCTCCGCCGAGGCCTCGCCTGCCAACACGCTCCGCGCCGTGGCGGAGCGCCTACGGGGAGTGAGCCATCCGAGAGCGGCCATGGCGTGAGCATAGCCAGTTTGTTCGGTGGTTCCGGAGTCCGGAGGTTTGGAGGCCGTGAACTCTCCGCGACCATGCCGTTAAAGAGGCGGGACAATGGCCGACATGAGTCCCCTCTTCCGCCGTAAGGCACCGGCTCCGCAGGACCGGCTCGTCACTCTCGTCCGCAAGCCCGGCTGTCATCTGTGTGATGACGCACAACTCGTGGTGGAGAAGGTGTGCGGTGATCTCGGTGTGGCCTGGGAACAGAAGGACATCACTCAGGATCCGCAACTGCACGACCAGTACTGGGAGCAGATTCCGGTCGTCCTGGTCGACGGTGAACAGCACACGTTCTGGCGTGTGAACGAAGAACGGTTGCGCAAAGCACTGACCGACTAGTTCAAAGTTCCACGGATGGTCGCTTAGGATCGACGGCGACTTGGTCTTGGGGGCGGGATTGACGAGGAAGTGCGCGGTTTTGCCCCCAGGAGAGAAGCGCGTGACCCCGGTCACGTTGGCCGGGCAAATCGGACACCATCTTTGTGCACGCGTTCACAAAGACATAGCCTGCTGTCGACGGGGCGGTCTGGGTACGTGTGACCGCCCGCAGCCCCGCTCTACCCGCAGGAGCACCGTGGCAACTGGCCGAACACACCGACCGGCGACCCGCAGCCGAGGGATTCCCGAGGCCACCGTCGCCAGGCTTCCGCTGTACCTCCGAGCCCTGACTGCACTGTCCGAGCGCTCGGTACCCACGGTCTCCTCCGAGGAGCTCGCGGCCGCGGCGGGGGTCAACTCCGCCAAGCTGCGCAAGGACTTCTCCTACCTGGGCTCCTACGGAACGCGCGGTGTCGGCTACGACGTCGAGTATCTCGTCTACCAGATCTCCCGCGAACTGGGCCTGACCCAGGACTGGCCGGTTGTCATCGTCGGTATCGGCAACCTCGGCGCCGCCCTCGCCAACTACGGCGGCTTCGCCTCCCGTGGCTTCCGGGTCGCCGCGCTCATCGACGCCGACCCGGCCATGGCGGGCAAGCCCGTCGCCGGCATCCCGGTCCAGCACACCGACGAGCTCGAGAAGATCATCAAGGACAACGGGGTCTCCATCGGCGTCATCGCCACCCCGGCCGGCGCCGCCCAGCAGGTCTGCGACCGGCTCGTGGCCGCCGGCGTCACCTCCATCCTCAACTTCGCGCCGACCGTGCTGACCGTCCCGGACGGCGTCGACGTGCGCAAGGTCGACCTCTCCATCGAGCTGCAGATCCTCGCCTTCCACGAGCAGCGCAAGGCCGGCGAGGAGGCTACCCCCGACGGCGGGGCCCCGGCCGTCGCAGACCGCAAGGACTCCGCCGACCAGGGGCCCGACGGGGACGTACCCGCCGTGATGCCGGCATGAGTCTCCTCGTCGTCGGACTGAGTCACCGCAGCGCTCCGGTCAGCGTGCTGGAACGCGCGGCGCTGTCCACGGACTCCCAGGTCAAGCTGCTCCAGGACACGGTCGCCGCCGAACCGGCCACCGAGGCCGCGGTGCTCGCCACCTGCAACCGCATCGAGCTGTACGCCGACGTGGACAAGTTCCACGCCGGTGTCGCCGAGCTGTCCACGCTGCTCGCCCTGCACAGCGGCGTCGGCCTGGAGGAGCTCACCCCCTACCTCTACGTGCACTACGAGGACCGGGCCGTCCACCACTTCTTCTCGGTGGCCTGCGGACTGGACTCGATGGTCGTCGGCGAGGGACAGATCCTCGGCCAGATCAAGGACTCCCTGGCCAAGGCGCAGGAGCTGCACTCCGCCGGCCGGCTGCTGAACGACTTGTTCCAGCAGTCCCTGCGGGTCGGCAAGCGCGCCCACTCCGAGACCGGCATCGACCGCGCGGGCCAGTCCCTGGTCACCTTCGGCATGGAGCAGCTGGCCGCGGGCACCGAGGTGCAGACCTGGGCCAAGGGCAAGAAGGCCCTGGTCATCGGCGCCGGCTCGATGTCCTCGCTGGCCGCCGCGACGCTTGCGCGCGCCGGGGTCACCGAGGTCGTCGTCGCCAACCGCACCCTGGAGCGCGCCGAGCGCCTCGCGCAGATCCTCACCGAGAGCGCCGAGACGGACGTGACGGCCCGCGCGGTACCGATGGAATCGGTGCCGTTCGAGCTGACACGTGCCGACGTCGCCGTGTCCTGCACGGGAGCGACGGGCCTGGTGCTCACGGCGGACGCGGTCGCGCAGGCCGTCACGGGCCGTACCGGCGAGCCCGCCGCCGGGGCCGAGGCCGGTTCCCGTACGGCGGTGCAGACGGACGTACGAACGGCTCCGCTGCCGCCCACCAGTGTCGGCACCGAGGAGAACTGCCCCCTCGACCTCCCCGCCGTACAGGGCACCGCCGGCTTCTCCGTGCTCGGCGAGGCCGCCGTCGCCGGAATGGCCGCCGCCGAGCTGGAGCAGCACGCGGCCTGGGTGGACAACGGCGCCCCGGACACCCCCGGCCGCGACCGGCGCACGTCCGCCGCGCCGGGTGCCGTCATCGCGCTCGACCCGGCCGCGGACGCCGAGGCGATCGCCGCCCTGGCCGCCACCGTGGCGCTGGTCGGCCGCATCCCCGAGCGCCGCAGGCCCGAACCGGTGGCCGAGATACCGCGCCCGGCCCCCGCGCTCTTCCTCCTCGACCTCGCCATGCCCCGCGACATCGACGCGGCCGTGCACCGGCTGGCCCGGGTGCGGCTGGTGGACATCGAGTCGCTGGCCGAGGCGGCGGCGGACGCGCCGATGGCGGCCGACGTGGACCAGGTCCGGCGTATCGTCTCCGACGAGGTCGCGGCCTTCGGGGCGGCCCAGCGGGCCGCGCACATCACGCCCACGGTGATCGCGCTGCGCACCATGGCCGCCGATGTCGTCGCGGGCGAGATCGCCCGGCTCGACGGACGCCTCCCCGACCTGGACGAACGCCAGCGCGGCGAGATCCGGCAGGCCGTGCACCGCGTCGTCGACAAGCTGCTGCACGCGCCGACCGTACGGGTCAAGCAGCTCGCGGCCGAGCCCGGCGGCGCCGGGTACGCGGACGCGCTGCGCACCCTGTTCGACCTCGACCCCGAGACGGTGGCCTCCGTCTCCCGCGCCGAGGACAGCACCGAGAACCAGGCCAAGAACCGAGGGCCAGCATGAGTACCAAGGCACTGAGACTGGGGACCAGGCGAAGCAAGCTCGCCATGGCCCAGTCGGGGCAGGTGGCGGAAGCCGTAGGCCAGGTGACCGGACGGCCCGTCGAGCTCGTCGAGATCACCACGTACGGCGACAGGTCCCGTGAGCACCTCGCGCAGATCGGCGGCACGGGCGTGTTCGTCACGGCGCTGCGTGACGCGCTGCTGCGCGGTGAGGTCGACTTCGCGGTTCACTCGCTGAAGGACCTCCCGACCGGGCAGCCCGCGGAGCTGGTGCTGGCCGCCGTTCCCGAGCGCGAGGACCCGCGTGACGTGATCGTCGCCCGGGACGCGCTGAAGTTCACCGACCTCCCGCGGGGCGCCCGCATCGGCACGGGTTCGCCGCGCCGCATGGCGCAGCTGAACGCGTACGCGCGCAGCCATGGGCTGGACATAGAGACGGTCCCGATCCGGGGCAACGTCGACACCCGCATCGGATTCGTCCGGGACGGCGAGCTGGACGCGGTCGTGCTGGCCGCGGCCGGCCTCAGCCGCATGGGCCGGATCGAGGAGGTGACCGACTTCCTGTCGGTCGACACGGTTTTGCCCGCCCCCGGCCAGGGGGCCCTGGCGATCGAGTGTGCCGCGGACAACGCGGAGCTGATCGCGGCGCTCGGCAGGCTCGACGACCCGTTCACGCGGGCCGCCGTGACCGCCGAGCGGTCACTGCTCGCCGCCCTGGAGGCCGGCTGCAGCGCCCCCGTGGGCGCGCTGGCCGACCTGCTGGCCGACGGGCAGATTGTCAAGGAAATGCGCCTGCGCGCTGTCGTCGGCACGACCGACGGCTCCCGCACGGTGCAGCTGTCCACCACCGGTCCCGTGCCCGAGACGTACGAGCAGGCAGTGGCGCTCGGTCGCGAACTCGCCACCGAGATGCTTGCCCAGGGCGCGGCCGGTCTGATGGGGGAGCGAGCACATTGAGCCCCACCACCCTTCCCGCCGCCGGTCCGGAACACGGGCACGTCACCTTCCTCGGTGCCGGACCCGGGGATCCGGGACTGCTGACTCTGCGCGCCGTGGAGGCGCTGTCGAACGCGGACGTCCTGATCGCCGAGCACGACGTGCTCGACGTCATCCGGACGCACGCCCGACAGGGTGTCTCCGTCGTGCCGACGGACACGGATTCCTCTTTGGATACGTATCCGGGCAAGGGCACGCCTCAACTGGCGGTTGTTGACGGCGCGTCAACAACCGCTGGGGTCCCGTCGGTGCGGGATGCGGCTCATCTTGTCATGGAGGCCGCGCGGGGCGGCAGGCGGGTCGTGCGTGCGGTGTCCGGGGACCCCGGGCTCGACGCGTACGCCGCCGAGGAGATGCTGGCGTGCGCCGGCGCCGGGGTGCCCTTCGAGGTGGTCCCCGGTGTCGCGGCCGCGGTCGGTGTGCCCGCGTACGCCGGTGTGCCGCTGCGGGACGCGCAGGGCGCGGACGTCCGGTTCGTGGACGCCCGTACGGCGTCGGACCGGTGCTGGACGGAGGTGGGCGCGTCGGACGGCACGGTCGTCGTTTCGACGACGCTGGACTCCGTGGCGGCGGCCGCGGGCGAGTTGGTGGCCGCAGGCCGCAAGCCGGACACTCCGTTGACGGTCACCGTCGCGGGTACGACGACGCGTCAGCGCACCTGGACCGCCACGCTCGGCACGATCGCGCAGACCCTGAAGCAGGCGAAGGTGCTGCCGTCCCCGGAGGGCGGCCGGCCGGTGATAGCCGTGGTCGGTGAGCGCTTCGCGGCCGCCCAGCGCGACCAGCTGTCGTGGTTCGAGTCCAAGCCGCTGTTCGGCTGGAAGGTGCTCGTACCGCGTACGAAGGAGCAGGCGGCGTCGCTCTCCGACCAGCTGCGGTCGTACGGGGCCGTGCCGCACGAGGTGCCGACGATCGCCGTCGAGCCGCCGCGGACGCCCCAGCAGATGGAGCGCGCGGTCAAGGGCCTGGTGACCGGCCGCTACGAGTGGATCGCCTTCACCTCGGTCAACGCCGTCAAGGCGGTCCGGGAGAAGTTCGAGGAGTACGGCCTCGACGCGCGCGCCTTCGCGGGCATCAAGGTGGCCGCGGTCGGCGAGCAGACGGCGAAGGCGCTGATCGCCTTCGGCGTGAAGCCGGACCTGATGCCGAGCGGCGAGCAGTCCGCGGCGGGCCTGCTCGAGGACTGGCCGCCGTACGACCCCGTCTTCGACCCCATCGACCGGGTGTTCCTGCCCCGGGCGGACATCGCCACGGAGACCCTTGTCGCCGGGCTGATCGAGCTGGGCTGGGAGGTCGACGACGTCACGGCGTACCGCACCGTGCGGGCGTCACCGCCGCCGGCGGAGACGCGGGAGGCGATCAAGGGCGGTGGCTTCGACGCGGTCCTGTTCACCTCGTCGTCGACGGTCCGGAACCTGGTCGGCATCGCGGGCAAGCCGCACAACGTGACGGTGATCGCGTGCATCGGCCCGGCGACGGCGAAGACGGCGGAGGAACACGGCCTGCGCGTCGACGTCATGGCTCCCGAGCCGTCCGTCCACAAGCTGGCAGAGGCCCTGGCCGACTTCGGCCTGCGCCGCAGGGCCGCGGCCCTGGAGGCCGGCGACCCGGTCACGCGGCCGAGTGAGCGCCGGCCGGGGGCACGGCGGCGTCGCTCGACGACGTAGCGGCTCCGCGCCCTGTGCGAAGTGCAACGCCCCCTCTCCTGTGGGAGACGGGGGCGTTCGCGATTGGTGCGGGTAGCGAGGGGGGGGTGACGAGCCGGTGGAGGGGGCGGCCGACTTCGGCCTGCGCCGCCGGACTGCGGCGCTGGGGGTGGGGGACCCCGTCACGCGGCCGAGTGAGCGGCGGGCGGGGGCACGGCGGCGTCGCTCGACGACGTAGCGGCTCCGCGCCCCTGTGTGAAGTGCAACGCCCCCTCTCCTGTGGGAGACGGGGGCGTTCGCGATTGGTGCGGGTAGCGAGGGGGGGTGACGAGCCGGTGGAGGGGGCGGCCGACTTCGGCCTGCGCCGCCGGACTGCGGCGCTGGGGGTGGGGGATCCCGTCACGCGGCCGGGGGGGGGGCGGCGGTCAACGACGTAGCGGCTCCGCGCCCTGTGTGAAGTGCTTGCCCCCGTCTCCTGCGCGAGGATGGGGGAGCCCGTCACCCGCCCGAGCGAGCGTCGGCCGGGGGGCCCGGCGGTGGCGGTCCACGGCCTGGGCGGGCTTCGCGGTTGCCGTGGCGTGTATGCCCCGCCGTCCCGTACAGGAGACGGCGGGGCGTTCTTTGTGCCTCAGTAGGCGTGGCGGTCGGCCTTGTGGGTCCAGGCTTCGTAGGCCTCGGCGCCGAGTTCGGGGAGGATCTGTTCGACGTGGATGCGGCGCTGGTCGAGGGGCCGCTGGAAGTCCTCGTACTGGAACGAGTCGTCGAAGCCGATTTCCCGAGTGGCCGTCAGATCGCAGCTGTAGTAGACGTCGTCGATCCGCGACCAGTAGATGGCGCTCATGCACATCGGGCAGGGCGCGCCGCTGATGTAGATCGAGCAGCCCTGGAGCATCCTGGCCCGCTCCGGCACCGGGTCGGGGGACCCTTCGGGGCGCGGCACGTATTCGAGTGTGCTCTCGTTCTGGTGTTCCGGCGATATCGACGGCGCCGCGGGGTTCAGGCGCTGTATGGCCTTGCGGATGGTCTCCATTTCGGCGTGCGCGGTGGGATCGCCGGTGAGCAGTACACGGTTCTGTCCCGTGGCCACGATTTCGCCGTCCCGGGTGAGCACGGCGCCGAACGGCCCGCCCCAGCCCCTCACGACGGATTCTGTGGCCAGCCGTACCGCTTCGGCCAGGAACTCTTGGTGACCCATGTCGGACCTCCACTCAGCACTGCCGAGAAAAAATTGCCCCGCCTTTCCTCGTTTGTTTGATAACTCCCCTTTGAACTAGACTACTCCGTATGGGTTCACGTGCAATCCATGCCCCGGCCGGAGACGGCGCGACCGTTGTGACCTCCCAAAAGGTGCGGGAAGGCTGCGAAGACGACTATCAGCGCTGGCAGGAACGGACCAACCGGGCCGTGCGCGCATTCGACGGATTCGAGGGGACGGAAATGTATCCCCCGGGCGTCGGCGACGAGCGTGCCTGGGTGGTGGTCTTCCGTTTCTCCCGTCTCGACCAGCTGACCGCGTGGCTGGACTCCAGCGAGCGCCGGGAACTGCTTGCCGAGGCCCGCCCGCTCTTCGACGGGACGCCGACACAGGAAGTCCTGGCCGGCGGTGCGCCACCGCAGGCCAAGGAGGAGGCCGTCACGGCGGTCATCTCCCATCATGTGCGCCCAGGCCGCGAGGGGGACTTCGCACGGTGGCAGGTCAAGGCCTTCAAGGCGCAGGCGAAGTACCCGGGTTTCATGGGCAACGAACTGTTCAGGCCGGTCGAGGGAATCCAGGACAACTGGGTCGTCGTCTTCCGCTTCGACACCCGTCAACACCTCGACGAATGGCTCGCGTCGGACACCCGCCAAAGGCTCCTGGAAGAGGGCGAGCGCTACTTCTCCGGCTACGACGTGCAGAAGGTGGGATCGGCCTTCAGCGGCTGGTTCCGCTTCGGCGCGGGCGCGGACAACGCGGTCCCGCCCAACTGGAAACAGGCCATGTCCGTGGTGCTGGGGCTCTATCCCACCGTGATGGTCCTGAACCTGACGGTCGGTCGTGTGCTGACCGACCTCCGAGTGCCCGGCTACCTCAGCCTGTTCGTCTCGAACGTGCTGAGCGTCTCCATCCTGACCTGGTTCATGATGCCCCTGGTGAATCGCATCTTCGCCTTCTGGCTGGTGCCCCAGCGGGCGCGTTCCGTGCGCACCCATGTGGCGGGGGCGGCCCTCGTGATGCTGGGCTGGGCGCTGTGCATCCTGATTTTCGGCCTGACGAGCGGCTGAGCCTCACGAGTGGCTGAGCTTCACGAGCGGCCGAGGAGCTTTGAGGAGCCGGCATGAGCGAAAAGATCGAGGGAGAAATCGTCCGACGGGGCGACGCCGCCTACGACAGCACCTGGTCGGCCATGCTGTGGAACGAGCTCAAGCCGCAGCGCTTTCCCGATCTGATCGTCCGGGCCGCCACCGAGCGCGACGTCCCGGCCGCCGTCCGGCTGGCCCGCGCCGAGGGGCACCGGATCGCCCTGCGCTCCCACGGACACAGCTGGTGCGGCTCACCGCTGCGTGACGGCGGCATGCTCATCGACCTCTCCGCGCTCAACGCATGCGAGACAGACCCGGCTTCGCGCACCGCCACCGTGCAACCGGCGCTCAGCGGGCGCGAGTTCGTCGCCGCGCTCGCCCCGCACGGCCTCGCCTTCCCGGCCGGGCACTGCGGACCGGTTGCCCTCGGCGGCTATCTGCTCAGCGGTGGCCTCGGCTGGAACGCGGGCGTCCTCGGGCCGGCCGCCGCAAGCGTGCGGGCGGTCGAGGTGGTCACGGCGGACGGCTCCACCCTCACCTGCAGCAAGGACGAGCACCCCGACCTCTTCTGGGCCGCCCGTGGCGCGGGCCCCGGCTTCTTCGCCGTCGCCACCCGCTTCCATCTGGCGCTGTACGACCTGCCGACGGCGGTCGCCGAGACCACGTACGCCTTCCCCCTGGCCGACGTCGAACCGGTGACCCGCTGGGCCACCACGGCGGCCAAGCGGCTGCCGGCGAACGTCGAGGCGTCCTTCATGCTCGCGACCGCCTCCCCGGACTACGCGACGGCGATGCCGAGGCCCAAGGTGATCGGTTTCACCGGCACCGCCTTCGCCCGCACGCATGAGGAAGCCGTCGCCTGCCTGGAGCCGCTGCGGGACTGCCCCCTGGCCGACCGCGCCCTGTTCCGCAGGGTGGACGAGCCCAGGACCTTCGAGGACCTCTACGACACGTCGTCCCGCTTCTGGCCCCGGGGCCACCGCAATGTCGTGGACACCCTGTGGTCGGACACCGGGTACGAGACCCTACTGCCCGCGCTCGCCGCCTCCGTCGCCGCGGCCCCCTCGGAGCAGTCACTGGTCCTCGCGCCCCTGTGGCCGGTCTCGCGGGACCGCTCCCTCTCGCGCGACATGGCCTTCCCGGTCCTGGGCGAGACCTATCTGGCCCCCTTCGCGACCTGGGACGACCCGGCCGCGGACGCCGACAATGTGCGCTGGCTGAGGGACACGATGCGGATCGTCGAGCCGTACGGAACCGGCCACTACATCGCCGAGGCCGACCTCACCGCCGATCCGTCCCGGGCCCGGCGGTCGTACACCCCGGCAGGCTGGGAGCGGCTGCGGGCGCTGAAGGCCGCGTACGACCCGGAGAATGTCTTCCACACCTATCTCACGCCGTGACACCGGGAGGGTCTCACGCCGTGACACCGGGCGGTCCGGGCTGCCCGGGGGCCGACAGGGCGTCGGCAAAGGGGCCCCTGCGCCAGGCGTAGCGTAGAGCGCATGACGAAGTACGGCTCCTTCCCCGGTTCGCGGCCCCGGCGACTGCGGACGTCCCCCGTGATGCGTCGCATGGTCGCCGAGACCCGGCTGCACCCCGCCGACCTCATCCTCCCCGCCTTCGTGCGCGAGGGGGTCGGTGAGCCGGTGCCGATCGCCGCCATGCCCGGCGTCGTACAGCACACGCGGGACAGCCTGAAGAAGGCGGCCGCGGAGGCGGTCGAGGCGGGGATCTCCGGGATCATGCTCTTCGGTGTGCCGGAGGAGGGGAAGAAGGACGCCCTCGGCACTCCCGGGACGGATCCGGACGGGATCCTTCAGGTCGCCATCCGCGATGTGCGGGCCGAGGTCGGGGACGACCTGCTGGTGATGTCCGATCTGTGCCTCGACGAGACCACCGATCACGGGCACTGCGGGGTGCTCGACGAGCACGGCCGCGTGGACAACGACGCCACTCTGGAGCGGTACGCCGAGATGGCGCAGGTGCAGGCCGACGCCGGTGCCCATGTCGTCGGGCCCAGCGGAATGATGGACGGGCAGATCGGGGTCGTCCGCGACGCGCTCGACCAGATCGGCCGCGAGGACGTCGCCATCCTCGCCTACACGGCCAAGTACTCCTCCGCGTTCTACGGCCCCTTCCGCGAGGCCGTCGCCTCCTCGCTCAAGGGCGACCGCAAGACCTATCAGCAGGACCCCGCCAACTGGCGCGAGTCCCTGCGGGAGTTGGCCCTCGATCTGGAGGAGGGGGCCGACATGGTGATGGTGAAGCCCGCCGGGCCCTACCTCGACATCCTGGCGAGGGTTGCGGACGCCGTCGACGTGCCCGTCGCCGCGTACCAGATCTCCGGCGAGTACTCGATGATCGAGGCCGCCGCGGAGAAGGGCTGGGTCGACCGCGACCGCGCCATCCTGGAGACGCTGACGGGCATCAAGCGGGCCGGCGCCCGGAACATCCTCACCTACTGGGCCACCGAGGTCGCCCAGCGGCTGCTCTGACGCGGCTCACCAGTTGAGGGCGTCGTCCGCGTTCTGCTGCCAGTACGTCACCTTCAGCGAGCTGTCGTAGTACACGCCCTTGGCCGGCAGCGACGGGGTCGCGGACGCGCCGCCGCTGCTGTTGGGCGTCTTGCCCTGGAAGGCGACGGTCAGCTTGTGACCCGTCGTGCCGCCCTCCCCGCTGCCGTCGGCGGCGGACAGCAGGACGCCCGCGTAGCCGGACTCGCCGGGCGCGAGGGTCGTCACGGCCTGCGGGTGGGTCTCCTCGGCGGCCTGCGGCACCCACTGCATCTCGTCGAAGCGGAGCACCGGGTAGTACGTCAGGTCGCAGTACTTCGACCCGGTGTTCTTGACCGTGATGAGCATGTGGTTGAGCGGGCGGGGGACCGGCTGCGCGGTGACCTTGGTGTTGGAGCCGTTGCACAGGACGCGGTTCTTCGGGTCCCACGGGTCCGAGGAGCCGCCGCCCGAGGAGCCCTTGACGGATCCGGACGAGCCCGAGGACGAGGACCCCTTGGCCGATCCGGACGAGCCCGACGCGGAGCCCGAAGTGGAGCCCGACGCGGAGCCCGAAGTGGAGCCCGAGGCGGAGCCCGAACCCTTCGTGGTGTCGGCGGTGGGTGTCGCGGCGCCCTTGTCGCCCGCGGTCGTGGCCGTCGTGGCGGAGGACCGCGACGCGCCTTCGTCCTTGATCCCGTCACCGCCGTTGCACGCCGTGAGGGCGAGGGCGGCAAGGGCGGCTCCGGTGACGGCGAGCAGCGGGGTACGGCGGGTACGCATGGCAAGTCCTCTTTCGAGCGGAGGGTGGTGTCGTGCTTGGATGACCAGAGCCTGCGGGGCGATCCGTCCCACCTGCCACACCCGGCGGCCGATCAGGGACGCTGGAATGGCCAAACAGGCTCTGACCTGCGGAAACAGTCCCTCCCTGGAACGCGGGAGTGGGACACGGGGGATGGAGGAACAGTGCCGGACAGCACTGTCGGCGGCGGCTTCGCCGAGCTGCTGCGGGAGTTGAAGGACCGTTCGGGGCTCAGCTACGGCGTGCTGGCCAAGCGGCTCCACATGAGTACGTCGACGCTGCACCGCTACTGCAACGGGGACGCCGTACCGGCGGACTACGCCCCCGTGGAACGGCTGGCCCGCCTTTGCAAGGCCGCGCCCGAGGAACTGGTAGAGCTGCACCGGCGTTGGGTGCTGGCGGATGCGATGCGGGGGCGGAAGGGGGAGCCGGCCCGGGCGGACTCCGTACCGGTGGAGCCTGAAGAGCCTGAAGAGGCGGAGGAGCCGGACAGGCCCGAGGAGTCCCGGGAACCGGTGACCTCGGTCCGTACGGACACGCGTCGCCGTACCCGCACCGCCCTCGTCGCCGGTATCGCGGTCGCCGCCGTTCTCGGTGCGGTCACGCTGGCGGTGAAGTTCTCGTCGGACGGTTCGGACGGCACGCACGGCGGTCCCGTCGCGGCGGCCTCGGCACAGGGCGGGGCCGCGGACGGCGCACACTCCGCGAAGACACCGGGCGGCACCGCCTCGCCGTCCGATTCGGCCGCCGGGTCCGCCTCACCCTCGCGCTCTGCCTCCGCCTCCTCCTCCGCGACGGACGAGCGGGATCAGCCGGGCGCCCGCGGCAAGGCCGGGGCCGGTGAGACCGCCACCGCGCCGCCCCTCACCGTCGCCACCCACCCCTACACCTGGGAAAGCCCCTGCGACCAGCGCTACTTGATCGACCGGCCCCCGACGAAGGTCGCCCCGCCGCCGACCGAGAACGACGCGACGGCCTGGGTGGCCGCGCACGGTGCCGTCTCCTCGGGGGAGCAGTACGTCACGCTCACCGTGCAGGGCACCGGCAAGGAGACCGTGGTCGTCGAGAGTCTGACCGTCCGCAGCGACAAGCGCTCGCCCCTCGCCTGGAACGACTACGCGATGGGCTATCCGGGAGTCGGCTGCGGCGGTGGCGTCCCGACTCGCTCCTTCACCGTCGCCCTGGACGCGGCGCGCCCCGCCGTCGTACCGGAGGCCGGGCACCGGAACTTCCCGTTCAAGGTGAGCGAGTCGGACCCGGAGGTCTACTACATCAGGGCCGACGCCTCGGCGTACGACGTGAGTTGGTACCTGGAGCTGAAATGGTCCAGCGGCGCCCGCCACGGCACGCTGCGGATCGACGACCACGGCAGGCCGTTCCGCACGAGCGGCAACAACGCGCGGCCCGCCTACGAGTTCCCGCTGGGCGGCTCGGGCTGGGTCGAGGAGGGGACGACCAAGTTCTGAGAGGACGTGCCGGTGTGCGCCGGAGCGTGCCGGGAGGCCGAGGAGGAGGGTCCCTCGTCGCGTATGCCCTGGCCGTCCTGACAGGCCGAGAGCGTGAACACGGCGACCAGCGCGAGTGCTGCGGCGGCGAGGGGGCGTGCGGGCATGGGGGGCTCCTGGGCGCGAGGGGGGCGTATACGGAACGGCGCTCGGTGTGCCCCCAGCCTGCGAGGAGATCCGGGCCGTTCGCCACCTTACGCGCGTGATTCGGGACGCCTGAACCGGGACCACGCGTCTGACCTGCGGAAACGAAAAGCTCTGGGACGGCGTTCCGGGACGTGCGGACGTGTCCGGATCGCGGAATCAAGGGTGTAGGAAGCAACTGCCTTCCTAGGCTGCGGGCACGGACCCATACGCGCAGCCTGCCGAAGGAGCCATTGCCATGACCGTCACCGAGCCCGCCGCCTCCTCCACCGCAGCCGTCCCGCCGCTCGCCGCGCGGGCCCGTACGGTCGGCGGCTCGCCGGTGCGGGACATCCTCGCGGTCACCGCCCGCCCCGAGGTGATCAACTTCGCGGGCGGTCTGCCGGCCCCGGAGCTGTTCGACCGCGAGGGGATCGCGGCCGCGTTCCACCAGGTCCTGGCCCAGGTCCCGGAGCGGGCGCTCCAGTACTCCACGACGGAGGGCGAGCCGACGCTGCGCGCGGGACTCGCGGCCCGCATCTCCACACAGGGGCTGCCCACCACCCCCGACGACCTGCTGATCACCACCGGCTCGCAGCAGGCACTCTCGCTCCTCTCGACGGCCCTGCTCGACCCAGGGGACACGGTTCTGGTCGAAAGCCCCTGCTATCTGGCGGCACTTCAGGTGTTCGGGCTGGCGGGCGCGCGGGTGGTGGCCGTGCCGGGCGACGACGGGGTGGACCCGGCGGCGCTGGAGGACCTGATACGGCGCGAGCGGCCCAAGCTGCTCTACCTCGTCCCGACCTTCCAGAACCCCACCGGCCGCACGATGCCCACCGCCCGCCGCGCGGCCGTGGCCTCGGCAGCCGCCCGGCACGGCCTGTGGATCGTCGAGGACGACCCGTACGGCGAACTGCGCTACGAGGGCGAGCGGGTGCCGTGGATCGCCACCCACCCCGGCGCCGAGGACCGCACAGTCCTCCTGGGCTCCTTCTCCAAGGTCATGGCACCGGGCCTGCGCCTCGGCTGGCTACGAGCCCCCGGCGAGCTGCTGCGCGCCTGCGCGGTCGCCAAGCAGGCGGCGGACCTGCACACCCCGACACTCAACCAGCTCGCCGCGGCACGCTACTTGGACGTGCTGGACGCCCACGTGGCGAAGGTCCGGGCGGTGTACGGCGAACGCCGGAACGCCATGCTCGCCGGACTTCCCGAAGCCCTCCCGGACGGCTCGTCCTGGAACCGCCCCGAGGGAGGCATGTTCCTCTGGGCCCGCCTCCCGGACTCGTACGACACCACGGCCCTGCTCCCCCAGGTGGTGAAGCAGGACGTGGCATACGTCCCGGGCGCACCCTTCTACGCCGCGACCCCCGACCCCTCGACCCTGCGCCTGTGCTTCGTGACCCAGACACCCGAGGAGATCGGCGAGGGCCTGCGGAGACTGGCCAGGGGGCTGGGCATCTGAAGCCGCGGGCGGCTCACCGGCGCACGGGTCAGTCCCACCAGAAGGACCAGGTGTGGGCGCCGACCAGGCTCTTGGCGTAAGCCTGGAGGTCCTCCCCGGACTCGTCCGGGCAGAACGCGAAGTGCTCGACCGCGAGTGCCTCCGCCTCGGCCGGTGTGGTGGGCGGCGCCGCGACCGAGACGGTCATCCGGGCGTAGGAGAGCGCTATGACACGTGCGCCGAAGCGGTCCTCCCAGGAGCGCAGTACGGCGCAGAGGCGGGCCACGTCGGGCTCGTAGTTGAGGGGGCCGGTCCAGCCGAAAGCCGCCGGGACGTCGGCGGAACGGCGCGCCGGGACGAGGGCCAGCCGGTGGTCCGCCGACCTGGGAGCCGCCTCCAGCAGAGCCGCCACCGCCTCGGCCGCCCGCGCCTCCGGGTCCGCCCCGTGCGTCCCGGCCGGCGCGAGTCCGGGCCACTCGTCCCACGCCTCGGCCAGCACCTCCTCCGCGTCGTGGTCCCCCGGGTACGACGTCTCCTCGGGGAGCAGCTCCCAGTTCTCCGGGCCGCCCAGCTCACCGCCGGCGTCTATGAGCAGCGGGAGGAGTCCGGCCTTCCGTGGGGCACGCTGGAGCGCGGTCCAGCCGCTGAGCGACGCGGGGCCGTCGGCGTACCACAGCACCTCGTCGATGACACGCCCAGGCGGAAGTTGAAGCCCCAGCGAGCGGCCGCTCGGATCGGTCGCCAGTGTGGGCAGCGGGTTGGGAAGAGTCGCCATGCCAGTGACTGTAGGCGCAGGCACTGACAGTGGCCCCGGGGGCTACTTGAGGGACGTGGTGAAGGCGGCCCAACTGGTTGGGGTTACCTGGAGGGTTGGGCCGGTTTCGGGGGTGTGTTTGGAGTCGCGGATGTGGATGGTGTGGGGGGTGGGGGCGACTTCGAGGCAGGCGCCGCCTTCGCTGCTGCTGTAGGTCGACTTGAACCACTGAAGTGCGGTGCTCATAGCTCTCCTAGCAGACTGTCCAGCAGGCTTCTTGAGTCCTCGATGGTGAGGGCCTGCGTTCGCAGCATCGCATACTTGCGAGCCAGGATGGACACCTCATCTGGGTCGGAAACCCACTGGCTGCCGCGTTGGGACTCGGCATAGGCGAGGTGCTGGTGGTCGGGTGTCTCAAGGAGGATGAACGGGCCCGCGTCCCCCGCGTGCGAAGTGCGGTCGAGCGGCAGGATCTGCAGGGACAGGCCCGGGAGTTCGGATTGCTCGCGCAGGTTCCGCAACTGATCAAGATGCGTCTCGTGGCCTCCCGTAGGCATGCGCAGCGCCGGTTCCCAGACGACGAAGCTCAGTGTCGGAGGCACCCTGCGGTGCAGAATCTCCTGGCGCCCGACGCGGGCCTCGATCTTCGTCTCCAACTCGTCCGCGTCGTAAGCGGGAACACGGCCGCCCAGCAGCGCACGCGCGTAGTTCCGGGTCTGGAGCAAGCCCGGGACGACCAGCGCGTCGTACCAGGACAGGGAGATGGCCTCCCGTTCGTGCGCCATGTACTGCTCGGCGTACAGCGGGAACTGGTCGATCTCCGGCAGGTTGTCCACCCCGGCGCTCAACAGGCCCTTGGTGTCGAGCAGTTCGTCCAGCAGCTCGGCGAGGTCCCGTTTCAGTGGTCGTCGGCCCTGTTCGATCGACGCGATCGTCTCCTCGTCCACCATGAGCCGCTCGGCGAGCGCGCGTTGCGTGAAACCGGCCGCCCGGCGCGCCGTCGCGAGCTGGGCGCCCAGCATCTTCATGGCCGAGAGGTTCTTCTTCCGCGGAAGCTTCCTGGAGTTCATGCGGGTCCAACTCCCCACGCCTGCCCTTACGCGACCCGGTACGAACCCGTACAAATAATCTGTACGGGCTCACTCGGTGATCCACGCTAGTCACTCTGCGCGACCTTCGTCTCGTGAACGTCGAAACCGAACTTCCCCACCAGCGCGACCAGTTCTACGGCCGTGACCGCCGATCCGTGCCCGCGGCCAGGCGGTTCACCTGGTGGTCGTTGAAGTACTGGGGACTCGACGACTGGGAACGCGCCGAAGACGTCTCGCTGTGCGTGAGCGAGCTGGCGACCAACGCGCTGGTGCACGGGGTACCGGCCGGGCGCGGCTTCCTGCTGCGGCTCCGGTACGACGGTGAGGTCCTGCGCGTCGAGGTGCACGACAGCGGGCCCGGCCTGCCGAGGGTCGCCGACGAGGCGGACGAGGGCGGGCGCGGGCTGCTGCTCGTGGCGGCGCTCTCCGACAAGTGGGGGGTGGGAGAGCGGGACTTGGGGAAACTGGTGTGGGCGGAGTTCGCCTCAGAGGCGCTCGGGCGTCCGGATGCCCAGTAGTGCCATGCCCCGGTGGAGCGTGCGTGCGGTCAGGTCGACCAGGAAGAGGCGGTTCTCCACGACCTCCGGCGCGTTCTCGGTGCTCAGCACCTGGCACTGGTCGTAGAACTTCGTCAGGTGCGTCGCCAGCTCGTACAGGTACGCCGCCAGCTTGTGCGGCTCGTACGCCGACGCCACCTCCAGGACCGTCTCCGCGAAGTGGTCCAGGTGCAGGCCCAGGGCGCGCTCCGCCGGCGCCAGTTCCAGCTCCGGGTGGGCGGCGGGGCGGGCCTCGCCGGCCTTGCGGAGGATCGACTGGATACGGGCGTACGCGTACTGGAGGTAGACCGATGTGTCGCCGCTCAGCGAGACCATCTGGTCCAGGTCGAACTTGTAGTCCCGCACCGCGGAGGTCGACAGGTCGGCGTACTTCACCGCGCCGATGCCGACGTACCGGCCGTTCTCGACGATCTCCTGCTCGGACAGGCCCACCTTCTCGGCCTTCTCACGGACCACGGCCGTAGCGCGCTCGACCGCCTCGTCGAGGAGGTCCTCCAGCCGGACCGTCTCGCCCTCACGCGTCTTGAACGGCTTGCCGTCCTTGCCGAGGACCGTGCCGAAGGCCAACTGGTGTGTCGTCACGCCGTCGTTCAGCCAGCCCGCCCTGCGCGCCGTCTCGAAGACCATGCGGAAGTGCAGCGACTGGCGGACGTCGACCACGTACAGCAGCGTGCTCGCCTTGTGGTTGAAGACGCGGTCCCGGATGGCCGAGAGGTCGGTGGCCGCGTAGCCGTAGCCGCCGTCCGACTTCTGGACGATCAGCGGGACCGGCTTGCCGTCCGGGCCCTTGATGTCCTCGAAGAAGACGCACAGGGCGCCTTCGGAGCGGACCGCGACGCCCGAGTCCTCCAGCAGGCGGCAGGTCTCGGCCAGCATGTCGTTGTAGCCCGACTCGCCGACGATGTCCGGGTCCCGGATCTCCATGTCCAGCTTCTCGAAGACGGAGTAGAAGTAGATCTTCGACTCGTCCACGAACTTCTGCCACATGGCCAGCGTCCGCGGCTCGCCGGCCTGGAGGTCGACCACCCTGCGGCGGGCGCGCGTCTTGAACTCCTCGTCGGAGTCGAAGACACCCCGCGCGGCCTTGTAGAGGCGGTTGAGGTTGGACATCGCCTCCTCGCCGCTCACGTCACCGGCCTTGTGGTCCAGCTCGTGCGGGTGCTCGTCCAGATACTGGATGAGCATGCCGAACTGGGTGCCCCAGTCGCCGATGTGATGCCGGCGGACGACGGTCTCCCCGGTGAACTCCAGGAGATGGACCACCGCGTCGCCGATCACGGCGGAGCGCAGATGGCCGACGTGCATCTCCTTGGCCACGTTCGGCTGGGCGTAGTCGATCACCGTGGTGCCCGGCCGCTCCGCGTACGGCACGCCCAGGCGGTCCGTGTCCGCGTACCGCGCGGCCAGGGTCTCGATGATCGCCCTGTCGCCGATCGTGATGTTCAGGAAGCCGGGGCCGGAGACCTCGATGTCCTTGATCACGTCACCGGTGACGACCTGGGAGACGACCTGCGTGGCCAGCTCCCTCGGGTTCGCCTTCGCCTTCTTGGCCAGCGCCAGGATGCCGTTGGCCTGGAAGTCGGCCCGGTCGCTTCGTCGCAGCAGCGGGTCCGCGGAGCCGGCGTCCGGCAGGGCTGCCGAGAGTGCCGTCGCGAGGTGCTGCTGGACTGAGTCGCTGAGGGACGTGACCGGGGCCATAGGTATGGGTGCCGTTCTCCTCGTGGGGATGGATAGACCCAGCCAGTATCCCATGGGAGGTAAAGCGGTTTTCCCGGTCGCGGGTCGGTCTGGGAGTATGGAGGTCCATCAAGAGTTCCAGGACAAGAGGACGTGCCGAACGTGGCTCAGAGCACCGAGACCACCGACTGGGTCTCCCGTTTCGCGGATGAGGTCATCGAGGAGTCGGAGCGTCGGGCCCCGGGCAAACCGGTCGTCGTCGCCTCCGGGCTGTCGCCCTCGGGCCCCATCCACCTGGGGAACCTGCGCGAGGTCATGACCCCGCACCTCGTCGCCGACGAGATCCGGCGCCGCGGGTACCAGGTGCGCCACCTCATCTCCTGGGACGACTACGACCGCTACCGCAAGGTGCCCGCGGGCATCGCCGGTGTCGACGAGTCCTGGGCCGAGCACATCGGCAAGCCGCTGACCTCCGTGCCCGCCCCGAAGGGCTCCGCGTACCCGAACTGGGCCGAGCACTTCAAGGCCGCCATGGTCGAGTCGCTGGCCGAGATGGGCGTGGAGTTCGACGGGATCAGCCAGACCGCGCAGTACACCTCCGGTGTCTACCGCGAGCAGATCCTGCACGCGATGAAGCACCGCGGTGACATCGACGCGATCCTCGCCCAGTACCGGACCAAGCCGAAGGCCAAGAAGCAGGGCCAGAAGCCCGTCGACGAGGCCGAGCTGGAGGCCGAGGAGGGCTCCGGCGCGGCGAGCGAGGACGACGGCAGCTCCGGCGCCGCCGGGTACTTCCCGTACAAGCCGTACTGCGGCAACTGCGGGAAGGACCTGACCACGGTCACCTCGTACGACGACGACACCACCGAGCTGGCCTACACCTGCAACGAGTGCGGCTTCTCGGAGACCGTCCGGCTCAGCGAGTTCAACCGCGGCAAGCTGGTGTGGAAGGTCGACTGGCCGATGCGGTGGGCGTACGAAGGGGTCGTGTTCGAGCCCTCGGGTGTCGACCACTCCTCGCCCGGCTCCAGCTTCCAGGTCGGCGGCCAGATCGTCGGGATCTTCGACGGCAAGCAGCCGATCGGCCCGATGTACGCGTTCGTGGGCATCTCCGGCATGGCCAAGATGTCCTCGTCCCGCGGTGGGGTGCCGACCCCGGCCGACGCGCTGAAGATCATGGAGCCGCAGCTGCTGCGCTGGCTGTACGCCCGTCGTCGGCCCAACCAGTCGTTCAAGATCGCCTTCGACCAGGAGATCCAGCGGCTCTACGACGAGTGGGACAAGCTGGAGGGCAAGGTCGCCGACGGCTCCGCCCTCCCGGCCGACATCGCCGCGCACTCGCGCGCGGTGCGTACGGCGGGCGGCGAGCTGCCGAAGACGGCGCACCCGCTGCCGTACCGGACGCTGGCCTCCGTCGCCGACATCACCGCCGGCCACCAGGACCAGGCGCTGCGCATCCTGTCCGAGCTCGACCCGGCCGACCCGCTCGGCTCGCTGGACGAGGCCCGGCCGCGGTACGACAGGGCCGAGGCCTGGATCAACACGCACGTGCCCGCCGACCAGCGGACCATCGTGCGCGAGGAGCCGGACGTCGAGCTGCTGAAGTCCCTCGACGAGGCCTCCCAGCAGTCGCTGCGGCTGCTGCTCGACGGGCTCGCCGAGCACTGGTCCCTGGACGGGCTGACCCACCTCGTGTACGGCGTTCCCAAGGTCCAGGCCGGGTTCTCCGCCGACGCCACGCCCAAGGAGCTGCCGGCAGAGATCAAGACCGCCCAGCGGACGTTCTTCGCGCTGCTGTACCACCTGCTCGTCGGCCGTGACACCGGTCCGCGGCTGCCCACGCTGCTGCTGGCGGTGGGGCAGGACCGGGTACGGGCCCTGCTCGGGGAGTAGGACGGCGTGGTGATGTGAAGAAGAGGGGCCCTCGGCTGAGGGCCCCTCTTCTTGTCGTCGTACGGCTTCTTGTGCTCGTACGGCTTCCTACGCGATGTGGTCCTCTTCCAGCTCCGCGTTGTAGCGGTTCGTGAAGCGGTTGACCATGCGCTTGGCCTCCTCCACCGGGAGGGCGATGCTGAACTCCGCGTCGACGTTCTCGCCGAACTCGCGGGGGGTCGGGTAGCTGCCGTTGATCGACTGCTTGAAGACCTGGTAGTAGGCCTCCTCGTCCGGCTCGGAGCCGCCGCCCTCGCCGAGTTCGCGGGTGCGGCCCGGGCCCACCGGGATGGGGAAGCTGCCGGTCTCCTCCCCGGAGGGCTCCTGGTACTGCTGCGGCTCCTGCTCCTGGCCCTGTTCCTGGTAGTACTGCTCGGCCTGCTGCTGTTCCGCGTACCACTGGGCGTACTGCTGGTCCGGGTCGTAGGCCGGGTCGTAGTCGCCGAAGTAGGGGATCTGCTGGGGGTCGACCGACTGGAACCAGGGGCTCTGGTCGTCCTGGGCCTGCTGCTCCGGGTGCCCGGCGTTCCGGTTCACGAAGTCGAGGCGCTGCTCGCTGGGAGGTGCCGCTTTCTGTGGGACGGGCGCCGCCCCAGCGGCACGACTGCCCGCAGCTATGGCGGATGCATCGACCGCGTCCGCCGCCGCCAGCTCCCGTGTGCCCGCTCCGGTGGCCTGTGCCGGCGCCGGGGGCAGCAAGGCCGGTTCGATGCCCGCCGCTGCCAGGCCCGCCGGGGCCGTGTCCGCCAGGGGGACGCCGTACCTCGCCAGCCTCAGGGGCATCAGGGACTCGACCGGGGCCTTGCGGCGCCAGGCCCGGCCGAAGCGGGCCTGGAGGCGGGCCTGGTAGACGAGACGTTCCTGTTCCAGCTTGATGACCTGCTCGTAGGAGCGGAGCTCCCACAGCTTCATACGGCGCCACAGCAGGAAGGTGGGCACCGGGGAGAGCATCCAGCGGGTGAGGCGGACGCCCTCCATGTGCTTGTCGGCGGTGATGTCGGCGATCCGGCCGATCGCGTGCCGGGCCGCCTCGACGGCGACCACGAACAGGACCGGGATCACCGCGTGCATGCCCACGCCCAGCGGGTCCGGCCAGGCGGCCGCGCCGTTGAAGGCGATCGTGGCCGCCGTCAGGACCCAGGCCGTCTGGCGCAGGAGCGGGAAGGGGATCCGGATCCACGTCAGGAGCAGGTCGAGGGCGAGCAGGACGCAGATGCCCGCGTCGATGCCGATCGGGAAGACGTAGGAGAAGTTCCCGAAGCCCTTCTTGAGAGCCAGCTCGCGGACGGCGGCGTACGAACCGGCGAAGCCGATGCCGGCGATGATCACGGCGCCGGACACGACCACGCCGATGAGAACGCGGTGCATCCGAGTCAGCTGCAGTGGCGCGGCCACCCGTTACTCCCCTCCCCTTGCGTGTTGTTGCGCGCAACAGGGTGGCACATGAGTGCGGCGAACGCGTTGCCGGACTGCCAGGAGCCCGGTCCCCGAGGGGGCCGGGCTCCGGCAAAAAGCGTGGCTGAGCTGGGAGTTGTGCGCCAGGTGTGACGGTCAGCTCTTCTTGGACGCTGACTTCGACGGAGAGGCGCTCGCGGTCTTCGACGAAGATCCGCCCGCCGGCTTCGACGCCGACTTGGAAGGCGAGGGCTTCGTCGTGCCCGCGTCCGAGCCGCTGCCCGTGCCGTTCGCCGAGGTCACGGCGGCCACGACCTCCTTGACCGCCTTCTGGGCGTCCTTCGTCAGGGCGGTGGCGTCCGGGGTCTTCTCGCCGGCCAGGCCCGCGCCGTTGTAGTCGAGGGTGACGACGACGTTCTCGACGCGCGCCACGACCGTCGTCTGCTTGAAGGTGCCTTCCTTCTTCTTCAGGTCGTAGCGCACCGCCATTGCCTCGTTGCCCACGCCGGAGACCGGCACCGACTGCGAGTTCTTGGCGCCGGTCACGCCCTGGGCGCCCTGGACCTGCTTCGTGTAGTACGCCTTGGCCTGGCTCTCGCCCGAGCCGCGGCTGACGTCGGAGTCGAAGCGGAGGAGGGAGACGTTGAGCCAGCGGAACTGCGAGCCCTTCACGCCGTTGCTGTCGAGGCTGTTCCAGGAGCAGCTGGCACGGGAGTCGACATCGTCCGATGTGCCCTCCTTGCCCGACTTCGAGCCCTTCGGTATCAGTTCGCCCAGAGTCTTGTTCGAGAGCGTGTCACACGCCTTCGGCAGCTTGTGGTACCTGGCCGCCTGCACGGTCGGCGAGGCGCTCGTGGAGCCCTTGCCGGAGCTGTCGGCGCTCGCGCTCTGCCCGGCGCTGCCACTGCCGCTGCCGTCGGAGCCGGAGTCCGAGGAGCAGCCGGCGGCGACGAACACCATGGGGACGGCGGCCGCGCAGACAAGGACGCGGCGGAGTCGCCCCGCTCGCCGGTCGCGCCGGTCACGCATGTCGTCTCGGTCGTCTCGCTGGGCTGCTCGCTGCATGGTTCCTTCACTCATGACGCTCGGGGTTCCTGCGGTCGGATCGGGTCCGAGGGGCCACGGTACGCGGTGGGTGAGCTGTGCGGTTCCGGTTCACGCGCTTTGCGGACGGCCGCCGATGGGGTCGGCGGGGCCGTCAGCCGTTGAGCGAGTCGTCCAGCCGTCCGGCCAGATTCCGGGCCCTGTCCTGCATTTCCTTGCTGTCCGGGACCGTGCCGAGGGCCGTCGGCTGCTCGTCGTACTGGATGGTCACGATCACGTTGGACGTGCGGAACACCACAGTCACCGTTCGCTGTTCGGCCGTCGAACCGGAGCTGCTCAGCTGGTCGTCGAGGAACGCCTCGTCGCCGAGATCGTCGAGAGTGCGGGGCTGGAGGTCGGCCGCGGCGGCCTCGGTGGAGGCGGACGAGGACGGGCTGGGGTCGCTCGAACCCGATGCCGATGCCGACGCCGATGCCGACGTCGAGGGCGTGGGCGAGGAGGTCGACGCGCTGGGTGCGGGCAGGTCGGCCGCGGTCTGCCTGGTGGCGAAGAGCTGCTCGGCCTCGTTGTCGTCGCTGACCGCGTTGTCGTAGGACACGACCCGCTCGAAGTCGACGAGCAGATGATCGGTGGCGTCGGCGGACTCGACCTTCCAGCGGCAGCCGACCTTGCGGTCGGTGTCGTACGTCAGCGTCGCCTCGCCCCGGTACGCCCGGTCCCGCTGGTCCGGGTCCGTGATCTGCTTGATGCCGGGCAGCAGGGAGTCGAGCGTGTCGTGACTCACAGCGCCGCAGGCCTCCGGAAGCGTGCGGTACTTGCCGGGCTGGGCGGCGACGGTGGCCGTGCCGGGCTCGCCGGGGTTCGCGTTGTCCGTCGGACTGCTTCCGTCCGAGCTTCCGGTGCAGCCGGCCAGCAGAGCCGCCAGGAGGGCGGCGATGCCGGTTACGTATGCCTTCCGCCGCACGGGCAGGCTCCTCTCGACGGTGGGTCCTCCAGTGTCCCCGCTGGTTAATCGCTTGCCGCAGCGGGGCGCTCCCTGAAGACAATGTGTATCGCACGCACTGCTGTGGACGCCGGTCCCATGTCCTGTTTCGTAGACCTTGGCCCCGCTTTTGCGCTTTGCCGTCATCAAGACTTTTGCTTGGGTATCCGGGGGAATGAGGAAGTTATGTCGTACGTGGAAATGGCGGGCGCGAAGGTCCCGATCCGTATGTGGACCGACCCCGCGACGGTCGAGGACGTCGCGCTGCAGCAGCTGCGCAATGTGGCGACCCTGCCGTGGATCAAGGGCCTGGCCGTGATGCCGGACGTGCACTTCGGCAAGGGCGCCACGGTCGGCTCGGTCATCGCGATGCGGGGTGCGGTGTGCCCCGCGGCGGTGGGGGTGGACATCGGCTGCGGAATGTCGGCGGTGAAGACGTCGCTGACCGCGAACGACCTCCCGGGCGATCTGTCCCGTCTGCGGTCGAAGATCGAGCAGGCGATTCCGGTGGGGCGGGGGATGCATGACGAGCCCGTCGATCCGGGACAGCTGTACGGGCTTGCCGCCGGTGGATGGGACGGATTCTGGGGGCGGTTCGACGGGGTCGCCGAAGCGGTCAAATTCCGTCACGAGCGCGCCGGGAAGCAGATGGGAACGCTCGGAAGCGGAAACCACTTCGTCGAGGTATGCCTCGATGCAGACGGCCGTCTCTGGCTGATGCTGCACTCCGGATCCCGCAACATCGGCAAGGAACTCGCCGAGCACCACATAGGCGTGGCCCAGAAGCTCCCGCACAACCAGGGCCTGATCGACCGCGACCTCGCGGTCTTCGTCGCGGACACACCGCAGATGGCGGCGTACGAGCACGACCTCTACTGGGCCCAGGAGTACGCGAAGTACAACCGGTCGATCATGATGGCGCTCCTGAAGGACGTGATCCGCAAGGAGTTCAAGAAGGCCAAGGTGACCTTCGAGCCCGAGGTGAGCTGCCACCACAACTATGTGAGCCGTGAACGCTACGAGGGCATGGACCTGCTCGTCACCCGCAAGGGCGCGATCCGCGCGGGCTCCGGCGAGTACGGGATCATCCCGGGCTCGATGGGCACGGGTTCGTACATCGTGCGGGGCCTCGGGAACGAGAAGTCCTTCAACTCGGCGTCGCACGGCGCCGGCCGGCGGATGAGCCGCAACGCGGCCAAGCGCCGCTTCTCGACGAAGGACCTGGAGGAGCAGACGCGGGGCGTGGAGTGCCGCAAGGACTCCGGCGTCGTCGACGAGATCCCGGGCGCGTACAAGCCGATCGAGCAGGTGATGGATCAGCAGCGGGACCTCGTCGAGGTCGTGGCGAAGCTCAAGCAGGTGGTGTGCGTGAAGGGCTGACCGGCCCTACAGCCGCTTCTCCAGCAGCGTCACCGCGTACGGGCTGCCCGATCCGCCGTCCTTGGCCGTCTGTTCGCCGACCACCGTGTAGCCCGCCGACTCGTAGTAGGCGCGCAGGCGGGGGTTGGAGGACAGGCAGTCGAGGCGGGCGTAGGGGCGGCCCGTTGCCGCGACACGGCACTCCGCTTCCGTCAGCATGTGGCGGCCCGTTGCGGGTGGGGCCGTGTGCGGGGTGGTCATCAGGCGGTGGATGTAGCCGGCGTCGGGCGGGCGGGGGCCCCAGGCCGCGGGGTCGTCCCACCACAGTTCCCAGGCGCCCGCCAGGTGGCCGCCCGCGTGCGCCAGCCAGACCTCGCCCTCGCGCATGCGGGTGCGGAAGTGGGCCTCGTCCTTCTCGCCCGGCTTCCACTGGTCGATGCCCCGGGCCAGTTGCCACAGGGCCGCCGTGTCCCGGAGTCGGACCAACAAAGTGGTGTCGGCCGGTGTCGCCCTGCGGTACGTCAGCGGGGGCCAGGTCGTCGGGGCCGGTTCCAGGAGGCTCGCGCGGAGGGAATCCGAGAGGGCCTTTGCGTCCAGGCCCAGGGTGTCGGTGACGTAGCAGTCGATCGAGCCGTAGCGGGTGTTCATGGCCGCCAGGAACAGGTGCATCACCGACGCCGGGGCCCGGCCGACGAACGGCCACGTCGGTGTGCGGCCCTCGTTTCTGCGCCGCCAGTCGGAGAGGAGAGCGGGGGTGGCGAGTTCCGTGAGGGTGAAGTCCTCGACGATGGTCGGCTCGTCGATGCCGAGCAACGTCAGCACCATCGCTGCCAGTTGGCCCGTGCGGTCCTTGCCCGAGGCGCAGTGGAAGACCAGGGGGGTGCCGGAGGCGGCCGATTCCGCGATCAGCTCCAGGGCCTCGGCCATCTCCTTCGTCCCGTCCTGAGCCACCTCCAGGTAGCGCTCGGAGAGATAGGGGCCCGGGGCCGTGTCGGGGGACTGGGACGGCTGGTCGTAGGGGCGGTGCTCGATGCTCAGGTTGTGGTACGCGAGAGAGACGTGCTCGGGGACGCGGCCCCTGGCCTCGGCCTCCCAGGGGTGGCGCAGATCCAGCACCGTGCCTATCCCCAGGGAGAGGAAGCGCTCCCAGTCCTTGGTGCCCTCGGCCAGTTTGCCCAGGGAGCCGGCCCGGTACAGCAGGCCCGGGCGGATCCGCCGGCGGCCGTCCGGGGTCGAATAGCCGCCCAGGTCACGGAAGTTGTGCAGGTCTTCGAAGGCTATGTGTCGGTCCACGCCTCAGTGTGCATGGCGGACGGCGTAGATCATCACGAACGCCACGAAGTGGATGCCGAAGAGGAAGTACGCGAGGAAGTACCAGACCTGGCGTTCGTTCTTCGTCTCCTGGGCCAGGCGGCGCTTCTCCAGGGACTCGTCCATGGCCGGGCCCGGCTCCTGGCCCATGTCCGGGCCCGTTCCCTGAGGCTCGCTCATCACAGCTCCCTGTGGACTTTGGTGTTGGACGCCTGGGCGCGGGGCCGCAGCACCAGAAGGTCGACGTTGACATGGCTGGGGCGGGTCACCGCCCAGGTGATCGTCTCCGCCACGTCCTCGGCGGTGAGCGGCTCGGCGACGCCCGCGTAGACCTTCTCCGCCCTGTCCGCGTCGCCGCCGAAGCGGGTCAGCGCGAACTCGTCGGTCTTGACCATGCCGGGCGCGATCTCGATGACGCGGACCGGCTGTCCGACGATCTCCAGACGCAGGGTCTCGGCCAGGACGTGCTCGCCGTGCTTGGCGGCGACATAGCCCGCGCCGCCCTCGTACGTGCCGAGCCCGGCCGTGGAGGACACCACGACCACGGTGCCGTCCCCGCTCGCCACCAGCTTCGGGAGCAGGGCCTGGGTGAGGTTCAGCGTGCCGATGACGTTCGTCTCGTACATCGCGCGCCAGTGCGCCGGGTCACCGGTGGCGACCGGGTCGGCGCCGAGCGCGCCGCCCGCGTTGTTGACCAGGACGCCGATGGTCCTGAAGGCCGTCGCGAACTCGTCGACCGCCGCGCGGTCGGTGACGTCCAGCTGGTACGCCGTCGCCGAGTGGCCGGCCGCCTCGATCTCCTCCGCCAGCGCCTCGATACGGTCCTTGCGGCGGGCGGTGAGGACGACCCGGTAGCCGGCCTGTGCGAGTCCCCGGGCCGTGGCGGCGCCGATGCCGCTGCTCGCACCGGTGACGACGGCGATGCGGGAGGCGGCGGGCGGTGCTGCGGGGGCCATGGGCTGCTCCTCGGGTCCTCGGATGTGCGTACGTTCGTTCCGACCAGGGTAGGCGGCGGTCAGCTCCCGCTCCTCGGCGCCCACATGATCACGGCCATACCGGCGAGACAGATCAGCGCCCCGGCGATGTCCCAGCGGTCGGGGCGGTAGCCGTCGGCGACCACGCCCCACAGGATCGAACCGGCAACGAAGATCCCGCCGTACGCGGCGAGGATGCGGCCGAAGTGGGCGTCCGGCTGGAAGGTGGCGACGAAGCCGTAGGCGCCGAGGGCGAGGACCCCGCCGGCCACCCACAGCCAGCCGCGGTGCTCGCGGACGCCCTGCCAGATCAGCCAGGCGCCGCCGATCTCGAAGATCGCGGCGACGACGAAGAGGGCGGCGGAGCGGAGGATGAGCATGCGCGCAGCTTCGCACGTGCGTGTCACCTGTTGGATGGCGCCTGCTCAGGGCTTTGCGTGGGATACATCCCTACATGGTGAGGACGAGGATGTTTGCTGCGTTCAGTGCGGTGCCGGCCGCTCTTGCGGTCGCGGCCGTGGTCGCCGTCGCCGGGCCCGCGCGGGCGGGCGGTGTGCCGGAGGCCGACCTGTCGTATCACGGTTCGGCGGTGATGACCGGGGAGCGGATGTACGTCCGGCTCACCCCGGCCAACCACGGGCCGTCCGCCGTTCCGGACTCCAGCGTGCGGCTGACCTGGTCGGTGCCGCTCGCGGACGGGCAGCGGCTGCCGGCCGGGTGCGTCCGTACGGGGGAGCGGGAGCTGGTGTGCGGGACGGGTGCGCTGCCCGCGGACGGGCTGGGACAGGCGACCGACGTCGGCGTGGTGCTGAGGGACAGCTCGCCGGAGGTGACGCTGGAGGTCGAGACGGAGTGGAGCGGTGGCACGGTGGACCGCAACCGGGGCAATGACCGGGCGCGGGTGCTGGTGCTCAACACCGGAGACGCGTACTCCTTCTGACCGGGGCCGGAGGTTTTGGCCGGGGGCGGGACCGGTGCGTCGTACGATCTCTGCACGGCGCAGGCGAAAGGGAGCAGGGCATGTCCGGGAGCGCGAACGGGACCGGTACCGCGCGGTCGCGGCTGCTGGACGAGCTGTCCACGGTCTCCCGCCGCTATATGGCGTCGTACGCCCTGTTCAACCAGGCCGTCGCCGACAGCATCGGTCTGCACCCCACCGACCTGCAGTGCCTGAACCTGCTCACGCTGGAGCGGGGACCGGTGACGACGGGCCGGGTCGCGGAGCTGACGGGGCTGACGACCGGGTCGGCGACCCGGCTGGTGGACCGGCTGGAGAAGGCCGGGTACGTGGTCCGGGAGCGGGACGCGGCCGACCGGCGGCGGGTGCTGGTGGCGACCGTGCCGGAGAAGATCGCCGAGTTCGGACAGATGTGGGAGCGGCTGGGCGGCGACTGGTCCGCGCTCTTCTCCGACCTGGACGACGGTGAACTCGGCGTGATCGTGCGGCACATGCGGCGGACGGTGGAGTTCAGCACGGAGCAGATCGCCAGGCTGCGGGGAGAGCGGGGCTAGGCCTGGGCTGGGCCCTGCCTCATACGTCCTGGTTCTCGGCGTCGTACTGGTCGCGGGCCTCGCGCACCTCGTCGAAGTGGTTCTCCGCCCAGTCCTTCACGGCCGTGAGCAGGCAGGCGAGGCTGCTGCCCAGCGGGGTGAGCTCGTAGTCGACGCGGACCGGGACGGACGGGGTGACCGTGCGGGTGAGGATGCCGTCGCGTTCCAGGGTGCGCAGGGTCTGGGTGAGCATCTTGGGGCTCACGCCCGCGATCTTGCGGCCGAGGTCGCTGTAGCGCATGGGGCCGGTGGACAGGGCGGCGACCACGAGGCCGACCCACTTGTCGCTGATGCGGCCGAGGAGCTGGTTGGTGGGGCAGCTGCGGATGAACGCGTCGTACTCGATGCGTGCCTGCTCGCGTCGCTGTGCCGCGGTCATGGTCGCCATGGCTCACCTCCGGGGGACCTACGCACTCTGAGGTAACTACTTACCGATGGATAGTAGCTCTTCCTAGGGTCGTTGGCAGCTGAGGAGATACCGAGGCGATCAGCCCGACAAGGGGAGTTGTGAGTCATGCGAGTCATGCGAGTCATGCGTGCCGCTGTGGTGACGGCGTTCGGCGGGCCCGAGGCCGTGGAGGTCGTGGACAGCGAGGTGCCCGAGCCGGGGGCGGGGCAGGTGCGGATCAAGGTCGCGGCGGCGGCGCTGAATCCGGTGGACGCGGGGGTCCGGGCCGGTGCGTTCGGCGGGGCGGGCCAGGGGATCGGGCTCGGCTGGGACGTCGCCGGGACGGTCGACGCGGTGGGCGGCGATGGGGGACCGTGGAACGTGGGCGACGAGGTGGTGGCGCTGCACTACGGCATGGTGAAGCCGCTGGGCACGCATGCCGAGTACGTCGTCGTGGACACGGACGCGGTGGCCAAGGCGCCGGCGACGGTGGACGCCGTGCACTCGGCGACCCTTCCGCTGAACGCGCTGACCGCCGCGCAGGCGCTGGATCTGCTGGAGCTGGAGCCGGGTCAGTCACTGCTGGTGACGGGTGCGGCGGGTGCGGTCGGCGGGTTCGCGGTCCAACTCGCCGCGCACCGTGGGATCTCGGTGACCGCGGTCGCCCGCGAGGCCGACGAGGAGCTCGTACGGTCCCTGGGCGCGGCCCGCTTCAGCACCGGCGAGGTGGCACCCGGCAGCGTCGACGCCGTCCTGGACGCGGCGCTCCTCGGTGAGCGGGCGCTGGAGTGGGTGCGCGACGGGGGCGCCTTCGTGGGCGTCATCCCGGGCGCCCAGCCCGCCTCGGTGCGCGGGGTACGGACCACCGCGGTGGAGGTGAGCCCGAACGGCACCCACCTGTCCGAACTGGCCGCCCTGGTGGACGAGGGCGTACTCACCCTGCGGGTGGCCGAGACCTACCCCCTGGAGGAGGCATCCAAGGCCCACGCCCGGCTGGGGGAGGGCGGGGTGCGGGGGCGGTTGGTGCTCGTGCCGTAGGGGTGGTGATTCCGTAGGGGACGTGGGCCGGGGTGGCCGGGGGTGTGGGCCGGGGTGGCGATGGTGCCGTGGCCCGGTCGGCCGACCCGGGGCCTGTGGAGGGCGTGTGGATCCTGCCGGTGGGCCGAGCGGCCATGCCCTGGAGGAGGCATCCGAGGTTCACGCCCGGCTGGCGGAGGGCGGGGTGCGGGGGCTGTTGGTGCTCGTGCCGTAGGGGGCGTGTGTCGGAGGTGGCTGGGACGTGGCCGGGGTGGCCGGGGGTGTGGGCCGGGGTGGCGCCCGTGCCGTGGCCCGGCCCGGTGGCGCCCGTGTCGTGGCCCGGTCGGCCGACCCGGGGCCTGTGGAGGGCGTGTGGATCCTGCCGGTGGGCCGAGCGGCCATGCCCTGGAGGAGGCCCCCCCAAGGTGCACGCCCGGCTTGCGGGGGCGGGGTGCGGAGGTGGCCGGGGTTCCTCAGGGGGTCGTGCCGGAGGTGGCCGGGTTGGTGGCGTAGGCCGTCGGGGGTACTCCCACCGTTGCCGTGAAGTCCCGGATCAGGTGTGCCTGGTCCGCGTAGCCGAGGTCGGCTGCCAGGGTGGCCCAGGCCACCGTGTGGTCGGTCTCGGCGTGTTCCAGGGCCTCGTGGATGCGGTAGCGGAGGATGACCCACTTCGGGCCCACGCCGACGTACGCGGCGAAGAGGCGCTGCAGGAGGCGTACGGACATGCCCTCGGACCGGGCGAAGTCCGTGACGCGGCGGATCGTGCGGTCGGTGCGGATGCGGTCGACCAGGGTCATGGCCAGGTCGGCCTGGGGGTCGGGGTGGGGGTTGAGCGAGAGCAGGTATGTGTCGAGGGCGGCTATGCGGGCGTCCTCGTCGTCGGGGGTGAGGACGGGGGCCGGGTCGGTGTCGGGGAGGCGGATCCGCTTGCCCGTCCACTGCGAGACCGGGTGGTCGGGGGCGAAGGGGCGATAGCCGCCGGGCCGGAACTGGATCCCGCAGACCCGGCCCCTGGCCTCCAGCTTCTGTGTGAACAGGCCGAGCCCGATCCCGGCGACCTCGGCGAAGGGCTCCTGCCCCTCGAACCGCTGGAAGACGATGTTCACGGACGGGTGCGGGACGACATGGGAGGCGTACGGCTGGGTCAGCTCCCAGTCGATCAGCCAGTAGTGCTCCAGGTAGGGGCGGAGCGGCTCCGCGGGCTCACGGCGCCGGAAGTCCACGCGCGCGAAGAGTTCCGCGGCGTCGACGATCCCTCGGGTGTCACGGCGTGGGGCGGCCATGTCGCGATCGTAGGACGGGGCACTGACAAGGGGCGGAATACCGGGGCGCGGGTGACGGTTGGAGGGGTATAGTTGAATCGTCAACAATTTGGAGGATGAGCGACCATGCAGTTCGGGATCTTCAGCGTGGGCGACGTCACCCCGGACCCCACCACGGGCCGCACGCCGACCGAGCGCGAGCGCATCAAGGCCATGGTCGCCATCGCGCTGAAGGCCGAGGAGGTCGGCCTGGACGTCTTCGCGACCGGCGAGCACCACAACCCGCCGTTCGTGCCGTCGTCGCCGACCACGATGCTCGGTTACGTAGCCGCGAAGACGGAGAAGCTGATCCTCTCCACGTCCACCACCCTCATCACCACCAACGACCCGGTGAAGATCGCGGAGGACTACGCGATGCTCCAGCACCTGGCGGACGGGCGGGTCGACCTGATGATGGGCCGCGGCAACACCGGGCCGGTGTACCCGTGGTTCGGCCAGGACATCCGCGAGGGCATCAACCTCGCCATCGAGAACTACGCCCTGCTGCGTCGGCTGTGGCGCGAGGACGTCGTCGACTGGGAGGGCAAGTTCCGCACGCCGCTGCAGGGCTTCACCTCCACCCCGCGGCCGATGGACGACGTGCCGCCGTTCGTCTGGCACGGCTCCATCCGCTCCCCGGAGATCGCCGAGCAGGCCGCCTACTACGGTGACGGCTTCTTCCACAACAACATCTTCTGGCCCGCCGACCACACCAAGCGAATGGTCGAGTTCTACCGCAAGCGGTTCGCGCACTACGGGCACGGGACGCCCGAGCAGGCGATCGTCGGGCTCGGCGGCCAGGTGTTCATGCGGAAGAACTCGCAGGACGCGGTGCGCGAGTTCCGGCCGTACTTCGACAACGCGCCGGTCTACGGCCACGGGCCCTCCCTGGAGGACTTCACCGACCAGACCCCGCTGACCGTCGGCTCGCCGCAGCAGGTGATCGAGAAGACGCTGGGCTTCCGCGAGTACGCCGGTGACTACCAGCGCCAGCTGTTCCTGATGGACCACGCCGGGCTGCCGCTGAAGACCGTCCTCGAGCAGCTGGACCTGCTGGGCGAGGAGGTCGTACCGGTGCTGCGCGAGGAGTTCGCCAAGGGCCGCCCGGCCGATGTGCCCGAGGCCCCCACCCACGCATCCCTCCTTGAGAAGAAAGAGGTGACCGCCGTATGAAGCTCGTCGTCGTCTCGGCGGGACTGAGCGTCCCGTCCTCCACCCGGCTGCTCGCCGACCGGCTGGCCGCCGCCGTCGACCGGCAGGCCCCGGTGGAGATCCAGGTGGTCGAGCTGCGCGAGCTCGCCGTGGAGATCGCGCACAACTTCACCAACGGCTTCCCGGGCCGAGGCCTGTCCGCCGCCCTGGACGCCGTCACGGAGGCGGACGGGCTGATCGTCGTCACGCCGGTGTTCTCGGCGTCGTACAGCGGACTGTTCAAGTCGTTCTTCGACGTGCTGGACAAGGACGCGCTCGCGGGCAAGCCGGTGCTGATCGCCGCCACCGGCGGCACCGCCCGCCACTCCCTGGTGCTGGAGCACGCCCTGCGCCCGCTGTTCGCCCATCTGCGGGCCGTGGTCGTCCCGACCGGGGTGTACGCCGCCTCGGAGGACTGGGGCGCGGAAGGGCTGCCGGAGCGGATCGAGCGGGCGGCCGGGGAGCTGGCGGGGCTGATGACCGGGCTGTCGGCTGCCAGGCCGGAGGCCCAGGGCGCCATGGATGTGGTGCCCTTCGAGGATCAGCTCGCGCGGCTCGCCAGTGCTTGAGTCGACGGTGAGAGGACGGTAGGGGCCCGCCCCGGGTTGCCTCTGTGAGGGTGAGAGCCAGGTAAAAAGGGTGATCGTAGGCCCGCTCGCCCCGGCCGAACCGGCACCGGCCTTGGCAGACTGGGTCCGTGCCCCAGAATGTGCTGCTCGCCGAAGACGATCGTGCCATCCGTCATGCCCTGGAGCGTGCCCTGACCCTGGAGGGCTACCAGGTGACGGCGGTCGCCGACGGTGTGGAGGCACTGGCGCAGGCCCACCGCACCCCGCCGGACGTGCTCGTGCTCGATGTGATGATGCCGGGCATCGACGGGCTGCAGGTGTGCCGCGTCCTGCGGGCCGAGGGCGACCGCACGCCGATCCTGATGCTCACCGCGCTGGTGGAGACCGCCGACCGCATCGCGGGCCTGGACGCCGGGGCCGACGACTATGTCGTCAAGCCCTTCGACGTCGAGGAGGTCTTCGCCCGGCTCCGCGCCCTGCTGCGCCGCACCAGCCCGGTGAACGCGGTCAGCGGCAACGGCCACGGCGGCGGCAGCGAACTGGTCAGGGAGCCGCAGATCTCCGACCGGCAGATCGAGGCCGCCGGGCTGCGCATGGACCTCCAGGCCCGCCGGGCCTGGCGCGGCCAGCGGGAGCTGGAGCTCACCCGCACCGAGTTCGAGCTGCTGGAACTGCTGGTCCGCAACTCCGGGATCGTCCTCGACCACTCCACCATCTACGACCGGATCTGGGGCTACGACTTCGGGCCCGGCTCCAAGAACCTGGCCGTCTACGTCGGCTACCTGCGCCGCAAGCTGGACGAGCCCGGCGCGCCGCAGCTGATCCACACCGTGCGGGGCGTGGGTTACGTGCTCCGGGAGGACTGAGTGGGCCGCCTCAGGCGGCTGCTGGCCCGGCGCCGGCCCAAGCTCGTGTCGCTGCGCACCACCTTCGCCGTGTCCTTCGCGGCCGTCACCGCGGTCGTCACCATCCTCGTGGGCATCCTGTCCTACGGCGCCGCCGCGCGGCTGGTGCGGGTGGACCAGCAGTCGGTGTTCACCCAGGTCGTGCAGGACGTGCAGGACGAGGTGCGGCAGCACGAGATGGTGCCGGAGGACTTCAGCTCCTCGCGGCCGGGGCACGATCTGGTACGGCCCGCCCGTACCGATGTGCAGGTGCTCGGGGCGAAGGGGCAGATCGTCGACCACGGGAGTCCCGTGCTCCCCGTCACCGCCCGCGACCGGGCCACGGCCACCGCCGGCGCGGCCGGCCGGACCGTCCAGTACAAGGATGTCCGGGTCGGCGAGGACCTCTTCCGCATCGCCACCGTGTCGCTCGGCGACGGGCGGGGCGCGGTGCAGGTCGCGCAGGAGTTCAGCGACACCGAGGACCTGCTGCGGGCGCTGCAGCAGCGGACGCTGATGCTCATGGCCGCCGTCGTGGTCGCCGCGGGGCTCTTCGGCTGGTGGCTGGCCCGCCGTATCACCCGGCGCCTGGTCGTCCTCACCTCGGCCGCCGAGGACGTCGCCCGCACCCGCCGGCTGGGCATCGAGGTGCCCGTCGCGGGTCTCGACGAGGTGGGGCGCCTGGGCCGCGCCTTCGACCGCATGCTGGGGCGGCTGGCCCAGTCGGAGGAGGACCAGCGCCGGCTGGTGCAGGACGCGGGGCACGAGCTGCGTACCCCGCTGACGTCGTTGCGCACGAACATCTCGCTGCTGCGGCGGATCGACGAGCTTCCGCCCGCCACCCGGGACGAGCTCGTCGCCGACCTCGGCCAGGAGGCGCGCGAGCTGACCGACCTGGTCAACGAGCTCGTCGACCTCGCCGCCGGGCAGTCCGACACCGAGCCCCCGCAGCGGGTGGACCTCGCCGACATCGCCGAGGACGTCGTGGGGCTCGCAAAGCGCCGTACCGGGCGGCAGATCGTCCTGCGGGCGAGCGGCGACACGAGCACCGACGGCCGGCCCGCCATGCTCCAGCGCGCGATCTCCAACCTCGTCGAGAACGCGGCGAAGTTCGACCGCGGCGGCGGGGCTCCCATCGAGGTCAACGTCACCGGGCCCGCCCGGCACGGCACGGTCCGCGTCGAGGTCCTCGACCGTGGGCCCGGGATCGCCGACGGCGACCTGATGCGCATCTTCGACCGCTTCTACCGCGCGGCCGACGCCCGCTCCCTGCCCGGCTCCGGCCTCGGCCTGTCCATCGTCCGTGAGGTGGCCATGGCCCATGGCGGCGCACCGTTCGCCTTCCGGCGCGAGGGGGGCGGATCGGTCATCGGGTTCACGGTCGACGGCGGGATCGCGGGCGGGGGCACGCGGGGCGGCAGGGCCTGAGGGGCCTGAGCGGCGTCACCGCAGCCCCGGCTGCCACCGCCTGGCACAGCCGCGCACATCTCTCCCACCGAAATGGCATGGACCGTTCACTCGTCGGCCAGGTACGACGCGTCGGAACGAAAGGATCCGGCCATTGACTCTCCACGCGCGGCGTCCGGTCGGGGCCGTGCGGGGAGAGTCGTTTCCGTATTGGGGGGACCCACGTGGTGTCCGCGCAAGAGGGCTTCGGCGGGCCGGAGCCCGCGAGACCCGTGCCCAGACGGCCGTACACGGCCAGAGGGCTCAGTGACCGGATCTTCCGGTTCCAGTTGACGGCCACGGGTGTCGTGGTCCTCGGGATCATGGCGGCCGTCGGGCTGTTCCTGCTCCTGAGGGCGGGGCAGGCGCTGCGCACCAGGGGCGTCTGGGCGTTCCTGACGACCGCCGAGTGGCAGCCGGACGTCCACAACTTCGGTATCGCGGCCGTGCTCACCGGCACACTGCTGATCGCCGTCGTGGCGGTGACGATCTCCGTGCCCCTCGCCGTGGGCACCGCGCTGTTCATCTCCGACGTGGCGCCGCGCCCGCTGCGCCGCACCCTCGTGACCATGGTCGACCTGATGGCGGCCGTGCCGTCGGTGGTGTACGGCCTGTGGGGGCTCTTCTTCCTCCAGCAGCACGTCATCGGGCTGTCCCGGTGGCTCTCCGACTGGTTCGGCTGGATCCCGTTCCTCAAGGTGGACGGCACCCAGCCGGGCGAGCCGCTGGCCTCCGACAGCGTCTACACGGCGTCCACGTTCGTCGCCGGGATCGTCGTCGCGCTGATGGTCGCGCCGATCCAGTGCTCGGTGATGCGCGAGGTGTTCGCACAGGCTCCGGCCGGTGAGCGGGAGGGCGCGTACGCGCTCGGCGCCACCCGCTGGGGGATGATCCGCGCGGTCGTCCTGCCGTACGGCAAGGGCGGCATCATCGGCGGCACGATGCTCGGGCTCGGCCGGGCGCTCGGCGAGACCATCGCCGTGTACCTGATCATCTCGCCGGTCTTCACCATCCAGCCGCACATCCTGCAGACCGGCTCGAACTCCGTCTCCTCCCTGATCGCCCTGCACTACGGCGATGCCTCGACCTTCGGAATGTCGGCGCTGATGGCGGCGGGCCTGGCGCTGTTCCTGCTCACCCTGGCGGTCAACTTCACCGCCTCCTCCATCGTGGCCCGCTCCCGGTCCGGCGCGCAGAGCGAGGCATGAGATGACCGTCGTAGAAGAGACCGCGCCCCTTCCCGCACCGGTCGAGGCCGTCCCCGCACCGGCTTCCGCATCCGCCGGACTCCCCGATGTCCCCGACGTGCCGCGCCGTATCGGCGGGCCCACCCGGTCGGGCGTGCTGTCGCTGTGCGGTGCCGCGGCCTCCGGGCTGTGCGTCGCCGTGCTGCTGTTCGGCGAACTCGCGCCGTTCTCCGGCGCGCTGGGCTTCACCGTCACCGCCTACCTCGCCTTCCTCGTCGTCTACGCGGTGCTGACCGGCCTGGAGGAGAACGGGCAGGCCGTGCTCGACCGGGTGATGAGCGTCGTGCTGTGGACGGCGGCGGCGCTGCTGTTCGCCGCGCTCGCCCTGGTCGTCGGCTTCACCGCCTGGCGCGGCCGCGAGGCGCTGCCGCACGGCAACTTCTTCACCCAGGACATGCAGGCGGCGGGCCCGCTCGACCCGCTCGGCAACGGCGGTATCGCCCACGCGATGCTCGGCAGCCTCATCATGATCACCATCGCGCTGCTGATCACCGTGCCGCTGGGGCTGGCCTGCGCGGTCTACCTCAACCAGATCCCCGGCCGCTTCTCGCGGTTCGTACGGACCATCGTCGAGGCGATGACCGCGCTGCCCTCGATCGTGGCCGGTCTGATGGTGTACGCCACCTGGATCCTGGGCCTCGGCATGCAGAAGTCGGGACTCGCGGCGGGCTTCGCGATCAGCGTGATGATGCTGCCGATCGTGATCCGGGCGGCGGACGTGGTGCTGCGGCTGGTGCCGGGCACGCTGACCGAGGCCGCGGAGGCGCTGGGCGCCCCGCGCTGGCGGACGGTGTGGCACGTCGTCCTGCCGACGGCCCGCTCCGGCCTCGCGACCGCCGTCATCCTCGGCACCGCGCGCGGCATCGGCGAGACCTCGCCCGTGCTGCTGACCGCGGGCTTCACGGCCGCGCTCAACCCCAACCCGGCGAGCGGGCCGATGATCTCGCTGCCGCTCGCCGTCTTCAACTTCGTCAAGTCGCCCGAGCCGACGATGATCGCGCGCGGCTTCGGCGCGGCGGCCGTGCTGATGGCCCTGGTGCTGGTGCTCTTCGCGATCGCCCGGATCATCGGCGGCCGCGGCCCCGGCCACCAGAGCAAGCGCCAGGCCCGGCGCTCGGCCCGCGCCTCCCGCCGCGACACGGCCCGCTTCGCGGAACTGCACGCACCGGGACTGTCCCTGTTCGAGGGCGCGGCACCGGCCGAGCCCGCAAGCACACCCCCCGCAGCCACCGGGCTTCTCGACAAGTCCATGCCTCCTGCCCCCGACCCCGCCGCCGGAGACCCCGGCGAGACCACCGGAGACAACGTCTGATGCTCGGTCACCTCACCACATGGCTCCGGCGCCTGCGGGCGCTGGGGACGCTGGGCGCGACGCTCGGCGTGCTCTGCGGGCTGCTGGCGGGCCCCATGGCCGCGCCGGCCGCCGCCGAGAGCTACACCCCCATCGCCGGCGCGGGTTCCACCTGGGCGGAGAACGCCGTCGACGAGTGGCGCCGGGCCGTGAACCAGTACGGCATGCGGATCTCGTACGCCGGTACCGGATCCTCCGACGGACGCCGGCAGTTCCTCAGCGGGACCGTCGACTTCGCGGTGTCGGACATCCCGTTCCAGACCCACCCGACCGACGGTTCCGCCGCGGAACGGCCGGGCGCGGGGTCGTACGCCTACATGCCGATCGTGGCCGGCGGCACCGTCTTCATGTACCACCTGACCGTCAACGGCAAGCGGGTCACCAATCTGCGCCTGTCGGGCGACGTGGTCACCAAGATCTTCACCGGGGTCATCAAGACCTGGGACGACCCGGTCATCAAGGCCGACAACCCGGGACTCCAGCTCCCGCACCGCACCATCGTCCCGGTCGTCCGCTCCGACGGCTCGGGTTCGACGGCGCAGTTCACGATGTGGATGGCCAACCAGCACAAGTCGCTGTGGCAGGCGTACTGCGGCCGCGTCGGCCGCTCGGGCGCCTGCGGGCAGACCTCGTACTACCCGACCGTCTCCGGGATGATCGCCCAGTCCGGCGACCTCGGCGTGGCCGGTTACGTCGCCCAGAACTACGGCGAGGGCGCGATCGGTTACGTCAACTACTCGTACGCGCTCAACGCGCACTACCCGGTCGCCAAGGTCCTCAACCACTCGGGCTACTACACCGAGCCGACCCCGCAGAACGTCGCGGTCTCGCTGCTCAAGGCGAAGATCAACACCAACAAGAGCTCGCCGGACTACCTCACCCAGCAGCTGCAGGACGTCTACAACGACAGCGACAAGCGCAACTACCCGCTGTCCAGCTACTCGTACATGATCCTGCCGATGAAGGTGCAGGGCACCTTCACCAAGGCCAAGGGCAAGACGCTCGGCGCGTTCTCCTACTACTTCATGTGCCAGGGCCAGCAGCAGGCACCCCAGCTCGGCTACTCGCCGCTGCCGATCAACCTCGTCAAGGCGGGCTTCGACCAGATCCGCCGGATCCCGGGCGTGCAGGCGCAGAACGTCAACATCAAGGGCTGCAACAACCCGACGTTCTCCCCCGACGGGCACAACAAGCTCGCCGACACCGCGCCCTACCCGAAGCCCTGTGACAAGAAGGGCGCCGCGCCCTGCACCACCGGCAGCGGCGGCGCCAAGGGCGGCAGCGGGTCCGGCGGTTCGGGCGGTGCCTCGGGCGGCTCGGCCGGCGGTGCGGGCGGCGGCTCCGCGGCCGGTGGCGGCACCGGCGGCAGCGGTGCGGGGGGCTCCGGCACCGGTGGCGGCGGGCAGCCGTCCATCGACCCGGACACCGGGCAGACCATCGCCCCGGGCGGCAGCTCGGGCGGCGGCTCCGGCGGCAGCGGTACGGCCGCCGACGGCACGGTCGCCCTCGCCCAGCCGGTCGCGGTGTCCGCGGAGCACGGCTGGACCAGCACCCAGACGCTGATGCTGCTGGCCGCCTTCCTGGTCCTCGGACTGCTCCTGCTGCCCTCGGTCGTCTCACGTCTCGTGGCCGGCGCCCGGGACAACGACGGTGCCGGGAAGGAGAGTTCGCGATGAGCCGCATCCGCAAAGCCCTGGTCCGCCTGCTCGCGGGCGCCACCGTCGGCGCCCTCGCCGGACTCGCCGTCGCCCAGGCGGCCCCGACCGCCACCGCCGCGCCCGCCACCGGCTCCGCCGTCACCGTCTCCGGGCGCGGCGAGTTCAAGGACATGAGGTTCACGGTCGACCAGACCAGCCACCTCACCAGCCAGGCGATCACCGTCTCCTGGAAGGGCGGCACCCCCACCGCCCTCGCGGGCAGCCAGTTCAACACCGACTTCGTGCAGATCATGCAGTGCTGGGGCGACGACGACGGCACCGTCCCGGCCAACCCCGGCCCGCCGCGCACCCAGTGCCAGTTCGGCGCGTCCCCGACCACCGACCGGGGCAACTGGCCCGGCAACGGGCTGGACGACACCCGCCAGATCTTCTACAGCGCCGATCCCACCAACTACGGCCAGGACAACCGCTACGGGGCGGCCAACCCCAATGCCCCCGGCGAGGTGCCCTTCAAGTCGGTGGACGGTACGACGATCACCACCGGCACCCAGAACAACGCGTTCTTCAACCGCAACACCACCAACGAGGTCGACTTCGCCCGCACCGGCGCCGACGGCACCGGCAAGGAGTTCTTCGAGGTACAGACCGCGAACGAGGCCCCGCACCTGGGCTGCGGCGCACCGGTCGACGAGAACGGCGTCAGCAGGCCGCGCTCCTGCTGGCTGGTGATCGTCCCGCAGGGCCGCCTCGACCTGGACGGCAAGCCGTACCAGGACCACAGCCAGGTCAACGCGGGCTCCCCGGTGTCCTCCACCAACTGGCAGAACCGCATCGCGATCCCGCTGCGCTTCAACTCGGTCGGCAGCAACTGCGCCCTCGGCTCCAAGGAGCGCGCCACCGTCGGCAGCGAGCTCGCCGCCGACGCCATGACCAGCTGGCAGGCGGCCCTGTGCCCGAGCGGCAAGGTCTACGGCTACACGGAGATGGGCGAGCCCGACACCCGCTCCCGGCTGAGCAACGACGGTTCCCTGGGCCTGGGCTTCACCACCCGCGCCCTGGGTGCCGACTACGGCAGCAGCCCGCCGACCGGGACGACCACGTACGCACCCGTGGCGCTCAGCGGCACCGTCATCGGCTTCACCGTCGAACGCAGACCCAGGGCCGGGGCCCCGGCGAGCGTCGAGCGGCTCGCCGGCACCAAGGTCGAGTCGCTGAAACTGAACGCGCGCCTGGTCGCCAAGCTGCTCACCGAGTCGTACCGCAACTCCCTGTGGGGCTCGGTGCTCGGCGGAAAGGCGGCCAAGGGCTACGACTGGGTGAAGAACAACCCGGCCGGCCTGGCGACCGACCCCGAATTCATCTCCCTCAACCCGGAGTTCGCGGATCTCTCGGTCGCCGAGACACCCAACACCGACACCGACCTGATGACCTCCCTCGGCCACAGCGACAGCGCCCGCGTGCTGTGGCAGTGGATCCTCGCCGACAAGGACGCGCGGCGGTTCCTCGCCGGGGTCTCCGACGACTGGGGCATGCGGGTCAACCCGTACTACAGCACCAACGCGGACGTGAACCCGGCCGGCCTGGCCTTCGACCCGGCGCACACGGACGAGTACCCGAAGAACGACCCCTGGTGCACGGTCACGCCCAGCTCCGGCGCGCCCAAGGATCAGCCGCAGTGCATGACGGACTTCCACCCGTACGTCGACGACATGCACGCCGGAGCCCTGCACACCCGCCGTGCCGACACCCTGTGGAAGTCGACCTGGGACCCGCTGGCCACCCCGCCCGCCTACAAGGGCTCGGGCCCGCAGATGGTCGGCTCCCGCTTCGTCATCACCGTGACCGACGCGGCCTCGGCCGCCCGCTACGGCCTGCAGACCGCGAGCCTGCGCAACAACGCCGGCCGCTATGTCGCCCCCACCGCCGAGTCGCTGAGCACGGCCGCCAAGGGCGCCGCAGGCAAGGACCTCGCCGAGATCCCCCCGGGCGGCGACAAGGCGAAGGGCGCCTACCCGCTGGCCCACCTGGTGTACGCGGCCGTCCGGCCCGGCGCGCTGAAGGCGGACGCCCGCAGGGACTACGCGGCGCTGTTGAAGTACGCGGCCGGCGCCGGTCAGGTCAGCGGCGCCGACCCGGGCCGCCTGCCGGCCGGCTACGCCCCGCTCTCCGCGGGCCTGCGCAAGCAGGCGGTGCGCGCCGCCGACGCGCTGCTGCACTACACCGGACCGACCTCCTCCGGCTCGGACGGCGGCGCCGGCAGCGGCGGCACCGGCACCGACGGCGGCACGGGCGGCACCGGAACCGGCGGCACCGGCGACACTTCGGGCGGCGTCTCCGGCGGCCCGTCGGGCGACGGCGGCGCGGGAGCGGGCGGCGGCAGCGCCAAGCCCAGCGCCCAGGCCTCGTTCGACGGCGGAAAGGCCGTGCAGACCACGGCCGCCGGGAACACCCCGGCCGACCCGGCCAACCCGCTGCGGTACGCCGTCCCGGTGGGGGCCGCGCTCGGCGCCGTCGCCGGTGTGGGCGCGCCCTTCGCGGGCGGCCGCAGGCTGCGGCTTCCCCTGCGGGTGCCGCTGCCCGGCGGGCGGACGGTGACCGTCCTGCCGGAGTTCACCCTCCCGGAGCGGCTTCGCAAGCGGCTCCCCTGAGACCGGGTGCCCACCGAGGCGCCCCCACAGACGGCCGCCCGCCCCGAAAGGCAGTCGGGGCGGACGGCCTGCACCACCCTGCCAGATCCCTCCCGTTCCCTCTCTCCTCCAAGCTCTCGTCAGGAGAACTTCGATGCGCACAACGCGCTACTCTGCGGCGCTCGTCGCCGCGGCCGTGGTGGCCGGCGGCCTGGCTCTCGCCTCCCCCGCGTCCGCCGACCCGACCCCCGCGGGCACCTTCCGCCAGCTGGTCGGCGTGGGCTCGGACACCACCCAGGACGTGCTCAACGCCCTCGCGGGCGACACCGTCAACGGCACCGGCTACTCCGCCACCGCCGTGAAGTCCACGAGCGGCGCGGGCCTCGCCTCGTACGACGCGATCGAGCCCGGCACCGGCTCCACCAGCTCCACCATCACCACCCGCTCCGGCGGCCCGTCCTTCCTGCGCCCGAACGGCTCCGGCAAGGGCCGTTTCGCCCTGAGCGCGTCGCTGACCGGCGACAAGTTCCCGGACTCCAACGGTGTCTCCACCAAGGGCCAGGTCGACTTCGCCCGCTCCTCCGGCGGCCCGTCGGCCTCCGGCACCGCGCTCACCTACATCCCGATGGCGCGGGACGCCGTCGGCGTCGCGGTGCGCGGCGCGGGCATCGACAACCTGACCGTGGCCCAGCTGCACGACATCTACACGGGCGTCCTCACCCAGGTGAACGGCCACACCGTGCACCCGAAGATCCCGCAGAGCGGCTCCGGCACCCGCAACTTCTTCCTCAACGCGATCGGCGTGGCCGCCGGTGACGTCCCCGCGGACGTCCCGGCCGTCCAGGAGAACCAGGGCAACGCCGCGCTCACCGAGGACGGCGCGCTCGTACCGTTCTCGGTCGGCAGCTGGATCGCCCAGAACAACGGCGTGGCCCCGGACTACAGCAAGGACTCGGTCACGGCCGGCGGGCACCTGGCGTCGGTCCAGCTGCCCGGCGACACGGGTGCCACCAGCCCGGTGACCACGGTCAACGGCAAGATCGCCCCGGTCAACGCCTACTACGAGAACGCCACCTTCGGCCGTGACGTCTACAACGTCGTCCCGAGCCGGGCGATCGACCCGACCAGCATCTTCTTCGACAAGGACCTCTACGACGTCTTCGTCACCAGCGGCAGCCACACCGCCAAGCTGGCCTCGGACGACGCCGAGAAGGTCATCGCCTCCTTCGGCTTCGTGAACGAGTCGTACAACGGCTCGATCAGCGTGGCCAAGCACGCCAAGCTGGGCGGCCTGGAGGGGACGGGCGCCGACACCTCCAACCCCGCCGCGCCCGCCCTCAAGGCCACCCCCGGCGACGCGAGCCTGAAGCTGTCCTGGACCGCCCCGGCCGCCACCGCCCTGCCGCTCACCGACTACCGGGTCACCCTGACCGGTTCGGACGGCGCCGTCGTGGCCGTCAAGGACCTCCCGGCCGGCACCACCTCGTACACCTTCACCGGCCTGGCCAACGGCAGCTACACCGCCACGGTCGCCGGCGCCAACGTCGCCGGCACGGGCACGGCCGCCACCTGGACCGGCTCGGTCAAGTACGTGAGCAAGACCACGGCGACCGCCGCGACGACGGCGTACGGCAAGACGCCCAAGGTCGTCGTCACCGTCACCGGCTCGCACGGTGCCGCCCCGACCGGCAAGGTCACGGTGAAGGAGGGCGCCACCGTCCTCGGCACCGGCACCCTGGACGCCTCCGGCAAGGTCACCATCGGCCTGTCGAACCACCTCAAGGTCGCCACGCACACGCTGTCCGTCTCCTACGCGGGCAACGCCAAGCTCTACGCCTCGTCGACGACCGCCTCCCTGAAGATCACCAAGGCGGCTCCGTCGATCAGCACCACGGCGCCCGCCACGGTCAGCCACACGGCCCGGGCCAAGGTCACCGTGAAGGTCACCGCGACCGGCACCACGCCGACCGGCACCGTGCGCATCTACGAGGGCACCAAGGTCATCGCCACCGGCACGCTGAGCGGCGGCAAGGTGACCATCACCCTGCCGAAGCTGAGCCGCGGCAAGCACACGCTGCACGCCTTCTACGCGGGCTCCTCGACGGTGGCCTCGAAGAGCGGCGCCAACTTCGTCATCAAGTCCACCTGATCCACCCGCGGCTGCCGGGGAGAGCGCCCCTGTCTCCCCGGCAGCCCCTCGAACTCCATCGAAGGAGGCGGGCCGCCGTGGCCGTCGCCGCACAGTCCACGCTCGCACCGGCCGTGCCGCGCATGCGCGTCCGGGGCGTCACCGCCGTCCGTCATCTCGCCCGCGGCGGCCTGCTCAGCCTCGCCGCCCTGCTGCTCGGCATCACCGCCCAGCTGCTCCTGATCAGCGGCGCCCAGGAACACTCCGCCCAGCACGCCGCCTTCGACGACCTGCGCAAGCAGCTCGCCCTGGGCACGGCCCCGGTGTCCCAGGCCGACCAGCAGGGCAGGCTGCTGGCCCCCGGCACCCCGGTCGCGCTGATCGAGATCCCCGCGCTGGACCTGAGCCAGGTCGTCCTCGAAGGCACCGACTCGTCCGTGATGACCGACGGCCCCGGCCACCGCCGGGACACCCCGCTGCCCGGACAGGCGGGCACCAGCGTGCTGATGGGCCGGGCCGCGGCCTACGGCGCCCCGTTCGGGCACCTCGCCGACCTGGCCGAGGGCGACACCTTCACCGTGACCACCGGTCAGGGGAAGGCCAAGTACCAGGTCGCCGACGTACGGCGGGCGGGCGACCCGGCTCCCGGCGCGCTGGCCTCGGGCAAGAGCCGCCTCGTGCTCGTCACCGCCACCGGCCCCCGCTTCATGCCGTCCGGTGTCCTGCGCGTCGACGCCGATCTGGTCTCCGCGCCCTTCCAGACCCCGGCGGCCGTCATCCGCTCCGGCACCCTGCCGGAGTCCGAGGAGCCGCTGGCCCGCCCCTCCGGCGTGCCGTGGCCGCTGGTGATGTGGCTGCAGGCGCTGCTGCTGGCCGCGGTCGCCGCCGTCTGGGCCTGGCACCGCTGGGGCCGCCACCAGACGTGGATCGTCTTCGCCCCGGTCGTCGCGGTGCTCGGCCTCCAGGTCGCCACGCGCACCACCGAACTCCTGCCGAATCTGCTGTGAACCGAGGTATCCGACCGTGACCGAGACCGTGACCGACACAGTGACCGACTCCGCGACCGACACCGCCGTACTCCCCGTCCACGCGGACCCGGCCGCCGACCCCGCCACCCTGGAGGCCCGTGACGTCTCGGCCTGGTTCGGCACCCACCAGGTGCTCAGCCGGGTCTCGCTGACGATGCCCGCGGGCCGGGTGACCGCCCTGATCGGCCCCTCCGGCTGCGGCAAGTCGACGTTCCTGCGCACCCTGAACCGGATGCACGAGATGATCCCGGGCGCGGCCTTCGGCGGCGAGGTGCTCTTCGAGGGCGAGGACATCTACGCCCCCGAGCGCCGGCTGACGGACGCCCGCCGCCGGATCGGGATGGTCTTCCAGAAGCCCAACCCGTTCCCGGCGATGTCGATCTACGACAACGTGGTGGCGGGCCTGCGGCTGACCGGCACGCGCGTGAACCGCCGTACGAAGGACGAGTTGGTCGAGGAGTCGCTGAGCCGCGCGGGCCTGTGGAAGGAGGTGCGGGACCGGCTGCGCCAGCCGGGCGGCGCGCTCTCCGGTGGGCAGCAGCAGCGGCTGTGCATCGCCCGCGCGCTCGCCGTACGCCCCCGGGTGCTGCTGATGGACGAACCCTGCTCCGCGCTCGACCCCACCTCCACCCGCCGGGTCGAGGAGACGATCCAGGAGCTCGCCGGCCAGGTGACCGTCGTGATCGTCACCCACAACATGCAGCAGGCCGCCCGCGTCTCCCAGCAGTGCGCGTTCTTCCTCGCGGAACAGGGCACCCCGGGCGGCATCGTCGAACACGGAGACACGGATCAGATGTTCGGCTCCCCGGTGGACCAGCGGACGGCGGACTACGTGGCGGGCCGCTTCGGCTGACGGTGCTCGGGGCGGGCGGGCGAGGGGTATCGGCGCCCGGGGCGTCGTCGTCACCGCGTCCGGCTTCGCCCGGTGGGCCTTGGTCGCGGGGCGTGGGTCGACCGCGAAGGTGCCGTGGGTGGGTTTCACGGGGGCGGTGACGATTGCCTTGCTGCGGCTGTCGCCTGTGCGCGGACCGGGTCGTCACCCGTGAGGGCGATGGCCGGAGCGCCGTGGGTCGCCGCGGTGGCCCGGGTCGGTCCGGTCTCGTCGGCCGGGCCGGGAGTGGTGGTCGGCGCGGACCACGGCGGCGGTGCGGGTCGGGCCCTTCGGTGGCGTCATCCGGTCGGGCCGGCCCGTGACCAGGCGGGCGACCGGGTGGAGGAGGTCGCGCAGGAGCCGTCCGGCGTCGTGCCGAGCATCTCGGTGGCGCCCGCCGCCTCGGCGCCCCGGACGGTGGCGTTCATGTCCTCGGTCATCAGCGAACCGTCGCGTTCTCATGGTCTGAGGCCAAGCCGACCCTACGTACTGTAGGTTCCCATCTGCCGACGGCCGTTCGTCTGTCCACCGGGGGGAACCATGCAGGGCACCGAGACACCGCAGGCCCGACGGTCCCGGTGGTTCCTCTCGCAGGCGGGGGTCAGTCTCGCGCCCACGCTCGCCGTGCTCGTCGTGAGCCTTGTGATTGCCGCCACAGGGGTGTATGAACTGTGCGGCTTCGGGCTGCACAGCCTCGACCGGCGCCCGCATCTCTTCAGTGACGGGCTCGCCACGGGCGGTGTGATCGTCGCCGTCGTGGCGGCCGGCGCGGCCGTGGGCAACCTGGCCTGGCATCTGGCGGCGGCGCGGCGGGGATCGGACCGAACCGGGTGAGTGCCGGTCGGCCCATATGCCGACTTCCCTACAAGCTGTAGGGTCAGCCTAGTCCCGTCCCCGTCCCCAAGGTGACCAGTCACCATGCCCGCACCCGCACAGCGGCCGCCCCTGATTTCCCCACAGGTGCCCGCTCAGCGCAACTCCCGACAGCGCACCAACGAGGCCGACCCGTCCCCGCTCAGGGTCTGGGCCGCCACGGCCACGGTCTGGTACCTGCGGCTGATGGCCGTTTTCAACATCGTGGCCGTCATGTCCCTGCCGTTCCGCGAGGAGGTACAGGAGCACAACACCGGCCGGCTCCTGGACCTCCACCGTGAGCACACACACCACGCCGGCCAGTTCTTCACCCCGTACCTGGCCACCGCCGGCCTCGTCTCGGCCGCGCTCGCGCTGTTCCTCGCGCTGGTGATGCAACGCCGCAAGCGGGCCGCCTGGGTGTCCAACCTGCTGCTCGCCGGCCCCCTCTTCGGCCTCTACGTCCTCGCCCTCACCCAGCCCGAATACCGCGGGCACGTCTTCAACTGGGTCTCCGCCGGCCTCACCGGACTCTTCGTGGCCGCCCTGATCGTCGCCCGCCGGGAGTTCAACGCCGTCGGCGACCCCTCCAACCCGAAGCTGGCCCTGGCCGTCGGCGCGGGCGGCATCCTCGTCACCGGCGCTCTCGGCACGCTGCTCGTGAACGCCACCAACAAGCTCCCCGGCGCGACCGTCACCGACGAGATCGCCTACACCTTCCTGCGGGGCATCAGTGTCGGCCCGCTCGCCGACCGCATCGACGCCGTGCACGCGCCCCGCTGGACCGACATCGCCATCAACTTCCTGCTCGCGGCGGCCTTCTGCCTCGTCCTGTACGCCTGCTTCCGCTCACCCCGCGGGCGCCGGCTGCTCAGCGCGGAGGACGAGGAGCGGCTGCGCCGGCTGCTCGACCGGCACGGCGCCCGCGACTCCCTCGGCTACTTCGCGCTGCGCCGCGACAAGGCCGTCATCTGGTCGCCCACCGGCAAGGCCGCCATCGCCTACCGCGTCGTCGGCGCCGTCAGCCTCGCCTCCGGCGACCCGATCGGCGACCCGGAGGCCTGGCCCGGCGCCATCGACGCCTGGCTCGCCGAGGCACGCCGGCACGCCTGGACGCCCGCCGTGATGGGCGCGAGCGAGGAGGCTGGCACCATCTACGCACGCCATGGCCTGGACGCCCTGGAGCTCGGCGACGAGGCGATCGTGGACCTGGCCGACTTCACCCTCGAAGGGCGAGCCATGCGCGTCGTACGGCAGGCGCACAACCGCGTCCGCCGGGCCGGGTACACGGTGCGCATCCGGCGCCACGAGGACATCCCCGACGACGAGATGGCCCTGCTCGTCGAGCGCGCCGACCACTGGCGCGACGGTGCCACCGAGCGCGGCTTCTCCATGGCCCTGGGCCGCCTCGGCGACCCGTCCGACGGCCGCTGCGTGATGCTGGAGTGCCGGGACGCCGAGGGCGTGCCGCGCGCCCTGCTCAGCTTCGTCCCCTGGGGCGAGCGCGGCCTCTCCCTCGACCTGATGCGCCGTGACCGCGAGGGCGAGAACGGCCTGATGGAGTACATGGTCGTGGAACTCCTGCTGCGGGCGAAGGAGTTGGACGTCGAGCGGGTCTCGCTGAACTTCGCGATGTTCCGCTCGGTCTTCGAACGCGGCTCCCGCCTCGGTGCCGGCCCGGTCCTGCGCCTGTGGCGCTCGATCCTCACCTTCTTCTCACGCTGGTGGCAGATCGAGTCCCTGTACCGCGCCAACGCCAAGTACCGCCCGCTGTGGGAGCCGCGCTATCTGCTCTTCGTCAAGAGCAGTGACATCCCGCGCATCGGGCTGGCGAGCGCGCGTGCGGAGGGCTTCCTCACGCCGCCCGCGCTCCCGTCCTTCACCCGGCGCAAGCAGACCCCCTGCGAGGAGGTCACCTCGTCCCCACCGTCCGCAGCACAGTGAGCACCAACGCCCGCGCCACACCCACCACTTCGCTCACGGACACCCGCTCCTCGGCGCTGTGCGCCACCCGCACGTCCCCCGGCCCGAACTGCAGCGTCGGTATCCCGGCCCCGGCGTAGAGCCGCAGGTCGCTCCCGTACGGCGCCCCGCGCTCGCGGGGCCGGGAGGCCCAGCCGTTGGCATCGGTGCAGGCGTCGCGCACCGTGTCCCGCAGCGGATGCCCCTGCGGCATTCGGCCACTGGCGAACCGGCCGCCCGGCCAGGTCACCGTCGCCGGGTGGTCCCGCAGCCAGGGGTCGGCGGCGCAGGCCTCGGCCACACAGCGCTCCAGCTCGGCGCGGGCGTGCGCCGGATCCTCGTCGAGCCGGACACCGAACCGCCCCTCGGCGACGAGCAGATCGGGCACGCTGCTCGCCCAGTCGCCCGAGCGCACGGTCCCGACCGAGAGCGCGTACGGGATCGGGTACTCGGCCATCAGCGGATCGGGGTCGGTGTTGCGGGCGGCCTCCAGCCGGGCCAGCGCCGAGTGCAGCGGCACATAGGCGTCGATCGCGCTCACGCCCGCGTCCCGGGAGCTGGCGTGGGCCGCCTTGCCGGGGACGGCGACACGGAAGGTGAGGGCACCCGCGTTCGCGGTGATCAGCGTGCCGGCGGTGGGCTCCGTGATGACACAGGCGTCGCCCCGGTGCCCGCGCCGCAGCGTCCCGAAGGTACCGATGCCGCCGTCCTCCTCTCCGACGACGAAGTGCACGGCGACCCGGCCGCGCAGCCGTACCCCGGCCGCCCGTACGGCGGCCAGCGCGGCGAGGTGCGCCACCAGCCCGGCCTTCATGTCACAGGCCCCGCGCCCGTGCACGACGTCCCCGGTCACCCTGGGCACGAACGGATCGCCCTCCCACGCGGCGGGGTCTCCGGGCGGTACGACGTCCACGTGCCCCTGCAGCACCAGCGTCGGCCCGTCGTCCCCGCCCGCCGTGTGCCCCACCAGCCCCCAGGCCTCCGTGCGCGGCACCTCCATGCCGGGGAAGTCCGGGTCCGCGAGCAGTTCGGGCAGGTCCATGGACCACAGATCCACATCCAGCCCGAGCCGCTCCAGCCGCCCGGCGAGGTGATGCTGGATCTCCGACTCGGCGGCGCTCCCGGTCACGCTCGGGATCGCCAGCAGTTCGAGCAGGGTGCGGCCGACGGCCTCCTCGTCGACCGAGCCGAGGGCGGCGGCCTCCTGGTCAGTCAGCACACGGACTCCTTCCCGTTCGTTCCCCGTCGTTGCTTCATGCCTTCACTCCCCGTCCTCACTCCACGTCGGCGACGACCGACCCGACACGTTCGGCAAGGCCCGGGTCGCGGCGGACCAGGAGGGAGGCATAGCCGACGGAGGCGAGCAGCGCGGCCAGTGCCGCGTAGGGGAACCAGCTGTACGGCGCGGGCTGCCCCGGCTTGGCGAGGTAGTAGAGCGGAACCAGGATGGCCAGGGTGCCGATCGCGGGCAGCACCAGGTGCCGTACCACCCGGAACTCCTGCGGCCGGTATCTGCGGTAGTACAGCGGCAGGGCGATGTTGGAGGCGAGGTAGACCAGCAGGATCAGGATGGCGCCCAGGCTGGAGGACTCGGTGAAGAAGACCACGGGGTCCATCGAGCCCTTGCCGCCGAGCAGATGCCCCAGGCCCCAGCCCGCGATGATCAGCAGCGCGGTGACGGCGAAGGTGACGATCGCGTTGGTCGGCGTACGGCGCGTGGGGTGCACATAGCCGAAGAAGGACGGCAGCAGCCCCTCGCGTCCGGCGTTGAACACCAGCCTCGCCTGGGAGTTGATCCCCGCGATCAGCACACCGAGGGTGGAGGTCAGGCCTCCGACGTAGGCGACGAACGCCAGCGCGCCGAGGGTGTGGCGGGCGACGTCGATGAAGGGGATGGGGGAGTCGCCGAGCCGCTCCACGTCGTAGCCGAAGCCGGTGACCGTGGCGTACGAGAAGAGGATGTAGCTCACCGTCATGATCGCGACGGAGGAGAACACCGCGCGGCCGACGTTGCGCCGTGGGTTCTCCGTCTCCTCGGCCAGCGCCGCCGAGTTCTCCCAGCCGATGAACAGATACACCGCCAGTGGGAAGCCCGCCGCCAGCCCCTGGAGGCCGTGGGTGATGTGGCCCGGCAGGAACGGGTCGGCCGAGAGGTGGCCGCGGTGCTCGACGATGGCCGCGATCGAGACCACGACCAGGACCAGCATCTCCACGACGAAGAAGTAGCCGGCCCACTTGGTGGAGACCACGATCCCGCGCAGCATCAGCACCACCGCCAGCCCGGTCAGCAGCAGCGTCCAGATGATCCACGGCAGGTCGACGCCGGTGTAGTGGTTGAGGGTGATCTGCACGAACCCGCCGGAGATCGCGATGACGGAGCCCATCGCGATGATGTAGCCGAGGCCGGCGAGCAGCGCCGTGGTCACCGCGCTGACGGGCCCGAAGGTCTTGCCGACGAAGGTGATGAAGCTGCCCGCCGAGGGGTGCGCGCGGGAGAACTCGGCGAGGGTGTTGCCCAGCAGGGCGACGGCGACGCCCGCGGCGGCGATGGTCAGCGGGGAGGCGACGCCCGCGGTGGTGGCCAGGAAGGCGAAGCCGAAGAAGAAGCTCATGGCCGGGCCGACGTTGGCCATCGTGGCGGCGGCGATGTCCGCCATGCCGAGGACGCCGCCGCGCAGCCGCTGGGGCGCGCCGCCGGCCTGGCCCGACGTCGGGGACGGGCCGACCGCTCCGGGGTCGGGCATGGCGACGGCTCCTTCTCGGGGTGGCGGCACGGGCAGGGGAGGGAAGGGGGCTGGCCGGCGCGAGCGGGTGTCAGTCCGGGACGGCGTGCTGGTGGGCCTTCACCGCTCGTACCGCCGGGGCCATCGCGCCGCGGGCGAGCTCGTCCAGCAGGTCGGCGTGGCAGCGGTTCCGGGCCCGTATGACGGCGGGTGCCGGGGCGGGCCGCAGCAGGCACTGCCGGCCGAGCAGGTCGGCGGCGAACTCGCGGATGCCGGCGCCGCCGAGCGTCTGTGCGAGGTCGAGGTGGAAGCGGGTTTCCAGTTCGAGCAGCCGGGCCTCCTCGTCGACCTGGTTCATCTCGTCGACCAGTGCCCGCAGCCCGTCGAGCCCGCCGTCCGGGACCTCGCCGGCGGTGTGGGCGACGAGACCGCATTCGAGCAGCAGATGGAAGGCGTCCAGCGCGGCCGCCTCGGTGGCGTCGTGCATCAGGGCGACGACCGTGTCCCAGTCCGCCGCGACGAAGGTCCCGCCGGCCCGGCCCCGGCGGCGGTCGAGCAGGCCGTCCTGGCACATGCCCTCCAGCGCGCGGCGCACGGTGATCTCACTGATCCCCAGCTCCTCGGCGAGGACGCCGGCGTCCGGCAGCCGGTCTCCCGGTGCCACGGACTTCAGGCGCACCCGCAGGGCGATCCGCGAGCGGACGAGCTCCGATCCGGTGGGGCCCCGGCCCGTCAGGACGCGGGTGTCCCATACCCCGGCGACCGGCGCGGGCCGTGCGGGACCCGGCTGGTTGTAGGGACCGAACTTGCCCGCTGCATTCACCACGACGCCACCCTAACGGCCTGCCGAGCGGGGACTCGGCCCGCGGCGAAGGCGACGGTACGGAGGGTTCTCGCGACCATGCCGCGCTGTTGTGCATGGGGGCTCCCCAGGGGCCGGAACACGGGGACGACGCGGTGGCCGCAGCGAACGACGCGGCTCCGCGCGCTGCACGAAAAATAGAGCAAGGTGAACACTTAAACAAGTCTTGTTCTTTTGGATCGTACTGAACTAATTTCCAGACGCCCTGGTCCGCACTCCCTCCATGGATGTCGAGATGACCACACGTCCCCCCGTCCCCGCCCCTTCGGACACCGGCCCGGCGACGACCGCCGAGAGCGCTCCGGCCGACTCCGGTCTGCAGGCCGGACTGAAGAACCGCCACCTCTCGATGATCGCGATCGGCGGTGTCATCGGCGCCGGCCTGTTCGTCGGCTCCGGCTCCGGCATCGCCGCCGCGGGCCCCGGCATCCTCGTCTCCTACGCGCTCGTCGGCGTCCTCGTCGTCCTGGTCATGCGCATGCTCGGCGAGATGGCCGCGGCCAATCCGACCTCCGGCTCGTTCTCCGCGTACGCGGACCGTGCGCTGGGCCGCTGGGCCGGATTCACCATCGGCTGGCTGTACTGGTTCTTCTGGGTCGTGGTGCTCGCGGTCGAGGCGACCGCCGGGGCGAAGATCCTGGCCGGCTGGATACCCGCGGTCCCGCAGTGGGGCTGGGCACTGATCGTCATGACCGTCCTCACCGCCACCAACCTGGCCTCGGTCAGCTCCTACGGCGAGTTCGAGTTCTGGTTCGCCGGCATCAAGGTCGTCGCCATCGCCGTGTTCATCGTGATCGGCGGCCTCGCGATCTTCGGCCTGCTGCCCGGCTCCGACCACCCCGCATCCGGCTTCTCCTACCTCACCGCGCACGGCGGCTTCCTGCCGAACGGCCCCGGCGCCATCCTCACCGGCGTCCTGATGGTGGTCTTCTCCTTCATGGGCAGCGAGATCGTCACGCTGGCGGCGGGGGAGACCGCGGACCCGCGGGCCGCCGTCACCAAGGCCACCAACAGCGTGATCTGGCGGATCGCGGTGTTCTACCTGGGCTCGATCCTGATCGTGGTCTCGCTGCTGCGCTGGGACGACCCGGCGATCCTCAAGGACGGCTCGTACGTCGCGGCCCTCAGCTCCATCGGCATCCCGCACGCGGCCCAGATCATGAACGCGATCGTGCTGACCTCGGTCCTGTCCTGCCTCAACTCGGGCCTCTACACGGCCTCGCGCATGGCCTTCTCCCTCGGCCGGCGCAACGACGCCCCGGCCTCCTTCGGACGGGCCACGGGACGCGGCGTGCCGCGGGCGGCCATCCTGGCCTCGGTGGTCTTCGGCTTCGTCGCGGTCGCCTTCAACTACCTGTGGCCGGACACGGTCTTCCAGTTCCTGCTCAACTCCTCCGGCGCGATCGCCCTGTTCGTCTGGATGGTGATCTGCTTCTCCCAGTTGCGGATGCGCAAGATCATCGAGCGGGAGACGCCGGAGAAGCTGGTCGTCAGGATGTGGCTGTACCCCTACCTGACCTGGGCCACCATCGCCCTGATCACCTTCGTACTGGGCTACATGCTCACCGACACGGCCGACGGCGGCGGCCGCGACCAGGTGATCCTCTCCACCCTGGTGGCCATCGGCGTAGTGATCTTCGCCCTCCTCCGCGAACGCCGGGCCCGCGGCCGGGAGTCGGTCACGTCGTCCTAGCGACACCCTCGCCGAACGGCGGTGGTACGGCTCGCTCCGCACCACCGCCGCAAGGCCGTAAAACTAGGACGTCGGCGCCGAAGACCATGTCGGCGGCGGCGTGCGAGGCGCGCAGGGCCGGCAGGTCCGACGGCGCGGCCTCACTTCAGGTGTCGGCCGAAGAACCGGTCCCCGTCCTCCCTCTCGAACCACGGGGTGCCGAGGTGGCCGCCCAGATTGGCGTGCAGCGTCTTCTCCTTGCTGCCGAAGGCGTCGAACAGGTCCAAGGCCCGCTGCCGGGGGTTCCCTTCGTCGTCCCACTGCAGCAGGAGCAGCAGCGGAACGGTGACCTGCCGGGCCTCCTCGCGCTGGGCGTGGGGCACGTAACCCCCGGCGAAGAAGCCGGCGGCCGCGATGCGGGGCTCGACCACCGCAAGGCGGATGCCGAGGGCGGTCCACCCCGAGTATCCGACCGGGCCGCCGATCCCGGGCAGCTCAAGGAGGGCGTCCAGGGTGGTCCGCCAGTCCGGGACCGCCTTTTCGACCAGCGGGCCGACGAAGGACTCGAAGATCTCGTCGACCTGCTCGCCGGTCTGCATCGCCCGGCGGAGGTCGGCGCGAGCCTGCTCGTCGGCGGCGGAACGGGGCCGGTCACCGCACCCGGCGGCGTCGATGGAGGCCACCGCGTAGCCGGACGCCGCGGAGAGCCGGGCGCGGGCCACGAGCCGGGGCTGCGCCTTGGGCAGGCCGTTGTTGTGGGCCATCAGGATCAGCGGGACCGGTGCGGATGCGGATGCGGAGCCAGGCGTCCACAGGGTGCCGGGGATCTCGCCGAGGATGAACTCGCGCTCGATGACGCCGTCGTCGAGGCGTTGTTCAGAAGTGAAATGCATGGTCGTGCCTTTCGGGAGTGCGCGTGAACGGCGCTCCCGGACGACCTATCGCCCGACCGTGACCCCGGAGGGGAGCACCCATGTCGATACTGCGTTCACGGGTACCACCTCCTCGTCCTCTCGCACGGCCTCCGGAAAAGTAGCAGCGGCCGCCATGGCCCGCCAACGGGTTTTCGCGGACAAGAGCAGGACCAGCGATGAAGCGCGGTACTCACGCTGGGTCCGCTGAGCCTCGTTTGTCCTCGACGTGCACGACGTGAAGCTCGGTGCCGTCCCGGTGGCGCTTGGAACGTCCGAACAGCCCGACGGCGATCTCCGACCGATCCTGCGGCTCATCAGGGCCGACATAGGTGAGAACGTCGTTGTGATGCCCGGTGACGACCCATCCCTGGACGTCCTTGAGGTCGATCACCCCAAAGTCTCCTGCCGAAGATCCGGCATGCGCCGGGCCGAACTTCTTCAGGAGGTCGGTGGCCTGTTCGGCAAGCTCCCCTTCCGGAGTGGTCAGCACGACACAAGTGCCGTGCTCGAACAGCACCCACGACTTGCGAGGGTCGGCGAGAAGCCGCTGCCAGACGTCTATCAGCATCTCCGTGTTCATGCCGGTCATCATGCCGCAGAGCACTGACACAGGGTGACGATCGACCGACGGCATCACAAAGGGGGGTCCGGAAACCCCGCCCGAAATCAGTGAAACCCCGGCTCACGGCCACACCAGGCAGCACGGCTGGTGCCCCGCCTCATGCAGCCGGTGGCTGAAGTCCTGCCACTCGTGCAGCGATTGGGAGGGGGATGGGGCTGACCTGGGGTTTCGCAGGGAAATGTGCGCTGACCTGGGGAAACTTCTCTCCGTAGTTCTCACAGGTCAACGCCGTTTCCCAGGCTCATGTGCCCTGGATGTGCCCTGTCGGTCTCAGAAGGCCATCGGCTTGGCGAGCAGCATCGGTTGCTGGTCCAGCCCTTCAAGTACGAGATGGGGGATGACTTCGTGGGCTATGTCCAAGGCGTACTCCAGGGCCGCTGCGCTGCCGGACTTGTCGACATCCAGGGCCTCGGACCACTTGCGAGGCTGATAGCGGGCCAGCATCGAGAAGCTGTAAAGGAGTAGCCACCAGGACATGAGGGGCGTCGGGGGCGCCTTGTCGGGCTCGAACGACGGTCGCAGGAAGCGGTCGGCGATGAAGCGGTAGGCGGGAGCCCTCGTGTCGAAGAAGGCGTGGCGCTGTCCAGCAGTGCAAGGATCCGTCTGAGGTATTGATCTTCCTCAGTAGTGGTTGTCACAGCTTGAGGGTATGAGCGAAGATCATACTGGCACGCGGCATTTACGTATATCGCTGCATCGTCAAGTCGGATGTCGGGCGGCCTGGTGTGTAACCGGGCCACCCCGTCGGCCAAGTGCTTCAGACCAGTACGACGGCCGATGGCCGCGGCGTCCGACAAGCGCTGATGGAATGTCGTGGACGGATATCACAGGGAGGTGCCGGTGCCGCAGCACCAGCAGCGTCAGATGACGGACGAGCAGTTCCACGACGCAATGTTGATCTGGAACCACCACCAGATGCGACACAGTCCGCGCGCCTGCTCGGCGGCGATCGGACTGGGTAGCCACGATCTGGGCGTGGCCGCTACTGCCGCTGATCTGTACCACGCTGGCCTTTTCCCCGTCGTGGTGTTCAGCGGCGGCAACAGTCCCACAACCCGTGCCCGTTTCCCGCGAGGCGAAGCCGTCCACTTCCGCGAGCACGCGCTTAGCCTGGGCGTGCCGGACGAGGCGATCCTGGTCGAGCCGAAGGCCGCGAACACCGGCCAGAACATCACCTGCTCCCGCGAGTTGTTGGCCGAGGCCGGTGTGGAGGTCGAGTCGTTGCTGTTGATCTCCAAGCCGTACATGGAGCGTCGCTCGTACGCGACGTGCCGCAAGCACTGGCCTGAGGTGGAGATCGTGTGCGCCTCCGAGCAGCTGGAGCTGGAGGACTACATCAAGTCCATCGGCGACGAGAAGCTCGTCGTCGACATGCTCGTCGGTGACTTGCAGCGGGTGATCGAGTACCCGAAGCTCGGCTTCGCTGTCGAGCAGAACGTACCGACAGATGTGTATGACGCATACGAGCGGCTTGTGCATGCTGGCTTCGACAGCCGACTCGCCGCTCTCTGATGGCGATTCAGCCCCGAAGGTCCTGGACCATCACCGCGTACACGGGTGAGTCGGCGAAGGGTTGCTGCTCGCCGACTTTGGCGTACCCCCACGACTTATAGAGTTCCTGCACCTTGGGGTGGGTGACGTCGACCAGGAGCACGGCGAGGTCCTCCGTACGTTCCTTGAGTAGAGCCTCGTGCAATCGCTCGGAGATGCCCTGCTTGCGCCAGCCAGGGCGCACCATCACCTCGGACACGGCATAGGTAGACGTGTAGCCGTTGTTCGGCTCGTAGCCTGTGGAGCGCCACCACTCCCGGCCCGGGGCGAGCGGGGCGCCGTAGGCGAAGCCGATGGGTTCCTCTCCGTCGTAGGCCACGACGCAGGAGAAGCCCTCCATGCCGGTCCAGTGGTCGACGAACCAGGCGAAGCGCTGGTGGAAGGGGTCGTCCATCTGGTCGGCGTAGGCGTCGGCGTGTACGTCGATGAGCATCTGCCGGAAGCCTTCGGGGAGGCTTCCGTGCTGGAAGTGACGCAGGTCGGTCACGCTCGACTCCATTCGGTTCGCATACGGTCTGCCCAGTCTCGTGCGTAGGAGGCGGAGGGGGACAGGGCGAACAGGCCCCGGTGGAAGTCGCCGATGAGCGTGCGCATACGGCCGGGCAGGGGATCGCCATCCATGATCGTGAAGACGTCGGCGGCTGTCCCTGTGGCTTGTTCGGCGTCCCCTTGGTGCAGTTGGGCAAGAGCGAGCTGGGCCGTCGCGAGCGCCGTGTTACGCCGGAAGGCCGTCGGGATCTTGGCCAGGGCCCGGTGAGCCATGGCTTCTGCGTGGGCGTGGTGTCCGCTGTTGTAGTGGACGATGGCGGCGAGGTGATCGAGTTCGGCCTGGCCGTAGAAGGCCGTCCAGCGCGGGCGCTCGCGGTCCGGAGTCTTGGTGAAGGCGTCTTGGGCCGATCCGAGGGATCGCCCGGCGATGCGGCCATCGCCTAGGGCCGCGTAGGCGAGGGCGGTGCGGACGCGCCCCAGGGAGTCGAAGAACGGGTCCCGTCGTGCGGCCGGGGAGGCTTGCGCGGCCTGCGCTGCTGCGAGCGCTTCCGGCCAGTTGTGGCGCTGGTAGGCGAGCATGGAGAGGTTGACCCACACCCGCATTTCGGTAAGGCCGTCCTGGGAGAGGCCGGCGTACGTCGCGGATTCGTTCAGGTGCCGTTGTGCCTGGTCGAGGTTGCGGGCGTCGATGCAGGACCAGGCCGCGATGGTGGAGTACTCGGCGGCCAGCGCATACAGGGCTCGGCGGACGCGTTCGCCGGCGTTGCGCTGCTGCAACTCCAGTACGTCTTCGCGGCCCTTCACCGCCGCCCTCTCCAACTCGGCGTGACCACCTTGGCGGTCGTCGGTTTCGACGAGGGCGTTCATCCCGGCGGCGGCCCGAGCCACATCTGACATGCCGACCGCGCGGCGCTGGGCGATCAGGGGAGCCGCGGCGGCTGCGGTCCCGGTGGCCGAGGTGATGAAGGTGCGACGCCGCACAGGGTCCTCCTGCGGGTGGTGCATGGTGCGTGGTGCGCTGAACCCTAAGTCCTCGACGGGGCAGCCGAACACCCGCTCCAGCGCCGCGCATGTACGGCCGATGGGGCGGCGGGACGTTCCGTTGAGCAGGTTGCGGACTGTGCGGGCGGAGACGTCGCCGGGTCTGCCGGTGATCTCTGCCAGCGCAGTGTTCATCCGACCAGCCAATTCGTCCTGGGTGAGCCCGAGTTCCTTCATCCGGCTCTTGAGGACGGCGTTCGCTCCCATGCCACCGACCGTAGACCGGCGGTCACCGACCGAACCAGACCCCAGGTCACGGGAACGCAAAGTCTTCCGGGCCGGGGCGAACAGCGCGGGCACGACCTTTCCTGTTCCTCACGGGCCACAGGCCGTTGACTCGGTATCAGCCCGTCGAGGTCCTGATTCCCCCCTTCCTCGACGGCTTGGAGGAGAGCCCGCCCCGGCGCCACCCCGTCGCGGGGGCGGGCGGCCACCCCGGAGGGATGTACCTGTGACCACGACCGCAGCCCGACCTACTGCGACCGGTACCCCCGGCTACACCGAGACGCTGCCGTGCGAGCCGGAATCCGCTCGCCGGGCCCGCATGCTCGTCTCCGCCGCGCTGAGCACGTGGGGCATAGGCGAGTTGGCTGAGGTCGGGGTGCAGATCGTGGCCGAGCTGGTCAACAACGCCATCGACCACACCCGGTGCCGGAAGGTCCGTGTCCTGGTCACGCGCCCGAGCGACGGCGTGGTGCGTATCGGCGTCGCCGACACCTGCAGCGAAGGCCCCGAGCTGGGCAGCCCCGACGACGACGCCGAGGAGGGGCGCGGCCTGCTCCTTGTCGAGGCCCTCAGCTGGAGATGGGGATACGACCGGAAGCGCTGGGGCAAGGTCGTGTGGGCCGAGCTGGAAGCGCCGGCCAAGTGCTGAAACCGCGCGTGCTCTTACGGCTGATGCCCGCTGACGAGTTGCTGGACGATCCCAGCCCGGAAGCCTGCGTGGAAATCAACATCCTCGACCCCATGTGCTCGACAGGTGGCTCCGAGACCGCGACGTTCGCCGAGCCGTTGCGTATCACGCCTGCGGATCTCCTCCGGCTGCACATGGAGGCGGCCCTTGTGCTCGGGGAAATCCGAACCGAGGCCACGTGGGCGGAGATCGAGTATCAGCGACGTCTCGACCGCTGGTTTGAGGATGGCCGGGGCGCGGTCGAGTCCAGGGAACCGGAGATAGCGCTCCTAGCGCGCGTGCTTGAGGGACTCCGTCGGCAAGTTCTCGCGTCGGTCTGACCCCGCTCCAAGGGGCGACCGGTGCTCCACAACCTCCGCTCGGCAACTCGATGTCCGAGGCGTCGGGCGGGCGAACAAGGCAGTCGAAAGCTCAGAACGTCCACAGAGGAAGGAAACACCGTGTTCAACTACATGGACCGATTTCCCACTGGCAGTCCGCTGCCGCAGGGACAACTGACCACTGCTCCTTGGGGCCTGCGCCGCATCGCCCCGTACCCGCCCGTCGAGGCCCCGGACTACGTGACGGTGGAACTGGACCCGGCGACGCAGGCCGCCCGGTACTTGGACGCGTCCGGAACGCCCACCATGTCCCCGGGGCACGGCACATCGTCCGGTACCAACCCGTCCACCGGCACCACGGGCCAGGGCGACCGCAACAGCGACTCCCCGGACAGCGACACGGGGAACGACACCGACCAGTGACTCCAGTGACGAGCAACGATCGTCCGGTCCTGGTGGTCACGAACCTCGACGACCCGACCGCGGACATCGTGATCACCGAGCTGCACGACCGGGGTGTCCCGGTCGCGCGGTTCGACTCCGGTGACTTCCCGGCCACTCTGTCGTGCTCCGCCTCCATCGGCGACACCGACAGGTGGCGAGGAAGCGTGCAGACCCCGAGCAGACGCGCCGACCTGGGCGCCGTCAGGTCCATGTACTACCGGCGCCCCTCTGGGTTCGCCTTCCCCCACCTCGACAGCCAGGACGAGCGATTCGCCATCGCGCACGCCCGCTACGGGCTGGGCGGCATCCTCACCTCGCTCCCCGGCTGCCTGTACGTCAACCACCCCAACCGCATCGGCGACGCCGAGTACAAGCCAGCCGGGCTCGCGGCAGCGGCGGCGGTCGGCTTCACGCTTCCGCCGACGTTGATCACCAACGTTCCCGACGACGCGCGGGCCTTCGTCAGGGCGCACGGCCCTGTCATCTTCAAGCCGATCTCGGTTCCGCTCTACCTTGTCGACGGCAAGGCCCAGACCGTCCCCGTGACCGAGGTGACCGCCGACGAGATCGACGACTCCGTATCCGGCACCATGCACCTCTTCCAGAAGCGGGTGGACAAGGTTGCCGATATCCGGGTGACTGTGATCGGCGAGCAGATCTTCGCCGTGCGGATCGACTCCGGTCTCCTCGACTGGCGTACGGACTACGGCACTCACACATACACGCCGCTTCCCGCGCCACCCGCGGTGGAGCGGTCGATGAGGGCCTATCTGAAGCACTTCGGACTCGTCTTCGGGGCGTTCGACTTCGCTTTGACCGACCGCTGCGAGTGGATCTTCATCGAGTGCAATCCTTCCGGGCAGTGGGCATGGATGGAGCCGCCGACCGGTCAGCCGATGACGGCAGCACTCGCCGATCTCCTGGAAGGAGGACTCCGTGGCCAGTGAAACCGACATCGAGACGGCCGCAGCCGATCTCCGGCGCCGGCTCGCCCGGCAACTGGAGAAGGACGGCCGGCTGCGCTCGCCGCAGTGGCGGGCCGCCGTGGAGGCCGTGCCCCGCCACAGGTTCATCCCGCGCTTCTACCGGGAGAGCCACGCCCCGGGCGTCACCACCTGGGAGCCGGTCACACAGGAGACGTTCGGCAAGGAGGAGTGGCTCCGGCTCGTCTACACCGACGAGACATGGATAACCCAGTTCGACGGTCGGGACATCGACTGGGCCGCCCCGAAGCCGATCAGCAACGCGGCCCCGACCTCGTCGTCGACGTTGCCGAGCCTCGTGGTGCGGATGCTCGAAGACCTGGATGTGCAGGACGGCATGAATGTGCTGGAGATCGGCACCGGAACCGGTTACTCGACAGCACTGCTGTGCCACCGGCTCGGTAGCGAGAGCGTGACCTCGATCGAGACGGACGAGGGCGTGGCCCGACGAGCCGGCCACGCCCTCACCGGATCCGGTCATACCCCCCAGCTGCTGGTGGGGGACGGTCGCGCCGGCCACCCCGACGGAGCCCCGTACGACCGGCTGATCGCCACGTGTGGCTTCCGCAGCATCCCGCCCGCCTGGCTGGCACAGGTCCGGCCGGGCGGCGTCATCCTCACCACCCTTCGCGGCTGGATGCGCTCCCTCGGCCTGGCCAAACTCATCGTCACTGGTGACAGCGCGAGCGGCTGGTTCAGCGAGGACGACCCGAGCTTCATGATCGCCCGCCAGCAGGACGCACCGGAGAGCCTCGGCATGGTGCCGGGCCCCGACGACGGGACAGTACGGAAAGCCGTACGCGGGCCCGAGCTTCTCACCAGCTCCGGGTCGGCGTTCATGGCGCAGCTTGCGGCGCCGAACGCCCGCTTCTTCTCGATGGCGGTCGACGGCGGCCCGGTCAGCATGTTTCTACTGGACAGCGTTACCGATTCCTTCGCGGTCCTCGCTCCCACGGACGGCGGCTGGCAGGTCAGGCAGGGCGGCCCCCGCCGCCTGTGGGACGCGGTCGAGTCGGCGGTGGCCGCCTGGGAGGAATACGGCTCACCGAACACCGCGGCGTTCGGCGTTACTGTCTCCCGCGACCAGCAGGCCGTCTGGCTCGGGAACCCGAACGGTCCACAGTGGGCGCTACCTTCCTGAGACAGCCGCCACCGACGCGAGGAACGCCAGGATGGACGACGAACCGCTGAAGGATTGGGCGGAACGCCGTGACGCGAGGATCGGCCGACTTCGCGCCGTGCCTGTCGTGCCCGGCGACGAGCCCAGGGCCTCGCATCTGAACCCGGATGCACCCCGCGCCATCGAGCGCTGGAACGGGCACGCATGGGAGCTGTACGGGTTCGCCGCCAGGCTGGTCGACGCCAAAGCCATCCTGTACCCGGAGGCCAACGAGCCTTCACCGCCAGGGCCGGTGCCGAAGCCGCTCGGCTCCGGCACCGGCAAGCACCGCAAACCCCAGGCGCCCAGGCCGGACGGTGGCGGCCGGGCACAGAGGTGATCAGCGCCACGGTGCCTGAGGCTGCTGCGTGCGCGGAGCGGCGGGGTGTCCCTCGACGTGGTGCGCTTTGGCGGCTTGGGCTCGTGGGCCGGGTGCGTGTCTTTCGCCGAGGCGGCGGATGCGCCAGGTCAGTGCTCGTGCGGGACGGCGCTGGCTGAGGGCCCGCGAAACCAATGTGCCCTCAACGTGCCCTGGCCGCCTGACGGCCCTCCCCGGCACATGACAAAGGCGGGGTCCGAAAACCCCGCCCGAACACCACGAATCCCCAGCTCAGGGCCACACCAAGCAATACGGCTGATGCCCCGCCTCATGCAAGCGGTGGCTGAAGTCCTGCCACTCGTGCAGCAGCTGGTACACGTTGAACGCGTCCCGCGGGCCGCCCCGGTCCGGGACCGTGGACCAGATGAAGGCCGCCGCGCCCACCGCTTCCTCGCCTATGCCCCGCAGCGGGTCCACCACCGTCATCGGGAGTTTTACGACGGCGTAGTCGGGGTGCAGGACGACCAGCTCCAGGGGCGGGACCTTGTGCAGGGGTACGCCCTCGATGCCGGTCAGCACCATCGCGGCCATCGTCTCCGGCTTGATCTTGGTGAACATGCCGTTCATGCCGAGCTCGTCGCCGCCGAGTTCCTCGGGGCGCATCGAGATCGGGACGCGGGCCGCGGTCGCGCCGTCGGGCGCGCCGAAGTATTTGTACGTCACCCCCACCCGACCACCATTCCTGCTCCCCGTTCTCAGCGGATCGATCCGACGTTCGATACGTCGCTCGTCACGCTCCGACTCACCCGGTGCCCCGTGTGACTGACGTGCCTCGGTCTCCTCCGCGTCGCGTCGGTGCCTTCCCCGCCGGGCACGTCGAGGACCCAGGTCATCAGTCCCCTCGCCCAGTCCGCCACCGCGATGCATATCTCCACCCGACTGCTTTTCTAGGACGCGTGGCCCCCGCCGCGCAACCCGATCATCGTGTCAGTGACCTCCCCCACGGCCGCCCGCCGAAACGTGCGCTGAAACACCAGTCCGCAGGATCTTCGCAGCCTCTGAACACCATGAGCCGTATGAGCTGTGTCTTGAGCTGTCTGTATCAGCTGTGTGTATCAGCTCCCAGTCTCGCAGATGGCGCCGGGTCGGCCCGGCAACGGCGACGTGATTGTCGGAGCGGTGACGAGGGCGTCCTACCCTGATGAGGTCACTACGCAACCGGAGCCCGAGAAGTCGGAGAAGTCGCACGTCATGAGCGAAATGCCCTATCCGTACGAAGCACCTGCCTCGCAGGCTCTGTTCGACCGTGCGGCCGCCGTCACGCCCGGCGGCGTGAACTCCCCGGTGCGCGCCTTCCGGGCCGTGGGCGGTACGCCACGGTTCATGGTGTCCGGCACCGGCCCGTATCTGACCGACGCCGACGGGCGGGAGTACGTCGATCTCGTCTGCTCCTGGGGGCCCATGATCCTCGGGCACGCGCACCCCGAGGTCATCGCCGCCGTCCAGGAGGCCGTCGCGCACGGTACGTCGTTCGGCACGCCCGGTGAGGGCGAGGTCGCCCTCGCCGAGGAGATCGTCGCGCGCGTCGAGCCCGTCGAGCAGGTGCGGCTCGTGTCCAGCGGGACCGAGGCCACCATGTCGGCGATCCGGCTGGCGCGCGGGTTCACCCGGCGAGCCAAGGTGATCAAGTTCGCCGGGTGCTACCACGGCCACGTCGACTCGCTGCTCGCCGCGGCGGGCAGCGGCGTCGCGACGTTCGCGCTGCCCGACACGCCCGGCGTCACCGGTGCCCAGGCCGGGGACACGATCGTGCTGCCGTACAACGACCTGGAGGCCGTGCACGAGGCCTTCCACCGGCACCCCGGCGAGATCGCCTGTGTGATCACCGAGGCCTCGCCCGGCAACATGGGTGTCGTGCCGCCGGCGCCCGGGTTCAACCAGGGACTGAAGGACGCCTGCCACCGCAACGGGGCCCTCTTCATCTCCGACGAGGTCATGACCGGGTTCCGGACCAGCCGCTCCGGGTGGTACGGGATCGACGGGGTCAGGCCCGACCTCATGACCTTCGGGAAGGTCATGGGCGGTGGGTTCCCCGCCGCCGCCTTCGGGGGGCGCGCCGATGTCATGGCGCACCTCGCGCCCGCCGGGCCCGTCTACCAGGCCGGCACCCTCTCCGGGAACCCGGTGGCCACCGCCGCGGGCCTCGCCCAGCTGCGGCTCCTGGACGACGCGGCGTACGAGAAGGTCGATGCCGTCTCCGCGCAGATCCAGGGTCTCGTCACCGAGGCCCTCACCAAGGAGGGTGTCGCGCACCAGCTGCAGACCGCCTCCAACATGTTCTCCGTCTTCTTCACCAACCGCCCCGTGCGCAGCTACGAGGACGCCAAGGCGCAGGAGTCCTTCCGCTTCACCGCCTTCTTCCACGCGCTGCTGGCGGGCGGTGTCTATCTGCCGCCGTCGTCCTTCGAGTCCTGGTTCGTGTCCACGGCCCACGACGAGCGGGCCATCCAGAAGATCGCCGACGCCCTCCCGGCGGCGGCCCGAGCAGCCGCGGAGGCCACCGCGTGAGCAGCAGCAACGACATCACCGTCGTCCACCTCATGCGGCACGGCGAGGTAGCCAACCCGGACGGGGTGCTGTACGGGCGGCTGCCCGGCTACCACCTCTCCGGGCTCGGGCGGCAGATGGCCGACCGGGTCGCCGAGCACCTCGCCCCCCGGGACGTGACGTATGCCGTCGCCTCCCCGCTGGAGCGGGCGCAGGAGACCGCGACCCCGATCGCCAAGGCGCACGGGCTCGACCTCGACACCGACGAGCGGCTCATCGAGGCCGAGAACGTCTTCCAGGGCAAGACCTTCGGCGTCGGGGACGGCGCCCTGCGCAAGCCCGGCAACTGGAAGCACCTCGTCAACCCCTTCCGGCCGTCCTGGGGCGAGCCGTACGTCGACCAGGTCGTACGGATGATGGGCGCGCTCAACGCGGCCAAGGACCGGGCGCGCGGGCACGAGGCCGTGCTCGTCAGCCACCAGCTGCCGATCTGGATCGTGCGGTCGTACGTCGAGCGGCGGCGGCTGTGGCACGACCCGCGCAGACGGCAGTGCACGCTCGCCTCGCTGACGACCTTCACCTACCAGGGCGACAAGATCGTGGCCGTCGGCTACACCGAGCCGGCGCGGGACCTCGTCCCCGCCCATCTGCTCTCCGGCGCCAAGCCGGTGAAGGGGCAGAGCAAGGCGTTCGGCGCCTGACAGCCTGACACACCGTCAAGGGGCCCCATTCCGGGGCCCCTTAGGACGATTTTGTCGCGTTCGTTGCGAAATATAGAACAAGTGATGGAACCTACCGGTTCGTCATGCCCTCTGAGTGGGTGACCACCAGCAGGACGTGATGAATCGGGGTTCTCAATGCGCACCTTCTCCCGGAGGGGAATACTCGGCCTCGGCGCGGGCGCCGCGGCCGCCGCCGGTCTCGCGGGCTGCGGCACTCTCACCGCCTCAGACGGGGACGGACACGGTTCGGGTTCCGACGAGGGCCGCTCCGGGGGCAAAAACGGCGGCAAGGGCGGCGGGCGTCCCGGCCGGCCCATCGGGGACGGCTCCACGTCCTTCACGGGCAAGCAGCCCCACCAGCCCGCCAAGCCCGAGCCGCTGGAGCCGGGGCAGACCCCGCCGCAGTTCGTGATCTTCTCCTGGGACGGGGCGGGCGAGGTCGGCAACGGTCTCTTCCCGCGCTTCCTCGACCTCGCCAAGGAACACGGCGCGAGCATGACCTTCTTCCTCTCGGGGCTGTATCTGCTGCCCGAGTCGAAGAAGCGGCTCTACAACCCGCCGAACAACCCGCGCGGCGCCTCCGACATCGGCTACCTCACCGACGACCACGTCAAGGCCACGCTGACCAACGTGCGCCGCGCCTGGCTGGAGGGCCATGAGATCGGCACCCACTTCAACGGCCACTTCTGCTCCGGCAGCGGCACCGTCGGCAACTGGACCCCGCAGCAGTGGAAGAGCGAGATCCAGCAGGCCAAGGCCTTTGTGAAGGAGTGGCGGACCAACAGCGGATGGACCGACCTGCCGTCGCTGCCGTTCGACTACGACAAGGAGCTGGCCGGCGGCCGTACTCCCTGCCTGCTCGGCCAGAACAACCTGCTGCCCACCGCCCGCGAGCTCGGCTGGCGCTACGACGCCTCCTCGCCCGGCGGCCGTCAGGTGTGGCCGCAGAAGAAGCTGGGGATCTGGGACCTGCCGTTGCAGCAGATACCCTTCCCCGGCCGCAGCTTCGAGGTCCTGTCGATGGACTACAACATGCTCGCCAACCAGTCGGTCAACTCCACCAAGGCGCCCGCCCACAACTACCCGGGCTGGCGGCAGCAGTCGGCGCAGTCCTACATATCCGGATTCAAGCGGGCGTACGAGACAAACCGCGCACCCCTCTTCATAGGCAACCACTTCGAGCAGTGGAACGGCGGCATCTACATGGACGCCGTCGAGGAGGCGTTCAAGCACATCGCGCGCGAGAAGGAGAAGGGCGCGGACGTACGGATGGTCTCCTTCCGGCAGTTCGTGGACTGGCTGGACGTACAGCGGCCGCAGGTGCTCGGCAAACTGCGTACGCTGGACGTCGGGCAGCAGCCGGTCGGCGGCTGGAAGACCTTCCTGGCCTCCGGAGCCGCCTCGAACGCGGCCTGAAATGCGGGTTTCCGCCCGCAAGGGGGGTGCCCAAGATCCTCGGAACGGACATGCGAAACTTTTCACATGACCACCCGTAGCCGCCTCCTGCTTGCCGCCGCGGCCGCCGCAGCGGCGCTGACCCTGTCCGCGTGCACCTCCGGCGGCACCTCCGGCGGAGGCGGCAACACCAACTTCGTCACGGGCAACAACGGCATCGACACGGCCGCCAAGGGCCACCGCTCCCCGGCGCCCGACCTGTCCGGCAGGACCATCGACGGCAAGACCCTCGATGTCGCCGACTACAAGGGCAAGGTCGTCGTCGTCAACGTGTGGGGCTCCTGGTGCGGTCCGTGCCGCGCCGAGGGCAAGTACTTCGCCAAGGTCTCCAAGGACTACCAGGACAAGGGCGTCCAGTTCGTCGGCATCAACACCCGGGACACCAGCACCACCCCGGCGATCGCCTTCGAGAAGGAGCAGGGGATCACCTACCCCAGCCTGTACGACCCGACGGGCAAGCTGATGCTCCGCTTCAAGAAGGGCACGCTCAACCCGCAGCTGATCCCCTCCACGCTGGTCATCGACCGGGACGGGAAGATCGCCGCGCGCGCCCTGGAGGCGCTCAGCGAGGAGAACCTGCTCAAGATGCTCAAGCCGGTCCTCGCGGAGAAGTGACGTGAGTGCGTTTGTCCCGCTCGCCGCGGAGTTGGTGGGCAAGAACGAGACCGTCTACAGCGGCGCCCTGCTGCTGGCCCTGCCGATCGCCGTGCTCGGCGGCCTCGTCTCGTTCTTCTCGCCGTGTGTCCTGCCCCTCGTCCCCGGCTACCTCTCTTATGTGACCGGGGTCACCGGTACCGACCTGGGCGAGGCCCGCCGTGGCCGGATGGTGGCCGGCGCCTCGCTGTTCGTGCTCGGCTTCACGGCCGTCTTCGTCTCCGGCGGCGCGCTCTTCGGTTACTTCGGGCAGACCCTGCAGGAGTACAAGGACACGCTGTCCAAGGTGCTCGGCGTGCTCATGATCCTGCTGGGCGTCTTCTTCATGGGGATGATGCCCTGGCTGACCCAGCGTGAGTTCCGCTTCCACCGGCGCCCCGCCACGGGCCTGGTGGGCGCGCCCCTCCTCGGCGCACTGTTCGGCATCGGCTGGACCCCCTGCATCGGTCCCACCCTCGCCTCCGTCGTCGCCCTCTCCTCGCAGCAGGCGAGCGCCGGCCGCGGCGCCGTACTCACCGTCGCCTACTGCCTGGGCCTCGGCGTGCCCTTCGTCCTCACCGCCGTCGCCTTCCGCAAGGCCCTCGGCGCCTTCGGCTGGGTCAAACGCCACTATGTGTGGGTGATGCGCATCGGCGGCACGATGATGGTCGCCACCGGTGTGCTGCTGCTGACCGGGGCGTGGGACAGTCTCGTGAGCCAGATGCAGACCTGGTCCACCGGCTTCAATGTGGGGATCTGACCGATGAGCAACACCACAACGGACAACTCCGCGGCCGGCGCCGAGGACCAGGACCTGGGCGCCGCCGGCTCCCAGCTGTCCACGGCACCCCAGGAGGAGCTGCCGAACCTGCCCTCCCTGGGCGTCATCGGCTGGATCCGCTGGTTCTGGCGGCAGCTCACCTCCATGCGGGTCGCGCTGCTGCTGCTCCTGCTGCTGTCGCTCGCCGCGATCCCCGGCTCGCTGATCCCGCAGGCCGGAACCGACGCCACCAAGGTCGACGACTTCCGCAAGACCCACACGACGCTCGCGCCGGTCTACGACAAGCTCGGCCTCTTCCACGTCTACAGCTCGGTGTGGTTCTCCGCGATCTACATCCTGCTGTTCGTCTCCCTCATCGGCTGCATCGTGCCCCGCACCTGGCAGTTCGTGGGCCAGCTGCGCAGCCGCCCGCCGGCCGCGCCCAAGCGGCTGACCCGGCTGCCCGCCTACACCACCTGGCGCACCGAGGCCGACCCCGAGCAGGTCCGCGAGGCCGCGCTCGCCCTGCTGAAGAAGCGCCGCTTCCGGGCCCATGTCGCGGGTGACGCCGTCGCCGCCGAGAAGGGCTATGTGCGTGAGCTGGGCAACCTGGTCTTCCACATCGCGCTGATCGTGATGCTGGTGGCCTTCGCCTCGGGCCAGCTGTACAAGTCGGACGGCACCAAGCTGGTCGTCGAGGGCAACGGCTTCGCCAACTCGATCATCCAGTACGACGACTTCAAGTCCGGCAGCCTCTTCACCACCGACGACCTGGTGCCGTTCAGCTTCGACCTCAAGGACTTCCGGGCCACCTACGAGCTCACCGGCCCGAACCGGGGCACCCCGCGCACCTTCCAGGCCGGCATCACCTACACGGACGGCGCGTACGGCAAGCAGAAGTCGACCACCATCAAGGTCAACGAGCCGCTGAAGATCGGCGACTCCAAGGTCTACCTGGTCAGCCACGGCTACGCGCCGGTCATCACGGTCCGGGACGGCAAGGGCACCGTCGTCTACCGCGACGCCGTGCCGCTGCTCCCGCTCGACGGCAACGTCACCTCGAACGGCGTGGTCAAGGTCATGGACGGCTACAAGGACGCCAAGGGCACCGGCGAGCAGCTGGGCATCCAGGCCTTCTTCCTGCCGACCTACGGCGGCGGCGCCTCGGTGCTCTCGCAGTTCCCGTCGCTGCTGAACCCGGTGCTCAACCTGGCGCCGTACCACGGCGACCTGGGCGTCAACTCGGGTCTGCCGCAGAGCGTGTACCAGCTCGACAAGACCCATATGAAGGCCTTCAAGGACGCCAAGGGCCGGCAGTTGAGGGTCAATCTGAAGCCCGGCGAGACCGCGCAGCTCCCGAACGGCGCCGGCTCGATCACCTTCGAGAAGGACATCAAGGAGTGGGCCGGCTTCGAGATCGTCCAGGAGCCCGGCAGCGGCTGGGCGCTCGGCGGCGCGTTCGCCGCGATCTTCGGTCTGGCCGCGTCCCTGTTCATCCAGCGCCGCCGCGTCTGGGTGCGGGCCGTGCGCGGCGCCGACGGCGTGACCGTCGTCGAGATGGCCGGCCTCGGCCGCAGCGAGTCCGCCAAGGTGCCCGAGGAACTGGGCGACCTCGCGGGCAACCTCTACGACCAGGCGCCGGGGGCACCCGACCCCGACGACCCTGCAGAAACCCCCGACCCCGAAGTCGTACCTGCCGAAGGGGCTGAGAAGTGACTCTCGCCGCCGCAACCGATCTCGCCATCGCGACCAATGAGCATCTGGCGAGCATCAGCAACACGCTGATCTACTCGTCCATGGCCGTCTACACCCTGGCCTTCTTCGCGTACATCGCCGAGTGGCTGCTCGGCAGCCGCAGCAAGGTCGGCCGTACGGCCGCGGCGCTCACCGCCGACGCGTCGAAGAAGGCTGCCGCGCCCGCGGTCACCGTGCAGCGGGCGGGGGGCACCGCCGTCCTGGAGCGGCCCAAGGTCGTCGTCCGGTCCTCGGCCGGCGCCCGGGACGTGCCGGACGGCCCCGGCGCTCACGGCGGTGACGAGCAGGGCGACCTCTACGGCCGTATCGCCGTGTCCCTGACCGTGCTCGCCTTCCTGGTGGAGCTCGGCGGTGTCGTCGCCCGCGCGGCCTCCGTGCAGCGGGCGCCGTGGGGCAACATGTACGAGTTCAACATCACGTTCTCCACGGTCGCCGTCGGCGTGTACCTCGGGCTGCTGGCGCTGAAGAAGAACGTGCGCTGGATGGGCCTGTTCCTCATCACCACGGTCCTGCTCGACCTGGGCCTCGCGGTGACCGTCCTGTACACGGCGAGCGACCAGCTGGTCCCGGCCCTGCACTCGTACTGGCTGTACATCCACGTCTCCACCGCGATCTTCTGCGGCGCGGTGTTCTACGTCGGCGCGGTCGCCACGATCCTGTACCTGTTCAAGGACTCCTACGAGAACAAGCTCGTCAGCGGCGGCAAGCCCGGCACGTTCGCGACCTCCGTCCTGGAGCGGCTGCCCGCCTCCGCCTCGCTGGACAAGTTCGCCTACCGCGTCAACGCGGCCGTCTTCCCGCTGTGGACGTTCACGATCATCGCGGGCGCGATCTGGGCGGGCGACGCCTGGGGCCGGTACTGGAACTGGGACCCCAAGGAGACCTGGTCCTTCATCACCTGGGTCGCCTACGCCGGCTATCTGCACGCCCGTGCCACGGCCGGCTGGAAGGGCCGCAAGGCCGCCTACCTCGCGATGATCGCGTTCGGCTGCTGGCTGTTCAACTACTACGGCGTCAACATCTTCGTGAGCGGCAAGCACTCCTACGCGGGCGTGTAAGTGCGGAACCCTGCGTGACGGGTCAGGCTGGTGTCATGAGCGGTTCCATCGAACAGGGCATCAGCCAGACCCATGGGAACACGCACATCCTCCACTTCCTGGTGCGGCTCCCGAGTCCCATGGGCGAGGTCTGGCCCGCGCTCGCCACCCCGGAGGGGCTCGCGGGCTGGTTCACCGTCGCCGACGTCCTCGAACCCCGGCTGGGGGGTGCGGTCACGCTGCGTGACCTGGGTAGCGGGCACATCACCGCATGGGACGTGGACCGGGTCGCCGAGTACACGCTGGAGGGCGGCGGCCGGGTCCGCTTCCATCTGGAGCGGGACGGGGAGACGGGGAGCGCCCTGCGCTTCACCCATGAGTTCCGGGGGGACGGGGAGTCCGAGCATCGCTGGCGGACCCGATTCGAACGCCTGATCGAGGTCGTCGAGGGCGCGGCCTAGGACGGCGGCAGACACTCCTTCGCCGGCGGCTTCCCCTCCGGCCAGGCGATCCGCACGAACCGCGAGCCGCCCTCCGGGGAGAGTTCCACGATCGGCACGGCCTTGTCGTACGGGTTGCCGTGCACGTCCAGACAGATCCAGCCGCTCGCCCCGTCGACCCGCAGCGAGCCCTTGACCTGCGGCCACTGCAGTCCCACATCGGCGAGCGCCGGGATCTTCCGTCCGTCCGGGACCGCCTCGCGGATGCCGTGCACGGCCAGCTGGACGGCGTCGTACGCGATGATCAGCTGCCCGTCGTCCAGGGCGACCGGGCCGATCGGCCCGACCGGCCGCCGTTTGCCGCTCGCCAGCTGCCGCTGGAGCACCTGGGCGTCCGCCGCCGAGCCCCCCGTCCTCGCGGGGTCCCTCACCCAGGCGTCCGGGTGCGCGAGGGCGGTGTAGCGGACGGCCAGGTTGTGCCTGAGGGCGGCGCGGTCCAGGTCCTTCTCGCCGGTCAGATACGAGCCCTCGTCCCCGGTCAGCACCGTGAACTTCCGCTCCTGGCAGCCCCGTCCGCCCAGCGCGTTGATGAACTGCCGCAGCTGGGTGTGCCGGCCCGCGAACAGGATCGTGTCGGTCTCCTTGGACGTGTCGCACACCAGATGGGTGATCTGCCGGAAGGTGTTGGCGGTCGTGCCCTCCTGGGTGCGGTCGGCGGGCGGGGTGAACGGCTGCGGCTCGTAGGGCGACCCCTTGATCAGCGCCGCGAACGACTTCTGCAGCGTCCGGGTGTACGGGTCCCCGGGCTTGTCGTACACCAGCAGCGCCTTGCCCGCGCCGACCTTGGCGAAGGAGGCCAGCGCACGGGCCTCGTCGGTGTTGGTCGGCGAGACCCGGGCCAGCCCCGGAAAGGGGTCCTTGTCGCCCTGGCCGTTGGCCAGGTCGTCGGCGGTGATGGAGGAGCCGACCAGCGGGATGCCCAGCCGGGTCAGCTCCCTGACGGCCTTCTTGTTGTTGTCGGTGCTCTGCCCCACACCGGCGACCGCCCGCAGCCGGTCCGAGGTGGTCGTCATGTGCGCCAGCCGGTCGACCATCTGCCGCCAATGGGCGCCGGTGGCCCCCGGGTTGGCGAGCACCAGCCGGATCGCCGGGGCCTCCCCGTTGGAGTCGTGGTTCGCCCGGTACTGCGCCAGATAGGCGCCCTGCAACTCGTGCTGTATGTCGCTGAGGCTGGCCGCGGCGGTCGCGGTGTACGGCAGCATCATCGCCACCGTCACATAACTCCCGGGCTTCAGGCGGCCGTTCTCCCGCTCGATCGCCCGTACCGTGTCCCGGAGTTCGGGATGCCCGAAGTCGTACGCCGTCGTCGCCACGCCCACGCACTCGTCGCTGTCCTTCGGGCGTGCCACTCCGGGCGCGCAGGAGCGGTCGTCGTGGGTCAGGGTGCGCACGGCGAGGACCAGGCCGGTCACCAGGCATGCCGCGACCAGGAGCGCGAGATAGCGGCGGAGCGGGATCTCCCAGACGCCCTCGCGCAGCCATGTGCCCAGACCCCTGCGTGCCATCACGCCTCCCCGCTCCGGTCGTCCGGGTCATCCGGGTCGTCCTCGTCGTCCGGGCCGGCCGGTGCCCGCCCGGCGAGCGCGGCCGCCGGCCAGTCCCGCGAGGCCCGCCACAGCAGCGCGTTGCCCGCGGGCCGCAGATTGGACAACTGCTCCAGCTCGAACCGCAGCCGGTCGCACACCCTCGGATCGGGCAGTACCAGCGGATCGGCCAGCTGCCACATCGCGTGCAGCAACCGCCGTATCCGCAGGTGCAGTACGGCGTCCACGCCCTCCGGCACGTTCTGGGCGGCGTCCGTCCGGCCGAGGGCCACGGCGGCCCGCCGGTCGCCCCGGCCGCCGAAGTCGCGGCCCTCGGCGTCGTGCGCGTGGAAGTACGGTGCCGACGCGACGAAGCGGAGCGTGCGCAGCCAGGCGCGGGTGTCGAGGGAGTGGAAGGTGTCGCGCAGCTGGGCGACCGCCGACTCGGTCGTTCCCAGGGCGAGTTCGTGGTGCAGCCGGAACGCGTCCATGGGCTCGGTGGCCTGCTCGTAGTGTGCGATCAGGGTTTCGTGGGCGGTGCGCCACTGCCCGTGGTCGGGCTCCCGCAGATGCAGCCGGAGCAGCAGCAGTGTCCGTACGAAGGGATCGCCGACGAACTGGCCCGGCGCGCCCGGCAGTCCCTCCTGGGCGAGCCGGGTCTGCAGGGCCCGTACGTCCGCCGGGCCGAAGTCGTCCGGGAGCAGGGCCGCGGCCAGGGCGCAGGCCGAGTCGTGGTCGTGGGCCGCGGCCAGCACGGTCAGCTCGTCCAGCCGGTCGGCGGGCACCAGCCGGTCGAGGAGTTCGAGATAGGTGGGGGAGCCGGCGTGGTCCTCGTGCAGCCGGACGTCCGCGGTGAGCAGTTCGCCGAGCGATGCCGCCTGCGGCAGGTTCTGCGCGGCCGACTCGGCGAGCACGACGATGCCGAGCGGGTTGCCGCCGGTCAGCCGGTGTGTGGCGTGCGGGAGTTGGGGCGGTACCGGTGTCTCGTCGCAGACGGCGCCCACGATGTGCAGGGTGTCGTCGGGGGTGAGCGGCGGCAGCGACACCAGCAGCGCCCGGGAGGACGGCACGGCGGCGTCCGGGGTCCAGTCGCTGCGCCGGGCCACCTCCGGCAGCGCATGCCGTACGGCGTTGCGTAAGCTCTCCCGCCCGTCGCCGCGCAGCGCGCCGATGAACGCCACCTGGTCGGTCATGGCCTCGGAGCGGTCCCGCAGTACCGCCTCCATGAGCCCCGGACCGGGCGCGACCTGTGCGTTGTCGATGAGCACGAGCGGCCGCCCGAGCCGCTGCATACGGGGCAGCACGCCCGCGTACGCCTCCGTCAGATCGGCGAGCAGGGCCCGCACCAGATGGCGCTCGGCGTGCTCGCGGGAGGTGCCGCCTGCCCGGAAGTGTCCGGAGAGCAGGATCAGCCCGCGCTGGGCGTGCCCGCCCGCGTTCGGATACGTCCGGTACCAGACCGACGCCTTCTGATGCCGGCGGCTCGCGAAGCCCTCCGCGACGGATTCCAGGGTGGCCTCGATCGCCCCCGACAGGAACGGCCCGCTGCCGGTCGCCGCGGCGACCACCTTGGCTGCCACCTTCCCGGCCCAGCGCCCGGCGAAGCCGCTGATCCACGATCCGCTCTCGTTCAGCAGCAGGATCCGCTCGACCTCACGCCGGATCCGCTCCGAGTCGGCGTCGCTCCAGCCGCCGGCCGCCACCGCCACCAGGCCCGACATCAGCCGGGGAAAGGTGATCCGGCCGGCTCCGGTCACCGGCTCCGCGAGCTGCTCGGCGATGACCAGCAGTGCCTGCGCCACCGGTGACCAGGACTCGGCGGGCCGGTCCGCGGGCGGCCCCGCGAACTGCGCGTCCGCACAGTCGACCAACGCGACCGGCGTGTGGCCCTTGTAGGCCTCCCGCAACTCGCCGAGCACCGCGCTCTTGCCCAGGCCCCGCGCGCCGGTGAGCATGACGAAGGGCGGCTCCGCCGGGTGCTCGAACGGATGTGCACGGTGCTGGTAGGGGCGCAGACCCACGAGCCTCGGAGCCAGGCCGGCCGGATCCGTGTCGAACAGGGCCCCCCGTCCGTGCAGACGTCTGTGCACCGCATCCCCCCTCAACGCCAGTGTAGAAAGGGGGAGTTGCTTCGTACCAGATCGCGTGGTGTCCGTTGGATTACGAAACTGTCGACATGATCAGGCACATCAATCGACGGTGATCGAGTCCAGCTTCTCGCGCAGGTACACATGTGAGTCGACGGGCGGGTACGCCACCCGTCCCACCGGGGCCGGGACGGACTCGACGAGTGTGCCCGGGGTGCATTCGCCGAAGTAGACGAGGGACATCAGCTCCTCGGTGGGTGCGTCCGAGGGCGGCGGGAGCACGCGGTGCCGCCCCGACCGCCATCGGTCTCCGGTCCAACGGGCCATCAGATCACCGATGTTGATGGTGAATGCGGCGGGGTCGAAGGGTGCGTCCCGCCATCCGCCCTCGTCCGTGTGGATCTGGAGCCCGCCCCTGCCCGCCTGCCGGTCCAAGATGGTGACCGTCCCGAAGTCGGTGTGCGGACCGATCCGGAACTGCCCCGGCAGCGGCTCGCCGATCACCTCGGTCCCCGGGTACCAGTTGATGTTGAAGCCGTACGTCGGATGGTCCATGTGACGGCTGAAGAAGTCCGGTTCGAGCCCGAGGGCGTGACCGAGCAGGGAAAGGAGCCGCTTCTCCAGCGCGGCCATCTCCCCCAGATACCGCTCGCACAGCGGCCGGAGTTCGGGAACCTCGCCCGGCCACACATTGGGCGCGTACCACTCGGCGTTGACCACCGGGTCCTCGAACGGCTCGTGCGTCGCGAAGGTCAGGGACTCCTTCAGATCGGGCGGGGTCTCGGTCCCCTCCGCGTACGCGTTGGCCTCCGCCCCCGGCCCGAGCCACCCACGTCCGCCGACCTTCGCCTCGTACGCCTGCTTGGCCTCGACGGGCAGCGTGAAGAACCGGCGCGCGGCCTCCCGGACGGCCGAGCGCAGCCCCGGCTCCACCCCGTGCCCGGTCACGAGCAGGAATCCGGCGGTCTGCAGGGCGCGGTCGACGGTACGGGCGATGTCCCCGCGCGCCTCGGCGTCACCGCCGAGCCAGGGGCGCAGATCGATCGTCGGGATGCGGGGCCGGGGCTCACTCACCGATGTCCTCGTTCCACAGGGCCGGGTTGTTCTCGATGAACTCATGCATGAGTGCCGTGCACTCGGGGTCGTCCAGGAGCACGATCTCCACGCCGTGCTCGGCCAGCCAGTCGTGGCCGCCGTGGAAGGTGGCCGCCTCACCGACCACGACCCGGGAGATGCCGAACTGGCGGACCAGGCCGCTGCAGTACCAGCAGGGCGAGAGGGTGGTCACCATCGTGGTGCCCCGGTACGACCGCTGTCGCCCCGCCGCGCGGAAGGCGGCCGTCTCCGCGTGCATCGAGGGGTCGCCGTCCTGCACACGGCGGTTGTGGCCGCGGCCGAGGAGGGTGCCGTCGGCGCCGTAGAGGGCCGCGCCGATCGGGATGCCGCCCTCGGCGAGCCCGGCGCGGGCCTCGGCGACGGCGGTGGCGAGCCAGGCGCGGGCCTGTTGCTGATCCATGCGTTCACTCTCCTCGGGCACGGGCACGGGCGCCGGGACAACATGCCCAACGTGCGGGGGCCTTCAGGGGTGGCCTCGGTAAAGCGCCGGGAAACCCACTCTGTACCCTGGCCCGATCAATCGCCGCGCGAAGCGGCAGTCGGCCCCCGGTGGTGGGAGGAAGTCATGGTTGCCGCTCCGGTTCTTGAGGAGCTGCGGGAGGTCGTACAGCCGCAGGCCAAGCTGGCGAGCCGCAACGGCGAGCACTGGGCGGGCCGGCTGTACATGCGGAAGATCTCGCTGCGGTTCACCCGGCAGTTGGTGCGTACTCCCATCACCCCGGACCAGCTGACCTGGACCATGGTGGTGTGCGGGATCGCCTCCGGCGCGGCCCTGCTCATACCTGGTCCGACGGGGGCCGTCCTGGCCGCCGTGCTGATGCAGCTGTTCCTCCTCTTCGACTGCGTGGACGGCGAAGTCGCCCGCTGGAAGGGGCAGAACAGCGCGACGGGCATCTACGTCGACCGCCTCGGCGCCTATCTCGCGGACGCCGCGCTGATGGCGGGCGCCGGCTTCCACGCGGCGCGCTCGGGTTACGGCGGCTGGGTGTCGGTCGGCATCGCCACCGCGCTCGGTGTCGTCCTGCTGAAGGCCTCCACCGACCTGGTGGACGTGGCACGCGCCCGGCGCGGACTGACCGTCGCCGACGACGAGGCGACCCGGCCGCGTTCCCAGGGCGTCGCGACGGTGCGCAGGCTGGCCGCCGCCTTCAAGATCCACCGCGTCACCAACGGCATCGAGGCGTCCCTGGTGCTGCTCGTCGCCGCGCTCGCCGGCGAGATCACCGGCGGCATCGAGCCCACCCGCTGGGCGCTGGGCGCGCTCGCCGTGATCACCTGGGTGATGGTCCCGGCCCACCTGCTGTCGATCCTGTCCTCGTCCCGCCTGCGCTGACGCCGGTGACCCGGGCTCATCGGCGGCGCCGATGAGCCCATCGGCAGGACGCCCCACGAAGGTGACGAGCAGCCGGAGCTCCATCACTCGGCCTCGGGCTCGTCCTTCCTGAGGGACTTCAGGAACTCGGGGTTGTCGTCGGGGGCGACCCAGGGGGCGGGGGCCGGGGTCCGCACCTTGCCGGCGATCAGCCAGGCGACCGGGCCGACCAGCACCTCGCCGAAGAGCAGGATGATGACGACCCACGCCACCTTCGGCAGCCCGCGCACCTCTTCCTCGGGCGTGTTGAGGCAGTCCACGAACGCGTAGATCCACAGCGCCAGGACCAGCAGGAAGGGGAGATACCTGAGCATTGGCGTGAGATCCCTCGACAGAGTGAGACGGCCCCGGTGACGGGCCCAGGTTAGCCCGTGGCCGATACTGGGTCACATGGCTTACGACGATCTTCGTTCCCTGCTCAGGGCGCTGGAACGCGAGGGCGACCTCAAGCGCGTCAAGGTCGAGGTCGACCCGTATCTGGAGGTCGGGGAGATCGTCGACCGGGTGCAGAAGTCCGGCGGTCCGGCGCTGCTCTTCGAGAACGTGAAGGGCTCCGCCATGCCCCTCGCGATGAACGTCTTCGGGACCGACCGGCGCCTGCTGAAAGCGCTCGGCCTGAAGTCGTACGGCGAGATCAGCGACAAGATCGGCGGGCTGCTGAGACCCGAACTGCCGCACGGCTTCGTCGGGGTGCGCGAGGCGTTCGGGAAGCTCGGCTCGATGACGCACGTGCCGCCGAAGAAGGTCAAGGACGCTCCGGTGCAGGAGGTCGTCATCCAGGGCGACGACGTCGACCTCGGCATGCTCCCCGCGCTGTTCACCTGGCCGCAGGACGGCGGCTCCTTCTTCAACCTGGGGCTCACGCACACCAAGGACCCGGACAGCGGGGTCCGCAACCTCGGGCTCTACCGCCTCCAGCGCCACGACCGGCGCACCATCGGCATGCACTGGCAGATCCACAAGGACAGCCGCAACCACTACCAGGTCGCGGCCCGGCGCGGGGAGCGCCTGCCGGTGGCGATCGCCTTCGGCTGCCCCCCGGCCGTGACCTACGCCTCGACCGCCCCGCTCCCCGGTGACATCGACGAGTACCTGTTCGCCGGCTTCATCGCGGGCAGACGCATCGAGATGGTCGACTGCAAGACGGTCCCGCTCCAGGTCCCGGCGAACGCCGAGGTCGTCCTGGAGGGCTGGCTGGAGCCCGGCGAGATGCTCCCGGAGGGCCCCTTCGGTGACCACACCGGCTTCTACACGCCGCAGGAGCCCTTCCCGGCGCTGAAGATCGACTGCGTGACGATGCGGAAGCGGCCGCTGCTCCAGTCGATCGTCGTCGGCCGGCCCCCGACCGAGGACGGCCCGCTGGGCCGCGCCACCGAGCGCTTCTTCCTCCCCCTCCTCAAGATCATCGTCCCGGACATCGTGGACTACCACCTGCCCGAGGCCGGGGGCTTCCACAACTGCGCGATCGTCTCGATCGACAAGAAGTACCCGAAGCACGCGCAGAAGGTGATGCACGCGATCTGGGGGGCCCACATGATGTCCCTGACCAAGCTGATCGTCGTCGTGGACGCCGACTGCGATGTGCACGATCTGCACGAGGTCGCCTGGCGGGCCCTCGGCAACACGGACTACGCCCGTGACCTCACGGTCGTCGAGGGGCCCGTCGACCATCTCGACCACGCCTCCTACCAGCAGTTCTGGGGCGGCAAGGCGGGCATCGACGCGACGAGGAAGTGGCCCGAGGAGGGCTACACGAGGGACGGCGGATGGCCGGAGATGGTCCTGTCGGACCCGGATACGGCGGCCCTGGTGGACCGTCGCTGGAAGGAGTACGGCCTGTGAGCAGCGCCTCCGCGGCACTCCCGCAGCCAGGACGCACCAAGGCGTTCCTGCGCCTGGTGATGATCGAGCACTCGGTCTTCGCCCTGCCCTTCGCGTACATCGCGGCACTGACCGCGATGTTCGAGCTGGACAAGAACATCCACTGGGGACGGCTGCTCCTGGTCACGATCTGCATGGTCGGCCTGCGTACGTTCGCCATGGCGGTCAACCGGATCATCGACCGCGAGATCGACGCCCGTAACCCGCGCACCGCCCACCGTGAGCTGGTGACCGGCGCGATGTCGGTGAAGCACGCCTGGACCGGCGCGCTGATCGCGCTGGTGATCTTCCTGGGCTCGGCGGCCCTGCTGAACCCGCTCTGTCTGGCCCTGGCCCCCATCGCGGTGATCCCGATGGTGGTCTACCCCTATGGCAAGCGGTTCACGAACTTCCCGCAGGCGATCCTGGGCCTCGCCCAGGCGATGGGCCCGGTCGGCGGCTGGCTCGCCATCTCGGGCACGTGGTCCTGGGACGCGGTGGTCCTCGGCCTCGCCGTCGGCATCTGGATCGGCGGCTTCGACCTGATCTACGCCTGCCAGGACGTCGAGACCGACCGCGAGATCGGCGTCATGTCGGTCCCGGCGCGCTTCGGCATCCCCGCGGCCATCTGGGGCGCCCGCGCCTGCCACACCCTCACCACGGCCCTGTTCGTCTGGTACGCCGTACTCACCGGCGCCGGCGCGTTCTTCTGGCTGGGCCTGCTGATCGTCGCGGCCGCGTTCGTCTACGAGCACACGATTGTTCGCCCACATGACCTGTCCCGCCTGAACCGGGCGTTCTTCTCGACCAACGGATTCATCGGGATCAGTCTGTTCGTGTGCGCCTTGATCGATCTGCTGGTGCGGGGGCTGACGCTGTAGTCCGTCCGGGTGATGCTCGGGTGCGCGGCCGGTCGGCCCCCGGCGGGGCATCCACGCTGATCAGGCTTGGTCCCCGCGGCAGCGGGGGTGGTCCGAGGGCGATACCGATGAATCCGTTCACCCTCAAGGTGCTCCCCGCCCGCGCGGGGTTCGATCCGATGGTCCGGCGGCTCGACCGACCGCCGGATCCGCGGCCGACCTACCGGTCCTGAACACTCTCCGTTCCACCGGTGCGCTCAAGTGCTTCGTGCGACAAGCTCTACGTGGACACCAAGCTCGGGCGTCTCACGGCCGACACCAGTCGTCTCCCCGTGGACCCCGAGGCAGCCGACCGGTCCTGAGCACACCCCACCCCACCGGTACGCTCAAGGTGTGAACGCAGGAGAAACGCAGCGCGTGCCTTGGATCGTGGGGGTGTCCGGAGCATCCGGGACTCCGTACGCGGCCGCTGTGCTGCGTGCGCTGCTCGCGGCCGGTGAGAGCGTCGACCTGGTGGTCAGCCGGGCCTCGCGGCTCACCCTGCTCGATGAGACGGGGATCTCCTTCCGGGACGCCCACTGGCAGGCTGACCTGCGGGAATGGCTGGCCCGTGGGGCGGACGGAAAGCCCGGGACCTTCGATGCGGACGTCGAGGGGGTGCGGTACTGGAACGCGGGCGACCTCGCGGCCGGCCCGTCCTCGGGGTCGTACCCCACCAAGGGGATGCTCATCGTGCCCGCCTCCACCGCCTGCGTGGCGGGCGTCGCGCTCGGCCTCTCGAAGGACCTGCTCCAGCGTGCGGCGAGCGTCACCCTCAAGGAGCGCCGCAAGCTGGTCGTGGCCGTACGGGAGACCCCGCTGAACGGTCAGACCCTGCGGCACCTGGTCGCCCTGGACGACGCGGGCGCGACCGTGGTGCCCGCCTCGCCGGCCTTCTACGCGGGGGCGACCCACATCCAGGACCTGGTGGACTTCGTCGCCGGACGGGTCCTCGACGCGGCGGGCGTCGCACACGGCCTCTACCGCCGCTGGGCGGGCGAACTAGGCGGCGGAACCCGCACGGCGTGACCGCCATCTGAGCAAGTCGCAGCAACTCTCATTACTTCTGGAACTCTTCAGCGGAAGGCTTCGATCGCATGGACGCGGTGGACAGGCAGCTCATCCAGGCCCTGAGAGAGAACGGCCGGGCTTCCTACGCGGAGCTGGGACGCCTCGTCGGCCTGTCGGGGCCCAGCGTCACCGACCGCATCAACCGGCTGGAGGCGGCCGGCGTCATCACCGGCTACCGCGCCACGGTGGACGCCGCCTCCCTCGGCCTCGGCGTCACCGCCCTGATCGGCATCTCGCTCTCCGACGCCGCCGACCACGAGGACGTGGCCCGCCGGCTGAAGGACCTGCCGGAGATCGAGGACTGCTGGTTCATCGCCGGCGACGACTCCTTCATGCTCAAGGTGCGCTCGACGGACGTGGACGGGCTGGAGAAGACCATCCGGCGGCTGAGCGGGACCAAGGGCGTCTCCCGGACCCGTACCACCATCGTGTTGTCCACGAAGTGGGAGAACCGGGTCGGGGAACTGCCGGAAGAGGTCTAGGCGCGCAGCGCCGTATGGGGGCACCGCCCGCCCGAAGGGTGGGGGAGTAGGTTTGGTCGGGCTGTCGGAGAAAGGTGTGGGCATGGACGTCGGGCTCAAGCGCGAGCTGGAGGAGAAGGTGCGGGCGGGCGTTCGCCTGACCCGCGAGGACGGCATCGCGCTGTACGAGTCGGACGACCTGGCCTGGCTGGGCGGCCTCGCGCACGAGGTGCGGACGCGCAAGAACGGCGACGTCGTGCACTTCAACGTCAACCGCCACCTCAACATGACCAACGTGTGCACGGCCTCCTGCGCCTACTGCTCGTTCCAGCGCAAGCCGGGCGAGAAGGACGCGTACACGATGCGCATCGAGGAGGCCGTCAAGCTCGCCAAGTCGATGGAGTCGGAGAACCTCACCGAACTGCACATCGTCAACGGCCTGCACCCGAACCTGCCGTGGCGCTACTACCCGCGTTCGCTGCGCGAGCTGAAGGCCGCGCTCCCGAACGTGTCGCTGAAGGCGTTCACGGCGACGGAGATCCACCACTTCGAGACCATCTCGGGGCTCAGCGCCTCCGAGATCCTCGACGAGCTCATCGACGCGGGCCTGGAGTCCCTCACCGGCGGTGGCGCGGAGATCTTCGACTGGGAGGTCCGTCAGCACATCGTGGACCACCGGACCCACTGGGAGGACTGGTCCCGGATCCACCGCCTGGCGCACGAGAAGGGCCTCAAGACCCCGTGCACCATGCTGTACGGCCACATCGAGGAGCCCCGCCACCGCGTCGACCACGTGCTGCGGCTGCGTGAGCTGCAGGACGAGACCGGCGGCTTCCAGGTCTTCATCCCGCTGCGCTACCAGCACGACTTCGTGGACATGAAGGACGGGAAGATCCGCAACCGGCTCCAGGCCAGGACCCAGATGGCCACCGGTGCGGAGGCGCTGAAGACCTTCGCCGTCTCCCGGCTCCTGTTCGACAACGTCCCGCACGTGAAGGTCTTCTGGGTGATGCACGGTGTGCAGACCGCCCAGCTCGCCCTCCAGCACGGCGCGGACGACATGGACGGCTCGGTGGTCGAGTACAAGATCACCCACGACGCCGACAACTACGGCACCCCGAACAAGCTGACCCGCGAGGACCTGCTGGACCTCATCCGCGACGCGGGTTTCCGCCCGGTCGAGCGCAACACCCGCTACGAGATCATCCGCGAGTACGACGGCCCGGACCCGGCGCGGCGCGAGTCCCCGCAGCCGATGCGTGTCTGAGGGCCCGGCGCGCATGCCCCTTACGTTCACTCTCGACCCCTCCGTCACTCCTGCTCTCCGTGACGGGGTTCTCGATCTGTGGGCCGATGTGTCCAACGCGGGCGGCGCCGTGGGGTTCGTGGCGCCGGTGGGGCGGGAGGAGATACGGCCCGAGCTCGTGAAGCACCTCGTGGCGATGGCCGAGGGGCGGGTCCGGCTGCTCGTCGGGCACGACGAGGCGGGGGAGGTGGCCGCGACCGTGTTCTTCGCCTTCAACACGCACCGGCTGATGAACCACTGGGTGTGGCTCTGCACCGTGATGGTCCACCCGCGGCACCAGGGCAAGGGGTACGGCCGGGACCTGCTGGCGGCCGCCGCCGACGCGGCCCGCGGCTTCGAGGGCATCGACGCCATACGGCTCGGCTGCCGCGGCGGTCACGGCCTGGAGCGGTTCTACGGCTCCTGCGGCTACAAGGAGGTCGGCCGGGTGCCGGGCGCGGTCCGCGTCGCCCCCGGGGACGACCGGGACGAGATCACCATGCTGCTGCCGCTCGTGTGAGGGGTCCGCACGCCCCCCGTGCAAGATCGGGTCCCGGACGTGCTTCACTGGACGGTGCCCGTTTGTGGCGTAAGGACCGTTCGAAACGGAAGTGTGGATTGAGATGCTCCGCTACACGCTGATGCGGCTCGGTATCTTCGCGGGCTGCTTCTTGGTCGTCTGGGGCGCTGTCTACGCCGGCGTCTTCCCGCGCGGCTTCGGCGACTCGAACTTCCTGTGGGTCCTCCTGCTCGCCATGGTGCTCTCGGCGCCGATCAGCTGGGTGGTGCTGCGCAAGGAGCGGGACCGGGCGTCCGTCCGGATCGTCCAGAAGGTCGACCGGATGAAGTCGAACCTGGAGGCCAACCGCAACCAGGAGGACGTGGCGGACGACACCGCGCGGGCCCACGGCCAGACTTCCTAGCGCCTTCCCCGCGTTGAGTGCCCGGGGGCCCAACTAGGCTTGCCCTCATGGGTGCCCTGAAGACCAAGCGGATGCCGCGGGCGGTGCGGGAGCAGCAGATGCTCGACGCCGCCGTACGGACCTTCGGCCAGCGGGGGTACATGGCCGCGTCGATGGACGAGATCGCCGAACTGGCGGGCGTGTCCAAGCCGTTGGTGTATCTGTACCTGAATTCCAAGGAAGACCTGTTCACGGCATGCATACGCCGTGAGGGCAAGGCGCTGACGCAGGCGGTGCGGGACGGCGTCCGGTCGGGGCTGCCCGCCGACCGCCAGCTCTGGGACGGGCTGCAGGCGTTCTTCGCGCACACCGCCGAACACCCCGACGGCTGGTCGATCCTGCACCTCCAGGCCCGCACCCACGGCGAGCCGTTCGCCGCCGAGGTCGCCGCGATGCGCGAGGAACTCGTCGTGTTCGTGACCCATCTCATCGTCGTTGCCGCGCGTGCCGCGCTCCCCCAGGCTCTCGGCTGCGCTCGAGCAGGGCGGGACCCCCATGCTCCGGATCTTCCCGAGCGTGAGGTCGCCGGCCTTGCCGAGGCCCTGGTCGGCGCCGCCGAGTCCCTCGCCGCCTGGGCCAACGTCACCCCCGGCGTCACCGCCCGCCAGGCCGCGGCGACCCTCATGAACTTCGCGTGGGCGGGGCTCGGCAACCTGATGGAGGGCCGGCCCTGGTCCCCGCCCCTCACCGCCGACTAGCCGTGGCCTACGCCGCTCCCCACCGCCGCAGCGCCGGCGCCACCCGCTGACGCCCCACCCGCTACAGCCTCTTCGCACCGCTGCGCGCGACCCTCCGTACGGCATTCTGCACGCACCCCGAACCGGCCGCACCCGCCCCACCGGGCAGCGGCGGTCCCGCTCGTCGAAGCCGTGCCGTTCCAGCAGACCGGTGAGATGGATCCCGGCCCGCTGGGGCGTGTAGTACGGCCGCAGGGGCGGCAGCGGGCCCGCGGCGCGCAGGTCCGCCACCCGGGCGCGGGCAGCGGCGTACGGGTCGGTCTTGCCGATGCCCTGCGCGTCCGCCCACGCGGGGTGCGGCACGGGCAGCGCCCCGGCGTCCAGGTCGTCCCAGGAGGCGAGGCACCCGGAGTGGAGGAAGTAGTGGTTGCCGTGCTTCCCCAAGCTCTCAACTCCGTTCGAGCAGGGGAGACCCCAACCGCGGACGCCGAAATCCGTGAGGATCGCGGTCGGTATCCCGCGGTGCGTCGACTCCAGGGCGGCCGTGGAGCCGACCGTGACCAGCAGGTCGGTGCGGTCGAGGACCTCGCCCATGTTGCCGTGGACCAGCTGGAGGTTGGCGGGGGCGGGCTCGGCCAGTTCCCCGACGAGAAGCTGGTACGGGTCGGCCTCGACACCTGCTGTTCGCCCCCCTGTTCACGCCGTGAGCGGCCGCACCTCGCCCGCCACATGGAGGTGCCGCCCTTCGCCGTCCCGCAGCTCGAAGCCGCCCGCGTCGTCCGCCGCGTAGCGCACGGTGCCCGGCAGCAGCACCGGGGCGCGGAACTCCGCCCGCACCCGCACCGCCCCGGGCGTGCCGTGCGCGGCGAGGCAGCGGGCCACCGTCCACATGCCGTGCGCGATGGCCCGGGGGAAGCCGAAGAGACGGGCGCTGAGCGGGTGGAGATGGATGGGGTTGCGGTCCCCGGACGCGACCCCGTACCGCCGCCCGACGTCCTGCGCGATCCGCCACTCGGCGACGGCGGGCAGCGGCCCCCGCTCGCGGCCGGTCTGCCGGGGCGCGCCGGAACCGGTCCGGTGCCGGGCGAGATAGGTGCTCCGCGACTCCCATACGACCGCCCCGCCGCCGCGCACCTCGGTGACGACGGTCGCCTCCGTCCCGCGCCGGTGCGGCGCCAACCCGTCGACGTGCACGGAGAGTTCGTACTCCCCGGTGGCCGCAAGCCCTGAGCGGCGGGTGATCTCTATGGACGTGTGGACCAGGCCGAGCAGCGGCAGCGGGAAGTCGCGGCCGCTCATCAGCCGCATGGCCAGTGGAAAGCCGAGGACGTGCGGATAGGTCACCGGGAGCGAGTCGTCACCGGTGGCGAAGCCGCACACCCGCTCGTAGGCGGCCAGCCGGGCCAGGTCGACGCGTACACCGGGCAGCACCAGCCGGGTGCGCGGGAAGCCGGCGTCGGGCCGGGGCCGCTTGAACGGCGAGTGCAGGGCGCCCCGGGCGAGCAGGGGCGCGAGGGCGGGGGAGCCGGTGAGGACGACGGCGGCGGACATCAGGCCCCCAGCAGGCTCTGACCGCAGACCCGCACGACCTGCCCGTTCACCGCGCCGGAGGCGGGGTGGGCGAGCCGGGCGGTGGTCTCGGGGGCCAGGAAGCGGCCGGGTGCGGCGCCGGTGAAGCTGAGGTAGCGGTCGGCCATGTCTCCAACTCCCGCAAGACTGGGTCGGATTTGCTTACTCTAGAGTAAGGTTACCGAAGGTAAGTCTATGTCACGGCGATCCCGTCAGGAACCTGAACCTCCCTCACGCAACCCGCGAGATTGCACAGCCCCGTCCCCGGACCATTCCCGAAAGCGCACAAGCCCGCCACAGAGGCCCCGTACGATCGCCTGCCTGACCAGCGGTAACCCCTGCTTGGACGAACCGCCGCTGAACGCCTCGGTGCGCGAGGCACGTACGACATGCAGCAAGCAGTCCGCCGCTGCACGCCCGAGGAGCCGCCCCGTGTCCACCCCGTACCCGAACGCCCCCCTCTCCTCCGGCGCGACGGTCTCGGCGACCGACTACGACGGCGCGCCGATCCTCGTGGAGCCCGAGACACGCCGCCTCGACGGAGCCGTACGCGAGGCCTCCGTACCGCCGTTCGCCCCGCCGGTGACGCACGGGTCGCTGGCGGACCTGCCGTTCGACAACGCCCAGGCGGAACCCGGAGCCGTGGTCCTCAGCCGCAAGACGGCGAGCGGCGACTGGGAGGACGTGACGGCGGCCCGGTTCGCCCAGGAGGTCCTGGCGGTGGCGAAGGGCCTGATCGCGGAGGGGCTGGTACCGGGCGACCGCATCGCCATCATGGCCAACACGACGTACGAGTGGACCCTGCTGGACTTCGCCGCATGGGCCGCCGGCCTCGTCACCGTCCCCGTCTACCCCACCTCCTCGGTCTTCCAGACCCGCTGGATCCTCCAGGACTCGGGCGCGGTGGCCCTGGTCACGGAGACCTCGACGCAGGCCGCCGCCATGGGCCCCGAACTCGAACGCCTCCCCGACCTGCGGCACATGTGGGTGATCGACAAGGGCCATGTGAGCCGTCTGGCGGAGCTCGGCGCACCGGTGCCGGACGGCGAAGTCGGCGTACGCCGCGGCATGTTGGTCCCCGACACGCTCGCCACCCTCATCTACACCTCCGGCACCACCGGCCGTCCGAAGGGCTGCGCCCTGTCGCACGGCAACTTCTTCGCCGAGGTGGACAACGCGATCGAGCTCCTCTACCCCATCTTCAAGGCGAAGTCCGGCGAGGAGGTGTCGGTCCTCCTCTTCCTGCCCATGTCCCATGTCTTCGGCCGCATGGTCGCCATCGCATGCGTCCGGGCCGGGGTACGGCTCGGCCACGCCCCCAGCCTGAAGGCCGAGGACCTGCTCCCGGACCTCGCGGCCTTCAAGCCCACCTGCCTGCTGACCATCCCCTACATGCTGGAGAAGGTCTTCAACACCGCCCGCGCCAGGGCCGAGGCGGGCGGCCGCGCGTCCTCCTTCGACCGGGCGGTGTCGGTGGCGCAGCGCTACGGCGAGGCGCTGGAGGCCCGGCAGACCGGCACGGGCAACGGCCCGAGCCGCTCCCTGAAGACCGCCCGCTCCTTCTACGACCCGCTGGTCTACCGCCGGATCCGCACCGCGATGGGCGGCCGGGTGAAGTACGCCATCTGCGGCGGCTCCCCGCTGGGCCGCCGGCTGGCCGCCTTCTACGCCGGTGCGGGCATCGAGATCTTCGAGGGCTACGGGCTGACGGAGACGACGGGCGCCTCGACCGTGACCCCGCCCCTGAAGCCCCGGCTGGGAACGGTGGGCTGGCCGCTGCCCGGCACCAGGGTCCGCATCGCGGCGGACGGCGAGATCCTCATCGCCGGCGACCATGTGCTGCGCGGCTACTGGGACCCGCAGGCGGGCGGGGTCGTCCCCGCGACCCGCGACGGCTGGCTGGCGACCGGCGACATCGGCGAGCTGGACGACGAGGGCTATCTGACCATCACCGGCCGCAAGAAGGAGCTGCTGATCACCGCGGGCGGCAAGTCGGTGGCGCCCGCCCCGCTGGAGAACTGGCTCCGCTCCCACCCCCTGATCTCCCAGTGCATGCTCGTCGGCGACGCCCGCCCCTACGTCACCGCCCTGTTCACCCTCGACCCCGACGGCATCACCCACTGGCGCCAGATGAACGGCAGGCACCCGGTCCCGCCGGAACTCCTCGTGGGCGACCCCGAGTTGAGGGCGCTGCTGCAACGGGCGGTGGACGAGGCGAACCGGCTGGTCTCCCGCCCCGAGTCGATCAGAAAGTTCGCGGTGCTCCCGGTCGACTTCACGGAGGAGGCGGGCCATCTGACCCCGTCGATGAAGCTGCGCCGGGAGGCGGTCATGCGCGACTTCTCGGCACAGGTCGAGGAGCTGTACGACAGGGCGTAGGGTCCCCGGCCCGTCCGGCGGTGTGCGGTCGGCTCATCCGACCGCTCCAGCCCGCTTAGCCCACCTGGGCCCATGTGCCGGTGCAGATCACGGGTCCGGGAGTTCTCCCGTGCTTCCATCGCGCCAGGAGGCATATGAGATGACTGACGACCGACAGCAGCATGCCGACCCCAGACCGACAGCGTCCCGGCGTCGCGTGCTGGCCACCGCCGCCCTCGCGCCCGTACTGACCGGAGCGATCGGGGCGATCGGGGCGGTTCCCCCCGCCCGCGCCGCGACCGCCGGCCCGGGGGCCGAGCCGGTCCACACCCCCATCCCGCCGGTGATGACCGGACTCGCCGACTGGGCGGACGTGGGCGCGGCCCTCGGCGCACCGGGCGGCATGAAGCGGTTCATGTACCACACGCCCCTGCTGCGCCGGGACCTCCATGTGGTCTCCCGGGGCATCAGGGTCGCCCCCGCGCTCGCCCTGGGCAGCCATGTGTCCTTCGTCCGGTACGCCGACGGCAGCTCGCTCCTCATGGGCGACGCGGTGGTCACCGAGCGCGAACTCCAGCCGTTCAGCGACGCCCTGCACGAGCACGGGATCGGGCAGACCGCGATCCACAAGCATCTGCTGGCCCAGCGGCCCGACGTCTGGTGGTGTCACCTCCACGCCCACGGCACCGACCCGGTGGCCGTCGCCCGCGGACTGCGCGCCGCCCTGGACCGCACCGCCACCCCGTTCCCGAAGCCCCATGCCGCCTTCGCCGTGCCCCCCGTCGTGCCCTTCGCCCCGCCCTTCGACCTGGACACCGCGGCCATCGACGCCGCGCTCGGGGTGAAGGGCACCGCCGACAGCGGCGTCTACCAGAGCACGTTCGTCCGCAGGGAGACCATCACCGACGGCCATCTCCTCCTGCCGCCGGGTTTCGGCTCGACCACCTCGTTCAACTTCCAGCCGCTCGGCCGCGGCCGGGCCGCGATCAGCGGCGACTTCGCCGTGATCGCCGACGAGGTCCAGGACGTCCTCGCCGGGCTCCGGCGCGGCGGCGCCGATCTCGTCGAGCTCCACCACCACAACCTCAACGACCAGCCCCGCCTGTTCTTCGTCCACTACTGGGCCGTCGGCGACGCCGTGAGCCTGGCGCGGCGCCTGCGCCCCGTCGTGGACGCCACCAATGTCACGCCGATGAAGGGGACAGGTGCCTGATGAGCACGAGCGACGAGTCGATCACCTGCCCGTTCGACTACAGCGACGCCCTCGACTTCGATCCCGAGCTCGCGGCCATCATGGAACGCGAGTCCCTCACCCGCATTCGGCTCCCGTACGGCGACGCCGGCGCCTGGCTGGTCACCGGCTTCCGCTCGGTCCAGCAGGTCTGCTCCGACCAGCGCTTCAGCCGGGCGCAGATCATGGGCCACGACTATCCCCGGATGACACCGGAGCCCATCGTCTCCCCCGAGTCCATCAACGTCATGGACCCGCCGCACAGCAGCCGCGTACGGCGCCTGGCCTCCCAGGCGTTCACCCAGCAGCAGGTCGACGGGATGCGGGAGCGGATCGTCCTGCTCGCGGACTCCCTGCTCGACGAGATGGCACAGCAGGGACCGCCGGCGGACCTGGTGCAGCATCTGTCGAACCCGTTCCCCCAGCACACGATCCTCCATCTGCTCGGGATCCCCCGCGACGAGTGGTCCCGGATGCGCGAGCAGGTCCACCGGCTCCTGGTCACCGGCGCGGACAACAGGGCGGCGGCGGCCAAGGTCAAGACCGATCTGACGGACTACTTCGGCGCCATGGTCGAGCAGCGCCGCCGCACCCCCGGCAACGACATCATCAGCTCGATGGCCGCCGCGCGGGAGGGCGAGGACCAGCTCAACGACAGGGAACTGGCCGTCATGACCCTGACCCTGGTGCTCAGCGGGCAGGACACGGCCACCTGCCAGATCAGCAACATCGCGTATCTGCTGCTGACCCGGCCCGAGCTGGCCGACTATCTGCGGCGGCGCCCGGACAACCTGACGAACGCGATCCACGAGATGCTCCGGTACATCCCGTTCCGCAAGGGGGTCGGCATCCCCCGGGTGGCGATGGAGGACGTCGAGATGGACGGCGTGAAGATCCGGGCGGGCGAGTTCGTCCATGTGTCGTACCTGGCGGCCAACCGGGACCCGGTGCGCTATCCGGAACCCCATGTCATCGATCCCGACCTGCCCGGCCGCAACGCCCCCCACATGACCTTCGGCTGGGGCGGCCACCGGTGCATCGCCGTCCCGCTGGCCATGGCGGAGCTGGAGGTGGCGATCGGACGGCTGCTGGCACGGTTCCCCGAGCTGCGGCTGGCGGTGGCGCCGGAGGAGGTGCGCTGGGACACGGAGACGATCCGGCGGTTCCCCATCGAGCTGCCGGTGGCCTGGTGAGCTGAGGGCGGCGGGGCTTCGGGGCGCGGGGGTTCGGGGCGCGCATCGCCCGGACCCCTCAGGCCGCCTGGGCGCGAGCGCTCTCGACGACCGTGTCCGCGAAGGCGCGGGCCGGTGGGCCGAGGGCGTCCCAGCGGCGCACCGCCCAGCCGACCGGCAGCGGGCGCAGAGCGGGCAGCGGAATCAGCCGGAGCCGGCCGGCGCCGGGGACGGCGAGCCCCGGCAGGGCGGGGACGACCGCGCGTCCCACGCCGAGTTCCGCCAGCAGGAGCGCCGTGTCCCAGTCGGCGACGCTGGTGTCGTAGGCGAAGCGCACCCCCGACTCCGCGCACGCGGCCTCCAGATGGGCGGCGGACGCGGAGTTCGGCGGAAGCCGGATCGGGCGTACGTCCGTCAGCTCACCGGCGGCCAGGGACGAGCGTTCCGCCAGCGGATCGTCCGCCCGTACCGCCAGCACCCACGGCAGTTCCACCACCGCCCGCTGCTCGATCCCCCGCACCGGCGCACCGAGCGTTATCCAGGCCAGGTCCAGCGTGCCGTCCGCGAGCGCGTCGAAGCTGCCGCGCCCCGAACTGACCGTGCGGAACTCGAGGTTCACCTTCGGATGGCGGCGGCGGAAGGTGACCACCGCCTCCGACATGAAGTGCCGTACGGTCGTCGCCCCGGTCGCCACGCGCACATACCCGCTGTGCCCGTCGACCAGGTCCCGCAACTGCCGTACGGCGAGGTCGAGTCCGAAGATGCCCTCGGCGGCCGCGGCTTCGAGTATCCGTCCCGCCTGCGTCGGCACGACCCCGCGCGGCTGCCGCTCCAGCAGGGCCACTCCGGTCTCCCGCTCCAGGCGTTTGACGTGCTGGCTCACGGCCGACTGCGTACACCCGAGATCCCGGGCCACCGCGCTCAGGCTTCCGGCCCGGCACACGGCCACGAACACACGCAGGTCGTCGAGGGTCACAACATCCAAGCTAGCACTTGGAGTTGGTGACAAATCCCAAGGATTGACTGAAATGCCGGGCGAGGACGAAGCTCTTCTCCGGGCCCAGGCGGCAACCCGCTCCTCCCCCGGGAAGAGGAGCGGGTGCCGACCGCTCTTGCCGAGGGGAGACGGCGCATGGACGACCGGACGGTGGCACAAGCACGGGAACTCCTGGGGCAGTTGGGCGCCGGCACCCTCGCCCACCCGGGCGGCACCCTCCTCGCCCACCTCGACCGGGTACGGGAGCGACTGGCCCTCTGGGACGCCCGCCCCGCCCTCCGGCTGGCCGGCCTGTGCCATGCCGCCTACGGCACCGACGGCTTTCCCTCCGCGCTGCTCCCGCTCGACCGCCGCCCCGAGCTCAGGACGGTGATCGGCACCGAAGCCGAGGCGATCGTGTACTTCTACGCGAGCTGCGACCGGGGGGCCACCTATCCGACCCTCACGGACCACAACTCCCCCTTCCGCGACCGCTTCACGCATGACACCCTGCGCCCCGCCCCCGGCCTGCTGCGGGACTTCGCCGAGCTGACCGCCGCCAACGAACTCGACCTCGCCCGCCGCGACCCCGACTTCCGCGCGAAGCACGGCCTCGATCTGCTCGCCCTCTTCACCCGCTGGCGGGCCCTGCTGAGCGAGCCGGCCCGGCAGGACTGCCTCGAAGTGCTGGCCGACGCCTAGCTCTTGACTTCACAAGACCCTCGCGCGACATTCCGGTCCCCCAAGCCCGCCTCGGAGGGACCTGCCATGGCCGCCACACGCACCGGCTCACCTACCCGGAGACAAGTGCTCGGCACCGCCGCGGGCGCCGGGCTCGCCCTCGCGGTGACCGGGACCCAGCAGGGAGCCAGTGCGGCCGACCTACCCCTCCTGGGCACGTACGACGTCCTCGTCATCGGGGCCGGGGCGGCCGGGATGACGGCCGCGCTCACCGCCGCGAAACAGGGGCTGAGCTGTGTCGTCGTGGAGAAGGCGGCCACCTTCGGGGGGTCCGCCGCCCGCTCCGGCGCCGGGATCTGGATCCCCAACAGCCCCGTCCTCCTGGCGGCCGGTGTACCGGACACCCCGGCCAAGGCGGCCGCCTATCTCGCCGCCGTGGTCGGGGCGGACGTGCCCGCCTCGCGGCAGCAGGCGTTTCTCGCCCACGGACCCGCCATGATCTCGTTCGTCATGGCCAACAGCCCGCTGCGGTTCCGGTGGATGGAGGGCTACAGCGACTACTACCCGGAGCTGCCGGGCGGCCTTCCGGGCGGGCGCTCCATCGAACCCGACCAGCTCGACGGGAACGTCCTGGGCGCCGAACTCGCCCGTCTCAACCCGCCGTATCTGCAGGTGCCGGCCGGCATGGTGGTCTTCAGCGCCGACTACAAGTGGCTCGCCCTGGCCGCGGTGAGCGTCAAGGGGGCCGCCGTCGCCGCCGAGTGCCTGGCGCGCGGCACCAAGGCGGCCCTGCTCGGGCAGAAGCCGCTCACCATGGGGCAGTCGCTCGCCGCCGGACTGCGCAAGGGACTGCTGGACGCCCAGGTGCCCCTCCGGCTGGACACCCCGCTCACCGACCTGTACACGGAGAGCGGGGCGGTGACGGGGGCCGTCGTCACCCGGGACGGGTCCCCGGGGCTCCTCCGCGCACGGCGCGGGGTCGTGGTCGGGTCCGGGGGGTTCGAGCACAACGCGGCCATGCGGGCGCAGTACCAGCGCCGGCCCATCGGCACGGAGTGGACCGTCGGGGCCAAGGAGAACACGGGGGACGGGATCCGGGCGGGGGAGCGGGCCGGCGGCGCGCTCGGTCTGATGGACGACGCCTGGTGGGGACCGGCGATCCCGCTCCCCGGCCAGCCGTACTTCTGCCTGGCCGAACGCACCCTCCCCGGCGGCCTGATGGTCAATGCGGCGGGCCGCCGCTTCGTGAACGAGGCCGCCCCGTACAGCGACGTCGTCCACACCATGTACGACCGCAACCCCACCGACCCCGACATCCCGGCCTGGCTGATCGTCGACCAGAACTACCGCAACCGGTATCTGTTCCGGGACGTCGCCCCGGCCTTCGTCCTGCCCGACGACTGGTACGGCTCGGGTGCCGTCCACAAGGCCTGGAGCTGGGACGCCCTCGCCTCGGCCGTCGGCATCCCGGCCGGCGCCCTGAGAGCGACCGTCGACCGGTTCAACTCCCAGGCGCTGAACGGCAAGGACACCGACTTCCACCGGGGCGACAGTGCCTACGACCACTACTACACGGACCCGGTCGTCCTCCCCAACTCCTGTCTGGCGCCCCTGTGGCTGCCGCCGTACTACGCCTTCAGGATCGTGCCGGGCGACCTCGGCACCAAGGGCGGGCTGGTGACGGACGCACGGGCGCGGGTGCTGCGGGCCGACGGTTCGGTGATCCCGGGGCTGTACGCCGCCGGGAACGCCAGTTCCGCCGTGATGGGGCACAGCTACGCGGGCGCCGGATCGACGATCGGCCCGGCCATGACGTTCGGGTACGTCGCGGCGCTGGACATCGCCGGGCGGCTCTAGAGGGGCTTGCGCGCGATCAGGAACGCCTGCGGGGTCGACTCGCCGAGGTCCTCGTCCGCTTCGCGCACCGTGCGGGACAGCAGCGCGAAACCGGCCCCGGCGAGCAGTTCCGCCATCCGCTCCGGGCGGCGCCGCTGGAAGTCCAGCGAGACCGGGTGGCCCCACGGGCTGTCGTGGCGGCGCGGCGCGTCACCGGCCTGGAAGCCGAGCAGGAGGTGGCCGCCCGGGGCGAGCACCCGGTGGAACTCGGTGAAGAGGGCGGGCAGCAGCTCCACAGGGGTGTGGATGGAGGAGTACCAGCTCATGACCCCCGCAAGGCCGCCGTCCGGCAGGTCCAGGTCCAGCATCGAGCCCTGGACGAAACGCAAGGCAGGGTTCTCGCGGCGGGCGATCGCGAGCATCGACTCCGACAGATCGAGTCCGAAGACCGGCACGCCGAGGGCGGCGAGGCGGGCCGTGGTCCGTCCGGGACCGCAGCCGAGGTCGGCCACCGGGCCGCCGGTGCCGACCAGTTCGGCGTACGCGCCGAGCACGGCCCGGTCCAGCGGCCTGGCGGCGAGGTCGTCCCGGAAGCGGTCGGCGTAGTCGTCGGCGATCGCGTCGTAGAAGGTGCGGGTGGCGGTGAGGAAGTCGGTGTCGGTCATGGGCGGGGACCGTAGCGAAGGGCACTGACAGCCGGTCGCCTTCAGGCCACCCCGGCCGCCCGCAGCAGTGCCGCCGTGCCCGCCGCGCCGAGCACCACCACCGCGAACGGCGCCCGCCTCCACGCCAGTACCCCGCCCACGAGGACTCCGACCGGCCGCGCCCATCCCGCGAAGCCCCCGCCCTCGGTCAGCGCGCCCGTCGCCGCCAGCGCGACGAGCAGGACGACGGCCCCCGCCGAGGCCAGCTCCTGTACCCGCGCCGGGATCTCCACCCGCCCGTGCAGCACCGGGCCCACCAGCCGGAAGGCGTAGGTGCCCACCGCCAGTGCCAGGACCGCGGCCACCGTCGCGTTCATACGGCGGCCCGCTCACCGCGGCCGTGCAGGAGCAGCCCGGCGAGTGCCAGCAGCACCGGTACCCCGGCCGGCACGGCGGGCGTCACCGCCAGGGCCACCGCCGCGCCGAGCAGCGCACAGCGTCGTACTGCCGCGTCCGCGCGCAGGGCGGGCAGCACCAGGGCCACGAGTACGGCGGGGAAGGCGGCGTCCAGGCCGTAGCGGGCGGTGTCGCCCAGGGCGCTCCCGGCGAGCGCCCCGATCAGCACCCCGGCGTTCCACGCGGCGAACAGGCCGAGCCCGGAGATCCAGAACGCCCTGCGGCGCCGTACCGGATCCGGCTGGGCGAGGGCGAAGGCGACCGTCTCGTCGGTGACCAGATGTGCCCCCAGGAGCCGGGTGACCCGGCCCCGGCCGATGATCTCCGCGACCGCGAGGCTGAAGGCGGCCGTGCGGGTGTTGAGCAGCAGACCGGTGGCCGCCGCGGCCAGCGGGCCGCCCCCGGCGAGCAGCACGCCGACCGTACTGAACTGGGCCGAGCCCGCGTACACCACCAGCGACATCAGCACCGGCACCCACACCGGGAGCCCGCCCGCGACGGAGACGGCACCGAACGACACGCCGACGATGCCGCCGGCCAGCCAGACGAGTGAACTGTCCCGGACCAGCGAGCCGGACTCGGGTGTTCGGAGAAGCGAACGCATGTTTTCTACAATGAACAACGGACACCCAGTCCGTCAAGGCGAACGATCGTACCGATGGAGCGAACGACATGTCCGAGCCCCCCGCCCGGCTCCCGATGGAGTGGATCGCCGCGTCCCTCAAGCGCGAGCGCACCCGCACCGGGCTGTCCCTGTCCGAGCTGGCCAAGCGCGCCGGGATCGCGAAGTCCACGCTGTCCCAGCTGGAGGCGGCGAGCGGGAATCCGAGCATGGAGACCATCTGGGCGCTGGCGGTGGCCCTCGGGGTGCCCTTCAGCGCACTCGTCGAGCCGCCCGCGCCCGCCGTCCAGGTGATCCGGGCCGGTGCCGGACCCACGGTGCATTCCGAGCAGGCCGGCTATCGGGCCACGCTGCTGTCCGCGAGCCCGCCGGGCGCGCGCAGGGATATCTATTACGTCTGGCTCGAACCCGGGACCGTACGGGATTCCGAACCGCACATTCCCGGGACCACGGAGCACATCGTGGTCAGCGAGGGAAGGGTGAAGGCAGGACCCCTCGGGGAGGCGGTCGAACTGGGACCCGGGGACTACATGTCGTACCGCGGCGACGTGCCCCACGCGTACGAGGCACTCACGGCCGGAACGAAGTTCGTACTGATCATGCAGCACATGTGAACCGGAAATGAACGGAAAAGGCAGGAGCCCCGTCGCCTTGCGGCGCGGGGCTCCTTGGGTACTGCTCTCAGGTTCTGCGGTCAGGCAGTGATCAGACGGGGGTGACGTTCTCCGCCTGCGGACCCTTCGGGCCCTGCGTCACGTCAAAGCTCACCTGCTGGTTCTCCTCGAGGGAGCGGAAGCCGGTGGCGTTGATCGCGGAGTAGTGAACGAAGACGTCGGGGCCGCCGCCCTCCTGGGCGATGAAGCCAAAGCCCTTTTCGGCGTTGAACCACTTAACGGTTCCGGTAGCCATAAGCCCTCCTTGGGCTCACAAAGGGTTTGCCCTGCTCCAGAACCTGCAAGTGTGAAACAACGCCGCACAACTGCATATGTCTGAAAACGACGAGAGCCCGCGGTCACATGCTCCGCAGGCTCTGTACTGCAAGGGAAACCAAACTGCAACTTGCGGCGAGCCTAGCATGCAGGCAGCCGAAAGCAATAGAGGTCAAGATCACGTCACCCGGATGTTTGAAGATCCGGTGAGCCGGGTTGACCGTGGGGTCGGAGACAGCACCGTACCTCATGGGGTCTAGTCTCGCGATGTGGACAATTCTCGCACCCGGCCGCGCGTCGGTCACATCCAGTTCCTGAACTGCCTGCCCCTGTACTGGGGGCTCGCGAGAACCGGCACCCTCCTCGACTTCGAGCTGACCAAGGACACACCGGAGAAGCTCAGCGAGCAGCTGGTGCGGGGGGACCTCGACATCGGGCCGATCACCCTCGTCGAGTTCCTGCGCAACGCCGACGACCTGGTCGCCTTCCCCGACATCGCGGTCGGCTGCGACGGCCCGGTGATGTCCTGCGTGATCGTCTCGCAGGTCCCCCTGGAGCAACTGGACGGCGCCCGGGTCGCCCTCGGCTCCACCTCCCGCACCTCCGTCCGCCTCGCCCAGCTGCTACTCGCCGAGCGCTACGGCGTACGGCCCGACTACTACACCTGCCCGCCCGACCTCAGCCTGATGATGCAGGAGGCGGACGCGGCGGTGCTCATCGGCGACGCGGCGCTGCGGGCCAACCTCCTCGACGGGCCGCGCTACGGCCTCGCCGTGCACGACCTGGGCGCGCTGTGGAAGGAGTGGACGGGCCTGCCGTTCGTCTTCGCGGTGTGGGCGGCCCGCCGGGACTACCTGGAGCGCGAGCCGCTGATCACCCGTCAGGTGCACGAGGCGTTCCTGTCCTCCCGCAACCTCTCCCTGGAGGAGGTCGGCAAGGTCGCCGAGCAGGCGGCCCGCTGGGAGGCCTTCGACGAGCGGGTCCTGGAGCAGTACTTCACCACCCTCGACTTCCGCTTCGGCGAGCCCCAGCTGGCGGCGGTCGCGGAGTTCGCCCGCCGGGTGGGCCCGACCACGGGCTTCCCGGCGGATGTGAAGGTGGATCTGCTCCAGCCCTAATCACTACGCTGCTGGGCAGCCAGGCGCAGATCCTGTCGTACGACGACAGCACCCAGGGGGAGGGGGACGCCATGCAGCCGCTCGGAGCCGACGAACCGACCGTCGTCGGACCCTACCGGCTCCTCGGCCGGCTCGGTGCCGGCGGAATGGGGCGCGTGTACCTGGGGCGGAGCACGGGCGGCCGTACGGTCGCCGTGAAGATCGTGCATCCGCACTTCGCGCTCGACGAGGAGTTCCGCGCCCGCTTCCGGCGCGAGGTCGAGGCCGCGCGCCGGGTCGGCGGCGCCTGGACCGCGCCGGTCCTGGACGCGGACCCGGAGGCCGCCGTGCCGTGGGTCGCCACCGGCTACGCGGCCGGCCCGTCCCTCGCGGCGGCCGTGACCGACGGCGGACCGCTGCCCGCGCACTCCGTACGGGTGCTGGGCGCGGGCCTCGCCGAGGCGCTGGCGGCGGTGCACGAACTGGGCCTGGTGCACCGGGACGTGAAGCCGTCCAACGTCCTGCTGACCCTGGACGGACCGCTGCTCATCGACTTCGGCATCGCCCGGGCCACGGACGGCACGGCGTCGCTGACCTCGTCCGGCGTGTCGATCGGCTCGCCCGGCTACATGTCGCCCGAACAGATCCTGGGCAAGGGGGTCACCGGCGCGGCGGACGTCTTCTCCCTCGGCGCGGTCCTGGCCTACGCGGCGACCGGGGAGCCGCCCTTCCCCGGGGACTCCTCGGCCGCCCTGCTCTACAAGGTCGTCCACGAACAGCCCGAACTCGGCTCGCTCGGCGGTGAGCTGCGGGAGGTGGCCGAGGCCTGCCTGACCAAGGACCCGGGCGCGCGGCCGACCCCCGGGGAGGTCGGCCGACGCCTCGCTCCCGACGGGGCCGCGCGGCTCGTCGCGGGCGGGTGGCTGCCGGGAGCGCTGGTCGAGCAGGTCAGCCGGAGCGCCGTACAACTGCTCAATCTGGAGACCGCGGAGGCGGTGCCGTCCGGGCCGGTGGGCTTCAGCAGTCCGTCGGTGGGCGGGAATTCGGGGGCAGCCGTATCGGCCGCGGCGGGGGAGTTCGGACCGGCGCCGGACATGTCGGTGCGGGCGTCCTCGGCCGTCGCGCCGGGGCCGCCGACTTTCGCGCCGGGGGACCAGAACGCCGTACCGGGTGCCCCGACCGTCGTACCGGAGCCGCGGGACGCGGTGCCTGCCGAACAGCGGCCGGGCAAGGTCTCCGTCTCCGTGGCGGCCGTCTCCACTCCGGGCGAGGGAGGCCGTGGGCGCCGGGTGAGCTGCACGGTGGCGCTCGCCGTCGCCGGGGCGCTGGCCGCGGTGACCGTGGGGCTGGGCTTCGTGATCCGCCCGATGCTCGGCGGCGAGGAAGACTCGGGCGCCGGCAGCGGCCAGGAGTACTCCCGGGCACCGAGCACCGCCTCCAGCGACGCCGCGAGCACGCCGACCGCCGTCCCTGACCGCTACCTCGGTACCTGGGAGGGCCAGGGCACCGCCCTCGACGGCAATCTCCCCATCGGCACCTTCCGGCTCACGGTCCACCGGGCGGGCGTCGGCCAGGAGTTGGGCCGTATGACCCAGACCGACCAGCTGGGCGGCGTCTGCACCGACGTCCTCACCCTGAAGAAGGTGACGAAGACGCAGCTCGTCGCGACGTCGGTAGGGGCCAAGGGCAACCACGAGGGCTGCAACCCCGCTCCCCACTCGGTCGAGTTGACGCCGGTCGGGGACGATCTCAAGTACACGTCGGACAGTTCGGCGGAGGGGAATCCGGTTTCGCGGATGTCCAAGGTCAAGTAGCCGACTGCGACTGTTGCCTGCGGCGTCTGACGGAGCCGCTGAGCAAGAGGATCAGCAGCGCGCCAGAGACGGCGACGGCGCCGAGGACGACGAGCCCGATGTGCGGGTACTGCTGGTGGACCCAGCAGGGCCCGCCCACGCGGTAGCAGGAGCCTCCGCGGTGACCGGGTTTGGGGCGGTTGGCCCCCATGAGCACTACGAGGACGGCGGCTGCCGCCACCGTACCGGGCACCGACCGGGCGAACCAGACCATCCACCGTCGGCCGGGTTGGTCCCAGTCGATGCGGACCAGGGGCAGGATCGCTGCGGCCGCGGTCCACGGCGCCAGAACTCCCGCGGTGACGGCGAATCCGTATCCGCCGCCGGGCCAGGCGGGGGCGAGCCCGGTCCAGATGCGGGGCCCCCAGAAGTGCGTCAGCGCCACGAGGCCGACGATCGCCACGACGAGCAGACACCCACCCGCGTTGAGCATCACCTTGTTGCGACCGAAGCGGCGCCGCCGGGGCTCGCGGGCGGGCGCGGCGGTCGTACGGCCCTGTGCCCGCCGGTAGTGGAGGGAGGCAGGCCCCGCCTTCGCCCGCCCCGGCCTCGCCGACCCCCCGCTCACCCCGGAATCACCACCGTCCGCAGCTCACCGTCGCCCAGGTGCAGCATGCCCTTCCCCGGCACCACCTGGCCGCCGACCATGCTCCGGGACAGCCGTACGCCGATCAGGTCCCCGCTCGACGACTCCTGCGGGGAGAGCAGGATGCCGCGGCGGGCCTTCTTGGCGTCGACCTGCCAGCCGGAGAAACCGCTGCACACGTCCTCCTCGTCACCGGCGATGACGAGGGCGAGGCCGCGTTCGGCGCCGCGCGAGACGATCCGCTTCATATGGGACTCGGCGTCCAGGTCCTCGAGGATCTCGCCGTCGTCGACGAGGACGGCGATAGGCTCCTCCAACGACGCCGAGTCGATGACCTCCTCGAAGTCGTCCTCGTCGATGTCGTCGCCGGTGAAGACCTTCAGCACGCCTTCCGTGCCGTCGAGCCCGCGCAACGGAGACTGGCGCGGGGCCGCGACGACCAGCCGTATGCCCTGCGAGAGATAGGACTGGGCGAAGTTCATCAGAACCGTCGAGCGGCCGGACTTCGCCGGGCCCGCGATGACGAACGTCGGCACGCCGTCGGCCAGGTCCGGCCCGAAGCCGACGATCTCGTCGCCGCCGATGCCGGCCAGCGCCCACAGCCGGGAGCGGGAGGCCTCCGGGTCGCGCATCTCCCAGGCGTCGGCGAACGAGATCCGGCTGGGCAGGCTGTCCACCCGGAAGGGACGCCGGGAGCGCGGCACGGACGCGTCCCGGGCCGTGGCGGCCTCACCGATCACGCCGATCGCCGCCGCCTGGCCCTGACCCGTGGTGTCCTCGGCGAGCAGCGCGAACTGGGTCTCCGTACCGGACTCGTTGCGGAAGGCACGGCCCGGCGGGATCTCCTCCGGCACCTTGCGGGCCGGGATGCCGAGCGTGGAGAAGTCGCTGCGGTCGGCGAGGCGCAGACCGTACTTGTCCTCGGTGAGCGTGGCGACACGGCCGACGAGCAGTGTGCGGTCGCCGGTCAGCACCAGATGGATGCCGACGCTCGCGCCCTCCCGCATCATCGTCGTCAGCTCGTCCGTCAGCGAGCCGTGGTCGATCTCGCCGAGGGTGGGCACCCAGCCCTCCCAGCGGTCGAGGAGCACGACGATGTGCGGCAGCCGCTCGTCCTCGGGGGCCGCGGCCCGCTGCTCGCCGATGTCGGCGTAGCCCTTCTCCGCCAACAGGTCCTGACGGCGGCCGAGTTCGCCCTTGAGCCGGTTGACCAGGCGGATCACCCGCTCGGTCTGGTTACGGCCCACGACCGCGCCGCAGTGCGGCAGCCGGGTCAGCGCGTTCAGGGCGCCGTTGCCGCAGTCGATGCCGTAGAGGTGGACGTCGGCGCAGGAGTGGGTGCGGGCGAGGGAGCCCGCGATGGTCCGCAGCACCTGGGAGCGGCCGCTGCGCGGCGCACCGCCGATCATCAGATGCCCGAAGGTCGCGAAGTCGACGACGACCGGGCGGCGCGCCTGGTCGGCCGGCAGGTCCTCCACACCGTACGGCGCGGGCGGCAGCTTGCCCGGGGCGAGGGACGCGACCGGGACCTCGATCTCGTCCAGCAGCAGCGTCTCGGCGAGGGCGGGCAGCCACGGGCTGTGCTGGGCCGGGATGCCGAGGCTCCCGTTGGCGTCGCGGACGGCGTCGACGAGCACCTTCAGATCGGTGATCTCCTCGTCCTCCCGCGCCTGGGCCTTCGGCTTGACCAGCGCGGCCCGGCCCAGGTCCGCCCAGGCCAGCTCGCCCACCCAGGGGGCGAGGGCGGTGGGGTCGGCGGCACCGGGCCTGCGGCCACCGACCCGCCCCGACTGGAAGGGCACCAGGGACGCATGACCGAGGCGCACATACGCCCGACCGGGCGTGTTCTTGGAGATGTGCCCGGCCTCGGGCGAGTCGATGACGTCGCTCGACTCACCGCCATCGGTCACACGCAGGGCGATACGAAGGTTGGTGTTGGCGCGGATCTCGGGGGAGACGACACCGCTGGGCCGCTGGGTGGCGAGCAGCAGATGGATGCCCAGCGAACGACCCCGCTGGGCGATGTTGACCAGACCGGTCACGAAGTCGGGCAGATCGCGCACCATGGACGCGAACTCGTCGATGACGATGAGCAGTCGGGGCACGGGCGCATGAGAGGGATCCCTGCGCACGAGATCCTGATAGTCCTCGATGTCCTTGGCGTCGGCGGCGGCCAGGATGTGCTCGCGCCGCTTCAGCTCGGCGCCCAGCGACTCCAGGGCGCGTTCGACGAGGTGCGCGTCGAGGTCGGTGACCATGCCGACGGTGTGCGGCAGCTTCACACAGTCCTTGAACGCCGAGCCGCCCTTGTAGTCGACGAGCACGAAGGTCATGTTCTCCGGCGTGTTGGCCACGGCCAGCGACGCGACGATGGTCTGCAGCAGCTCCGACTTACCGGAACCCGTCGTACCGGCGATCAGACCGTGCGGCCCGTCCTTGCGCATGTCGATGCCGAACGGACCGTCGTACGACTCACCGATCACCGCGAGCGTGGACTGCCCGCCCATCCGCCAGCGCGCGACGATCGCATCGCTGGTCGGCGGCTCCAACTGCAGCACGTCCAGCAGCCGGCTGGCACCCGGCAGGGCCGAGTCCTCGGTCTCCCCGCTGATGTCACGCAGGGCGGACAGTGACCGGGCGAGCCGCAGCGCCCATGCCGCGGACACGAAGTCGGGCCGCACGTCCTTGATGCGCTCCGCACCGGCTTCCTCGACGCGCAGCCGCAACTCCTGGGTCTGCTCGGCGCGTTCGCCCTCCGGACTACTGGTGGCATGCCAGGCCTGGAAGGACGGAAAGCCTCCGGCGACCTGCTGCTGGGCCGCGGGCCGGCCGGCGTCGCCCTGGGCGTCGTACTCCTGGGCCTTGGGCTCGGCGACGACGAACGCCTGGCACTCACCCGGCAGGAACCGCTCCTCGGCGTCGAGGCAGATGGCGTACATCGCGACGGCCGGCCCCTCGCGCAGCAGCCGTACGACACCCGGCAGCGAGCGCAGCCGCCGCGACCCGTCCCATACGACGACGATGTCCGGATCGCTGAAACCGGCCCCCTGACCCCGGTTCTGCTCGGCGGCCTTCTTACGCGCGTCGAGGATCTGCGTGAGCTCGCCGATACGGGCGCCGACGGTCTCGGCGTCGGTACCGATGAGAACGTTGACGTCCTGACCGCCGGCCGGGCGGGCGTGCGGCAGCCAGCGCACCCAGTCCCAACTGTCCTGCGCGCTGTTCTCGCTCAGCACATAGAACTGGACGTCCATGGGACTGTGCAGCGCGGCGGTCTGGGCGACGGCCCACCGCCCGAGGGCCCGGGCGGAGTCACCGGGCCCCGCCATGCCGATGACACCGAGGGAGCGCAGGGAGAGGGAGACGGGCGCGTCCTCGATGTTCCAGGTCACCTGTCGCCGGTGGTCGTCCTGCTCCGGGTCGTCGAGCACGACCTCGGAGGGCAGCCGCCCGGTCCCGACCCGCACCACCAGATGATCGCGATCGGTACGCCGCCGCTCCCAAAGCCGAGTACGAGGCCCGGTACCGAGCGAAAGAACGGCAGCCGGATCGGGCACGGCGTTACGCCGGTCCAACCGCTCGGTGGTCAGGGCGTCCTGAGCGTCCTTCTCGATCCGCTCCTTCTGCTCCTTGTACTCCTTGAGCTGCTTGGCATGGGACTTGCGCCCGTGCTTCTTGTCCATGAAGTAGTTGGCGAACAGCATGATGGGACTGAGCCCCGCCATGATCAGGTAGTACCACCGATGAAAGATGAGCACGGACACCACGGACCCCACCAGGGGCGTGAGCGCCATCAGCCAGGGCAGCGGCCGTGCTTCGTACTCCCGGGGCGGGCTGGGCAGCCGGAACTTGGTCTGCCGGTCCGGCGGGCGAAGCCGGGGCGGCCGGTTGTAGTCGAGCCCGACCCCGTCCTCGGACCACTTGAGGGCGGCGTTGGGCGGGCTGTAACGGGCCAGCTCCAGCAGGGTGTTGCCGAGGGCGATCTGACCGCCGAGGGGCCAGCCCCAGGAGTCCTTGCCCCCCTTCTCACCAGCCTGGTCTCTCTCGACCTTCTCGATCTCCTCGCCGTCGAGGGTGACGCCCTCCTTGTCCTGGTGCACGCTGACACGACAGGTGCCGTCCGTTGCAACTGACAACGTGAGGGCGCGCGCGTCGAGTTCGGGGTCCTCGATCCGGATGTACGACGCCGGCCCGCTGCCGATGTCGTACCGGCCGACCCCGAGCCGGTGCACGAACCCGGCCACGGGCCCTCCGACGACGCGCAGTTCGACCAGACCGGTGGGCTCACCGGGCAGGCACCCGGCGGGATCCTGGAGGCTGACCACGGCCCCTTCCCGCAGCGGCGACCCGACCACGGTCGCGCTCGGATCGACGGCGTACCCGTCGACATACACGAGCGGCGCCCCACCCGCGGGGGCCAGCCCGTGCTGCCCGATGGGAATGACCTGCGCCCCGCTCTGCCCCACCTGCTGGGCCAGTTCCTGGGCGATGTCCCCGACGGTGGACTCGGGATCGGCATCGAGGACGACGTCGGCGGAGCCCCCGCCGAACGGGTCGACGACGGTCAGAGTCAGGCGCACGCTTGTCCTCCCCAAGCCCCTGTGGCCGCTTTCGCCACGCAGGTCACAGTGAAGGCGACGATATCCGCTCCCTGTTGCCACGGGGCAACGGGGAGACCGGTAACGGTTCCCGATGGCAACGACACGTGCAACGGCCGTAAGCTGCTGCCGCAAGAGCGGACGATCACACCGGTGGAACCATGCGACCCACTTGTCGCGTCCGCGAACAGGGAGCCACGGGGGTTGGCCCTGCGGCGTTTTGAAGAGGGAGCGGCTTCATGGCCAAGGACCTTGATGTCACATACCAGGACATGCGTGACGCAGCCAAGCATGTCGTGAAGGAGAAGGAAAAGCTCCACGAGAAGCTCGACGGCCTCCGCAAGTACATCGCCAACCTGGTCGAGTCCGGCTACGTCACGAAGAGTTCGTCGAAGGCGTTCGACGAGAACTTCGACGAGTTCGTCCGCGGCACGAAGGACACGCTCGACGGCCTGGACGGCATGGGGGACTACCTCACGAACGCGGCCGACAAGTTCGAGCAGATCGATGACGAGCTGGCCAAGGCGGCCAAGAGCAAGTAGGGGTGAATTGCCCGCCCGGTGCGGCAGCGGATGCTGAACGCACCGGGCAGGTGCCCGCTCGGCCGGGGCCGTCAGCTGTCGGGCAAGGGCTGCCGGAGCAGGTAGGTGTGGAGATCACTTCGGGGTTCTTCCGTCTCGACGCGCAGCCAGGAGCCGTCACGGAAGCGGATCAGCACCGCTCTTGTGTCGAACTCCCCGGAGAACGGGTCGACGAGGGTCGCCTCCGTGGCGGGAAGACGAGCGACGATCTCCATGTGCTTCTCGCGTCCCACGGTGACACGCTGCGGCGGAGCCGCCAGGACGATCCCGTCCTGCGTCGCCAGAACCAGCCGCTGATGGTGAGTGGAGTGGCTGTACCAACGGAGCAGGAACTGGCCGGCGTTGCCGTGCCAGTCTCCATCGAAGACCCGGTCGAGTCCTTGTTCGGCGATGATGGCGTCCCGGCGCTTGTCGTCCTCGTCCTGGACCCGAAAACGCTCCTTCTCGTCCTTCGTGGCAAGGGACCGCTTGACTGCGTCCTCCACATTGGACAGAAGGGTCAGCAGCATGAGGAGGGGCATGAACGGCACGGCGAGAACCGCCCCGACCATGCCCAGTGGGCGCAGCCTGCCAGGGCGGAGCCGGGAAGTACCGGCATCCTCCAGGACGTCTGCGGGGGGCTGCGGGATCTTGTCGATCGAGCACCACTCACCCGCTTCGGCGTGGACGCCGAGCCGTTGGGCTATTTCGCGCTGCTTGCCCCTGGACGCCACGTCAAGACTCCCTTTTGCCGATGCGGAAACAGGATCGGTGTGTCAGAGCGTAACCGGCGCGGGGGCCGCGAGCGGTGGCGCACTCGGCGACCGTACCTGCGCTCGTCGGACTGCACGGAGAACAACTACAGAGAGGCAGTACTCATGGGGGACCATATCAAGGCAGATCTTGCCGCTATCAAGCAATGCTCACGCGATCTGACCAAGATCCACCGCGAGTTCGAGCGACACGGCAATCCTGCGGACGAGTATGGCCAGGCCGTCGGTCATGGAGGTCTGAAGGATGCCTTCTCGGACTTCGGGGACACGTGGAAGAAGACGCGGAAGAAACTGATGAAGGAACTTGAACAGCTGGCAGAGTTCACTTCGACCGCAGCGAAGTCGTACGACGAGATCGATCAGGAGCTGGCGAAGGCCATCCGGGACGCCAAGGCGCAGAGCAGGGGGAAGAAGTGAGCAGGACGGATGCCGACTGGCCGCCTCTGTGGCACGACGACCCGACGCCGGGAGACCCCGAGGAAGTGGCCGAACTAGGACGCAAGTTGCGCAAGATGGCCGACATGATCGATGAGCAATCCCGAGTCATCAAGGCACTTGCGTCCGTGGAAGGTTGGGACAGCGAGGCGGGGAAGGGCTTCCACGACATGGCCGGTGGTGCGGCCGACAAGCTGAAGAAGTCCTTCGAGCGCTATGACGAGGCAGCCAAGGCCGTCGGTGAGGAAGTGCGCGAAGGCAGTTCGGAGCAGTTCGCCAGCGAAATGCGCCGCGCACAGCGGAAGGCGGACAAGGCGCTGAGTGATTATCACGACGCCAAAAGCGACCATGATCTTGCGGACCGCGAGGTGAAGAAGTACACCGACAAGTATCCCGCGCACAACATCCCCGAGGCCGAGAAGGACGAGTACGAGCGGTGGGTCAAGAAACGCGCTGAGGCCCTGCATCGTATCGGTGCCGCACGGAAAGAGGTGGCGGAAGCCAGGGACATTTATGACGATGCGGGGGACAAGGCTGCTCGTCATATCAGGAACGTCGTGCATCATGATGCCATTCGGGATCCGGGTGGCTTCATGAACTTCCTTGCGGACTGGGCAGATATGATGTCGAACATCTCTGCCGTCCTTTCCGTGCTAGCGGTGATCTGCGCTTTCGTTCCGCCGCTTCAGTTCCTGGTTCCCATTTTTGCGACCCTCGCCGTGTTGACCAGCGCCGCCGCACTTGCGGGCCACGCGTACGACATGTCGGTGCGCGGTGGGAAGGTCAACTGGCTGAAGTTGGGTGCCGATGCGCTCGGTGTGCTTCCGGGTCTTGGCGCGTTGAAGGGGTTCAGAGCCCTCAACGGCCTAAAGGGATTGGCCAAGGTCAGGGCATTCGGAAAGCTGAGTACCTTTGGCTCGTTCAGGGGATTGGCCGCCGTCGACGGCGTTGGGCACAACTTCCTGAACGGGCTGGGCGTCTCGCTGACCAACAAGCTTCTGAGCAGGACGGCGCGTAAGGATCTCATTGACGGCAGGAAGATCACTGCTGTGCTCAAGGGGACCGGTCTCGCGAGCGCACTGCACAGGATGCTCAGCGGTGAGAACGGCGGGAAGACCGGGTACCAGGAGCCGTCCGAAACCACCACGCCCACTCCTTCGCCGTCGCCCGGCCCCGCCCCGAGCGTCTCACCGAAGACGTTCAATGCGGCCTTGGCGGCTTAGGCCGTTGCGGCCTGTTCAAGGAGAGCAGATGCCATGAGTGAAAATCACGATTTCGGTCAATGGGAGTTCATCGGCCGCAGGGGTGGTGAGGTCGTCACGTTGATCGGCGGTTCTGTGATCGCTGCCGTGCCCGAGGCGAGGCGCGCGGCGGAGCAGGCTGGGCGGGAGCTTCGGTTCGACTTCCTGGACGATCGGGCGGTTCTTGCGCTGCTGCGTCGGCGTCACGTCGACGAGGAGGACATGTTCAAGGCCGGCTTTGCACATGGAGTGCCTCTGGCGCTCGTGGGCTTCGGAGCCACGATCTATTGGGGCGGTGTGGCTCAGCACTGGGATACCGCCGTCGCACGCACGATCTATCTGGCCGTCGTCGCGGCTGTCGTGGGCACTCAACTCTTCTTCTTTGTGCGAAGTGCGATGTCTCACTGGGGTGATCCGGTCCAGCAGAACCTGCGGGCCCGGGCGCGAAGGTACCGGGAGATCGCACGCATCGCTCGACGGGAAGGAGCCGACATCCCTGCGCACTATCCGCACTACGGCCCCTATCCTTTCGCTGCGAAATTCCATCCCGAAGTGGATGATCTCGAACCGTCTGGAAGCGAAGGTACAGATGACCGCTGACACCGTTGATGAAGCCCAGCGGAGCCTCACGGGAAGCAGCGGCGTGGAGGTTCGCTGGATCATGCCCGAAGGTTTCCTTGAGTTGCCCTTCGAGGCAGACGACCTGGATGAACTCGCCGACCAGTTGGCTGAACTGGCCAGGCGGGCGCTGCCCGGCGCCGATGAGGAAGTCCAGTTGCAATGGGCTGCCATGTGCGCCGCGCACTACGACGAGTTCGTAGAGGCAGGCGTGCAGTACGCTGGCTTCGTTACAACGGAGGTCGACGGCGCCCGTTGTACGGCTACGGTGAATGTCAGTCTCATGGATCTGGACGGGCGAGCCGGCAATGATCCGGCAGGATTCATCGCTTCCACGATGCGGCACCTGGAGCTCGGACAGATCGGCGAAGTGCAACTGCCCTGCGGCCCGGCGGTGACATGCGTCGGCAACCGGACTGCCAGTGTTGACGGCAGCCTGACGCAATCGGGGCAGGACGAGCCGATCTGGACGTCTTTCATACAGGTCCAGATTCCACTGAACAACGGGACCATGCTGCTGTTGGAGATGGGAACGCCGACGGTTGAAGGGTGGGACGTCTTCTCCGCCATGTTCGCCGGCGTCGTGAAGAGTGTTCGCTTCTTCGACGCCATGGGAGCTCCCTTGGTGATGCCGGGGTGAAGGAGTCTCCAGAAGCCGATCTTTCGTCACCGATGGGCGTCCCGAGGGACTACAGGCTGCTGGTTCCGCGGGAGTGGTTTCGCATTGACCTCACCCAAGACCGTTGGCGTGCACGACTTAAGACCTTCGTGGACCGGCAGGCGGAGGGGCGGCACGTTTCCGCGGAGCTGACACGGAACGTATGGTCCAGACTGCGCAACACCGCGGAAGCCGGCCGAGCACGCGGCGCCATGGAGCTCTTCCTCCTGACCATCTCGCGGGACGGCGGTCTTCCGGCCTCGCTCCTCGTGTCCTTGGTGCCTCTGGGTGAAACACCCGCTGATCCGCATAGGTACGCGGCGTTGCTCGAAGCGCGCGCGCCTGAAGACCGTGCTCGGACGCAGGTGTCGGTGATCGATCTTCCATCGGGCGCTGCCGTGCGGGTCCTTGGTGCCACGACGTTGAACGTCCATGCCCTCATGCCCGGAGGAGTCGGCTACTTGACGCTCTCCTTCTCGGCGCCGCTCACCGGAATGTCCGGTCCCATGGAGCGGTTGTGCGATGCCATCGCGGGCTCTCTGCGATGGGTGGTGTGACACCGACACGGCGATGGGTCGGAGCAGACCATCACCGTCGGAGCTTGGCCGAGGCGCCCACGGTGATGGCTCGCTGCCCCGAGCCTCCTGTTACCGGTTGACCGCCTGGATCTCCTGAACAGTGACCTCCTGCGTGGCCCCGAAGGTCCCGTTGGGCAGATCGCCGTGCGCACCGCCGCTTCCGGTCCAGCTGATCTGCCAGGTGATGGTGGCCTTCATCTTGAAGGTGCCATCCCCGGACGAGCGCAGGTACTTGATGCCGCACGGCGGTGTCTCGTCGGACTTGCCCTTGGCGTAGGGCTCACCGATGGAGCCGTCGGCGTTGATGGCGCACCCGCCGGAGGCAGGGTAGGTCTCGGCGTCCTCGGTGCCCGGATCCAGCTTCAGGGACACCGGTTTGGCGGTGGTCGTGGCCTGGATGTTGAAGCCGGGGACGTTGATGGCCGCCGTGGCCTGGACTTCGTCGAAGACGGCCTTGTCGAGCCAGGCCCAAGTCGGCAGGTTCACCTTGGTGGTGGCATCCGGCGCGAGGGTCACCTTGGTGTCGGGCAGTTGCATGCGCTGGTACGCGAGGGCGGCGAGGATCTCTGGGGTGACGGCCTCTTCGTACTGGGATGGTGGGGCTTCGCCGTTGTCGACCCAGAAGGGGAGGTCGTTGCACGAGCCCCGCTTGAGTACGTCGGGTTCGTCGGGATTCTCGACAGCGGCCCAGAACATCCCCTCGCCGTCCTTCTTGACGTTGTAGTCCTTGTAGCCGGGGGTGTCGGTCCAGCCGTACTCGTCCTCGTAGTGGCGCTGCATCTCGCCGATCGCCGCGCCTGCGGTGCCGCCCATACCGGGCGTGTTCTTGGCGCTCTCGATCTGCTCGGACATCTTCTTCTTGAAGTCCTTGGCGCCGAGGTACGGGGCGTACCAGCAGGGCGGTGGCGTCCAGTTGACGTCGGAGGACGTCACGTTTCCGGTGCTGCCGTCCTTGGTGACGGCGCCGGAGTACTGGATGCGTGCGGCGGCATAGATGCCGGTGTTGTCGGTGCCGCCCGACTGTTCCGTGTCGGCGCCCTGGGTGTTGCCCGGCTGCTCTCCCGCGTAGGCCGGTTCCGCGAGGGCGAGGACGCCCAGGGCCAGCGTCAGGGCAGCCGCGCCGGTGCTGAGAGCCGTACGCCGTGACCTGTTCACTGGCACTTCGCCGCCTTCGCCTCGACGTACACCTTGGACGCCTGCCACAGATCGTCTCCGGTGGGGAGCTTGACCATGATGATCTTGAAGTAGTCGAAGTCCGTGATGCTGGGCGTGCCCTTCAGGACCTTTCCGGTCTTGACCTCTTTGGAGTAGAACTTGCTTGAGTCCACGCAGAACCCGACCTCCACCGAGTTGCCGTTCGACGCGGACCGGGTGGTGGCCTGGTAGTGGCGCCGGGTGCCGGTTGCCGTCCAGCCGCCTTTGAGCCTGACGTCGATCTGCGTCTTCGCGTACTTCAGCCCATCGCCCGTGGAGTAGGCGGCCAAGGCGGCATCCTTGGTCGTGCGCTTGTCGACGCCCCTGTAGATGGCGCGGACGTAGTTCGCCGCGTCCTCCATCGCAGCCGCTTGGTTCTTGTCCTTCGGCTTGTCCCAGTCGAAGACCAGGTTCACGTCCTTGGGCAGGGACACGTCCACGCCGTCCGGCTTGTCCTCTGCTGGCGCTCCCGCAGCGGATGCCGAAGCCGTCGGCGTCTTCGTGCCCTGGTCGGCGCCGGCGATCTTGTCGTTGTCGCTGGCTTTGTCGTCCCCGCTGCCGCAGGCGGTCAGCAGCAGTGCTGCCGTCGCCGCCAGCGCGGCAGCAACGGGCAAAGTACGGCGCTTCACAGTGAACTCCCCGTGAGAAAAAAGACCATTCAAGAGAGCCGACGGTATCGGGGAGGTTCTCGGTTTCGCCAGAGCGAACTTGCCCGTGAATGGTGATAATTCTGGGCGCATGGGGTGCTTGGGGGCATGCCCTGTGTCCTGATCGTGCCCGAACGGACGACGACCTCAGATGCGTTGGGGCGCTACGCCAGGACCGCTGTGAGACGTGAGTTCCGTTTCGCTATCGCAGGGCCTTGCATCTCAGGCAGGCGCACGGCGGACATGCGGATGTGTACGGCTGGTTCGGCCCGACCGCCGGCCAGGATCTCGCGGTTGCCGCGGTCCTCGGTCACCTCGCCCTGCGCGCCGACCTTGTAGACGCGCAGGGCGAGGCGGGGGCGGCGGTGAGCACTCCTTCACGCGTCGTGGTTACGACCGTAGCCCGCTCCCCGCGTTCCGCGTGGCCTACCCGTGGGTGCCTTCGCGGTCCTCCGCATCGTCCGGTACGACCAGGCGCATGCCCCGGGACTCGGCGACGCGTAGGGCGTCGGTGAGGCACTCGGCGAGACGGATGCCGGCGTAGCGGACCTCGGTGTACGGCGACATCGGGTCGTCCAGCACCCGGCGGGCGCGGTCGAGCACGTCGGTGCCGGTGGCGAGTTGGGCGGTCTCAAGGTCGTCGGCGAGGCGGGAGAGGTACCCGCCGATGTGGTCCGTGACCAGGTAGCTGGGCTTGCCTTCGGGCGTGGGCCAGGGGAGGAGGCGGAGGGAGGCCGGGGCGTGCGGATAGCTGTTCGCGGTGCCACTTGCGTGGCTGTCTGTCTGCTCCATCACGCGGCCACCTCCGGCGCGCCGATCACGTGCTGGTCGAGGTCGATCCCGAAGTTGGCGGCGAGTACGAGGGCAAGGCGGCGGCGCTGCTGGAGAGCGGCCTCGCGCTCGCGGGCGGCGAGATAGGGGCGGACCAGGGCGGAGTCGGCGCCGTCGAGGAAGGTGACCAGGCCGTATGGCGACCGGTGGCCGGGGAGCTGCGGGGGTTCGGCGGTGAGGGGGCAGCGTACGAGGGTGAGGCGGTCGTGCGGGAAGGGGGGCCGGTGAGGACGGCGTCGCCGTTTCCCGGTGCCGGCGGCGAAGAGGAGGCGCAGCCAGTGGAAGGCGCGGGGGATAAGGTCGTGCATGTCGACGCTCCTTGTAAGCGCTGGCCATGCCCCGGGAGGTCTAGCCACCTCGCCGGGGTCTGTCGTCTTCGACGCTACACAGACATATAGCCCTCTGCATACAAGTACAGAGGGATCCACTCGATTGTGCAGGTCGCTACCGCTCTACGTTGGACGTATGAGCGATACGGAAGAACCGATGACACCGCTGGACCCGATGAGCGCCAGACCGCTCTACGTCCAACTGGCCGACGTCATCGCCGGGAAGATCGCATCTGGAGATCTGGCGCCGGACAGGCCCATCCCATCCGAAAATCACCTTGCCGACGAGTACGGCGTGGCACGTCTCACCGCACGCCGTGCCGCACAGGAACTGCGTGAGCGCGGCCTGATCGTCACCGTGCGCGGCAAGGGATCCTTCGTCGTCGAGCAGCCGACTGGTGACGCTCCGGAAGAGAGCGAATCGAACACCTGAAGAGGCCGCGCGTTGTGCAGCGCGGCCTCCTCGGCTGTCTCTGAGCCGCGTCTGTTGCCGTCACGACCGTCTCATTCTCGGACGCGCTCGATACAGGACCGTACTGGTCGAGCTCGGTGTCCTGGGACTGGTCGACCACTGGGCGGAACTTCCTGTGCGCGGGGGACTGCTGGGTCCGGCCGGGCGGACTGAACTGCTCCGGGGCAGGCCGGCGTCACCATTGGTTCACCGTCGCGGCGTGCCCCACGGGTTCCCTTCCATCGGCCACTGAAGACAGCCGACAATTCCAGCCTGTAGATCCCCTCCTCGAACCACGAGCGTCGGTGGTACGACGGCCCCGTCGGCCACCCCGCCAACTCTCCCTGGATGTACCGCCGTTCCGGCTCCCGGAACCAGTGCCGCCCCTGGACCCGGCTCGCCGTGCCCGTCGCGAAGGACACCTGGCCGCGCGTCACGAGGTTCTCGCCCTCGGGAGGTTTCCAGTGATGTCGGTACGACGGCTCGATCGCGGTCTGGCATCCTCACGGTCATTCACGGTGGCGAACCCCTCACCCGGCCGGGTGATGCTGTTCAGGCCGTTCCCCTGGTAACCCCCGCAGTGCCAACGACAGTTTCGGCAGTCGACGCCCCGGCCGCTTGGGCCGCGCCAGGCGACGATCACGGCACGTGTCGGCCAACCCGACGTGAGCAATTCGTGCAGGCCTCATGGGTGCGCGGTGACGGTCGCGGGCGCGGGCCGTGCGCGAGCAGGGCGCTCTGGATTCGCCCGCGCACAGTTCGGCTTGCCTTCGCGTCCCCGTACTCCCAACCGTCGTACGGGTCACCGCCGTTGCAGATCGCAACGACGATTTCAGTGAGGTCAAGGTGTCCGGGCGCGCCTTGAGGGGCTTATGTGCGGCTGATACGGTGCGATCGCTTGACACTCGCCCCGCTGCCGAGTAATCGACCGAGTCGGGGTGATTAGTGTGGAGTGTCCGCTTTCACGTTGGTGACAAGCGTTGACGGAGTTTCAGAGTTCTTGACAGACAGAGTCTTGGGTTACGGGGAGCGGTTGCGTGAAGATCCAAGAGCGTACGGGGGCGGGCGCCGGTCGTTCCGCCGCTCCGGCTCAGCCGTCGGTCGGTGACCGGCTTCCCACTCCGCCTCGCGAGCGTAAACCGGCACTTGCCGCCCTGGCCGTCCTGTTGATCCTGCTCGGTGCGCTCGGTGCGACCACGCTCGTGCTGCGTGCCGGTGACCGGATCGAGGTCGTCAAGGTGACGAAGCAGATCGAGGCCGGGGAGTCCGTCGGTGACAACGTGACCTCCGTGATGGTCGCCGCCGACGACAGCATCAACTACGTCAAGTGGTCCCAGCTGGCCGCCCTCAAGACCCTCAAGGCCAAGTCCACGATCTACCCGGACACGGTTGTCATGGGGCAGATGTTCGCCGAGGGCAGCTCCCTGCCCGCCGGCAAGGCCGCCGTGGGTGTCGCCCTCAAGGAGGGCCAGTACCCGGCCGACATCAGGTCCGGTGACGTCGTGGCCGTCTACAACGTCGACACCAGCAGCTCCGGTTCCGACAAGACCGGCTCCGGCGCGGGCTCCACCACCTCCGGCGGCGGCGCCATCGTCGACACCGCCAAGGTCGAGAAGGTCGCCAACAACAGCGACGCCACGGTGAGCACCGGCAACCTCTCGGTCACCCTGCTCGTCGACCAGACCGACGCCGCCGCCGTCGCGCGTGCCGCGTCCGCCGGCGCCGTGGCCATCGTGCACGTTCCCGGCAACGGCAACTAGAAGGCGGCACCCACCCCATGGCGCTCATCGCAATCGCCGCCGACAAGGGTTCCCCCGGCGTCACCACCGCGGCCGTCGCCCTCGCGGCGGTCTGGCCTCGCCGCGTCCTGCTCGCCGAGACCGACCCGGCGGGCGGCGACCTGGTCTACCGCAGCGCCGCCGCGCACGGCGGACCGCTCAACCCGAACACCGGCATGCTGTCCATAGCTGCGACCGCCCGGCGCGGACTGGTTCCCGATCAGTTGTGGGACCACGTACAGCCGTTGAGCGGCGGTCTCGAAGTGCTCGTCGGGCTCGGCATCGCCGAGCAGGCCACCGGGCTCGCCGGGCTCTGGCCCACCCTCGGCCATGCCTTCGCCTCCCTCGCCGACTCCCCGAACGCGCCCGCCGACGTCATCGCCGACTGCGGGCGGATCAGCGGGGACACCCCGGCTGTCGAACTGTTCCCGCACGCCGCCCTCGTGCTGCTCGTCTCGCGCACCGAGCCCGAGGCCCTCGCCCGGGTCCGGGACCGTGCCGCAGCCCTCTCCACCAAGCTGCACGGCGGTCCCCGCGGTGCCGCGGCTCTGGCCACCCCGCTCATCGGCGTCGTCCTGATCGCCGACCCGAGCAGCTCCGCCAAGCTCGTCAACCAGGTCAACGACATGCTGGTGCACGCCCAGACGGGCGCCCGGGTCGTCGGCACCATCGCCGACGACCCCACCGGCGCCGACCAGTTGGCCGGCCGCAAGCGCGGCCGTCTCGACAAGTCCCTGCTCATCCGCTCGGCCCGCAAGGTCACCGCGGACCTCCACCAGCAGTACGGCGCCGCCTGGGCCGTACCCGCCCAGCAGGGCCACGCGGGAGCCGGCCGATGACCGCTGTCGACCACCAGTTGGTCAAGCGGTTCCGGCAGGAGGCCGGCGACCGCATCGCCGAGCAGCGCCGCATCGACCAGGTGGGCGGCGTCGCGCCGATGTCCACCGAGGACGAGCGGCAGTACGCCCGCGCGGTCATCGCCCAGATCCTGGAGGAGTACGCCCGCACCGAGATCAACGCGGGCCGTACCCCTCTCGACGCGGAGACCGAGGAGCAGTACGCGGCCGCCGTGCACGCCGCGCTCTTCGGAGTGGGCCGGCTCCAGCCCCTGCTGGACAACCCCGACGTCGAGAACATCGACATCAACGGCTGCGACCAGGTCTTCGTCGGGTACTCCGACGGGCGGGAGGTGAAGGGGGACCCGGTCGCCGAGACCGACGAGGAGCTGATCGAGCTCATCCAGGTCCTCGGCGCCTACTCGGGTCTGTCGTCGCGTCCCTTCGACTCCGCCAACCCCCAGCTCGACCTGCGGCTGCCCGACGGCTCCCGGCTCTCGGCCGTCATGGACGTGGCCCGGCGGCCCGCGCTGTCCATCCGTCGCGCGCGCATGGGCAAGGTCTTCATCTCCGACCTCGTCGGCAACGGGACGCTGACGCCCGAGGTCGCGCACTTCATGGCCTGCGCGGTCCGAGCCCGCAAGAACATCATGATCGCGGGCGCCACCAACGCCGGGAAGACGACGCTGCTGCGCGCCCTCGCCAACGAGATCCCGCCGCACGAGCGCCTGATCACCGTCGAGCGGGCGCTGGAGCTCGGCCTCGACACCTTCCACGACCTGCACCCGAACGTCGTCGCCTTCGAGGAACGGCTGCCCAACTCCGAGGGCCAGGGCGCCATCGCCATGGCCGAACTGGTCCGCCGTTCCCTGCGTATGAACCCGTCCCGGGTCATCGTCGGTGAGGTTCTGGGCGACGAGATCGTGACCATGCTCAACGCGATGTCGCAGGGCAACGACGGCTCGCTGTCCACGATCCACGCCAACAGCTCCAGCGAGGTCTTCAACCGTATTTCCACGTACGCGTTGCAGGCCTCCGAGCGGCTGCCCATCGAGGCCAGCCAGATGCTGATCGCGGGCGCGGTCAACTTCGTCGTCTTCATCCAGCGGCGCAACAACTACCAGACGGGCGGCCGCCTCCAGCGCATGGTGACCTCCGTCCGCGAGGTCAACGGCGTCGACGGACGCGTGCTGTCCAGCGAGGTGTTCGCGGAGGCCCCCGACGGACGGGTCGTACCGCACGCGCCCATAGCCTGCCTGGAGGACCTGATGGCCTACGGCTACCAGCCGCACGGGGCGTGGGGGTGACCGGCATGACGTACTCGGCGCCCGCCCACGAGGCTCTCGGCTCGCTCGGCTCCCTGGGCGGCCTGTTCTCCACCGAGGTCCTGTACTCGATCGGCAGCGGAGTAGCCGTCGGCGGCGGGCTCGCGCTGCTGATGATCGCCCTACGCGGACTGCCCGCCAAGCCCGAGCACGAGAAGCAGAGGGCCAACGAACGGGCTGCCGAGCTGATCCGGTTCGCAGGTCAGCGCGGCTCGCTCGCCGCCATCATCGGGCTCGCCGTGCTGCTGCTCACCCGCTGGGCGGTGGCCGGCATCGCGGCCGGTGTCCTCGTCTTCTTCTGGGACCGCCTGTTCGGCGGCGCCGCCGAGGAACGGGCCGCCATGCGCCGCGTGGAGGCCCTCGCCTCCTGGACGGAGTCCCTGCGCGACACCATCGCGGGCGCCGTCGGCCTGGAGCAGGCCATCCCGGCCTCCGCCCGCGCCGCCGCCCCCATCCTCCGCCCGCACCTCGACGCCCTCGTCGACCGGCTGCGCGCCCGCACCCCGCTGCCCGAAGCGCTCCAGCACCTCGCCGACGAGATCAACGACGCGTCGGCGGACATCATCGTGGCGGCCCTGATCCTCAACGCCCGCCTGCGCGGCCCGGGTCTGCGCCAGGTCCTCGGCGCGCTGGCCAAGTCGGCGCGCGAGGAGGTCGACATGCGTCAGCGCGTGATGGCCCAGCGGGCATCGACCCGGCGCTCGGTGCAGATCGTCGTCGCCGTGTCGGTCGCGTTCGTCCTCGGCCTCGCCGTCTTCAACCGCGACTTCGTGAAGCCGTACGGCACGGCGGTCGGCCAGCTCGTCCTCGCCGTCGTCTGCGGCCTGTTCGCGCTGGGCTTCTGGTGGCTGCGCAAGCTGTCGACCATCGAGACCCCGGAGCGGTTCCTGGTGCGGGACGAGTCGGCGGTGCAGTTCGTACGGCCGCGCACGCCCGTTCAGCAGCCCCTGCAACCGACTCAGCCGGCGCAACCGTCCCAGTCGTCGCAGCCGTCCCACCCGGAGGAAGGGATACGCCGGTGAATCTCACGATGCCGATCGTCGTCGGCGTGGTCCTCGGACTGGGCGTCTATGCCCTCATCCGCGCTCTCATGCCGTCGAAGCGCAGCGCGGTCGCCCAGGTCGCCCGGATCGACGCGATGCGGGCCAGGGGAGCCGCGTACGAGTCCGCACGGCAGACGAAGGACAAGGGACGCCTCGGCTCGCTCAGGGCCGAAATCGGCGACCGTGTCGCCGACTTCTACCTCCAGCAGGGCTGGGAGCAGCGCTCGCTGCGCGCGGACCTGGCGGTCCTGGACCGCAGCTGGGAGAAGTTCCTGGCGACGAAGGTGCTGCTGGCCACGGCGGGACTGTTCTTCGGGCCGTTCCTGTTCGCCGTGGTCTGGACGCTGGGCTTCGGCTCCAGCCCGGTCGTCCCGGTCTGGCTGGCCCTGTTGTGCGGGGGGCTCTTCTTCTTCCTGCCCGACCTGGAGGTACGGCGCGACGCGGCCGAGAAGCGGCGTGACCTGCGGCGGGTGATCGGGGCGTACCTGGACCTGGTGTCGATGAGCCTGGCGGGCGGCCGCGGTCTGCCCGAGGCACTGATGGCCGCCGCCGAGGTCTCCGACGGCTGGGCGACCCAGCGCATTCGCAACGCCCTCGCCGACGCCCGGATCACCGGCATCAGCCAGTGGCAGGCGCTCGGCGCGCTGGGCGAGGAGCTGGGCGTCGAGGAGCTGAAGGACCTGTCGGCCTCCCTGGCCCTCGTCGCGGACGACGGTGCCAAGGTCCGCGAGTCGCTCGCCTCCCGTGCCGAGACCATGCGCCACCGCGAGCTGTCCGAGATCGAGGGCAGCGCGGGCGAGAAGTCGCAGTCGATGCTGGTGGCCCAACTGCTGCTGTGCGCCGGCTTCCTGGTGTTCCTGATCTTCCCGGCGGCGATGCGGGTGTTCCAGGTCTGAGCCCCATCCACAACTGCGAATCGTTTCGAGAGGACAACTCATCATGAACGGACGGAACTTCGGTACGGGGATCCCGGCCGTGGACTTCCTGGTCACCTTCCTGCAGGGCCGGATGCAGCGCGCCCGCTCCGGCGAACTGGACCGCGGCGCCTCCGCGGTGGAGTGGGTCATCATCTCCGCGGTCGTCGTGGCGATCGTCGGCGTGGTGGCCGCGATCATCAACGCCGCGCTGAGCGACGGTGCCAACAAGGTCGGCGACTGCATCAAGGGCGCGAGCGCGAGCAAGACCTGCTGATCGCGGGTCCGACACGACGGGGATGACGGGGTTGTTTGTGGGCGTGGGCAGATGGGCGCGCAGCCGCGCGCGGGCCGCGCGCGGCGAGGCCGGTGAGTCCGGCATGACTGCGATCGAGTTCGTGCTGCTCACTCCCGTCCTCTTCTTCATGATCTTCGCGACGGTCCAGTTCGCCCTGTACTTCTTCGCCGACCATGTGGCCCAGGCGGCGGCCCAGGCGGGCGCCCGCAAGGCCCGTGCCACGGCCCACGACCAGCCCGGCGCGTGGCGGGGCGAGGCGCGGGGCGTGGTCGACGACTACATCCGCCAGCTGGGCCCGCAATTGGTGCTGTCGCCGGACGTGACGATGCTCCAGCCGGAGCAGAACACGGTGGGCGTGGAGATCTCGGCGCGGGTGCCGACGGTGTTCCCGGGGCTCGATCTGACGGTGCACGCGCAGTCGTCGGGGCCGGTGGAGCGGTTCGTGAAGGACCAGGGGGCGAACTAGATGGACTGTTTCGCCTTCGTGCGCGGGCGTGTGACGTCCGTGTGGGGTCGTACGACGTCCGTGCGCGGGCGTATCACCCAGGACGGCCGGGACCGGGGCCTGTCGACCGTCGAGGTCGTGATTCTCGCCCCGGTGATGATCATGTTCATCCTGGTCCTGGTGGCCTTCGGCCAGCTGGTCGACGGCCGGGGCGCGCTGGACGGCGCCGCGCGTGACGCGGCCCGCGCCGGCTCGATTCAGAAGGACCACGGCACGGCGATGGCGGAGGCCCGCAAGGCCGCCGAGGCGGACCTCGCGGACGTCTGCTCCGGACCGGTGTCCGTCGTGCAGAAGAGCGCGGGCTTCGATCCGGACGTGGACCCGTTCTTCACGGTCGAGGTGAGCTGCGAGGTGCGCGGTCTGGCGATGCTGGGCCTGAACGTGCCCACGCACCTGTCCGCCAGTTTCTCCTCGTCGCTGGATCCGTACCGGAGGTCGGCGTGACGGATCTCGAAGGGACCTGGCGGACCTGGCGGACCTGGCGGACCTGGCGGTCCGCCCGTCGTGCCAAGCTCGACGACCGGGGCTCCGGCGCCGGCGCGGTGATCATCTTCGCGCTGGTCTTCCTTTCCCTGTCCGCGTTCGTCATCGACGGCGGTCTCTCGATCTCCAAGCGCGAACGGGCCGCCGACATCGCGGAACAGGCCGCCCGTTACGCCGCCCAGGACATCGACAAGGAGGCCCTGTACGACAACCAGGGCGGCGCCGCGCCGATCAACTTCCAGAACTGCGATGCCCGGGTGAAGGCCTTCGCCCGCGAGATGGACATGTCCGGCGCCGACATCGCCGCGACCCACTGTGTGGCGGCCGACGCCCAAGAGGTCGAGGTCGAGGTGCAGTTGACGTACGAGCCGGTGTTCACCGGCATGTTCTACGGCGGGAACGTGGTCGTGCACGGCCGGTCCGTGGCCCGCAACGAGGTCGGCTGAGCCGGCGTGTTCGGGCGCCGGAAGAGCGAGCCGGAAATCCCGCCCGTCTTCTGGGACCGGGCGGGCCGGTTCACGGTGGGCGAGGTGCTGCGGCCCGGCACGCTGACCCGTAAGCCGCTGACCGGGCCACGGGCGATACGCGTGCCGTCCACGCACGACGGTGTCCGGTACCACGCACCGTCGGTGCTCGTCTCCGGCACCGGCAGCGAGACTCCCTCGTACGAGCTGTACGACGCCACACGGCCGACGGAACCGGTCTGCACGCTCACGCCGGAGAAGGCGGGTGCCCGTTACCGCGTGGCCGATGCCGGGGGCGCGGAACTGGGCCTCGTCCACCGGGCTCCGCCCGCAAGGCGCACCGTCGAGCACGGCTGGTGGCTCCAGCAGCCCGGTCACCCGGACGTCGTCGCCCGCTACCACTGGGCGAGGGGCAGCGCGAAGGAGATCGCGACGCGAGGCAAGGAGAGCGTGGTCCGGGGCGCGGGCGCGGTGGTGGGCAGTGTGGTCGACTCCGTTTTCAGCCTGGGGGCGGACGGCGACGCCCGCACGGGCTCGTACCGGTCCCGTCCGGTGACCTGGCGAGCGGAGGGCGACGAAGAGCCCGTGGTCCTGACGTGCGAACACCTTGAGGACGGCAAGGTGTATCGCCCGCAGGCCAGTTGGCTCGACCGGCGACTGGCGTTCGCCCTGGCCGTCCTGCGGGAGGCGTGAACCCTGACCCGTCCATCGATTCTTACCATCTTCATACCTTGAGTCCTCGCGCCCTTACCCGTCAGGGGCAGGCTGGCCGGTCTGTGACCGGTGTGCGCGCCGGGGCCGTGGTGCGGGAGGGGGAGCGTACGCGTGAGTGATCAGCAGGCGGACATCGACCGGATCAGAGAGTGTTCCAGGGCGCTGACGGGCATCCGCGACACCTTCGCGGATCGGGCCAACCCCGCCGAGGGGTACGGCGTCGGGGAGATCGGCTCGCAGAAGCTACTGGACGCCTTCGAGAAGTTCGGCAGCAACTGGAAGATCCACCGCGGCAAACTCACCGAGGAGCTGGAGAAGCTCGCCGGGATCACCAAGACCGCAGCGGACTCGTACGACAAGCTCGACCACGAACTCGCCGAGGCCCTCAGGAAGGCCGACAAGGACGGCAAGCAGGCGAAGGGGACGAAGGGGGCGAAGCAGTGAGCGCCCGCCCCGCCGCCGACCGCTGGGCCGTGCTCGGCGAGACCTCCGATCCGGTGCCCGGCGACCCCGAGGAAGTGGCCGCGCTCGGCCGCCAGTTGCGCAGGACCGCCGAGGCCATCGAGAAGGAGGCCCGCGAGATCAAGGCGCTGGCGTCGGTGGAGAACTGGAAGGGCAAGACGGCCACCGAGTTCCGCAGCTCCGCCGACGGCGCGGGCGACAAGCTGCGCAGGGCGTTCAAGCGGTACGACGAGGCGGCCGCCGCCCTCGGCACCCAGGTCCGGGACGGGGTGTGCAGCAACGAGTACGCCTCGGAACTGCACCGCGCCCAGCAGCTGGCGGACAAGGCGCTGCACGACGCCGAGACCGCCCATGACGACCTCTCCTCCGCCCAGCGCTCCCTGGACCGCCATCCCCATGACACGCCCGAGGACGACCCGGACAGCAAGAAGTTCACGAAGCAGAAGGAACACGCCTCCTCGGCGCTGTCGGCCGCGAAGGACGCCCTCGAAGCCGCCAAGGGGATCCGCGACCGCGCCGCCGGACTGGCCGCCGACGCCATACACGACGTCATCGAGGGCGACGGGCTCAAGGACGGCTGGACGGACAAGTTCAAGAACTGGGTCCACGAGAACGCGGGTTGGCTGACACAGATCTCCAAGTGGGCCGGGCGCATCGCGCTGTGGGCGGGTGTGGCCGCCCTGGCGCTCGGCTGGATCCCCGTCATCGGACAGGCCATCGCCGCCGTCGCCAACGCGGTCGCCCTGCTCGCCAGCGTCGTCGCCCTCGCCACCGACCTGGTGCTCGCCCTGGGCGGGGAGGGAAGCTGGAAGTCGGTCATCCTGGACGCCGTGGGCGTCGCTACCTTCGGTATCGGCCGGGCGGCCATGTCGGGAGCCAGGGGCGCGGCCGCGGGCGGCAAGGCGCTCGCACGCAGCGGCCTGTTCCGCAACGCCGTCGCCTCCGGCATGAAGTCGAGCAAGGCCTGGAACCTGGCCAACCGCGGGGCCCAGGGCGCGATCCGGGGGAAGGCCGCGGCGGAGGCGATGCGCACCATGCCGAAGGGGAGGTTCCCCACCTGGGGCAACCTGAAGGAGGGCTTCAGCCCGGTCTCCATGTACCGGGACACCGTCGACGGAGTGAAGTCGATCGGCAGCGCCTTCTCCAAGCAGGGCTGGAGCGAGGGGCTGAAGGGGATGGCCGCGCCCCGCTCGCTGGGCACCCTGGACCCCGAACTGGCCCGGACCGCCGCGAACCTCGACGGCATCGCGCCGGCGGCGCTGAAGCTGCCCGAGGTCAGCGGGGCGCTGAGCAACTTCAGTGCGCACACCAACGTCTGGGCGGGCTCGACGTTCGCGGGCGTCACGGCCGGCGCCGAGGGCGCCTACGGCACGGTGACGTCGCTCTACGACAGGGTCACGGGATGATTCCCGAGCCCGCTCTCAGACCGGCGGCCGGGCGAGGATCCGGCCTCGAACTGTGCCACACCTCCCGTCTCCACCTGGAGGGCACCGATCTCGTCCTGCACACACGGCGACGGTCGCTGCGGCTCCCGGTCGGCGCCGGCGGCATCACCCGTGCCGTCTTCGTCGACGCGCCCGGAGCGGACCGGCAGCGCATGGGTCCGCCGGTCACCGGCTCCTGGGGCGAGGTCCAACTCCAGGACGAGAGCGGTGCGTTGAGGGGCTGGTTCGACATCGAGGACTGGCTCCCCGAGTCGCCCGCGCTGCCGAAGCGGTCCGTGCAGGGGGACCAACTGCTCAGCCGCAGCGGAGTGTCGGCGCTTTGCAGGGCGGCGGGCATCCCGCTGCACGTGGTGCGGAGCGCGGACGACCCGAGGGCGGCGAAGGGGAAGCGCCGGCGGGGAAGCGTACGCCTGGCCCGGGGCGGCGACTTTCCCGCCTGGTACTGGGGGACGCGGCTGGCGGCCGGGGGCGTGTGGTTCACCGCGTTCACGGTCATCGTCTTCTCCGGCTCGCTGTCCCCCTGGCTCGTGGTGCCCTCCGCCGTCGCCGCCTTCGTGGCCCCGGTCGCACGGCTGGCCCTCCGGCTCCGGACCCGTATGCGCCTTCGGCGGTACGACCCCGTCGTACGGGAGCGCGTGCGGCCGGCCCCCGCGGACGGGCTGGGGGCGACCGTACGGTTCCGGCGGGACACCGAACTGCGGGTGCAGGACCGCGATCTCGTCCTGCGGTATGTCGGCGGTCAGGAGTACTGGCTGCCGCTGACCGGCCCGCACGCCCTGACGACCCTCGTCCTCGTACGGGACCGGACCGGTGCGCCGGTCGGTGCCGAACTGCGGGGGCCGGGGGAGGAGTTGCGGGCCGTACTGCCGTGGGACGCATGGTTCGGCGGCACATCCGGCACATCCGGCACATCCGGGGCGGATGGGTGGGCGCGGCTGCGCAAGGCGGCCGGGACTGCCGGTCTGCGGGCGACCGAGCGGGAGCTGAGCGGCAAGGCCGCCTGGCCCAAGCACCCGGCGCTCGGTGCCGGCCCGCTTCCGGCCTCCCCGCGGGCCGCACGCCGCGAGTCCCGCTTCGCCGGCACCGTCGCCGGTGTCTCGTCCACCGCGGTCATGGCCCTGGCCTCGTACTTCTCGATCGCATGGGGCATGCGGATGCAGGAGGCGCACCCCGCCGCGGCCCCGGCCGTGATCGCCCTGGGCGCGCTCGGCGCCGTACTCCAGGCGATCCCCTACCTGGCCCACCAACTGCACAGCCGCTTCCGGCTGGACCGACCGGCGGATCCGGCACCGGACCGCCCCCTCACGGAGCAAGCCGCATGACAGGACTCCAGGAGACCGCACCCCCGGCCGACTACCGTCTGCTCCTCCCGGACGGCTGGTTCCGGATCCTCCTCGACCCGCCCGAGCAGCGGGACAAGGCGGTCGACGCGCTGGTGGAGCGCCAGTTCCAGGGCATCGACAACGCGCCGCACCTCAAGGAGGACTTCCGCAAGGACCTGCGGCGCCGGGTCGCGAAGGCACACCGCTCGGGCGGTATCGAGCTGTATCTCAGCCTCCAGGAGATCGGCCCGTTCACCATCCCCGCCTCCCTCCTCGTCACCCTCGCGCCGCTCCGGCACCCCGCGCCACTGCCGCTGGAGGCGCTGGCGGAAACGCTGTCCACGGCGGACGGGGGGACGGTGACCATCGAGGAACTGCCCTCGGGCCAGGCGGTCCGGATCCGCAGGCTGCTGCGCCAACCGGGCGAGGAGGACCCGCAGCGGGCCCACAACTCGCTCTCGCTGGAGTACCACGTCCCCGTCCCCGGCACGGCGGCGTTCCTGCTGCTCACCTTCTCGACGCCGCTGGAGCCGATCGCGGACGCGATGGCAGAACTCTTCGACGCGATCGCGGCCTCGCTGACCTGGACGGAGTGACGACCCACATGACGGACGACGACCTCTCGAACCTCGGCCTGGAGTGCTCGGAGGACTGGGTGCCCTTCCCGGTCACCGACACCGACGAATCGGCCATGGACCTGGACTACTGGTCCAAGTACCAGGCGCGGGAACTGGCCGAGCGATACGCACGTGACGGCGAGAAGGCCGACATCCGCGCCCTGACCCGGGACCTGAAGCGCGCGGCGACCGACAGCCGCACCCGCACACCCCTCGCGGCCTTCGGCTGGTACGTCAGCGGCCACAACGCGGTGGCCGCCATCATGGAACTCGACGCCATCCACCCCGACGACACGGTCCCCGACGTGTCCCTGTCCTGGCTGACCGAGCACATGACGGTACGGGACCTCGGCGACCCGGACGTCCGCGAGGTACGCCTCCCACTCGGGGACGCGGTCCGCATCCGCCAGAACTTCATCGGCGAGAAGGTGCGCCTACTGGGCCCCCGCCCGGTGATCCGCTCCCTCTTCTACGGCGTCCGCCCGAAGGGCCTGCGTACGGCGATCACCCTGACCCTGTCCTGGACGGAACCGATCCTGGACGAGCCGGCGGAGCGGATGGGGGACGACATCGCGGGGACGTTGACCGTGTGACGTCGCGCAACTGGTCGGGTCAGCGGTTGACCGACTGGATCTCCTGGACGTTCATGTCCTGCGTCGTCTCGAACGTGCCGTCGGGCAGGTCGCCGCCGCTGCCGTCGGAGCCCTGCCAGGTGATCCGCCAGGTGATGCTGGCCTTCAGGTGGTAGGGGGTGCCGTTGGAGGCGTGGAGGTAGGTGATTCCGCACGGGGGTGTTTTGTCGGCGTCGCCGTTCGCGTACGGCATGCCGATCGAGCCGTCGTCGTTGATGGTGCAGTTGCCGGAGGCGGGGTAGGTCTCGGCGTCCGAGGTGCCGGGGTCGAGGTGGAGTGCCACGGGCTTGGCCGTCGTCTCCGCCCAGAGGCCGGTGTCGGGGAGCTCCGCGCGGACCTTGACCTCATTGAAGGTGCCCTTGTCCAGCCACGCCCAGGTCGGGAGGTTGACGGTGGACCTGGCCGTCGGCTTCAGCTCGATCGATGTACTGGGGACCTTGATCTTGTTGTAGGCGTACTCGGCGAGGGTCTTCGGCGTGGGGGCGTTCGGCACGTCGGGGACCTTGCCGGCGTCGACCCAGAACATGAGCCGGCTGCACAGCGAGGTGTCGTCCACGGCGTTGAGGTCCGGGGCCACTCCGCGCCAGAAGTAGCCGTCCTTGCCGAGGTTGTAGTTCTTGTAGCCCTTCACGGTGTTAGGGGTGGTGAAGGTGCTGATCGCGTCCTTCTCGTCCCTGAAGTGGTCGGTCCAGAGACTCGATCCGTACCACCCGTTGCGCAGGCCGGCGTCGCCGTCGCCGTCCTTCTCGGCGAAGTCCTTCAGCTGCGCCGGGGAGAAGACGGGTTCGTACCAGCACGGCGGCGGCTTCCAGTTCACGTCCGTCGACGAGACCGTGCCCTGCTTGCCACCGGTGGGACCGCTCTGTTGAGTGACCTTGATGCGTGAATAGCGGGCGGAGGCGGTCAGTTCGTTGCCGTTGCTATTGCCTCGCGTGTTGGTGCCCGCGCCTCCGAACGCGTCGGCGGGCGCCGAGCCCAGCAGGGTCACGACAAGCGACCCGGCGATCACGGGTGTCGCCCGGTATCGCGCCCTCACTTGGAGCACCCGCCTCGCTCGGAGTGGACGGACGCGTTCTGCCACACGCCCTGCGCGCTCTTCGCCAGGGAGACCGTGTAGAGGACGTAGGGGTTCGTGCCTGCCGGATTCCCCTCGACCTTGCCGGTCTTGCGGTTCTTGGTGGACGCCTTGCTCTCGTCCGTGCAGTAGCTGAGCGACGCCCCCGCACCGGTCTTGGCCAGGCTGACCTTGGCGCCGAAGGCGGGCAGCTTGCCGATGACGGTGAGGTTCTTGTCGGTGTACGTCTTGATCCACGTCTTGGTCTGCTGGACAACGCCCGCGGTGTCGTAGAAGGCGACGGCCTCGCTGTCGGGGTTGTCGGCGATGATCGCCGCGTAGCCCGCCCGGAGTTCTTCCTTCGCGTCGTTGAGCACCGCCTGCTTCACCGGATCGCTGCTGGTCCAGTTCTCGAACGTGAGCTGGAAACTGCTCGGCAGCGTGATCGCCGGGCGCTTGGCGCCGGAGGACGCCGAAGACGACGCAGAGGCGGAGGCCGACGGGCTCTTCGACCCCTTGTCCGCGCCCTTGATGTCGTCCGACTTGTCGCCGCCGCCTCCGCCGCAGGCGGTCAGCAGCAGGGCCGCGGTGGTCGTCAGGGTGGTCAGGGTCAGGATGCGGCGGGCCACGGTTGAGTCTCCCCCGGAGTTCGGCGTGTGTGCAGCTGGGAACGAAGCTATCAGGGGCGTATGACAGTGACTTGAGCGGTCGTGGGGGGTTGTGCGGGGTATGTGAAGGGGTGGTGCGCGGTCGTTGCGAGGTCAACTTCCGGCGGAAGTGCATCTATTGGACATGGGTGGGGGAATCGGTGGTGATCGGCCCTTCGATCTCCCGCCGTCTCTTCGACGCTGTCAGTCCCACTCAATAGGATCTCTGTAGGCTCGACCCACCCCCCGAACCAACTCCTCCCACACACGACCCAGGACACCCGCCATGGCGCGACGCAGCACATCAAGCTCGACGGGAAGCCCCGCGGGGCCGCGGAACCGGACACCGCAGCCGGTGCGCGTGCGCCGGCGTTCGTTCGGGGACTTCGTCAAGGCGTTCTTCGCGTTCGTCGCCCTGCTCGTGCTGGTCATCGGCGTGCCCGGCGCCCTCGCCGTGACAGTCGGCTGGCCGCTGCCTCATGGCGCGCCCAGCCTCGACTGGCTGCAGCAGGAGATCACCGTCCAGACCTTCCTGCACGTCCTCACCGTGATCGTGTGGCTCGCCTGGGCCCAGTTCACGGCCTGCGTGCTGGTGGAGGTCAAGGCCGCGCTGTCCGGCGTGGGGATCCCGGGGCGGGTCCCCGGCGCGGGCCCCAGCCAGTTGCTCGCCCGGCAGCTCGTCGCCGCGCTGCTGCTCGTCGGTGCCACCGCGGCCAGCCTCACGCCGGGGCTGTCGCAGCTCGGGCACAGCCTGGAGGGGAACCAGAAGGGCACGGTCGCCGCGGCCCAGCAGACCCCGGGCCTCTTCGCGCAGCAGCAGGAGCAGGCCGCCGGCACCGCAGCCGCCCTCGCCGAGCAGGCCACCCACGCCGCCGCCCACGCCGACGCCGGGGGCGGCACGGCCAAGCACGGCGACACGAAGTACTACCGGATCCAGCCGCCCGAGGGCCGTCACCACGACTCCCTCTGGGAGATAGCCCAGCGGCACCTCGGCGACGGCCGCCGGTACAAGGAGATCTACGAGCTCAACAAGGACCGGATCCAGCCCGACGGTTCGCGTCTGTCCGAGGCCAGCCTCATCCGTCCCGGCTGGATCATGGAGATGCCGGGCGACGCGCACGGCGGCGAACTCGTCGAGAACCCCGACGCCCACGTCTCCCACGAGGTGCGGCAGCAGATCCACGACTACGCCAAGACCGGGGATCACGCCAAGGAACAGGAGCAGGGGCAGGGGCAGCACGCTGGCGGCGGCGGTTCCGGTGCCACCGGCGGCTCCCACGTGTCCATCCCCCAGCAGCGGCCCGCCCCGGCCGGCGAGCAGGAGCAGCAGCACATCACCCCCGCCGCCGACAGCGGCTCCGCAAGCCACTCGGGAAGCCACTCCTTCGGTCTGCCCGAAGCTCTCGTCGGCGCCCCCCTCCTCGCCGCCGGCCTGCTCGGCGCCCTGGGCCGGCGGCGCCGGCAGGCGATGTGGCAGTCGGCGCTGGGGGCCGTCGGCGGGCGGCGCGGCATGGAGCCGCCGACGCCGACCGGGGACGCCCAGGACGTCCACGACGCGCTGCTCGTCGGGGCCGATCCCGAGGGCGTACGGCTCCTGGACCGTTCGCTGCGGGGCCTTGCCGCCGCCCTCGCCGCCGAGTCGCGCGCGCTGCCCGTCGTCTACGCCGCCTGGCTCAGCAACGGCGATCTGCACCTCCAGCTCGCCCAGCCGGCCGGAAAGCCGCCGGCGCCCTGGCAGCTCGGGCAGGACCAGACGTTCTGGATGCTGGCGCGCGCGGATGCCGAGAGGTACGAGGACGTCGACACCGCGGCACCGTACCCGGGTCTCGTCAGCCTCGGCACCATGGACGACTCGCGGCTGCTGCTCAACCTGGAGGCCGTGCCCGGCATCGTCTCGCTGAGCGGCCGCGAGGCCGACCGGGCCGCCGTGTTCGCCTCCGTCGCCGCCGAACTCGCCACCAACGGCTGGTCGGACCGGATGACCATCACCCTCGTCGGCTTCGGCGAGGACCTCACCGCGCTCGCCCCCAACCGGCTGCGCCACCTCGACGGCATCGAGGCGCTCATCGAGACGATGGAGGCCGAGACCCGGCAGCGGCGCGGCGCCCTCGGTGCCGCCGGCCACGACTCCGTGCTCACCGGCCGCACCGGGCCCGCCCAGCACACCCGTTGGGCCCCGCACCTCGTCCTGCTCGCCGCCCAGCCCTCCGCCGAGGACGCCGTCAAGCTCGCCGAACTCGCCGCCGACGCCGGCCGGCTCGGCATCGGCTACCTCGTCGGCACCGAGACCGGCGATCTGCCCGGTGCCGCCTGGGAGATGGAGGTCACGCCCGAGGGCAAGCTGCTCGCCCCGCTGCTCGGCCTGGAGCTCGACGCACAGCTCCTGCCGGCCGTTCAGCAGCGCGCGGTCGTCGAGCTGTTTGTCGAGGCCGACCCCGAGCGCGACCCGGACGGCCCGGCCACCACCCCGCCGTTCCTCGTCGACATCAGCGAGCAGGGGCGCCCCGCGGTGTACGCGCGCCTCGTCGGGCCGTACGAGATCATCGGCCTCGACACCCCGGACGGTGAGCGCAGCGCCCTGCTGCACGAGGCGCTCGCCCTGCTGCTTCTGCACCGCGAGGGCGTGCACCCGCGCGTGCTCGCCTCCGCGCTGTGGCCGCGCGGGGTCACCGAGGACGTACGGGACGCGCTCATCGAGCGGCTGCGCACCTGGCTCGGCACCGACCCGGACGGCACGCCCCGGCTCGGCGCCGACGCGACCGGGCGGCTCACGCTCGCCAAGTCGGTCGTCTCCGACCTGGACGTGCTGCGCTCCCTCTACCACGAGGCCACCCAGGGCAAGGGAGTCGACAGCCGCGCCGTACGCGGACGGCTGCTCACCGACGCGCTGGTCCTGGTCCGCGGACCGCTGCTCGCCGACCGGCCCGAGGGCCGCTACCGCTGGCTCACCCACGAGATCGTCGACGCCCAACTCCCGCTGCTGGTCGCCGACACCGGCCTCGCCCTGTCCGCGTTCCACCTGGAGAAGGACCGTGCGGAGAAGGCGATCGAGGCGCTGAACGCGGCGCTGAACTCGGCCCCGGACGACGAGCGCCTGTGGAACGAACTGCTGCGCGCCACCCACGCCACCGGCGACACCGCCCGCCTGCGGACCCTCGCCGTCGACCTCCTCGGCCGCGGCGGTGCCCGCGGTCTGCCGCCGCGCACGGAGGCGCTCCTCGACGAGCTGCTGCCGACCTGGCGCGACGGCGCCGCCGCGGCGGGATGAGCGACCTCGCGCTGATCGCCGCCGCCGCGCTGTGGGGTGCGGTGGCGGGGGCGTTGCTGCCCCGGGCGGCCTACCGCTTCTCCGCCCCGCAGGGGGAGGAGTGGCGGGCGCTGTGTCCGGGCGGGCATCCGGTGCGCGGGTGGATCGGCCGCGGCCGGTGCCCGGAATGCGCCGAGTCCTCGTACGGCCCCGGCGCGCCTGTGCTCGCCACGGCCACCGCCCTCGTCTGCGCCGCGCTCGCCGCCGCCACCGGCACCCGGCCCGAACTCGGCGTCTGGCTGCTGCTCGCGCCCGTCGGGGTGCTGCTCGCGGTCGTGGACTTCCGGGTGCAGCGGCTGCCCGACGCGCTGACGCTGCCGCTCGCGGGCGCCGCGCTCGCACTCCTCGGCCTGGTGACACTGCTGCCGGAGCACGCCGGTGACTGGTTGACCGCGCTGTACGGCGCCCTGGCGCTCGGCGGCGGCTACTTCGTGCTGTTCCTCATCAACCCGGGCGGCATGGGCTTCGGCGATGTGAAGCTGGCGCTGGGGACCGGCGCCGTACTGGGGTGGTACGGCTGGCCGACCGTCATGCTCGGCACCTTCGCCGGCTTCCTGTTCGGGGCGTTGTACGGCGGTGCCCTCGTCGTCGCGCGGCGGGCGGGGCGCAAGACGGCCATACCGTTCGGGCCGTTCCTGATCGCGGGCGCGTACGCGGGACTCCTGACCGGGGCGTACGCGGCCTGACGTCGGCCGGGCCGGAGCCCTGGCGTAGGCTGGCCGGGTCCGTCCGCAACCCTTGACGAAAGGGACGTCCCGGTGACCGAGAAGGCCGACCTCACGTCTTTTGATGTCACAGCCGTGCTCGACCGTGCCGCGGCCGGTGGACGGATCACCCCCGAGGAGGCGCTCGTCCTCTACCGCGACGCGCCGCTGCACGCGCTGGGTGCCGCCGCCGACGCCGTGCGCCGCCGCAACTACGCGGGCACCGAGCACATCGCGACGTACATCATCGAGCGCAACATCAACTACACGAACGTGTGCGTCACGGCGTGCAAGTTCTGTGCCTTCTACGCCGCCCCCAAGGACACCGCCAAGGGCTGGACCCGCGACCTCGACGACATCCTGCGCCGCTGCGCGGAGACCGTGGAGCTGGGCGGCACGCAGATCATGTTCCAGGGCGGGCACCACCCGGACTACGGCGTCGAGTACTACGAGAAGCACTTCGCCGCCATCAAGAAGGAGTTCCCGCAGCTCGTCATCCACAGCCTGGGGGCGAGCGAGGTCGAGCACATGGCCCGGATCTCGAAGGTGTCGGTCGAGGAGGCCATCACCCGGATCCACCAGGCCGGTCTGGACTCCTTCGCGGGCGCCGGCGCCGAGTTGCTGCCCGAGCGGCCGCGCAAGGCCATCGCCCCGCTCAAGGAGAGCGGCGAGCGCTGGCTGGAGATCATGGAGATCGCGCACGGGCTGGGTGTGGAGTCCACGTCGACGATGCTCATGGGCACCGGCGAGACCAACGCCGAGCGCATCGAGCACCTGCGGATGATCCGGGACGTACAGGACCGCACGGGCGGCTTCCGCGCGTTCATCCCGTACACCTACCAGCCCGAGAACAACCATCTGAAGGGCCGTACACAGGCCACGCTCTTCGAGTACCTGCGGATGATCGCGATCGCCCGCCTCTTCCTCGACAACGTCCGGCACATCCAGGGCTCCTGGCTGACCACGGGCAAGGAGGTCGGCCAGCTGTCCCTGCACTACGGCGCCGACGACCTCGGCTCGATCATGCTGGAGGAGAACGTCGTCTCCTCGGCCGGCGCCAAGCACCGTTCCAACCGCCTGGAGATCATCGATTTGATCCGCAAGGCGGGGCGTGTCCCGGCGCAGCGCTCGACGACGTACGAGCACCTCGTCGTGCACGACGACCCGGCGAACGACCCGGTCGACGAGCGCGTGATGTCGCACATCTCGTCGACGGCGATCGAGGGCGGGACGGCCCACCCCGAGCTGAAGCTGCTCGCGTCCAACTGAGCCGACCAGGGCCGACCAGGGCCGAGCCGGCTAGGGCCGACCAGGGCCGACCAGAGCCAACCAGGGGTTCCGTGCTGACACTTCACGTCGCCGAGCATTCGCCCGAGACGGCGGTTCTGGTCGACGGCGCCGCCGTCGCCGCCATCGGCCGGTACGAGGAACTGGCCGTCGCCCACCCGCGGGCGCGGGTGCGGCGCTGGCCCGGCATCCTGACGCCGGGACTGCTGAACCCGTACGGCCCGGAGCTTCTCGAGGCCACGTACCATCCCGACCCGCGCGAGGCCGATGCCCTCGGGACCGAGCCCATCGGCGGCGAGCGGGCGCGGGAGATCTTCCGTGCCGACCCCGCCCGCCTCGGCGCGAGCGCGCGGCGCGGGATCCAACGGATGCTGGCGCACGGCACGGTGGCGCTGGCCGGGGAGCTGCGGTCGCGGGCCGTGGTCGACGCGGTGCGCAGGGCCGGGCTCGCGGTGGGACAGCGGCCGGACCGGCTCCCGGGCCCGGCGGCGCTGTCCCCCACCCCGCTGATCCTGCTGCCGGGGCTGGTGCCGGGCGGTCCCGCCCGATTCGCCGTGTTCGATGTCGCGGACCGCGCCGAACTGGTCCGGCGCGGCGCCGGAACCTGTGTGGCGACCGTGATCGGCGGACGGCTGGTGTACCGCGGCCGGTGACCGGGTTCGGCCGGAGAACCTCTGCCCGGAGGCACGCGGCTGTGAGGAAGATGCCGAGGCTGCCGTGTGACGATGCCGAGGCCGCTGCCATGACGTCGTACCCCCTGCTGCCACAATGGTCGGGTGACCCGCGCATCCCTGGACAAGCAGCCGCACGAAGTCGCCTCGATGTTCGACAACGTGGCGGAACGGTACGACCTCACGAACGACGTGCTGTCCCTCGGCCAGGACCGGCGATGGCGCAAGGAGGTCGCGAGAGCGGTCGACGCGCGCCCCGCACAGAAGGTGCTGGACCTGGCGGCGGGTACGGCCACCTCGTCGCTGCCCTTCGCCCAGACCGGCGCCTACGTCGTCCCCTGCGACTTCTCGCTCGGCATGCTCCAGGTCGGCAAGCGGCGCAACCCCTGGCTGCCCTTCACGGCCGGGGACGCGACCCGGCTGCCGTTCAAGGACGACACCTTCGACGCGGTGACGATCTCCTTCGGGCTGCGCAATGTGCAGGACACGGATGCCGCGCTGCGCGAGATGTACCGGGTGACCCGGCCCGGCGGGCGGGTCGTGATCTGCGAGTTCTCGCACCCGACGTGGGCGCCCTTCCGGACCGTCTACACCGAGTACCTGATGAGGGCCCTGCCGCCGGTCGCGCGGGCCGTCTCCTCCAACCCGGACGCCTACGTCTACCTCGCCGAGTCCATCCGCGCCTGGCCCGACCAGCCCGGGCTGGCCGAGCGGCTGCGCAAGGCGGGCTGGTCGAAGGTGGCGTACCGGAACCTCACCGGCGGTGTGGTGGCCCTGCACCGGGGCTTCAAGGAGAGCTGATCACCTCGAAGGCGTCCCCGGGCTCGTCGAGCTGGCGCTGCATCCCGCCGGAGGGCGGTCTCGGAATGCGCGGCTCGCGAACGCCTCCGCCGCCGTCGCCCTCACCGAAGTCGAACCACACATAGACCATCGAGTCCCTCGGCACCTCGGCACCCGGCTGCGGGTACTGGCGGACGACGTAGTCGACGACGGTGTGGTGGAAGTCCGGCCGGTCCGGCGCGTTGAGCGACAGGCCCCACACGCGGGCCGTCTCGCGCGCGTCCACGGCCATGAGACCGACGAGCCGTGGAACACGCACCTCGGGTGTTTTGGGTGTTATGTGCACAGATGTCACCCCCAGCGACATGGGAAGGGTAACTCCGGCGCGTCCCCGATCGGAAGCGTTTGGTGTCTTTCTGTGGCAGTTGACTACTCTGAGTCACAACTCCAGTCGGTAGCAGTGCCCCTCGCGCCGCGCGCCGGGTGTCACGAAGGTCTCCGCGTGGCGCATGCCCAGCCGCCGGGTGACCGCGATCGAGCGCTCGTTGCGGGCGTCGACCATCGCCACGACGCCCGGCACCCCGGCCGCCCGCAGCCGCTCCAGGGTCTCCTGCGCGGCCGCGGTGACATATCCCCTGCCCCAGTGCGCCCGCCCGAGCCGCCAGCCGATCTCGGTCTCGCCCGTCGGCCCCCACTCACGCTCCCAGGGCTGGGCGCCCGTGAAGCCGATGACCTCGCCCGACTCGTCGAGCATGGTCCACAGGCAGAAGCCGCGCTCGGCGTCGTGCCGCCGCTGGCGAGCGGTGAGCTCCTCGTAGACGGACAGCTCCGCGGCCCTGCCGCCGTGGAACTCCATGACGTCCGGATCGGCGAAGATCCGGTGCCAGGCGAACGCGTCCTCGTGGGTGGGCACGCGCAGCCGCACTGCGGGGAGAGCTCGGTTCACGGGGCATCCCTTCGGCCGGTGATCAATCGTGCTGAATAGACTGCCCATGTCCGGTGCCGGTCGGCACGCAGATTTCGAACCTTGGGGAGATCCCGCCGTGACCGAGCCCCTCTCCGGCAACTCCGCCGATGTGATCGTCGTGGGCGCGGGGCCAGCCGGCTCCACGACCGCGTACCACCTCGCCCGGGCCGGCCTCGACGTACTCCTGCTGGAGAAGACCGAGTTCCCGCGCGAGAAGGTGTGCGGCGACGGACTCACCCCGCGGGCCGTCAAACAGCTGGTGTCGATGGGCATCGACCTCTCCGAGGAGGCCGGCTGGCTGCGCAACAAGGGCCTGAGGATCATCGGCGGCGGCTCCCGGCTCCAGCTCGACTGGCCGGATCTCGCCTCCTATCCGAACTACGGACTCGTCCGCAAGCGCGACGACTTCGACGAGCAGCTGGCCCGCAACGCCCAGAAGGCGGGGGCGCGTCTGCACGAGCGCTGCAACGTCTCCGGCCCGATCGTCGACGAGCGCACCGGCCGCATCACCGGTGTGACGGCCAAGCTCGGCGAGGAGAAGCGGGAAGTCACCTTCCACGCGCCCCTGGTGGTGGCCGCCGACGGCAACTCCACCCGGCTGTCCCTGGCGATGGGCCTGCACCGCCGCGAGGACCGCCCGATGGGCGTCGCGGTGCGTACGTACTTCACCTCCCCGCGCCACGAGGACGACTACCTGGAGTCCTGGCTGGAACTGTGGGACCGCCGTGGCCCGCAGGACCGCCTGCTGCCGGGCTACGGCTGGATCTTCGGCATGGGCGACGGCACCTCCAACGTCGGCCTCGGCGTGCTCAACACCTCCGACTCCTTCAAGGAGCTGGACTGGCGCGAGGTCCTGAAGGCCTGGTGCGCGTCCATGCCGGAGGACTGGGGCTACACCCCGGAGAACATGACCGGCCCGATCCGCGGCGCCGCCCTGCCGATGGCCTTCAACCGCCAGCCGCACTACACCAAGGGCCTGCTGCTCGTCGGCGACGCCGGCGGCCTGGTGAACCCCTTCAACGGCGAGGGCATCGCCTACGCCATGGAGTCCGGCCAGCTCGCCGCCGACATCATCGTCCAGGCGCACGCGCGGGCGACGCCGGGCCAGCGCGAACTGGCCCTGCAGCGCTACCCGCGCGTCCTCAAGGACACCTACGGCGGCTACTACACGCTGGGCCGCGCCTTCGTGAAGCTCATCGGCAACCCGAAGGTCATGCAGATCGCGACCCAGCGCGGCCTGACCCACCCGCTCCTGATGAAGTTCACCCTGAAGCTCCTGGCCAACCTCACCGACCCGACGGGCGGCGACGCGATGGACCGGATCATCAACGGGCTGAGCAAGGTGGCCCCGAAGGCCTGACCCGGCTGCCGCTACGGCGGCTCGGAAGGCCCGGCCCAGCTGCCGCTCAGGGCCTCGATGTTGGCGGGCCGGCGGGCGAAGACCTCTTCCCGCCGGTCCGCCACCTGCCGCAGCGCCTCCTTGCGCTCCCGCTCGGAGCGCCGGTCCAGGTACACCTGACCGTCGAGGTGGTCGGCCTCGTGCGCGAGACGGCGCGCGAAGTACCCCGTCCCCTCGATGACGAGCGGTCGGCCGTCGCGGTCCTGCCCGCGTACGACAGCCCGGTCCGGGCGGGGTACGTCCCTCACCGCGCCGGACACCGACAGACACCCCTCGCCCCCGTCGAGCACCCGCCGTCCGGCCCGGTCCGGAGGGTCGAGGACGGGGTTGACGATGTGACCGACATGTCGGACTCCGTCGTCGTCGCCGGAGCCGGAGCCCCTGAAAAGGGTCGACGAGCTGCGCCACCGGCTGGGCCTGCCCAACACCTTCGACCTGGGGTGAACGCGAAGGGCCGCTGCCCCCGAGCGGCCGCGGCCCTTCACGTGAATACGGCGTGCTGCCGCGGTGTGCTCCTAGAGCACCCGCACCGCGCCGGTCGGCGGGTCGTACGACAGCGGCTTCTCCACGATGCCGGTGGACGGGTTCTGCGCGCCGACGAACATGCCGTCGCCGACGTACACCCCCACGTGGTAGGCGCTGCCCGCGCTACCCCAGTAGAGGATGTCGCCCGGCTGCAGGTTGCTCAGCGAGACCTGGGTGCCGGCGGTCGACTGGGACTGCGAGACACGCGGCAGGCTGATGCCGACCTGCTTGAAGGCGGCCTGCACGAGACCGGAGCAGTCGTAGGCGCTGGGGCCGGTGGCGCCCAGGACGTAGGACTTGCCGATCTGCGCCTTCACGAAGGAGACGACGGCCGCGGCCGAGCCGGTGGCCGTGGACGTGCTCGTGGAGGTGCTGGAGTTCGTGCTGGTGGCGCTGAGGGTGGTCCGCTCTGCGGTGCGGCTGGCGCGCGCGGCGGCGGCCTTACGGGCGGCCTCGGCGGCCTTCTTCTTGGCCTCCGCCTTCTGCTTCGCCTCGGCGAGATCCGCCTTGGCCTGCTTTGCGGCATTTGCGGCGGCCGCGTCACGCTCGGCCTGCAGCTGGTAGTTCGCGGCGGCCTGCTGCGTGGCGTCCGCGGACTGGGCGACCTGGGTGGCCATGTCGGCCGTCAGGGCGGGCAGTTCGAGCGTCTGCGTCACAGGCTCGTCGGCGTAGGCCGACGCCGACGCGCCGGCAGCGGCCAGGCTGAGGACGCCACCGGCAACTCCGGCCCGCATCGCGATCGTCGACGCGCTGCGGCTGCGGGGCTTCCGGTGGCTGCGTATGTGAGCGGTGTGGGGCATGAGAACAACGGGTACCAGGGGCTCCTTCATATCTTCAAGAAACGTGTGCTGCGCCACAGTTGTTCAATCGAGACCGTGAACCCCGGGCGCGTCGTTCTTTATTGACGCCGTAACGGACATTGCGGACTACCGTGATCAAGCCCGTGATCACGTCGTTTCGTTATTACGTCCGAATTGCCCTGCGCTTACCACCGCATGGGGTCGGTGGCCAAGCCCGGTTCTCGGACCGCTCTCATGAATGTGGTGGAGGTCACGGAACGGTTACCGGAGGGGTGGCGTCCCGCGCGTGGATCGGTCGCGTCGAGCTCGTGAATCCGTGCACGCGTCCACATCGCACCCCGGATGTCCCCCCGATGTGTGAACGGACCCCACTAGCAGGACGCCATGTCCAACACGAATTTGCATGCAAGAGAAGCCTCTTGATATTGAGACGACCCCTCCGGCCTGCGACGACGAGCGAAAATGTCACTTTTGGTGAACGCCTGAACGCTTCTCGTACGAAGATCACCGCTCATCCGACTTCATGATCGTTCGTCAGGTGGCAGAGATCACAAAGGTTCGGTAATACCCCGTGTCGCAGATCACAGAGTCGCGGGCATAAGATGCGAGGCAGTTGGGCTTGTGACCTGCTTCACATGTTCTCGATCTTCGTCCGGGGTGAGCGGGGTTCGGGGGACCGGTGGGGCGGAAGTGGGCCCATGGCAACCCGCCAGCAGTCAGTGCCGACTGAGAGGAGCGAGGAGCGGTGAACGCGTATGCGCCCATCCTCGTACTGGGAGCCCTCGGGGCAGGCTTTGCGATCTTCTCCGTGGTCATGGCCACGCTGATCGGTCCGAAGCGGTACAACCGCGCCAAGCTCGAGGCGTACGAGTGCGGTATCGAGCCGACCCCCACGCCGGCCGGCGGCGGGCGTTTCCCGATCAAGTACTACCTGACGGCGATGCTCTTCATCGTCTTCGACATCGAGATCGTCTTCCTTTACCCCTGGGCCGTCACCTTCGACGCCCTGGGTGTTTTCGGGCTCGTGGAGATGTTGCTCTTCGTGCTCACCGTCTTCGTCGCCTACGCGTACGTATGGCGGCGCGGCGGCCTGGAATGGGACTGAGGGGCCTAACGACATGGGACTCGAAGAAAAGCTGCCGAGCGGCTTCCTGCTGACCACCGTCGAGCAGGCCGCGGGCTGGGTGCGCAAGGCGTCCGTCTTCCCCGCCACGTTCGGCCTGGCCTGCTGCGCCATCGAGATGATGACGACCGGCGCCGGCCGCTACGACCTGGCGCGCTTCGGCATGGAGGTCTTCCGCGGCTCACCGCGGCAGGCGGACCTGATGATCGTCGCGGGCCGGGTGAGCCAGAAGATGGCGCCGGTGCTGAGGCAGGTCTACGACCAGATGCCCAACCCGAAGTGGGTGATCTCCATGGGCGTCTGCGCCTCCTCGGGCGGCATGTTCAACAACTACGCGATCGTCCAGGGCGTCGACCACATCGTTCCGGTCGACATCTATCTGCCCGGCTGCCCGCCCCGGCCCGAGATGCTGATGGACGCGATCCTCAAGCTCCACCAGAAGATCCAGTCCTCCAAGCTCGGTGTGAACGCCCAGGAAGCGGCCCGCGAGGCGGAGGAGGCCGCGCTCAAGGCGCTGCCCACGATCGAGATGAAGGGGCTGCTGCGGTGAGCGACGCGAACGGCACCGGCGGTGCTTCCAACGGCGTGAACCCCGACAAGGACCTCGCCGCCGACAACCTCCCCGGCCAGCGCGGCCAGGGTGGCGAGGAGATCCGCGTCCAGCGCGGCATGTTCGGCGCCAACAACGGCGGCGACACCTCCGGATACGGCGGTCTCGTCCGCTCGGTCCGGCTCCCGGGACCCGCGAACCGCCCCTACGGCGGCTGGTTCGACGAGGTCGCCGACGAGCTGGAGGGCGCCCTGGAGGAACAGGGACTCCTCCCCGAGAACGCCATCGAGAAGACGGTCGTCGACCGCGGCGAGCTCACCTTCCACATCGAGCGCGAGCACCTCGTCCGGGTCGCCCAGACCCTGCGCGACGACCCGGCCCTGCGCTTCGAGCTCTGCACCGGCGTCAGCGGTGTCCACTACCCGCACGACAAGGGCCGCGAGCTGCACGCCGTCTACCACCTGCGCTCGATCACCCACAACCGGCTGGTCCGCCTGGAGGTCAGCGCCCCGGACGGCGACCCGCACATCCCGTCCCTGGTCTCCGTGTACCCGACCAACGACTGGCACGAGCGCGAGACCTACGACTTCTTCGGGATCGTCTTCGACGGTCACCCGGCCCTGACGCGGATCATGATGCCGGACGACTGGCAGGGCCATCCGCAGCGCAAGGACTACCCCCTCGGCGGCATCCCCGTCGAGTACAAGGGCGCCCAGATCCCGGCTCCGGACCAGCGGAGGTCGTACTCGTGAGCACACAGTCAGCATCCGCAGCCTCGGCCGCCTCGGCGCGCGAGACCACCGAGGGCACCGTATATACGGTCACCGGTGGCGACTGGGACGAGATCGTCCAGTCCGCGGCCCGCGCCGACGACGAGCGCATCGTCGTCAACATGGGGCCCCAGCACCCGTCCACCCATGGAGTGCTCCGTCTCATCCTGGAGATCGAGGGCGAGACGGTCACCGAGGCCCGCTGCGGCATCGGCTATCTCCACACGGGCATCGAGAAGAACCTCGAGTTCCGCACGTGGACGCAGGGCACCACGTTCGTGACGCGCATGGACTACCTGACGTCCTTCTTCAACGAGACCGCCTACTGTCTCGCCGTCGAGAAGCTCCTCGGCATCGAGGACGACATCACCGAGCGCGCCAAGATCATCCGGGTGCTCCTGATGGAGCTGAACCGGTTGTCCTCCCACCTGGTGTGCATCGCCACCGGCGGCATGGAGCTCGGCGCCACCACGATCATGATCTACGGATTCCGTGATCGTGAAATGATTCTCGACATCTACGAGCTGGTCACGGGCCTGCGCATGAACCACGCGTACATCCGGCCCGGCGGACTCGCCCAGGACCTGCCGCCCGGCGCGGTGGACCACATCCGCGAGTTCGTGAAGAAGATGAAGAAGAACCTCCCGGAGTACGACAAGCTCGCCACCGGGAACCCCATCTTCAAGGCCCGCATGCAGGACATCGGCTACCTCGACCTGGCCGGCTGCATGGCCCTCGGCGCCACCGGCCCGATCCTGCGCTCCACCGGCCTGCCGCACGACCTGCGCAAGACCCAGCCCTACTGCGGCTACGAGACCTACGACTTCGAGGTCCCGACCGCCGACTCCTGCGACTCCTACGGACGCTTCCTGATCCGCCTGGAGGAGATGCGCCAGTCGCTCCGCATCGTCGAGCAGTGCCTGGACCGGCTGCAGCCCGGACCGGTCATGGTCGCCGACAAGAAGATCGCCTGGCCCGCCCAGCTCGCCCTGGGACCGGACGGACTGGGCAACTCCCTCGACCACATCAAGAAGATCATGGGTACCTCCATGGAGGCCCTGATCCACCACTTCAAGCTGGTCACCGAGGGCTTCCGCGTACCGCCGGGACAGGCGTACGCGGCAGTCGAGTCGCCCAAGGGCGAGCTCGGGGTGCACGTCGTGTCCGACGGCGGCACCCGTCCCTACCGGGTCCACTTCCGGGACCCGTCCTTCACCAACCTGCAGGCCATGGCGGCCATGTGCGAAGGCGGCCAGGTCGCCGACGTCATCGTCGCCGTCGCATCCATCGACCCCGTGATGGGAGGCGTCGACCGGTGAGCACGAGTTCTTCGGAGCGGGGCGTCAGCCTGGGCATGCCCGAGCTGCCCGCACCCGACTACCCGGACGACGTCCGAGCCCGGCTGGAGGCGGACGCGCGCGAGGTCATCGCGCGTTACCCCGACTCCCGGTCCGCGCTCCTGCCGTTGCTGCACCTCGTGCAGTCGGAGGAGGGCCATGTCACGCGCACCGGGATGCAGTTCTGCGCGGACATGCTGGACCTGACCACGGCGGAGGTCACCGCGGTCGCCACCTTCTACACCATGTACCGGCGCAGGCCGGGCGGCGACTACCAGGTCGGCGTCTGCACCAACACGCTGTGCGCGGTGATGGGTGGCGACGCGATCTTCGAGTCCCTCCAGGACCACCTGGGCCTCGGCAACGGCGAGACCACCGACGACGGCAAGGTCACCCTGGAGCACATCGAGTGCAACGCGGCCTGCGACTTCGCACCGGTCGTGATGGTCAACTGGGAGTTCTTCGACAACCAGACCCCCGCGAGCGCACGGCAGCTGGTCGACGACCTCCGCGAGGGACGCCCCGTCGAGCCCACGCGCGGGGCGCGCCTGTGCACCTTCAAGGAGACCTCCCGCATACTGGCCGGCTTCCCCGACGAGCGGCCCGGGGCCGTCGAGGAGAGCGGCAGCGCCGGCCCCGCTTCGCTGGTGGGCCTTCGCCTGGCAAAGGGAGAGACCGCACCCGCGCGGGTGGTGCATCCGCGGGACGGCGGACCGCACGACGAGCCGCAGGACACATCGGCCGCCGACCCGGACCACCCGGCAGGGCCTACCGCCGAGGAGGGGGAGTGATGACCGTGGCAGCCGATCTCAAGGACACCAGCCCCGAGAAGCTGCTCGCACCCGTGCTGTCGGCCTTCTGGGACGAGGACAGGTCCTGGACGCTGGACGTCTACCGGAGGCACGAAGGGTACGAGGGGCTGCGCAAGGCGCTCGCCATGTCGCCGGACGACCTGATCGCGTACGTCAAGGAGTCCGGTCTGCGCGGGCGCGGCGGCGCGGGATTCCCGACCGGAATGAAATGGCAGTTCATTCCGCAGGGTGATGGAAAACCGCACTATCTAGTTGTCAACGCCGACGAATCGGAGCCCGGGACCTGCAAGGACATCCCGCTCCTCTTCGCGAACCCGCACAGCCTCATCGAGGGCATCGTGATCGCGTGCTATGCCATCAGGTCGTCGCATGCCTTCATCTATCTGCGGGGTGAAGTCGTCCCCATTCTGCGGCGGCTGCACGAGGCCGTGCGCGAGGCCTACGAGGCGGGCTACCTCGGCGAGAACATCCTGGGCAGCGGGCTGAATCTCAAGCTCACCGTGCACGCCGGCGCCGGCGCGTACATCTGCGGTGAGGAGACCGCACTGCTCGACTCGCTCGAAGGCCGCCGTGGTCAACCGCGGCTCCGTCCCCCCTTCCCTGCCGTCGAGGGCCTCTATGCGTGCCCGACTGTTGTGAACAACGTCGAGTCCATCGCGTCGGTTCCCGCCATTCTGAAAAACGGCAAGGAATGGTTCAGGTCGATGGGCAGCGAGAAGTCGCCGGGCTTCACGCTCTACTCGCTCAGCGGCCACGTCGCCGGCCCCGGCCAGTACGAGGCGCCGCTCGGCATCACGCTCCGCCAGCTCCTGGAGATGAGCGGCGGGATGCGCCCCGGGCACCGCCTCAAGTTCTGGACGCCGGGCGGCTCCTCGACGCCGATGTTCACCGAGGAGCACCTCGACGTCCCGCTCGATTACGAAGGAGTGGGCGCCGCGGGTTCCATGCTCGGCACCAAGGCCCTGCAGTGCTTCGACGAGACCACCTGCGTCGTGCGCGCCGTGACCCGCTGGACCGAGTTCTACGCCCACGAGTCCTGCGGCAAGTGCACACCCTGCCGCGAAGGCACGTACTGGCTCGTCCAGTTGATGCGTGACATCGAGGCCGGCAAGGGCGCCATGGCCGACCTCGACAAGCTCTACGACATCGCCGACAACATCAACGGCAAGGCCTTCTGCGCCCTCGGCGACGGTGCCGCCTCGCCGATCTTCTCCTCGCTCAAGTACTTCCGCGAGGAGTACGAGCAGCACATCACGGGCCGGGGCTGCCCCTTCGACCCGGCAAAGTCGACGGCCTGGGCCGACCGCCCGGAGGTGAACGCATGACCGTGACCACCAGCACTCCCACGGGAGGGGGAGAGGCGGCGGTCCCGCCGCAGGACCTCGTCACGCTGACGATCGACGGCATGGAGATCAGCGTGCCCAAGGGCACCCTGGTCATCCGGGCCGCCGAGCAGCTCGGCGTCGAGGTCCCCCGGTTCTGCGACCACCCCCTCCTCGACCCGGTCGGCGCCTGCCGCCAGTGCATCGTCGAGGTCGAGGGCCAGCGCAAGCCCATGGCGTCGTGCACGATCACATGTACGGACGGGATGGTGGTGAGGACTCAGCTCACCTCGCCGGTCGCCGAGAAGGCGCAGCACGGTGTGATGGAGTTCCTCCTCATCAACCACCCGCTGGACTGCCCGGTCTGCGACAAGGGCGGCGAGTGCCCGCTGCAGAACCAGGCGATGTCGCACGGCAACGCCGAGTCCCGCTTCGACGGCCGCAAGCGGACGTACGAGAAGCCCGTCCCGATCTCCACCCAGGTGCTGCTCGACCGCGAGCGGTGCGTGCTGTGCGCCCGCTGCACCCGGTTCTCCAACCAGATCGCGGGCGACCCGATGATCGAGCTGCTGGAGCGGGGCGCGCTGCAGCAGGTCGGCACCGGCGAGGGCGACCCGTTCGAGTCGTACTTCTCCGGGAACACCATCCAGATCTGCCCGGTCGGCGCGCTGACGTCGGCGGCGTATCGCTTCCGCTCCCGCCCCTTCGACCTCGTCTCCTCGCCCTCGGTGTGCGAGCACTGCTCCGGCGGCTGCGCCACCCGCACCGACCACCGGCGCGGCAAGGTCATGCGGCGGCTCGCCGCCAACGACCCCGAGGTCAACGAGGAGTGGATGTGCGACAAGGGACGCTTCGCGTTCCGGTACGCCCAGCTGAAGGACCGGCTGGACACACCCCTGGTGCGCAACGCCGAGGGTGAGCTCGAACCGGCGTCCTGGCCGGAGGCGCTGCAGATCGCCGCGCAGGGACTGCTGGCCTCGCGCGGCAGGACCGGTGTCCTGACCGGCGGGCGGCTGACCGTCGAGGACGCCTACGCCTACAGCAAGTTCGCGCGCGTGGCCCTCGACACGAACGACATCGACTTCCGCGCGCGCGTGCACAGCGGCGAGGAGGCCGACTTCCTGGCCGCCCGGGTCGCCGGACACGGCCGCGACCTCGACGGTACGGGCGTCACGTACACCTTCCTGGAGAAGGCACCCGCCGTCCTGCTGGTCGGGTTCGAGTCCGAGGAGGAGGCGCCCGGCGTCTTCCTGCGGCTGCGCAAGGCGTGGCGGAAGCACAAGCAGAAGGTGTTCTCGCTGGCCACGCACGCCACCCGGGGCCTGGAGAAGGCGGGCGGCACGCTGCTGCCGGCCGCTCCCGGCACCGAGACCGAGTGGCTGGACGCGCTCGCGAGCGGGGTCGGCCTGGAGGAGCCGGGGACGAAGGCGGCCGAGGCGCTGCGCGCCGAGGGCTCGGTGATCGTCGTCGGTGAGCGGCTGGCCGCGGTCGCCGGTGGCCTCACCGCCGCCGTACGGGCCGCCGCCGCGACCGGCGCCCAGCTGGTGTGGATCCCGCGCCGGGCCGGGGAGCGCGGCGCGATCGAGGCGGGCGCGCTGCCGTCGCTGCTGCCGGGCGGACGTCCGGCCACCGACCCCCGCGCGCGTGAGGAGGTCGCCGCGGCCTGGGGAGTCGCCGAACTCCCGCTCCGCTACGGCCGGGACACCGACCGGATCATCGACGCCGCCGCGAGCGGAGAGCTCCAGGCGCTGCTGGTCGCCGGCGTGGAGGTCGCAGACCTGCCCGATCCGGCACGCGCGCGTGAGGCCCTGTCCGAGGTCGGCTTCGTGGTGTCGCTGGAGCTGCGGCCCGGCGAGGTCACCGAGCTCGCCGACGTCGTCTTCCCGGTCGCCGCGGTCGCCGAGAAGGCGGGCACCTTCCTCAACTGGGAGGGCCGGGCCCGCTTCTTCGAGGCCGCGCTCAAGCCCGAGCAGATGACCCGACGGCTGTCGCCGACCGACGCGCGTGTCCTGCAGATGCTGGCCGACGCCATGGACGTCCACCTGGGGCTGCCGGACCTGCGCACCGCGCGCGCGGAGCTGGACCGGCTCGGCCCCTGGGACGGACCGCGGGCCTCGGACCCGCTGGAGACGGGAGTCGCGCCGCCGCGTCCGGCCGCCGGAGAGGCCGTGCTCGCCGGGCACCGGCTGCTGCTCGACCAGGGCGCCCTCCAGGAGGGCGACGAGGCGCTCGCCGGAACCCGGCACGCGGCACGCGCGCGCCTGTCGGCGGCGACGGCCGCCGAGGCGGGTGTCGCGGACGGCGACGTCCTGGTCGTGACCGGACCTTCGGGTGCGGTCGAACTCCCGCTGCAGATCACTCAGATGCCGGACCGCGTGGTCTGGCTCCCGCTGAACTCCGCGGGTGGGGGCGTCGCCTCCGACACCGGGGCGCTGCCCGGCGCCCTCGTCCGCATCGGTCCGGCGGCCACCGCCGGTGAGGCCCCCGAGGAGGTGGAGGCATGAGCCCGTACCTCGCCGCTGAAGACCTCTCGATGTTCGGCCGCGACCCCTGGTGGCTGGTCGTCGTCAAGGCCGTCTTCTGCTTCGCCTTCCTGATGGTGACCGTGCTGTTCTCCATCGTCTGGGAGCGCAAGGTCGTCGCCTGGATGCAGCTGCGCATCGGCCCCAACCGGCACGGCCCCTGGGGCATGCTCCAGTCGCTCGCCGACGGCATCAAGCTGATGCTCAAGGAAGACCTCATCGTCAAGCGCGCGGACAAGGTGGTCTACGTCCTCGCGCCGATCGTCGCGGCCATCCCGGCCTTCATGGCGATCGCGGTGATCCCCTTCGGACCGGCCGACAACGAGATCTCGATCTTCGGTACGCGCACCACGATGCAGCTCACCGACCTGCCGATCGCGATGCTCTACATCCTCGCGGTCGCTTCGGTCGGCATCTACGGCATCGTGCTGGCGGGTTGGAGTTCCGGATCCACCTATCCGCTGCTCGGCGGCCTCCGCTCCTGCGCGCAGATGATCTCGTACGAGATCGCCATGGGCGCCGCGTTCGCCTCCGTGTTCCTCTACTCGGGGTCGATGTCGACGTCGACGATCGTCGAACAGCAGCAGAACCGCTGGTACATCGTGCTGCTGCCGGTCTCCTTCGTCCTCTACATCATCACGATGGTCGGCGAGACCAACCGCGCCCCCTTCGACATGCCGGAGTCCGAGGGCGACCTGGTCGGCGGCTTCAACACGGAGTACTCGTCCATCAAGTTCGCGATGTTCATGCTTGCCGAGTACGTGAACATGGTGACGGTGTCGGCCGTGTCGACCACGCTCTTCCTCGGCGGCTGGCGGGCCCCCTGGCCGATCAGCAGCTTCTGGGAGGGCGCGAACCACGGCTGGTGGCCGCTGCTCTGGTTCGTCATCAAGGTCCAGCTGCTGCTCTTCTTCTTCATCTGGCTGCGCGGCACGCTTCCCCGCGTCCGCTACGACCAGCTGATGAAGCTCGGCTGGAAGGTCCTCATCCCGGTCTCCGTGACCTGGCTGATGCTCGTCGCGACCGTGCGGACCCTGCGCAACGAGCACTACGACTTCGCCGACATCGCGCTCTACGTCGGCGGGGGTGTCCTGACCCTGCTGCTTCTGACCTTCGTCGCCGACATGTTCCGCGAGAAGGCGAAGACGGCCGAGACACCCGCCGAGGAGCAGGCCGGGTTCGACCCGGCGGCCGGCGGATTCCCCGTACCGCCGCTGCCCGGACAGCAGCTGCCGCCGGTGCCCCGGCGCCGGCCGCGCCGCGAGCGGGAGCTGATTGTCAGTGGTGGGTCGGACACTGTCAGTGACGGATCTTCGGATGGAAAGGAGGCGTCCGATGGCTGAGGAGCCGAAGGAGACCGGGCAGACAAAGCCTGGCTTCCTGAACCCCGTGGCCGGCTTCGGCGTGACCTTCAAGGCCATGTTCAAGAAGCGGCTGACCGAGCAGTACCCGGAACAGAAGAAGACCACGGCTCCGCGGTTCCACGGACGGCACCAGCTCAACCGCCATCCGGACGGCCTCGAGAAGTGCATCGGCTGTGAGCTGTGCGCCTGGGCCTGCCCCGCCGACGCCATCTATGTGGAGGGCGCCGACAACACGGACGAGGAACGCTACTCGCCCGGCGAGCGGTACGGCCGCGTCTACCAGATCAACTACGCCCGCTGCATCCTGTGCGGCCTGTGCATCGAGGCGTGCCCCACGCGCGCGCTCACGATGACCAACGAGTTCGAGCTGGCGGACTCCAGCCGCGCCAACCTCATCTACACCAAGGAGCAGCTGCTCGCCGGTCTCGACGAGAACATGGTCGACACGCCCCACGCGATCTTCCCGGGGATGGACGAGCAGGACTACTACCGGGGTCTTGTCACCGAGGCGGCGCCCGGGACGGTGCGTCAGGTCGCCGTCTCCAAGGGTGAGCAGCCGGAAGAACAGGGGGCCGACGCATGAGCGCGCAGCTCGCCGCCTACACCACCTCCACCGGAGAGGCCTTCCAGTTCTGGGTCCTCGGCAGCGTCGCCGCGATCGGCGCCCTGTGCACCGTCTTCATGAAGAAGGCCGTGCACAGTGCGCTCTGCCTCGCCGGGACCATGATCGTCCTGGCGGTGTTCTACCTCGCCAACGGCGCCTACTTCCTGGGCATCGTGCAGATCGTCGTCTACACGGGCGCGATCATGATGCTCTTCCTGTTCGTGGTGATGCTCGTCGGTGTCACCGCGGCGGACTCGCTGAAGGAGACCATCAAGGGTCAGCGCTGGCTGGCCCTTGCGTGTGGGGTCGGCTTCGGTGTCCTGCTCTTCGCGGGCATCGGCAACGCCTCCCTGAAGGAGTTCGACGGCACCGGCAAGGCGAACGCGAACGGCAACGTGGAGGGCCTCGCGGCCCTGATCTTCACCAAGTACGTCTTCGCCTTCGAAATCACCGGCGCCCTGCTCATCACGGCGGCCGTCGGCGCCATGGTGCTCACGCACCGCGAGCGCACCGAGCGGGCCAAGACACAGCGCGAGCTGTCCGAGCAGCGCGTCCGCGAGGGCAAGAACGTGCCGCCGCTGCCCGCCCCCGGTGTGTACGCCCGGCACAACGCCGTGGACATCGCGGGCCTGCTGCCCGACGGCACCCCCTCCGAGCTCACGGTCAGCAAGACGCTGCGCGAGCGCGGCCAGATCCGTGATGTGTCGGTGGAGGCGCTCAACGATCTGCGGGCCCTGGAGCAGCGCGCCGAGGAGCGGCTGGAGCGGACCGAGACCGAGCCGCCGAACTTCAAGCGGGCCGAGGAGGCGTCGAAGTGAACCCCGTCAACTACCTCTATCTGTCCGCCCTGTTGTTCACGATCGGCGCCACCGGCGTGCTGATCAGACGCAACGCGATCGTCGTGTTCATGTGCATCGAGCTGATGCTCAACGCCTGCAACCTCGCGTTCGTCGTCTTCTCCCGGATGCACGGCAATCTCGACGGCCAGATCATCGCCTTCTTCACGATGGTCGTCGCCGCCGCGGAGGTCGTGGTCGGGCTCGCGATCATCGTGTCGCTGTTCCGTACCCGCCACTCGGCCTCGGTCGACGACGCCAGCCTGATGAAGCTGTAGGGGGTCGCTGAATCGTGGAGAACCTGATTGCGCTGCTGATCGCGGCGCCCCTGCTCGGAGCGGCCGTCCTGCTGGTCGGTGGCCGGCGCCTGGACGCCGTCGGCCACTGGATCGGCACGCTCCTGTCCTTCACCTCCTTCGCGTTCGGCGTGATCCTCTTCGCCGATCTGCTGGGCAAGGGCGCCGAGCACCGCACGCTCACCCAGCACCTGTGGACGTGGATCTCCGTCGGCAGCTTCCAGGCGGACGTCACCTTCCGCCTCGACCAGCTGTCGATGACATTCGTCCTGCTGATCACCGGTGTGGGCTCGCTGATCCACCTGTACTCGGTCGGGTACATGGAGCACGACGAGCGGCGCCGCCGCTTCTTCGGCTATCTGAACCTGTTCCTCGCGGCGATGCTGCTGCTCGTCCTCGCCGACAACTACCTGCTGCTGTACGTCGGCTGGGAGGGCGTCGGTCTCGCCTCGTACCTGCTGATCGGCTTCTGGCAGCACAAGCCGAGTGCCGCGACGGCCGCGAAGAAGGCCTTCCTGGTCAACCGCGTCGGCGACATGGGCCTGTCGATCGCGATCATGCTGATGTTCACGACGTTCGGGTCCTTCGCCTTCGGACCGGTCTTCAGCCACGTCGGTGACGCCTCCGAGGGCAAGCTCACCGCCATCGGCCTGATGCTGCTGCTCGCCGCCTGCGGCAAGTCCGCCCAGGTGCCGCTGCAGTCCTGGCTCGGGGACGCGATGGAGGGCCCGACCCCGGTCTCGGCCCTCATCCACGCCGCGACGATGGTGACCGCGGGTGTCTACCTGATCGTCCGCTCCGCAGCGATCTTCAACGCCGCCCCCGACGCGCAGCTCGCGGTCACCGTGGTCGGCGCGGTCACGCTGCTGTTCGGTGCGATCGTCGGTTGCGCGAAGGACGACATCAAGAAGGCGCTGGCCGGCTCGACCATGTCGCAGATCGGCTACATGGTGCTGGCCGCGGGCCTCGGCCCCATCGGCTACGTCTTCGCGATCATGCACCTGGTGACGCACGGCTTCTTCAAGGCCGGGCTGTTCCTCGGCGCCGGTTCGGTCATGCACGGCATGAACGACGAGGTCGACATGAGGAAGTACGGCGGCCTGCGGAAGTACATGCCGGTCACCTTCGTCACCTTCGGCCTCGGCTACCTCGCCATCATCGGCTTCCCGTTCCTGTCCGGCTTCTACTCCAAGGACGCGATCATCGAGGCGGCCTTCGCCAAGGGCGGCACCCAGGGCTGGATCCTGGGCAGTGTGGCCCTGCTGGGCGCGGCCATCACCGCGTTCTACATGACGCGCGTGATGCTGATGACGTTCTTCGGCGAGCAGCGCTGGCAGCCCGACGAGAACGGCCACGAGCCGCACCCGCACGAGTCGCCGAAGGTCATGACGATCCCGATGATCGTGCTGGCCGTCGGCTCGGTCTTCGGCGGTTTCTACTTCCACCTCGGCGACCGCTTCCTGAAGTGGCTGGAGCCGGTCACCGGACACAGCGAGGGGAACTCGCCGGTCAGCGCCATGACGGTCACCGCTGCCACCCTGGTGTGCCTGGTCGTCGGTGTCGGCATCGCCTACGCGCAGTACGGCCGCAAGCCCGTTCCGGCCGTCGCCCCGCGTGGCTCGCTGCTCACCCGGGCCGCCCGGCGCGACCTGCTCCAGGACGACTTCAACCATGTCGTCCTGGTCCGCGGCGGTGAGCACCTCACCCGCTCCCTGGTGTACGTCGACCACACCCTGGTCGACGGGGTCGTCAACGGCACGGCGGCCGGTTTCGGCGGCCTGTCCGGACGGCTGCGCAAGGTCCAGAACGGCTTCGCGCGGTCCTACGCGGTCTCGATGTTCGGCGGTGCGGCACTCCTGGTCGCCGCGACCCTGCTGATGAGGGCGGTCTGATACCGATGTCCTTTCCTCTGCTGACAGCGACGGCGGCGCTCCCGGCCGTCGGGGCGGTCGCCACGGCGGCCGTACCGGCCGCGCAGCGCACCGCCGCCAAGTGGCTGGCGCTGCTGGTCTCGCTCGCCACCCTCGTCCTCGCGATCGTCGTCCTGGTCCGCTTCGACCCGGACGGCGCCCGCTACCAGCTCACCGAATCCCATGCCTGGATCAAGGACTTCGGGGTCAGGTACGAGCTGGGGGTGGACGGCATCGGGGTCGCCCTCGTCGCGCTGACCGCCCTGCTGATCCCGTTCATCGTCCTCGCGGGCTGGCACGACGCCGACCCGATGGAGACCGGAAGCCGCCGCTGGCGGCCCACGCAGGGCTTCTTCGCGCTGATCCTGGCCGTCGAGGCGATGGTGATCATCTCCTTCGAGGCCACCGACGTCTTCCTCTTCTACATCTTCTTCGAAGCCATGCTCATCCCGATGTACTTCCTCATCGGCGGCTTCGGGGACCGTGCCCATGAGCACGGCGAGGAGGTGGCCTCGACGCAGCGGTCGTACGCGGCCGTGAAGTTCCTGCTGTACAACCTGGTCGGCGGTCTGATCATGCTGGCCGCGGTGATCGGCCTGTACGTGGTCGCCGGGAACTTCAGCCTCCCGGAGATCGCGCAGGCGCGGGCCAACGGCTCGCTGCACATGGCGACGAACACCGAACGCTGGCTGTTCCTGGGCTTCTTCTTCGCCTTCGCGGTGAAGGCGCCCCTGTGGCCGCTGCACACCTGGCTGCCCAACGCGATGCAGGAGGCCACCGCCCCGGTCGCCGTCCTCATCACGGCGGTCGTCGACAAGGTGGGCACCTTCGCGATGCTCCGCTTCTGCCTCCAGCTGTTCCCGGAGGCGAGCAAGTGGGCGACGCCCGCGATCCTCGTACTGGCGCTGATCAGCATCATCTACGGGGCACTGCTCGCGGTCGGCCAGCGGGACATCAAGCGGCTGGTGGCGTACGCGTCGATCTCGCACTTCGGCTTCATCATCATGGGCATCTTCGCGATGACCACCCAGGGCCAGTCCGGCGCCACGCTCTACATGGTCAACCACGGGATCTCGACGGCCGCGCTGATGCTGGTCGCCGGATTCCTGATCTCCCGGCGCGGCTCGCGGCTCATCGCCGACTACGGCGGCGTGCAGAAGGTCGCTCCGGTGCTCGCCGGCACGTTCCTGATCGGCGGCCTGGCGACGCTGTCCCTGCCGGGGCTGGCGCCGTTCGTGAGCGAGTTCCTGGTCCTGGTCGGCACGTTCACCCGCTACCCGGTGATCGGCATCATCGCCACCTTCGGCATCGTCCTCGCGGCGCTCTACACCCTCGTCCTCTACCAGCGGACGATGACGGGCCCGGTGAAGCCGGCGGTCTCCGCGATGCCCGACCTCAGGGCACGTGAACTCCTGGTCGTGGCCCCGCTGGTGGTGCTGCTGATCTTCCTGGGCGTCTACCCGAAGCCCGTCACGGACATCGTCAACCCGGCGGTCAAGCAGACCCTGTCGGACGTACACAAGACCGACCCCAAGCCCGAGGTGGAGGCGGCCAAGTGAGCGCAGCAGCCGTCCACAGCCTGTGGACAACCGCGGCCGAACCGATCTCGAAGATCGAGACGCCGAAGATCGAATATGGGCAATTGTCGCCCACCCTGATCGTCGTCGGCGCAGCCGTCGTCGGGGTGCTCATCGAGGCGTTCGTACCGCGCAAGTCCCGGTACTACGCCCAGGTGTTCGTGTCCGTCGTCGCGCTGTGCGCCGCCTTCGCGGCGGTCGTCGCGCTCGCGTCCGACGGATACGGCACGACCAAGGCGCACATCGCCGCCATGGGGGCGATCGCGGTCGACGGGCCGTCCCTGTTCCTGCAGGGCACGATCCTGCTGGCCGCTCTGGTGGCGCTGTTCACCTTCGCCGAACGGCGCCTGGATCCGGCGGCGCACGGCAACCGGGTCGACTCGTTCGCGGCACAGGCCGCGTCCGTGCCCGGCAGCGACAGCGAGCAGGCGGCGGTCAAGGCGGGCTTCACCACCACCGAGGTCTTCCCGCTCCTCCTCTTCGCCGTCGCCGGCATGCTGGTGTTCCCCTCGGCCAACGACCTGCTGACGCTGTTCGTGGCCCTGGAGGTCTTCTCCCTCCCGCTGTACCTGATGTGCGCGCTGGCCCGCCGCAAGCGGCTGATGTCGCAGGAGGCCGCGGTCAAGTACTTCCTGCTCGGCGCGTTCGCCTCGGCGTTCACGCTGTTCGGCATCGCGCTGCTGTACGGCTACGCGGGCTCGGTGTCGTACGCGAGGATCGCGCAGGTCGTGGACGGCACGGTCACCAATGTCGACCCGGCGCTCGCCAACACCATGGGCAACGACGCGCTGCTGCTGATCGGTACCGGCCTGGTGGTGATGGGCCTGCTGTTCAAGGTGGGCGCGGTGCCGTTCCACATGTGGACGCCCGACGTCTACCAGGGCGCCCCGACCCCGGTGACCGGCTTCATGGCGGCGGCGACGAAGGTGGCGGCGTTCGGCGCCCTGCTGCGGCTGCTGTACGTCGTCCTGCCCGGTCTGCGCTGGGACTGGCGGCCGGTCATGTGGGCCATCGCGGTCCTGACCATGCTGGGCGGCGCGATCGTCGCGATCACCCAGACCGACATCAAGCGGCTGCTGGCCTACTCGTCGATCGCGCACGCGGGATTCATCCTCGCGGGTGTCATCGCGACCTCGCAGAACGGCGTCTCGTCCGTCCTCTTCTACCTGGCCGCGTACTCCTTCGTGACGATCGGCGCGTTCGCGGTGGTCACCCTGGTGCGCGACGCGGGCGGCGAGGCGACGCACCTGTCGAAGTGGGCCGGTCTCGGTCGGCGCTCGCCGCTGGTCGCGGCCGTGTTCGCGGTGTTCCTGCTGGCCTTCGCCGGTATCCCGCTGACCTCGGGCTTCGCCGGTAAGTTCGCGGTGTTCAAGGCGGCGGCGGAGGGTGGCGCCGCGCCGCTCGTCGTGATCGGTGTGATCTCCTCGGCGATCGCGGCGTTCTTCTACATCCGCGTGATCGTGCTGATGTTCTTCAGCGAGCCGAGGCCGGAGGGGCCGACGGTCGCCGTGCCGTCCCCGCTGACCATGGCGGCGATCGGCGTGGGCGTGGCGGTGACCCTGGTCCTCGGTGTGGCACCGCAGTACTTCCTGAACCTGGCGAGCCAGGCGAGCGTGTTCGTGCGCTGAGCAGCCCGGTCGCGGCAGCAACGGCCCGGCACCCCCTCACGGGTGCCGGGCCGTTTGCCGCGCTGCGGTCGCCCCGTGCCACTGGCCGACCGCACAACGGAGCAGACGGAACCTGTGGATAACTCCGGTGCTGTCGGTGCGGAGCCCTATCGTGGTTGCAGTGGTCGAGGGACGACGTACGGGGGGCACGACGATGGGTGGGACGGGCGGGATCAGCGAGATGCCAGGGGCGACCGACAGCGAGGCGCTGGCCACACTGCACCGGGTCTTCGGGTACGAGGCCTTCCGTGGTGAGCAGGAAGCGGTCATCGAGCATGTGGTGGCCGGTGGCGACGCCGTCGTCCTCATGCCGACCGGCGGCGGAAAGTCGCTGTGCTACCAGATCCCCGCGCTGGTCAGACCGGGTACGGGAGTCGTGGTCTCCCCGCTGATCGCGCTCATGCAGGACCAGGTCGACGCGCTGCGGGCGCTCGGTGTGAACGCCGGGTTCATCAACTCCACCCAGGACTTCGACGAGCGGCGCGTGGTCGAGGCGGAGTTCCTGGCGGGTGAGCTGGATCTGCTGTACCTGGCGCCCGAGCGGCTGCGCCTGGACTCCACCCTGGACCTGCTGTCCCGGGGCAAGGTCGCCGTGTTCGCGATCGACGAGGCGCACTGCGTCTCCCAGTGGGGCCACGACTTCCGCCCCGACTATCTGGCCCTGTCCGTCCTGGGCGAGCGCTGGCCGGACGTCCCGCGGATCGCGCTCACGGCGACGGCAACCCGGGCGACGCACGAGGAGATCACACAGCGGCTGCACATCCCGACGGCACGCCACTTCGTGGCGAGCTTCGACCGGCCCAACATCCAGTACCGCATCGTGCCCAAGGCCGACCCCAAGAAGCAGCTGCTCGCCTTCCTGCGGGAGGAGCACGCGGGCGACGCGGGCATCGTGTACTGCCTCTCGCGGAACTCGGTGGAGAAGACCGCCGAGTATCTGAGCCGCAACGGCGTGGAGGCGGTGCCCTACCACGCCGGCCTGGACGCGGGTACACGCGCGGCGCACCAGTCCCGGTTCCTGCGCGAGGACGGCCTGGTCGTGGTGGCGACCATCGCCTTCGGCATGGGCATCGACAAGCCTGACGTACGGTTCGTCGCCCACCTCGACCTGCCCAAGTCGATCGAGGGCTACTACCAGGAGACGGGCCGTGCGGGCCGTGACGGACTGCCCTCCACGGCCTGGATGGCCTACGGCCTGAACGACGTCATACAGCAGCGCAAGCTGATCCAGTCCGGCGAGGGCGACGAGGCCTTCCGCCGCCGGGCGGCCGCCCACCTCGACTCGATGCTCGCGCTCTGCGAGACGGCCCGCTGCCGTCGCGGCCAGCTCCTCGCCTACTTCGGCCAGGACCCCGAACCCGCGGGCTGCGGCAACTGCGACACCTGCCTCACCCCTCCGGAGACCTGGGACGGCACGATCGCCGCGCAGAAGGTGCTGTCGACGGTGGTCAGACTCCAGCGGGAGCGGGGGCAGAAGTTCGGCGCCGTGCAGATCGTGGACATCCTGCTCGGGAAGCGCACCGGCAAGGTGATCCAGTTCGACCACGACCAGCTGTCGGTGTTCGGCATCGGCGAGGACCTGGCCGAGGGCGAATGGCGCGGCGTCGTCCGGCAGTTGCTGGCGCAGGGGCTGCTCGCGGTCGAAGGGGAGTACGGCACGCTGGTCCTCACCGAGGCGAGCGGAGCGGTGCTGCGGCGGGAGCGGGAGGTGCCGCTGCGCAAGGAGCCCAAGAAGCCGGCGGCCGCGCGCACCACGTCGTCCTCGTCCGGCCGGGGCGACCGCAAGCCCAAGGCCGCCGTGGCCGAGCTGCCCGACGACCTGCTCCCGGCCTTCGAGGCCCTGCGCGCCTGGCGCGCCGAACAGGCTCGTGAGCAGGGCGTTCCGGCGTACGTCATCTTCCACGACGCCACGCTCCGGGAGATCGTCAGCAGCCGGCCCGGCTCGGTGGCCGAGCTGGGCACGGTCAGTGGCGTGGGGGAGAAGAAGCTGGCGACGTACGGGGAGGGCGTGCTCGGGGTGCTGGCCTCCATGGACGGCCCGGCCGAAGCCACAGCCACTGCCGCATCCCCGGCCGCGGCCGCACCGGCGACTGCCCCCGCACCGGCGGCCGCCGCCCCGGACGACGACTGGCCCGAGATGGACATGGAGCCGGAGCCGGAGGACTGGATATAGCCCGACGGGGTCAGGACAGCGCCGTGAGACCCGGAGCGAACGTGATCAGCAGCGGGAGGAGCGGGACCAGCGCGGCCAGCGTCGTCGTGAGCGCCCGCTGACGGCGGAGCAGCCGCGGTGGGGGCTCCAGGAGGCGGTCGACGCGCTCGCCCAGCAGACGGTGGCTGGAGGCGCAGGACAGGACGCCGCGGTGCTGGTTCAGCTCGATCAGGGCCAGGGCCGTGGTGAGGTGGCCGCAGCGGCGGGACGCCGTGTCGTCGGCGGCCAGTTCGACCAGGCGGTGGGTCTGGTCGCAGAAGTGGGCGAAGAGCGGGACGTGCGGGAAGCCGGTGGCCAGCGCGGTGGAGAGGTGCAGCAGCCAGTCGTGGCGGGCGCGGGCGTGACCGCGCTCATGGGTCAGGACGGCGTCCAGCTGATGGTCGGTGAGCCGGTGCAGGGCCCCGGTGGTGACGACCAGTTGGGGTGGGTGTCCGGGCATCCACCAGGCGTCCGGGTACTCGTCCTCCAGCACCAGCATGGGCCCGCGTGCGGCCGGCAGCCCCGCGGGCAGGTCGGGGGCGCGTTCGCGCAGGTGCGCCCGGGCCAGTCCGCGCCGCCTGCGTGCGTCGGCGAGTTCACGGGCGAGCATCGCCGTCGTCCACGCGGCGCCGCAGGCCAGCAGCACGGTGAGCGCGACGGCCCAGACCGGGGCGACGGAGAGGTCGTACGCGGCGGTGACGGCGGGCGGCGCGGGTGCGAAGACCCGGTCGCGCACGGTGTGGAAGACGGTCGCGGTCCCCAGCACCAGCGCGGCCAGGCAGCACAGCAGCACGGTGGCGACCAGGCACTGCCACACCCACAGCCCGACCACGGGTTCCCGCTCGGGCCACTCGGCCCGGGTCAGCGCGCGCGGCGCCGGCACGGCGGCCAACAGGGCGACGACACTCAGCAGGAGCAGGCAGACGGTCATGCCGGGGGCTCCGGTTCCTGGTCGGAGACAGGGGCGGGTGGCGGGTGGCCGGGGTGGTGCGGCGGCTCGTACGGCGCAGGGCGTGGCCGTACGTCGGTGACGCGGCGGGTGGTGCAACAGGCACACGGCGGTGCTACCGCTGTCGTACGCCGGGTTGTGCTGTGCCCCGTCAGTATGACGGTGACGGGCCCCCGGAGTCAGGAGTCGAGGGCTATCCGCCACCCCGGATTTCCCCGCCGCCGCCCCCGGGCTTCCGCCCGCCGCCCCGCCGTCCCCTACTCCCGCAACGCCCCTCGCACAGCGCTGAGAACCGCCTCCTCGCCCGCCCCCATGGCCCGCGCCTCGGCAATGAACCTCCTGGTCAGCGAGGCGAGTTCGGCCGGGTCGGGGCGTCGGAGCGGGGTCGGGAGCGGTGCCACCCGGGTTCCGGCGCCCCGGCGGGTGCGGATCAGCGACGCCGACTCCAGCTCGCGGTAGGCGCGGGCCACCGTTCCCGCCGCCAGACCCAGGTCGGCCGCCAACTGCCGTACCGTCGGCAGGCGTTCGCCCTCCGGCAGGCGGCCGGTGGTGATCAGGGCCGCGAGCTGGGCGCGGATCTGCTCGTACGGCGGGACCGGGCTGTCGGTGTCGACCCGTACGGCCGCGCCGCTCACCGGCGCACCCGCCGCTCGCTCCGGCGTCGCCAGGTCGCCCGGGGCGCGCAGACCATGGACAGCATCAGCGCCACGGTCACGAAGGTGACCAGGGACAGCGGCCACAGCACCCAGCGGGCCACGATCCACAGCGCCTCGCCGCAGCCGGAGTCCATCAGCACTCCCGACGTCACCGCGGTGGTCCCGAACAGGGAGGACGAGACCACCAGTCCCCAGGCCGCGACGATCGCCAGGCTGCGGTCGCGGCGGGACTGCTCGTCGCCGGGACGGGTCGCGATCCGCCGCAGGGACCAGCCGCAGGCGCCGGTGGCGACGGCGAGGCAGGCCAGTATCGGCAGGCCGTAGTGGAGTCCGGGCCAGGGGCTGAACGACGCGGTCCCGCCCCGGCAGGTCATCGTCAGCGCGCGGCTCGCCCGCCCCACGTCGTCCGGCGAGGCCACCGCGGCGGCCACGCCCAGCAGCAGCACCAGTACGACCGCCATCGCGATCAGCACCCAGGTCATCCGGGGCGGCACGTAGTCGCGCACCCGGCGCGGGGCGAGCCCGGCCGTGCGCACGGCACCGCGGGTCGGCTGCGTCAGCGCGTCGCCGACCAGTACCCCGGCCACCGCGCACAGCCCGAACGCCGGGATGGCGTACAGGATTCCGTCCCCGTGGTCGAGCGGGATGAGCCAGTACGCCACGAGCGCCCCCGCCAGCAGGCCCGTCCAGCGGGCGTAGCGGTCGACGAACCTGCGTGACGCCGATGCGGTGGCATCGACTTCGGTCATGAGAGTTCCCCCGGAAAAGAAGCACGTCTTGTACTCACCGCTTGTATCAAGCGGTGAGTACAAGATGCGATCCCCAGGGGGCTTGTGTCAACTGCTTGCTACAACGTGCCCGGTGACCTCGCCCAGGCCCACCCGGACCCCGCCCGCGCCCGGTGCCCACGCCGACAGCGTCACCACGTCCCCGTCCTCCAGGAACGTCCGCTTTCCGTCCGGCAGTTCGAGCGGATCCCGCCCGTTCCAGGTCAGTTCCAGCAGCGAGCCGCGCTCACCCTCCACCGGACCGCTCACGGTCCCCGAGCCGTACAGGTCCCCGGTCCGCAGCGAGGCCCCGTTCACCGTCATGTGCGCCAACTGCTGCGCGGCGGTCCAGTACATGGTGGAGAACGGCGGCTCGGACACCACGTGACCGTTGATCGCGACGGAGATCCGCAGGTCGTAGCCGCCGGGCTCCACCGCTTCGGCACAGTCGTCCAGATACGGCAGCAGCGGGTACGTCCGCTCGGGCGGCGCCACCCGTGCCTCGTCCAGCGCCTCCAGCGGGGTGATCCACGCCGACACCGACGTGGCGAAGGACTTGCCGAGGAACGGCCCGAGGGGGACGTACTCCCAGGCCTGGATGTCCCGCGCCGACCAGTCGTTCAGCAGGCACAGTCCGAAGACGTGCTCCCGGAAGTCGCCCAGCGCCACCGGCCCGCCCCTCTGCGACGGCACGCCCACCACGAAGCCGACCTCGGCCTCGATGTCCAGCCGGACGGACGGACCGAAGACGGGCGCCGGGTCGTTCGGACCCTTGCGCTGCCCGGACGGCCGTACGACATCCGTCCCCGACACCACGACCGTGCCGGAGCGCCCGTGGTAGCCGATCGGCAGATGCTTCCAGTTGGGGGTCAGCGAGTCCTCGGCGTCGGGGCGGAAAATCTGCCCCACGTTCCGGGCGTGGTTCTCGGAGGCGTAGAAGTCGACGTAGTCGGCGACCTGGAAGGGCAGATGCAGGGTCACCGACGACAGCGGGTGGAACAGCGGTTCGATCGTCTCGCGGTGCGAGGGCACCGTGACCCATGCCGTCAGCGCGCGCCGGACGTCCGACCACGCCGTGCGGCCGGCGGCCAGCAGCGGGTTGAGGGTCGGCTGCGCGAGCAGGGCGGCATACGGGGAACCGAGGGCGTGCGCCGCTGCGCCGGCGTCGAGTACGTGGTCGCCGAGCCGGACTCCGACGGTCCGTTCCTGGCTGCCGGTGGGTGAGAACACGCCATACGGAAGGTTGTGCGGACCGAAGGGGTCGCCCTCGGGGACGTCGAAGGGGGGCATGGGGTTCTGCCTCGCTCTCATCCGTGCCATGCATGGCCATACGTTCCATGTGGTCGCGCCACACGTTACGGGGGCGTGCCCCTCTTCGGCAGTGTCTAAAGAGTTCGCAATGTCCGAATAGGCCTTGTCGGAGGGGTCAATTCCGGCTTAGCGTCCTTTGGGGGACACGGACGGGGTCGATCCGGTCCGTAGGGGGACGCGTGGGGGGACCCGTGGCCAGGAATGCCGTCAGCGTGCCTTTCGAGGCGGACCGTACTGTGCCGGGCCTGATCGTCAAGTTCGGCGACTACCCGCTGCACCACGGTGGCGTCGGCGCGATCCGCAGCCTGGGCCGTCTGGGTGTCCCCATGTACGCGATCACCGAGGACCGCTACACCCCCGCCGCCTCCTCCCGGTATCTCACACGCGCGTTCGTCTGGCCGACGAGCGGTGCCGAGGAGCCGGAGTACCTCGTGGCGGGGCTGCTCCGCATCGGCGCCCGCATAGGCCGCCCCACCGTGCTCGTCCCCACCGACGAAGAGGCCGCCGTCCTGATCGCCGAGCACCAGGACGCGCTCAAGGACACCTTCCTCTTCCCGCCCGTCGACCCCGGCCTGCCGCGCCGCCTGGCCAGCAAGCAGGGCCTGCACGAACTGTGCATGGAACACGGCATCCCCAGCCCGACGGCGTCCTTCCCGCAGTCGTACGACGAGATCGTGGACTTCGCCGAGAAGGCCCGCTTCCCGGTGGTGGCCAAGAACCGGGAGGCGTTCGTACGGCGCAAACGGCCCGCCGTGAACGGCACCACGCGGATCGCCACCCGCGAGGGCCTGCTCACGCTCGCCCGCGACTGGGGCGAGCACCCCGGAGTGATCCTCCAGGAGTACCTGCCGAGGGAGGAGGCCGAGGACTGGATCGTGCACGCCTGCTTCGACGCCGACTCGGCCCCGCTCGCCATGTTCACCGGCGTCAAGGTCCGCTCATGGCCGCCGCACGCGGGCATGACGGCGAACGCCTATGTCGTCGACAACCCGGAACTCGCGGACCTCGCCGCACGTTTCATCAAGCAGATCGGCTTCAGCGGCATCATCGACCTCGACCTGCGCTTCGACCGCCGCGACGGACAGTACAAACTCCTCGACTTCAACCCGCGCATGGGCGCCCAGTTCCGCCTCTTCGAGAACGAGTCGGGGGTGGACGTCGTACGCGCCATGCATCTGAATCTGACCGGGCGCACCGTTCCGGAGGGGGAACAGCGCGCCGGCCACCGGTACATCGTGGAGAACATCGACCTCCCCGCCCTCCTCGCCTACCGCCGCAGCGGCTATACGACGCCGCACGCGCCGGCGCGGGCGAGCGGGACGGAGCTGGCCTGGCTCGCGGGTGACGATCCGCTGCCCTTCTTCACGATGCTCGCGCGCTTCGTGCGACCGGGCGCGAAGCATCTGTACCAGCTGTGGCGCACCAACCGCCGTGGCAGTACGACCGGTTCGGGCAACTAGACGTTCCTCGTCCCGACCGTCCGTACCGGACCACGAAGTGACGAAATGACGTCCTGGGGAGGGACTTCGTGATTCAACCGGTAGCAGTCCTCGGTGCCGGACCATTCGGCCTGTCCACCGCCGCCCATCTGCGGGCGCGCGGCATCCCCGTGCGCGTCTTCGGCGATCCCATGGTGAGCTGGCGCGACCACATGCCCGCCGGAATGATCCTCAAGTCGACCCCGGCGGCCTCCAGCATCGACTGCCCGCAGCCGGGCCACACCCTCGCCGACTACTGCGACGCGGCCGGCATCCGCCGGCTGGTGACCGACGAGGACCTCATCCCGGTCGAGACCTTCATCTCCTACGGCGAGTGGTTCCAGCGGAACCTCCTGCCCGAACTGGAGCGGGTGCGGGTGGTCTCCGTGGACCGCCGTACGGGCGGCGGTTTCGAACTCAAGCTGGAATCGGGGGAGTTGTTCACGGCCCGCGCGGTCGTGGTCGCGACCGGGCTGTCCGGACTGGCCCACCTCCCGGCGGAGCTGGCGAAGGCCGCGGCGGACGGACCCACCCCCACGGGCCTGGTGTCCCACAGCTCACAGCACCACGACCTCAGCCCCTTCAAGGGCAAGGAGCTGATCGTCATCGGCGCCGGCCAGTCCGCGCTGGAGACGGCCGCCCTGGCGGCGGAGGCGGGTGCACAGGTGCGCGTGGTCGCGCGCGGCAAGGGCAAGGTCGCCTTCGGCGCCCCGCCCTGGAAGCAGCCGAAGCTGCGCCCGGAGTCCCCCTTCGGCCGGGCCTGGTCCCTGTGGGCCCTCAGTTACTACCCCCACCCCTACCGCTACCTTCCGGCCCAGGCCCGCCACTATCTGGTCCGCCGGGTCCTCGGCCCGCTCGGCGCGTGGTGGCTGCGCGACCGCTTCGAGGGCAAGGTGCAGGTCCAGGAGGTGGAGCGGCTGGTCGGCGCGGACGTCTCCGACGGCAGCCCGCTCCTCACGGTCCGCACCCTCGCCGGCGCCACCCAGGGGCTCACCGCCGACCATGTCGTCGCGGCCACCGGCTACCGCGTGAACGTCGCGGCCATGGACTTCCTGGGCCATGAGCTGCGCACCCGCCTCGCGGTCAGCCGCGGCACCCCGAAGCTCGGCGCCGGCTTTGTCTCCTCGGTCCCCGGCCTCTACTTCACCGGCCTCCCGGCCGCCGGGTCCTACGGCCCGGTGATGCGCTTCGTCTGCGGCACCGAGTTCGCCTCCCCGCGGCTGGCCAAGCACCTGGCGGCGGCGCACGGCTGAGCGCAGGGGCGGGCGGCTACCCCTCCTCGGCCGCCCGCTGCCACGCCAGGAACTCCTCGATCAGCTCAGGGGGGTTGGCCGCCTCGGTGGCCTCGATCTCCCACTCGGGACAGTCCATGTCGAAGACGACGACGGGCAGCCGACGGCCGAAGAGCCGCTCGATCTCCCCGCTTTCGTGCAGATGGCGGGCGAGATCGATACATGCGTCGGCGAAATGCAGCCCGAGCAGATCGCGCTTGGCCTCGACGTCGCCCTCTTCGTCGGCGTCCCGGTCTCCCTCCTCGTCGTCCCGGTCGCCGTCGAACCAGAGGCCGAGTTCCTTGACCTCCTCCACGTACAGCGGTGCGCCGGCCGGGTCCTCGGGGACGTTGCCGAGCATCTCGAAGCCGTCCAGGAGCCAGCAGGCGTAGTGCCAGCGGGCCTCGCCCAGGTCCCCGTGACGCTTCTCCAGCTCGTACTGGCTCTCGGTGTTGTAGCCGATGGCCACATAGGGGTGGCGCTCGTCGTAGTCGATGCGCCAGATACGGAAGGAGAGGGCGTAGATCTCGGGCCTCAACTCCTCGGGGAAGCGCGCGAGAACGGCGGGCGCCGCCTTGCGCAGATACCTCCGGAAGACTTCCCGCCGGTCCGTCACCACATCCGCCCCCGTTTCCTCAGCTCCCTCGGCGCAATGACAGCAACCTAACGCGCACCACTGACGATGGCGGGTGGCGGCATCTCCGCGCGGACCGCGTGGGGTTGAGAACAACGGCTGGGACGGGGGTGAGTCGCAGCGGCATGTTGTCCGTATTCTCTGATCATGGCCGCTCCCCCCGCTTATTCACTCGTCGCCACCGACCTGGACGGAACGCTGCTCCGCGGCGACGACACCCTCTCCGACCGCTCCCGCGCGGCCCTCGCGCGGACGGTGGAGGCCGGTGCGCAGCATCTCGTGGTGACGGGGCGCCCGGCGCCGAGAGTGCGGCCGCTGCTCGACGAACTCGGCAGCAGGGGGCTCGCGGTGTGCGGACAGGGCGCGCAGTTGTACGACGCCGGCGCGGACCGTCTGCTGTGGTCGGTCACCCTGGACCGGGAGTTGGCCGAGACCGCGCTCGGCAAGATCGAGGCCGAGGTGGGTCAGGTGTACGTGGCCGTCGACCAGGACGGGGTGGACGGGCTCACGCTCATCGAGCCGGGGTATCTGATGCCGCACCCGACCCTGCCCGCCGTACGGGTCCCGCGGCGCGACGATCTGTGGTGCGAACCCATCAGCAAGGTCCTGCTCCGCCATCACGCCCTGTCCGACGACGAGTTGGCGGCGATCGCCCGTGACGTCGTGGGTTCGCTGGCGACGGTCACCATGTCCGGGCCGGGGACCGTCGAGCTCCAGCCGTGCGGTATCACGAAGGCGACCGGACTGGCGCTGGCCGCCGAACACCTGGGGCTGAGTGCCCGGCAGGCCATCGCCTTCGGGGACATGCCCAACGACATCCCGATGTTCGACTGGGCCGCCCGTGGTGTGGCGATGGCCAACGCCCATCCCGAACTCAAGGCGGTGGCCGACGAGATCACCTTGTCGAACGAGGACGATGGCATCGCCGTCGTCCTCGAAAGACTCTTTGCCTAGCTCTCCCGTTGCGGGGGAGGGAGAGGGAGATCCGTCAGCACGCGCCCCGTGGCGTCCGTCAGTACGCGCCGAAGACGTTGTCCATCGAGCCGTACCGCGCGGCCGCGTAGTTGCAGGCGGCGGTGATGTTCGCGACCGGGTCGTAGATGTCGAACGACGTTCCGACCACGTGGTACGCGTTGAACGTCGGGTCGATGACCTGGAGCAGGCCCTTGGACGGGATGCCCTTGGCCGCGTTGGAGTCCCACAGGTTGATGGCCCGCGGGTTGCCCGACGACTCACGCATGATGTTGCGGTAGATGCCGTTGTACGTGCCCGGAATGTGCCTTTCCTTCATGATGGCGAGGGACTCGCGGATCCAGCCGTCGAGGTTGTTCGGGTAGCCGGCCAGGGTCGTTTCGGCCGCGGCGGGCGTGGTGGCGGGGGCGGCCGAGGCCGTGGTCGCGCCGATGAGCGGGAGGGCGAGCACCGCGGCGCCGGTGCCGGCGACGGCGAGCTTGCGGACGAGGCGGGTGGTGCGGCGGGGCTGAGCGGCAGCGGCCATGGGGGATTTCCTCTCCGTCGCCTGCGAGGTGAGCTGTCGGGTTCGGACGGGGAGGTGCCCGGCCGTGCCGCCCTGAGGCTGCGCGACTTCACCCCGAGCCGTTCCGTGCGACATGTGTCGTCCGGTCCGGCGGCCTACCTGGGTTCCCCCGCTCCTGCCTACGCGAAATGAGTTCGTCGATGGGTTACGTCCGGCGGCGGCAGGATTCGGCGTCCGCCTGACTGGCCGGAAGCTATGCGAGAGCACATGTCGGGAACAAGTACCTGATTCACAGAACGCACCAATTGACCTTGGGTTGAGGCGTATGGGGCACTTGATCCTTTGCGGTTGCACAGCCTCAACTGGCCGACAGGAAAAGGGCAAACGGGTGTTTGGCCGGATGTGGGGCGACATAAGGCGGCGTGACCCAACTCACGGAATAACATTCACGGCAAATCAGACATGCAGGTCACAGGGGGTTCGCGGGGGTCCGCGGGGCGCGCTTCTCCCACGTCCGGTCCGTGTGTATCGGGGACCGTGCGAGAACGGGGGCGCCCCGGAGCCGGTGCGTGACGCTCGTCACGTGGGGTGAGGGTCGGAGCGGCTCGCCGACCCGGCGGGCGGGGAAGGGTGCCGTAGGCCGTGGCCGGGGGGCGGGAGTCGAGGGCGTACGCGCGCGGGAGCGGCTGGTCCAGGGGGTCCGCCGGGGCGGAGGCACCGTCGGACGGGGTGCCGTCCCTGAGCCGGTGGTCCCACCGGCGCAGGGTCTCCTGGAGGAAGCCGATCGCCGGGCCGGCCGGCCGCGGTCGGGGTATTCGTGCGGTCAGGGGCCGACGATGCCGCGGACGCGGTCGCGCGGAAGGTGTTCGACCGGACGGAGGACCGTGTCGTGGTACGGGTCGTGCCGGCCGCCCACCGCGAGCACGGCGGCCCTGATCGTGTCGTACTCCTCGCGGGCCGAGGCGCTCCAGCCACATGCCCCGCCAGGCGTAGCCGTGGCCCGCTCACCAGGGTTCGTCCGGCAGGGGCCGCCATACGCGCGCGTACAGCCGTGTCCTGTCGGGCAGGGGGATGCGGATGTCGTCGTGCGTGGTCTCGTAGGGGGAGGACGTACGGATGTGTATGGGTGGTGCCCCGTGGCGCCGGCTGACCGGGTACATGCGGGTATATAGGGACAAGCAGTGTCACATCATGATGAGTCGATAAAAATCAATCCTTATCAACTGATCAAAAACATACCGGTCGTGATCCGATACCGCCTGGGCTGTAACGGTGGGCGCTATCGGTGATCGAAACCTGACCGGATACGCTGACTTGAGTGATGGCAGCGACCTATCGACAAACCGTGTAATCGCCAGCAGACACCAGCAGACAGGAGACCCCACGTGACCGTCGTCGGGCCGTTCGGGCTGAGCGTGCGGGACCAGGCTCTGGAAGCCGATGTCCAGGCCGGATTGGCGGCTGTCGAGGAAGGCTTGCTCGAAGCCACCAAGAGTGAGGTCCCGTTCATCACGGAGGCCGCCCAGCACCTGGTGAGGGCGGGCGGGAAGCGGTTCCGGCCGCTGCTCGTGATGCTCGCGGCCCAGTTCGGCGACCCGTACGCGCCGGGTGTCGTGCCCTCGGCCGTCGTCGTCGAGCTGACGCACCTCGCGACGCTGTACCACGACGACGTGATGGACGAGGCCGCGGTGCGCCGCGGTGTCGAGAGCGCGAACACCCGTTGGGGCAACTCGGTCGCCGTTCTCACGGGTGACTTCCTGTTCGCCCGTGCCTCGCAGATCCTCGCCGATCTCGGTCCCGAGGCGGTGCGGGTCCAGGCCCTCGCGTTCGAGCGGCTGGTCACCGGGCAGATCCTGGAGACCGCGGGGCCCTCGGACGGCCGGGACCCGGTCGAGCACTACCTGGACGTGCTGGGCGGCAAGACGGGCTCGCTGGTGGCGGTGTCCTGCCGGTTCGGGGCGATGATGTCGGGGGCCGACGAGACGGTCGTCGACGTGCTCACCCAGTACGGCGAGCGGCTCGGTGTCGCCTTCCAGCTGGCGGACGACGTGCTCGACATCGCGTCCGACTCGCACGAGTCCGGCAAGACGCCGGGCACCGATCTGCGCGAGGGCATCCCGACCCTTCCGGTGCTGCGGCTGCGCGAGCGGGCGCAGCGGCTGGGGCTGGCCGAGGACATCGCGCTGTGCGAGCTCCTCGACTCCGACCTGACCGACGACGCGCGCCACGCCGAGGCGCTGGCCGCCCTCCGTGGCCATCCGGCGCTGGAGCAGGCCCGGCGCGACACCGTGCGCTACGCGGAGGACGCGCGGGCGGCGCTGGCCCCGCTGCCGGAGTGCGACGCCAAGGCCGCCCTGCTCGAACTGTGCGACGCGGTGGTGCACCGGGCCGGGTAGTTCCCGTCGAGCGGTGTGACGCACGTCGCATTTATGGACTGAGTCTAATCTAAGATCCCTTCCGTACCCATGCCCAGAAGCTGACGCAGGGGGCGTCAGCCGCATACGGGGAGAAAACCGAATCATGGGTATGAACGGAACGTTCATCGCGCGCCGCAAGGGCCTCGTCGCCACCGCCGTCGCGATCGCCGCGTCCGCCGGTGTCGCCGCCGCGGCGATCCCGGCCGCCGCCGGCGAGAGCCGCACCGGCAAGGAAACGACCATCCTCGCCGCAAGCCTCCGGGGCGCCAACGAGGTGCCGGTCGAGGGCGGCCCCGCCGTGGGGGACAAGGACGGCGCGGCGCTGGAGTTCATCGAGGTCAAGGGGGACAAGGTGTCCGTCGCCGTGGCCTGGCGCGGCACCGGCAGGCCCACCGATCTCCACATCCACCAGGGCGCCAAGGGCACCAACGGCGGCGTCAGGATCAACTTCGGGAAGCTGCTCGGCAAGGCTCCCCAGGGGCGGCACAGCCTCACCGGCACCGTCACGGTGAACGACCCCGCCCTGCTCAAGCAGCTCACCGAGGACCCCGGTTCCTTCTACGCCAATCTCCATACCGCAAAGTTCCCGGGCGGAGCCGTCCGCGGACAGCTCCACAAGGTCACCACCACCACCGACTTCCGGCACGTTCTCGGCAGCTTCCAGGCCTCCGTCGTCAAGGGGAAGCAGATCTACGAGTGCAAGGCGGCCGAGGGCGGCGGATACGCCTTCGGGCAGCGTGACGTCAGTGCCCGGCTCGGCGGCCACATCCGTCACTCCTTCGTGAAGCCCAACTCCGGCACACCGCAGTGGACCGCGCCGGACGGGAGCGCCGTCACGGGCGCCCTGATCGCCAAGACGCCCAACGGCGACGGCAACATCCCCGAGCTGGACCTCAAGGCCACCAGGTCCGGCAAGCACCACGGGCTGCTCGCCGGCACCGGTGAGATCCTGCGGCTGAACACGGTCGGCGGGCTCGCCCCGGCCGGCTCCTGCACCCCGGGCAGGATCGTCGGTGTGCCCTACCAGGCGGACTACGTGTTCGTGCGCACGCACTGAGCCGCGGGCGGCGTCTCCCACGCGGCCGACCCCTACGGGTCGGGGGAGGCGCCGCCTCCGTGTGTCATACCCCAGTCGTACACGGAGTTGAGCCCGCGGGCTGACGCTTCCGCACGGCCGATTTGGTCAACTGGAAACCACGGAAATCACCACTCCTCACCGATTCGGGTGAGAATGGCGGCTCAGGGTGGGACAGAGTGCGAGGACAGCCGCCGCCGACGACGGAGGTAAGGCACACATGGCACCGTACGAATCCGACGGCACCACGGGCGCGACGCAGGTCGACGACCTGCGCTCGGGACGTCGCAAGGCCGCCCGGTACGTCGTACCGGTCGCGGTGGTGGGGGTGGCGGCGGCGACCATCGGGCTGGTCCCGGCGCTCGCCGACTCCGGTGACCCCGATCTGCCGAAGATCACCGCGCAGCAGCTCATCGAGAAGATCGCCAAGTCGGACGTGCAGCAGCTGTCCGGCACGGTGAAGGTCAGCACGGACCTCGGGCTCCCCGACCTCGGCGGCCTGGAGAGCGGTCTGCTCTCCGGCGCGGGCCCGTCGGGTGACGGTTCGTCCGCCGACCCGACGTCCAAGCTGACCGAACTCGTCAGCGGCACGCACACCCTGCGCGTCGCCGCGGACGGCCCGGACCGGCAGAAGCTCTCGCTGATCGAGAGCGCCGCCGAGTACAGCCTCATCCACAACGGCAAGGACGTGTGGGGCTACGACAGCAAGTCCAACGAGGTGTACCACGGCAAGGCCGACGAGCAGGGCAAGGACAAGGGGAGCGAACCGCCCGCCACGCCCAAGGACTTCGCCGACGAGGCCCTCAAGTCGGTGGACGACACCACGTCGGTGACCGTCGACGGCACCGTGCAGGTGGCCGGCCGGGACGCCTACAAGCTGCTCGTCAAGCCCAAGCAGTCCGGCACCACCGTCGGCGCGATCAGCATCGCCGTCGACGCGAAGACCGGGCTTCCGCTGAAGTTCACCCTCACCCCGAGCAGCGGCGGCGCGGCCGTGGTCGACGCGGGCTTCACGCAGGTCAGCTTCGCCAAGCCGGCCGCCTCGACCTTCGACTTCACCCCGCCCAAGGGCGCGAAGGTCACCGAGGAGGACCAGGCGTCGAAGGCGCCCGGGAGGGGTTCCCTGAAGCCGGGCGACGACTTCGCCAAGGGAGCCGAGGGCTTCAAGGGGGCCGAGGGCTTCAAGGGTGACGAGGGCTTCGACGTCCTCGGCAAGGGCTGGAACTCCATCGCCACCTTCGACACCGGCAGCAAGGGCGGCGTACCGTCCGGCTCCGCCGCCGGCGGCGGCGACCTGGGCGGCTTCCTCGGTTCGCTCGGCGACCAGGTGCACGGCAAGTTCGGCAAGGGCACGGTCTTCTCCACCCGCCTGATCAACGCCCTGATCACGGACGACGGCAAGGTCTACGTCGGCGCCGTGACCAAGGACGCCCTGGTCCAGGCGGCGAACGCGGCGCAGTAGGTACCCTGCGGGCACGACGAATCGAGGGAGCCGATGGACGAACCGTCCGCCACGGAGCAGGAGACCGAGGCCTCGGACGCGGAACCGTGCGTCATCGAAACCCGCGGCCTCACCAAGCGCTACCGCGGCGGACAGCTCGCCGTGGACGGTCTCGACCTGACCGTCCCGGCGGGCAGCGTCTTCGGCTTCCTCGGTCCGAACGGCTCCGGCAAGACCACCACCATCCGCATGCTGATGGGGCTCATCGAGCCCACCTCCGGCACGGCGCGGGTACTCGGGCGTCCCATGCCCCGGTCCGCACGCGCCGTGCTGCCGCACGTCGGCGCGCTCATCGAGGGGCCCGCCCTGTACGGCTTCCTCTCCGGCCGGGACAACCTCCTGCGGTACGACGCCGCCGACCCGACCGCCGACCCGCGCACCCGGCGCACCCGCGTCGCGGCGGCACTGGACCGGGTGGGCCTGACGGCCGCCGCCGCCAAGAAGGCGAAGGCGTACTCCCTGGGCATGAAGCAGCGCCTGGGACTCGCGGCCGCGCTGCTCCAGCCCCGCAGACTCCTCGTCCTCGACGAGCCGACCAATGGGCTCGACCCCCAGGGCATGCGCGAAATCCGGTCCCTGGTGAGGGAACTGGCCTCCGACGGCACCACCGTCTTCCTCTCCTCCCACCTCCTCGACGAGATCGAGCAGGTGTGCACGCACGCGGCGGTCATGGCGCAGGGCAGGCTCATCACCCAGGGCGCGGTGGCGGACCTGGCGGCGGGCGCGCGCGGCCGGCTGGTGGTCACCACGCCGGACACCGAGGACGCGGCCCGGGTGCTGAAGGAGCGGGGGGTCGCCGATGTCGTCATGGCCGAGGACCGGGTGACCGGAGAGCCGCCGTCCGGTGAACTCGCCGACCTCACCGCCGCGTTGGTGACGTCCGGGGTGCGCGTGCGGGGCTTCGCGGTCGAACGGGCCTCGCTGGAGGACGCGTTCGTGGCACTGACCGGAGAGGGCTTCGATGTCGCAGGCTGAACTCGCGTCGGCGCAGGTGGAGAAGACCGCCATACGCGCCCCGAATCCGCTGTGGACCTTCGGTCTGCTGCGCAGCGAACTGCTCACCACCTTCCGCCGCTGGCGCACGCTCGCTCTGCTGGGGGTGCTGGCGGGAGTGCCGATCCTGGTCGGGATCGCGGTGAAGATCGAGACGCGGGGCGGTGCGCAGCCCGGCCGCGGCGGCGGCGAAGGGCCCGCCTTCATCGCCCAGATCACCAACAACGGCCTGTTCCTCGTGTTCACCGCACTGGCGGCGACACTCCCGTTCTTCCTGCCGATGGCGATCGGCGTCGTCGCGGGCGACGCGATCGCGGGCGAGGCCAACGCGGGCACCCTGCGCTATCTCCTGGTCGCCCCCGCGGGCCGCACCCGCCTCCTGCTCACCAAGTACGCGACCACCATGGCCTTCTGCCTGCTGGCCACCCTGGTGGTCGCGGTCTCCGCGCTGGCGGTGGGCGCGCTGCTCTTCCCGCTCGGCGACCTGACGACCATCTCCGGCACCCGGATCGGCTTCGGCGAAGGCCTGGGCCGGGCCCTGCTGATCGCCCTGGTCGTCGCCGCGTCACTGACCGGGATCGCGGCGCTCGGCCTGTTCATCTCGACGCTGACCAACAGCGGGATCGCGGCGATGGCGACCACGGTGGGCCTGCTGATCACCGTCCAGATCCTCGACCAGATACCCCAACTGCACGCGCTCCAGCCGTACTTCTTCTCCCACTACTGGCTGTCCTTCGCCGACCTGATGCGCGACCCCGTCTACTGGGACGACCTGGTCAAGAACCTGGGCCTGCAGGCCCTGTACGCCGCGGTGTTCGGCTCGGCGGCCTGGGCGCGGTTCACGACGAAGGACATCAGCGCCTAGCGGTACCAGCACCGGCACCGGCTCCGCACGGGGTTCAGGCGGCCGCCGTCTCGTAGGGGAACCGCGCGAGCGGCGCCTCCCGCGCGAAGAACGTCTTGGCGCGCGTCAGCGCCTCCGTGTCCCGCAGTACGTCCCCGGGCGCGCTGCCGTTGCCCAGCAGCACCCCGCCGAAGCGCATCCTCAGATACGCGGCCGAGTTGCTGAGCAGGCCGACCAGCGGATCGGCCACCTCCGGCTCCGCGTGCGCGAGCGCGGTGACGCCCCAGAGCGTGCGCCCGGCGAGGGCCGCCTTGAAGTCCAGGCCGGGGGTGCGCAGCCAGCCCGACCAGTGGTCCAGGTAGCGCTTGGTCTGGGCGGACACCGAGTACCAGTACAGCGGCGAGACGATCACGATGTCCGTGGCCGCGAGCGTGGCGTCCAGGAACAGGCCGGTGGCGCTGCCGGAGGCGGGCCGCACATGGTCGCTGTCGTGCCGTTGGTCCACGAAGTCGGGCAGCGGGTGCTCGGCGAGGCTGATCCACTGCCGCTCCACCTCGGCGGGCAGCTGCTCGGCGGCCTTGCGGGCCAGCAGCTCGGAGTTCCCGTCGGCGCGGGCGCTGCCCAGCACGAAGAGGAAGCGGCGGGTCATGGTTTCCCCCAGGAGGATCGGCGTACGGCGTGCGAGCAATACACGCACATGCATCATATGCATACGCAAGCATTCTGGGAAGGGGGCTCCCGCGCGACTACCGCCCGCCGCCCGCTGCCCCGGTCAACCGCACCAGCGCATCGGTCCCCCGCGGCGCCCCGCCGCTCAGATCGCCCAGGCGCCAGTCGTCCACCCAGGGCACGCGGTACACGTCGACGACCGACTCGATCACCTTGACCTGCCGGTCCAGTTGGCGCGGCAGCCGTCCCGGGGCGTCCGCGACGAGCACCACGGCGTCCAGGTCGAGACCGGCCGGTGCGGCGCCCTGCCGGAAGGTCTCGACGGCTTGCGTGGCACGGGCCAGCCCGGTCGCGTGGGTCCGCGCCACGAGCAGTACCGACGGCGGGGCGTCCGGCCCGGGCCAGTCGCGTCCGCAGTCCCGGCCGCCGTACACCGCCGCGAGCGTGCTGGTGCCCGCGCCGCCGTGCGTGCCGACCCAGGAGAAGGGCCGGGCGGCACAGGGCCCGTGCGCGGTCGTCCCCCACATCCGGTCCGGTTCCGGATGCCGCTCCCGCTCCGGTACGGCGACCGGTCCACGGACCCAGATCTCCGGCCCCTGCTGCCCGCCTGGCTGCATTCTTGCGCTCCTCCTGTTCCGATGGCGTGTCAGCGCCTGGTGCGAGTCTGTGACATCGCAGTGACGTGGGAACCGTAGCGACAGGAGACACTCGACAGTACGCAGGTGTACGACCGGATCGTGACGCCGGGGGAGTGAGGGGACCGATGTCTCGACTCAGCCGCGAGAAGAAGCGGGAACAGCAGCGGGCCGCCTTCCCGGCGGAACCGGTGGATGTCCGCGTTTCGGGTACGGGCGGCGCTTCGGTCGCCGGCGTACCGGTCGTGGCGGGGCCCGGCGAGGAGATCCAGCAGGCCGTCCTGAACCACCTCCACGGCCTGGTCCTCGCGGCCGGCCGCCCCATACTCGCCTCGGTCCACGACGCCCGCATCGGTTACGTCGTCCCGCTCCAGGTGGAGGCGGACGGTTCCAGCCGTTTCGCGGGGGAGCCGCTGCGGATGGCTCCGCCGGCGGAGCGGGTGGCACCGTTGCCCGAGCGGGTCGCTTCGCTGCCTGAGCGGGTGGCTCCGTTGCCCGAGCGGGTGGCGTCGCTGCGTAAGCGGGTCGCTTCGGACAAGCCCACCCATCTGCTGCGGTCGGTCGATGAGCCGGTGCGGGATGCCGTGCCGACGTTTCCGCTGCGGGCGGTGCCGGAGGCGGCGGCGAGCGGGGAGCCCCTGGGCCCCGGGATCGTCCAGATGCCGACCGGGGTGTTCGGGCCGCCGCCCGTCATGAGCACCGAGCCGGGACCGGCCGCCGGGCCGGAGCCGGTCGCCGGGCCGGAGCCGGTCGCCGTACCCGAGCCTGTCGCCGTACCGGAGCCGATCGCCGCACCCGAGCCGGACGCCGTACCGGAGCCGATCGCCGCACCCGAGCCGGACGCAAAGCCGAAGGCGGCCGCCGAATCCCCGGCCGCCCGGCCCCCCGCCCCCGATTACGCCACCGAACCCGACCCCGACCCCAAGCCCACCCCCGCCCGCGGCTTCGACGCCGTGGCCGAAGAGGTGCTCGGTGACGGTCCCGTGACCACCACCGAGGAGGGCGCCGCGCTGCTCACCGAGCCGATGACGCGGATCAACGAGGCCGTCAAGGCGGGCCGGATCGATTCCGCGGCCGAGCTGGCGCAGCGCACGGTCGCGGAGGCCTCGGCGCTGCTCGGCCCGGACCACCCCGAGGTGCTCCATCTGCGCGAGCTGACCGCCTACATCGCCTACCTGGCCGGCGATCCGCTGCGCGCCTTCCGGCTCTCGCTCGACCTCGCCAGGCGGCGCCGCCAGGCCCGCGACGCCGAGGCGGCGTACGGAAACGTGCAGAGCGCGGCCGCCGCCTGGCGCGCCGTACGCGACCCCGAGCAGGGCCTGAGCCTGGGCCGGGAACTGATCGCGCTGTGGACGGAGCTCACCGCCGAGGAGGGCCCGGCCGCCGAGGACATCGAGCAGCTGGAGTCCGCGCACAACCGCATGGGCCGCCTGACCGAACGCGCCCGCAGGGCCGCGCACCCCGGCAACGGCTAGGCGACGCAGTACTCGTTCCCCTCCGGGTCCGCCATCACCACCCACTCCCCGGAGGGCTCCCGCACCTCCCGCAGCACACGCGCCCCCAGCCTCTTCAGCCGCTCGACCTCGTCCGCCCGCCGTCCCTCACCCGGGTGCAGGTCGAGATGGAGCCGGTTCTTGACGGTCTTGGCCTCGGGGACGCGCTGGAACAGCAGCCGCCGCCCCAGTCCGATGCCGCGTTCCTTGTCGTACGGGTCGTCGGGGTGCCGTACGGCGATCAGGTCACGGAAGGCCGCGCGGCCGTGGAACTCGACGGTGGCCTCACCCGGCAGCGCGCCGAGTTCCAGCAGCCGCTCGACGAGCGCGCTGTTGTCCTCGACCTCGTAGTGCAGCGCGGCGGCCCAGAAGTCGGCCTGCGCATGCGGGTCGGTGGCGTCGACGACGAGCTTCCAGTGCAGCGGGGCGGGCGTGGCGTCCGGAGTCTGTGTCATGCCGCTCACTTATAGCCGACGCGGGTGTCCTCCTCACGGGAAGCGGGGATGCGGCTGTCCCGGAGTTCGGCGAGGGCGCGGGCGCTGCGGCGGGCGGTGCGCAGGGCGTCCCAGGTGAGCAGCGACAGCGCGAGCCAGACCAGCGCGAAGCCGGCCCAGCGCTCGGGCGGCATGGCCTCGTGGAAGTAGAGGATGCCGAGCAGGAACTGGAAGACGGGGGCCAGGTACTGGAGCAGCCCCAGCGTGGACAGCGGCACGCGGATCGCGGCCGCCCCGAAGCAGACGAGCGGGAGCGCGGTGACGATTCCCGTGGAGGCGAGGAGGGCGGAGTGCCCGGTGCCGCCGGTGCTGAAGGTCGAGTCGCCGCGCGCGGTGAGCCACAGCAGATAGCCGAGCGCGGGCAGGAACTGGATCGCGGTCTCGGCGGCCAGCGACTCGATGCCGCCGAGGTTGACCTTCTTCTTCACCAGCCCGTACGTGGCGAAGGAGAACGCGAGACACAGGGAGATCCACGGCGGCTGCCCGTAGCCGACGGTCAGGACGAGCACGGCGGCGAACCCGACGCCCACCGCCACCCACTGCACGGGCCGCAGCCGCTCCTTCAGGAGCAGCACGCCCATGGCGATGGTGACCAGGGGATTGATGAAGTACCCCAGTGAGGCCTCCACGACGTGACCGGCGTTCACGGCCCAGATGTACACACCCCAGTTGACCGTGATCACCGCTGCCGCCAACGCGACCAGGGCCAGCCGGCGCGGCTGCCGCAGCAGCTCCCCGGCCCAGGCCCAGCGCCGTACGAAGACGAGCGCGACGGCGACGAACGCGAGGGACCACACCATCCGGTGGGCGAGGATCTCCACCGATCCGGCGGGCTTCAGCAGCGGCCAGAAGAGGGGAACGAGCCCCCACATCCCATAGGCCGCGAAGCCGTTCAGCAGACCTGTCCGCCGCTCGCCCCTCGATATGTCGGCCACGGGCCCCTCCTGCTCACTCCACGCGTCCTGTCCGCCTGGACGAAGGTAACGCCGCGCACCCCCTGCTGTCATGCCCGTATCGCTATACGGTCATGACAGCAGGGGGTGCGGGCGCGCCCGGGCCCGGCGGGGGAGTCTCAGCCCTTGAGCGCGGCGGTGATGGCCTCGGAGAACGGGCTGGTCGGGCGGCCGATCAGCCGGGACAGGTCGCCGGAGGAGATGACCAGCTCGCCCTTCGCGATGGACGCGTCCACGCCGACCAGGATCACGGCGAACGGCTCGGGCATACCGGCGCCGGTGAGGATGCCCTGGAGGACCTCGGCGGGCACGGAGTTGTAGCCGATCTCCCTGCCGGTCTGCCGGCTCAGCTCGGCCGCGTACTCGGCCAGGCTCCAGGCCTCGTCGCCGCCCAGCTCGTACGTCCGGTTCTCGTGGCCCTCACCGGTGAGCACGGCGACGGCGGCGGCCGCGTAGTCGGCGCGCGAGGCGGAGGAGACGCGGCCCTCACCGGCGGCCGCGACGACGGCGTTGTGCTCCAGTACCGGGGCGAGGTTCTCGGTGTAGTTCTCGTGGTACCAGCTGTTGCGCAGCAGCGTGCAGGGCAGGCCCGAGGCGAGCAGCAGCTCTTCGGTGGCCCGGTGGTCGTCGGCGAGCGCGGCCGTCAGGCTGCCGGGGGCGCTGGTGTACGCCAGCAGCGCCACGCCTGCCGCCTTGGCGGCGTCGATGACGACCTGGTGCTGCTGGACACGGCCCTTGTCGAACTCGTTGCCGGAGATCAGCAGCACTTTGTCGCCGGACGCGAAGAGTCCGTCGAAGGTCTCGGGCTCGTTGTAGTTCGCGACGGCGATCTTCACGCCGCGCGCCGCGAAGTCGGCCGCCTTGGCCTCATCGCGCACGACGGCGGTGATCTGTTCGGCCGGGACCTTCTCCAGCAGCTGCTCCACGACGTGGCGGCCGAGGTGTCCGGTGGCTCCGGTGACGACGATGCTCATGGTCTGCAATCTCCTTGTGGGGTGCGGCTGTCACTAACCCTAGGAGGTGCACTAACTGTATGAAAGTACCCACTTTGAAGTAAGGTACTGGCATGAGAGTAAGTACTGAGGGGGCATCGGCCGCAGGCGGGCCGTCCAAGTACGTGGTCGGTGAGGAGATGTGCCCTCACCGCATGGTCCTGGAGCACGTCACCAGCCGCTGGGGTGTCCTGGTCCTGATCGAGCTCCTCGACCGGTCGTACCGCTTCAGCGAGCTGCGCCGGGCGATCGGCCGGGTCAGCGAGAAGATGCTCACCCAGACCCTCCAGACCCTGGAGCGCGACGGACTGGTCCATCGTGACGCCAAGCCGGTCATCCCGCCCCGCGTCGACTACTCCCTGACCGACCTGGGCCGCGAGGCCGCGGAACAGGTGCGGGCGCTGGCGCTGTGGACCGAAGGCCGGATGGACGACGTGGAAAAGGCCCGCCGGGCATACGACGAGGCCCGGGAAATCCAGTCCCGGGCCTCGTGAACGCGCGTCGGCCGGCTCAGCCGATCACCGTCCAGGTGTCCCCGCCGGCCAGCAGCGTGGCCAGGTCTCCCTTGCCGTTCTGCTCGACCGCCGTGTCCAGCTGGTCGGCCATCTCGCTGTCGTAGACCGGCCGCTCCACCGACCGGAAGACCCCGATCGGCGTGTGGCGCAGGGTGTCCGGGTCGGCGAGGCGGGAGAGGGCGAACGCCGTCGTGGGCGATGCCGTGTGGGCGTCGTGGACGAGGATCCGGTCCTCGTTGTCGGGGGTGACGGTGACGACTTCCAGGTCACCCGTGGCGCTGTTGCGTACGAC